>NZ_FRBC01000044.1 GCF_900142515.1 Pseudoselenomonas ruminantium | reverse complement strand
TAATAGACCGGCGTTGCCAGAACGACCACATCCGCCTGACCGATTTTAGCCGTGATTGCATTGGCATCGTCGTTTATCACACACTGCATGGTCTTTTGGCAGGCCAGACAGCCTTTGCAGAAATTTATAGTCTTATCCCGCAGGGTAATCTGCTCCACCTCGTGTCCTGCCTCCCTGGCACCTTCAGCAAAAGCCTTGGCCAATGCCTCAGAATTGCTGTTCTTTCTCAGGCTCGTGGAAATGATCACTACTTTCTTGCTCATATTCTCTCCTCCATACACATTATCCTCTTTTACTCTATCACTTGGAGTATACTCATAGTCAAGCCATATAATACAAATGCCGCCCAGCAAATTCTTGCACGATTTCGCAGGGCGGCATTTCTTGCTTTTTACTTCAGGTTCTTATCAAAGAAGGCAAACAGCTTGTCAAACGGAATCTTATCCATCTGGTCATAAAGGTCTACATGGGTAGCACCAGGAACGACGATTTCTTCCTTCTCCCCTTTGATGGCGGCATAGACATTGTCGGAGAAATACTTGGAATGCGCCTTGTCCCCGGTAATCAGCATGACCGGCGTCTTACCCAACTCATCAATATTGCTCATAAGCTTGAAGTCAAAGAAGCCATACGGGGTTACCGAATCCCAGGCCAGCTTATTGGAGTTGATGGCGCGCGGATGGAAGGCACGGCCTACATAGTAGCCAAAGAAATCCTTGATGACAGGGCTGGCATCCGCAGGCAGTTTATCCGGGAACATGGTATCAAAGGTTTCCACATTGCCCTTGGAATCTACGCCCAATTCATGTGCACCACGGATGGCCTTGCCCGTTCTGGCCTCTTCATTACGCATCTTAGCCAGATGCTGTTTCACGATCTCCCGCTGTTCCGGCGTGTAGTAAGCACCATTATAATGGTCGCTGATGCTTTCACTCATATCATACATAGCTGAGGTTGCTACGGCCTTGATGCGGCTGTCGCTGCCAGCGGCAGTGATGGCCATGCCGGACAAACCACAGATGCCCATGGCCCCCACCTGATCCGGGTTCACGAATTGCAGATTGGAAACGAAATCCACAGCGGCATGGTAGTCTTCCGTGAAGATTTCCGGGGAGCCCATATTGCGGCGGCTGCCACTGCTCTCACCTGTGGTGGAAGGATCAAAGGCTACGGCCACATAACCATGCTTGGCAAATTCCTGTGCATAAAGTCCGGAGGACTGCTCCTTCACCGCGCCAAATGGTCCCGTAATCACGACCGCCTTATATTTCCTGCTGGCATCAAAATCCTTGGGCAGATACATATGGCCGGCCACTTCAAAGCCAAAGCGGTTTTCAAACTTCACATTCTTGGCTTCGATTGACTTGTCAATCTTGAATACGCGGGTGTCATTGTCCAGCTCGCTGATCGAAGAACGCTGCATCTGCGAAGCTGTTGCCAGTGCTTTAGCCGGTGTTGCTGCCATCGTCACATCACTCCCCATAATCCCAAAGGACATCACACCTGCCACCAAAGCTGCCAAAACCATCTTCTTGTTTTTGCCAATTTTCTTCATCATTTCGTTTCTCTCCTTTACATCACTTACATCTTTTAACATTTAGCTTGATTTCATTATAGCGATTATGTTTTTGAATTACCAATACTTATAAAAAATACATCACTATGCTTATAGAGCATACAAAATATCATCTATTACTGCTCAGTCTGAACCATCAGCTGCGGATTGCTGCGCTGACGATAACACTGCACCCAAACCGTCAAGGCCGCCAGCAGGCAGAACAACAAACCGCCCAGCACCACATATTGCGTCCCCCAGGCATCAATGAACTGACCGCTGACCGTTGTCCCCAGCATGCAGCCCATATTGGCCGCCGTCAGAAAGAGACCATTGGCAAAGTCCGGGGCTTCCGGGGCGGCACTGGCAATCCAATACTGATTGATATTGGCATTGATGCCCCCCAGGATTCCCCAGAGTACCACTATAAGTCCCATTACCGGCCAAATGCTGCCACCGCCCAGCAGGGCAATATAGATTACCGCAACCGCCAGCGGAAAGATTTTGACCACCATCAACGGCCGCACGGTCAGCAGATTTCCCGCCAGCATACTGCCGCCAACATTGCAGAGACCATAGACTAACAGCAATATACTGATCAAGGAAGGTGCAATACCGGAAACCACACCCAGATACTCCGCCAGATAATTGAATACACCGAAAATCGAACCATTAAGGAAAATCACCGCCGCAATCGATGCCCAGACCATGGGCTTTTTCAGCACGGCAAGCTGCTCGCCATAGCCCAGCTGTTCCTTGACCGGCATCGAAGGCATAAAATATAACGTGGCCAACATGACCAGCCAGGTGGCCAGAGCAAAAAACGCCATCGAGAACGCCAGACTGAACTGCTCCGCCAAAAAATTGCTGATGGGCACCCCCGCCACCATACCGGCGGCTACGCCCATATTGATTTTTGCAATCATCTTTGGCTCTTCACCGGTCTTTGCCAGCCCTGCCGCCACCGTAAAGGCCATAGCGCAGTAAACCGGATGGAAGAACGCCGGCAGCACCCGCACGGCCAAAAGCACATAGAAATTTTCGGCAAAGACAGCAATCGTACTGCAAACGGTAAACAGACCCAAAATAAAGACCATAACCCACTTGCGATTAAAGCGGGACATAAGTAGCGGCATCGTTGGCCCCGCCACGGCCACTCCCAGCGCAAAGAGACTGATGAGCCAGCCTGCCTGCACCACCGTCACCTGATAGTTTTCGGCAATATAAGGCAGAATGCCGATAAAGCCCATTTCCGTATTCAGGATACTAAAAACACCAGTGGCCATGATAAGCAGAAGCAGCTGTTTGTTTATCCCTTTTTCCTTCTCCATAAGTTCACGTCCTTTCAATCCCATTATAAATTCTCCACATATGCAATACCAATACTTATACATAATCATTACCTATGCTTTACAGTAATAGATTTTCATAGTATTATAGAGTCAAATTCAGACCAAGGAGTTGAATATCATGGAACTGCGGGTTCTCAAATACTTTCTCACCGTGGCACAGGAAGAGAGCTTTTCCCGGGCAGCGGAAAAGCTGCATCTGTCCCAGCCTACGTTATCCCGTCAGCTAAAAGATTTGGAAGACGAGTTTGGCAAACAGCTGCTGGTCCGTGAGCCACGGCGCATCCTGCTTACGGAAGACGGGCAGCTGCTGCGCCGCCGGGCAGAGGAAATCCTTTCGCTGGTGGACAAGACCACCGGAGAACTATTGCGCAATGCAGAAATCAGCGGCGATATCCGTATTGGGGCCGGAGAATCCATACATTTCGGACAGATCATGGAAGTAGCCCAGCGTTTGCGCCAAAAACATCCCGGCCTGCGTTTTCATATCGTTACCGGTGACGGCAGCACCACCATGACACGACTTGACCGCGGCCTGATTGACTTTGCCTTTGTCTACGGCAAGCTGGACCCGGCTAAATATCAGGAACTGCCCCTGCCTGTCCGCGACCGCTGGGTGCTGTTCTTGCGCGCAGATGATGAACTGGCGCAACAAGATACCATCCGGTCAGAGGATTTATGGCACCGCCCTTTGCTTTTCTCCCGGCAGACTCTTTCGGCCAGTACCCATGGCGATGAACTGCTGAATTGGCTGCAAAAGCCTCTGGCCGAACTAAACATCGCCGGTTCCTACACCCTGCTCTACAATGCCACCCTGATGGTCAAAGAGGGCATGGGCTACGCCATCTCCTTTGATGAACTCATCAACACCACGGGCACCAATCTCTGCACACGCCCTCTGGAGCCTGCCATTTTTGCCGAGCCCTCAATCGCCTGGAAGAAAAATGCCGTCTTTTCCAAAGCCTCCCAAGCATTCCTGGCGGCACTGCAGGAAAGATTTACCCTCTGACGCAAAATATCCCCCCGCAAACCTAAATCTTTGCAGGGGGATTCCTTTTGGGGAAGTTTTTGTCATGGGGAAATTGGGGATTATTTCAAGTTAGCCTGAAAGAAGGCTGCTAACTTGTCAAAGGGGATTTTGGCTTTGTTATCGTAAAGATCGATATGGGATGCACCGGGGACGATTACCAGTTCCTTGTTGTCCCCCTTCAGTTTCTTGAAAGCATCCTCACCAAAATAGCGGGAATGAGCCTTCTCCCCATGAAGCACCATTACGGCACTCTTGATTTCATCTGCATAGGAAAGAATCGGCATATTCATGAACGAAAGTGCTGTAGTCTGGTTCCAGCCGCCATTGGAGTTCAGGGAACGGGGATGGTAGCCGCGCTCCGTCTTGTAATAGGTGTAGTAATCCTTCACAAACCAGGGAGCATCATCGGGCAAAACATCCGGCACGCCGCCAGCATTCTTGTAGAAACCGTTTTTATAATCCTCTGTACGCTGGGCATTCAGGGCTTCACGATTGGCATAGCGTTCCTTTTTCAAGGCCGCTTCGTCCTTATCCTTATCGAAATAGCCATTGGCCATCACCCGGCTCATATCGTACATAGTGGAAGCCACCGTGGCCTTGATGCGGGTATCATTGGCCGCAGCATTGATAGCCATGCCGCCCCAGCCGCAGATACCGATGATGCCGATGCGGTCTTTATCCACATTCTCCTGGGTAGAGAGGAAATCCACCGCCGCTGAAAAATCTTCGGTGTTGATGTCCGGCGAAGCCACATAGCGGGGCTGGCCGCCGCTTTCCCCGGTAAATGACGGGTCAAAGGCAATGGTGAGATACCCCCGCTCGGCCATTTCCTGAGCATAAAGGCCAGAAGACTGCTCCTTGACAGCACCAAAGGGACCGCTGACCGCGATAGCAGGCAGCTTGCCTTTGCGATTCCGGGGCACATACATATCCGCCGCCAGCGTAATGCCATAACGGTTCACGAAAGTCACCTTGCGATGTTCAACTTTGTCGCTCTTGGGGAATACCTTGTCCCACTCCTGGGTGAGCTGCAATTTTTCGACCTTGATCATTCTGTCGCTTTTGACCTCTGCACTCTTCATGCCTGCCGCTCCTTTGTCTGCCGCCTCTGCGCCGTCTCCCATAAGGCCAAAGGACATCATCCCAGCCATAACCGCCGCCAGCAGCATCTTCTGCTTTTTGCCCATAAGTATTTTCATAGCCATTTCCTTTCTATCGCTCTACACGGCCTCTTTCCTTAACTGATTTCATTATAATGGCTATGCTCGTACATTACCAATACTTATATGTAATGTATTTCTATGCTTTTTTGTAATATATTCTCATCAATTTCCCTTTCGCACCGCATCAGCAGGAACTGCTTCCCAAAACCGGATGCTTTACCTGCCGCAAGGCCCGCACCCGAATGAGCCGCAGGGCTTCCGATAAGTCTACATCAGACCGCTGCCCATTGTTTTCGTAAACGCACAGGGGATCTTCCACGCCGATTTCACTGGCGGGCATATAAACATATTCGCAGGTGTTATTGTCACCAAAGATAACGCCTGTCTTTAATTCCGATATGGTAATCATTTATTTTGCTCCTATTCTGCTTCTTCTACTTGTACAGTTAATTCCCGCACTTGCCGCAATGGCTGCATCCATTGCATATCAATCTGCTGCCGCAGGCATGGCAATGCGGACCGTCATAGGCTGCTCGATAGCAATCCTCTGCTGTCACCGGAATGCCAATGGCATATCGCAGGTCAAAATGCATGGGCTTGCCCCTGAAATTCAGCCCAGCCTTAAAGGCCTGCTCCGCCTGTTTCTGCTTGCTATACAAGCGATAATGCTTGCCGTCTTTAATAAAATCTGAGCCGATTTCAATGAAGGAAAAGGATACATTGGCTTCCTGGCACTCTTCATGCAAAGCTAGCACCCAATCAAAGTTGCAAGGCCGTGACCCTTCATAGTTCTCGCCGCCGCAGATAACCTGCTCGATAAAGCCCTCCTCCAGATATGGCTTCAGGCTTACGCCACCAATCAAGGGAGCACACATCACGCCTTTGTGCTTGAAGGGCAAATCCCTGAGCAGCGGCAGCCTTCTATCGGCCATTTGCTGATTCTCACAGGTGACATTGAACCAGATATTTTCCCAGCCGCTGCCAAAGTCCCGGGGCAGACAGTCCGCCACCCGTTCCGGTCTCTTGGTCAGCAGATAGAAAATGACATCCGACCTCTGCCGCATGATTTCCCAGGCCTCGTCCCGCCATTTGTCCGCCTCTTCCAGAAAAAAATCCGAAGTCATGCAAACCCGGATAAGTTCGCCGCTCTTTACCTTATAGCTGCCATAGCGGTCTTTCTGCAAAGGGTAGGCAAAATTGTCCGTGCGATAAATGACGGAACCGTCCTTCCCTCTTTGCTTATCCAGCGTATACATATAGCAATTGGCACAGCCAGGACTGATTTTCCTGCAGCCATGCCATGGATTCCAGATGTCATGCATAATTTCTCACTCTGCCGCTTCTTTCGCCTCGATAGACGCCAATAAATCGGCAATGGTAACTTTCTTGAAATCGGCCAACATGTGCTGTCTGACCTCTTCGAGCCTATCCCCTAGCACTCCATGGATATTCCTGCCCACCGGGCACTTTGGATTGGGATTCTCCTGAAAATGAAATAGATCCTCGTCCTCTTCCACAGCCTGGAAGACATCCCACAACGTGATGTCTTGCGGGCTTTTTGTGAGTTTTGCCCCACCGACACCTGCTGCCACATCCACCAGGCCAGCGGCTTTGAGCTGGCCCAATGTTTTCCGAATAATGACCGGGTTCACATTGACACTGCTGGCCAAAAAGGTGGAAGTGGTCTTGTACTCATCCTTGAACCGCTCGATACAAAGCAATATATGTGTCGCTATCGGCAGACGAAACGAAAACTGCATGAAAAATCCTCCTAAAAGTCGTTGTATCTATTGACATTACAACAGTCATTGTATATAATCGTTGTAACATATTATATTACATCCATTTTAAAAGGTCAACAAAATCAAGGAGATGAGCGTATGTCTGCTGCTATCATAAGGCTGAAAACAGCCATAGAAAATGCCGAAGCCATTCTCGTAGGTGCCGGTTCCGGCTTCAGCACTGCTGCCGGTTACACCTACAGCGGCAAACGATTCCACCAGCACTTTGCCGACTTTATCGGGAAATACCATTTCGGGGATATGTATTCAGCGGGGTTCTATCCCTTTCCAACTCCAGAAGAAAAATGGGCCTATTGGAGCCGTCATATCTACTACAACCGCTATGACCAGCCGGAAAGTCCGGTGCATAAAGCCTTGCTGCAGCTGCTGCAGGGCAAGGACTACTTTGTCCTGACCACCAACGTAGACCATCTTTTCCAGAACAACGGCTTCGACAAGCAGCGGCTGTTCTATACCCAGGGAGACTACGGCCTCTGGCAGTGCCAGACACCTTGCCATCACCAAACCTATGACAATGAGGACACCGTCCGCCGCATGATAAAGGAACAGCGGAATATGAAAATCCCCACGGAGCTTGTGCCCCATTGCCCCGTATGCGGGGAGGAAATGGAAATGAACCTGCGGGCAGATGCTTCATTTGTGGAAGATGAGGGCTGGCACGCTGCTGCCGCACGTTACCATGATTTCCTGAGCAAGCATCAGACAGGCTCCATCCTTTATCTGGAGCTGGGCGTGGGCATGAACACTCCCGGCATCATTAAATTCCCTTTCTGGAAAATGACGGCGGCCAATCCTCAGGCCACATACATCTGCCTCAATAAAGGGGAGGCTGGCTCTCCCCATGAAATCAAGAGACAAAGCATTCTCATGGATGATGATATTGCCTCTGTCCTGCATGAACTCCTACGCGAAAGAAGGGAAACGCCATGAATACCTTAGAAAGAATCCAATACCTCAATACGATACTACTGGAGGAAATGCCCCAGTATAAGGCAGATGCCGCAACTTTTCCAGACGAAATTCACACCCAAAGACGGTTGCTGCGTTCCCTGATGAACCTGCGGCCCCCCGGTCCCATAACCGCTGACTTTCTGCGAGAACAGGACATCCTGTTGCAACAGGAAGCAACTATCAAAGGTGTGGTAAAGCCTAATGAACTGCCCAACATAGCAGATGAAACTTCCAAAGATATCACGCCCCAAGGTGCACCAGCCCATAATCTGATTCTCTGGCAGGGCGATATTACCCGTTTGGCCGCAGACGGCATCGTCAATGCGGCCAACAGTGCCATGCTGGGGTGTTTTGCTCCCTGCCATGGCTGCATCGACAACGCCATCCACTCGGCAGCGGGCTTGCAGCTGCGAGAAGCTTGTGCCCAACTGATGGAACAGCAGGGGCAGCCTGAACCTACAGGTCAGGCAAAAATTACTCCCGCCTATAACCTGCCCAGCAAATTTGTCCTTCATACCGTAGGCCCCATCATCCCAGCTAACCGCCAGCCCAACGTAGCAGAAGCCGAGCTTCTGGCCTCCTGCTATCGTTCCTGTCTGAAACTTGCTGCCCAGCACCAACTCAAAAGCATTGCCTTCTGCTGTATCTCCACAGGTGAATTCCACTATCCCCGCGAGGAAGCAGCACAAATCGCCCTGAATACTGTCAGCCACTGGCTTGCCTCTTCCGGCAGCGATTTGAAGGTTATCTTCAACGTGTTCAAGGATGAGGACTTGGCAGTCTACAAAAGCCTCTTAAAAATATAAAAAAACTTTTGTTGTAACTATTGACATTACATCCCAACGGTGTTATTATCCCATTGTAAGTAAGATTATTACAACTCAAATTTAATGGAGGAATGCAAAATGAATATCGCTGTTGTTTGTGCAAATGGTAAGTCCGGCAAACTCATCGTCAAGGAGGCCGTAGACCGTGGTCTTGATGTTACGGCTGTAGTTCGCGGTGAAAACAAGTCCGTTGCCACCAAGACAATTTCCAAAGACCTGTTCGACCTAACGATAGAAGACCTCAAGGGCTTTGATGTGGTAGTTGACGCCTTTGGTGCCTGGGCTGAAGAAGCACTCCCCCTGCACAGCAAGTCCCTGAAGCACCTTTGCGACATTCTGAGCAGCACGGACACCCGCCTTTTGATAGTTGGCGGTGCCGGAAGCCTGTATGTGAACAAAGAACATACCGTCTGTGTTTCCGATGCCCCCAATTTCCCGGATATGTTCAAGCCCCTTGCCACTAGGCTCTTGGCGAATTGCGTGAACGCAAAGATGTGAAGTGGACGTATATCAGTCCCGCTTGCGATTTCCAGGCCGAGGGCGAGCGTACTGGCAAATATATCCTTGGCAGCGAGGAACTGACCCTGAACCCTGCCGGGGAAAGCGTAATCAGCTACGCCGACTACGCCATCGCCATGATTGACGAAGCCACCAAGGGAAGCCATATCGGCGAACGCATTAGCGTGGTTAAAGCATAATAACTGACGATACCTCATCACGCCGCCTGCAAACATGACATAATAATCAACGCTCTCACAACGTTGTGATTAGCATAATTTTAGGAGGAAAATCAAATGGCAAATTTTAACAAAATCACTGTGGCAAGCGATGCAAGAACTGAACTGCATGACAAATTGAACCTGACGGGGGCAGAGATCAGCGTCAACAACCTGCCCGCTGGTGCTGGTGTTCCTTTTGTGCACTACCACAAGAAAAACGAGGAGATTTACTTCGTCACGGCCGGTAAGGGCACAGCTGTGATTGACGGGCAGACCGTAGAACTCGCAGCTGGCGATTGGCTGCGCATTGCCCCAGCTGCGCGGCGTCAATTCTCGGCAGCTGCCAATGAAGGCATCAGCTTCATCTGCATCCAGGTGCGGGAAAACTCCCTGGAGGAATATACCGCAGACGATGCTGAAGTAGAACAGTAAGATTAACCGTTATCAGATAGCAAAAGCCATCAATAAGCACAGATTGAGATATCTGCCTTATTGATGGCTTTATTTTTGCTATTAGTATTTCACTACGCCTCTAGCTGTATATTGCACGCTAAGGAAACCACCAGTTTCACGACTTATGAAAGATACTCAGCCAGTGCATAACCCAGATTTCCTTTGTAGTAAACATAGTAGTACCCGTTGCTGCCTGCTTTGACAAAGCGAACGTATTCCCCTAGCGGAATACGGGTAATCACCGCTGCATCCGCGGACGGTGCTGAACGCAGGTTTATCCACTCGTTACAGTTGGCCACACGGTATAACATGCAATGAGGAGTCAGATAGCTGTATAATGCATAACCCGTATTCCCATGATAGCGGACATGGGCAAATATCATCTTTTGATAGCAGGGATCATTGTCATCAATAATATTCACCATATCTCCAAGTGGTATCTTCGCGATGACGGGAGCATCTGTAGATGCATATGCCCGAAGGCTTATCCAGCTTTCACAGTTGACAACATACATACCACCATCCGTATTCGTTGCCCCCGTAGATGCGACAGTATAATTGGGCACAATCAACAGGCAAACCAGGAATACATAGAACCATATTCTTTTCATCTTATTCATAATCAATCCCCCTATTTTCCTACAGTATCAGCGTCCTTCGGATAAGCTATAATCCAAGGTTGATAGCGCTCCTTCTTAGGCAGCATGGAATGATCAAACCACATGGAGTAGAATTTTGTAGCATTGCCAGCGGTATATCCGTCCTGTTTATGGTCACAAGTATCGTAAGGATCTGCAAAAATAAGCATATCATCCAGCATTGACTTCGTTCCCATGTTGTCATAGCCAATAATAGTCCGCCAATGACCGCCCCACTCTATATTTTCCACCAGTACCGGTTTCCCATGAGCCAGCGATTCCAGGATAAAGGTACGGAAATCCTCATAGCGGCTAAGTTTATCGCTGTTCAGGCTGCTGCGCACCTCCCAGCCGATTGATTTAAAGAATTCAACCATATTTTTAAGCCCGGTACCAATCGGATACCCCTGGGTTTTCATGGCCTTTGCCAGGCTCATTTCATCATAATCCTTGTTTCCATACCAATAAAGCACGGTCAAGGCAGCGGCAGGGCCACAGGTATACTCTCTTGCCTGTTGATAGGTCTTATAGTGGGAAAGTACAATACGGCGTCCCGGGATACTTTCCATGTCGTAGAAATCCAGGTCTGTAAAATACGGTGAATCCTTATGATTGATTTCCGCTGGAGCAGATGAAGCACCTTCTGTAACCGTATCAAGCCCAGCCGGATAGGGAATCACCTTTTCTTCTGCCATCGTTGTGGAGGCCGTAAAACATAGCATACATACCAGCGGTAAAGCCTTTTTTGCGCTCATGCGAAACAAATCCACCATATCCACCACACTCCTATCCTCTTGTACACTTTTGAATTTCATCTCTCGATTGTATAATTCAATCTTCACCGTCTAAATACCTGCCTCACCTACGACAAAAGGCAATGCACATATTTCATGCATATTCATTCAGCCCCTCCCCCCTTCCCAAAGATTGAAACTGGCAGTTCATTGTAAGCTATAGCCACCGCTGGATTATCCTACGCATACTCTCCCTCAGCCCCTTGCCCCATAAGTTCGCTCCTTTGTCATAACAGGTGATTCCTCTTTGGACTGTGTCATACCCATTATGTGGGAAAAAGTATGCAAAATATCTTTTTCCCACTAGACAAACATCATATTGGCTTACCGTTAAAGCAAGGTTTTCCCTATATTCAGGATATTTTATTCTTCATCCAATAAAAGTATTTCGTTATCGATAAGCTCTTTTAGTTTCCTTAGTTCTTCTTCCGATAAAGTTACTCCCTTGCCCAATTTCTCATGATTAGGCCCCCAATTACGGATATCATACTTGGGATCTCTTCCATTCCAAATCACTCGATTAAATTCAAATCTCCAACCTTTTGTTCCCTCCGAAATAATGCCTAATTCGTTTGCTATTTCAAATTTCAATTCACTTTTCTCTTTTGGCATAGTTATTTGCTCCTTATACTAAAAAAAGATTTATTATCCGTCTGTATCATCCCACGTTTATTCCATGTAATGGTGTACTGTTCGCCTAAAATCTTTGCTAAATCAGCATCTGCATCTTTTGTTGTTATTACCCACAACACATTCATATCATGACTCTTATCAATTACTTGATACTTGTAGCTTATTAACAACTTAGCTGCGTCTTGCAAGCTTACAGGATACTGTTCCGATACACTTGAGAACAAGCTTGTCTGAGCATATACTTCACTATTTTTCTCTGCAACAATTCTGACCGAAGCCTGACTTTGATCATCATAGGATACTTTTGGCGTTGATTCCTCAGATTTATATGGTGATACGTCATTTAGCTCGACAGCCTTTATCATCAGTGTAGCTTCTTTACGTGCATCGTTATTCTCTGCAATAGATGCGTCTTTTTCCATACCATTAATAGCAGTATCTTTTTCCGTTTCTAATTCCGGATGTAAGAAAAGCACGGCTCTATGCTTTACCCGCTCCAAAAGCCCTGTCCTTTTTTCAGCATCAGAGAATACTCTCTCCATGGATTCAGGTTGTATGCCTAAAGAATCCAGCTCTACCACAACACGCTCTATCGTCTTATCCGGCTGTCTGAAATATTCACTTCCACGGATGCGTACAAATGTCCAGCCAATACGCTCCAAGATAGTCTGCCGTTCCATATCATTACGAACTTGAGCTGGAGAGCTATGATATCGGTCTCCATCACATTCAATGGCAACCTTTTTATCACCATAAACAGCAACCATATCAATTCGATAAGCGCCGACTTCCCATTGCTGTACAATATGATATCCACGAGTTTTCAAAGCCATTACAACCTGGATTTCAAACTCGGAATCTGCCAACGAAGTTACAGCGTCCTTCTGAACTACCAAATTATTGGGATCCAGCGCATATTCAATCAATCCTTTACGAATGTCTCCTGCTTTAAGATTCACATTATGGTCTAATGAATTGATTACCCAAAGCTGATCTCTAGCACGGCTAGCAGCTACATTGTAACGCTTACGAGTGGAATCTTGAACGCCAAATCCCTGAAGAGACAGTGGCGCCGCAGGATCTGTTGGACTATCTACCATACTTAAAAAGATAACATCTCGTTCATCGCCTTGAAAATTAGAGGAATCACCACAGAGGATACGTCTTTCTTCTCTTTCCCTGGCATCAATATCTTCATCCTGACTAATGAGTTTTTCGATTAACCTGGCTTGATCTGCACCCAAAAGGGAAATGACGCCAAAGGTCTTTCCATCATACTCAGGCTGCTCTATACAAGCCTTCATCAAAGCAACGATAGCTTTTGCCTCCGGTTCATTGATTTTACTTTTTCCACTGCGCATACCATCTGCCACACGATAGTTCACTACAGCAGGCAATAAATTGCTGCTGCTGGCCGATCTCAATGGCAGTATTTTCCCATCATACGAAAGCCAGTTACTGTAACCAATGATTTCCGGTACACAGCGGAAGTGCTCCTTCAGCATCAGTGGATGATACGTTGTCATGGCAATATCATAAATTGAGGTCTGAGCATCATACATCATAGCATTTGGAATATCCTGAGAAAGGTACATCTGTCGCAGATTTTCCATCTTATCCGCATCAATACCAACTATAATGGGCCCATGAATTCAGACCAGTACTGAAAATTTTAAGAGTGCATGATATAGTATAGGTAACGAAAATTGGAGGTTGCCATCATGCCAAGAAAAAAGTACACTGCTGAATTCAAGACCAAGATCGTCCTGTCGATTCTTCAAGGTGACAAGGAATTCAATGTAATCTGCTCTGAAAACGGCCTGAATCCAAACATGGTCAGAAAATGGAAGCAGGAGTTCCTACAGAATGCCCATCTCGCCTTTGGAGCAGACTCTGAGCGTAAGGCCGTTCAGAGGAAGGAGGACGACCTGAAGAAAAAGAATGACCAGATGCTAAGAACTATCGGTCAGCTTACGCTGGAACGCGAC
>NZ_FRBC01000042.1 GCF_900142515.1 Pseudoselenomonas ruminantium | reverse complement strand
CGTTACTCACCCGTTTGCCACTCGACTTTTCAAAAGCAAGCTTTCAATCCGTCTCGTTCGACTTGCATGTGTTAAGCACGCCGCCAGCGTTCGTCCTGAGCCAGGATCAAACTCTCCATAAAAGTAATTTTATGAAAAGCCGATTAGGCTCTCAATTATCTATTTAAAGAAATTGCCGATTGCTATGTTGTTCATACCAATCGATGTTTTGATAAGAAACTTAAACGTTTCTTTAACATCTGGCTTTAATCATGTTGCATGATTATTTGCATTGTTTAGTTTTCAAAGAACAATCATTGTCGCACTCTTCAGAAGTGCCTGTCGCTTCAAGCGACTCTCTTATCTTATCACCAGCAGTTCAGCTTGTCAAGAACTTTTTTAAATTCTTTTTTGAAGCTTTTCGGATTCTTCAGTGCCTCACCAATCAAGGCTTCGCTACACTGTTTTGTGTCCGTGTCTGTCAGCGACTTGTATTATATTACACGAGTCTAGTGCATATGTCAACACCTTTTTTGAAAAAAATTAAAATCCCACTAAAAAACCTCCTTATACAGGAGGTTTTCGTGCTTATTCATATCTAAGAGCTTCGATGGGATCTAATTTAGCTGCCTTTCTGGCCGGGTAGATACCAAAGAACAGGCCAATGCCCACGGCAAACAAAAAGGATATAACGATGGGTGTCACGGTAATCACCGTCGTAAAGTCTCCCACCTTGGCTATCAGCTGTGAGGCAATGCAGCCCATCAGGATACCAATGATACCACCGATTATGCCGATAACCATGGATTCAATCAGGAACTGGGTCATGATATTCATGAAGGTAGCCCCCAGTGCCTTTCGTATTCCGATTTCCCGGGTACGCTCAGTAACAGACACCATCATGATGTTCATGATGCCGATGCCCCCCACCACCAGTGAAATACCGGCTATCGCGCCTAACAGCAGCGTCAGCATGGAAGTGGACTGATTGACCGTTTCCATCAGACTGGTCAAGTTGCGGACATTGAAATCATTGTCCTTGCCTGTTGGAATATGATGTCGGGAGCGCAGAAGTGTTTCAATCTCTTCCTGCACCTGTTCCATTTTCTCCTGACTGGACACCTGAACATTGATAGACTGCACATAGGTTATGCCCAGCATACGCTCCTGTGCTGTGGTCAGCGGAATATAAATCACATCATCCTGATCCTGCCCTACTGAGGACTGCCCCTTGGATTCCAAAAGACCGATGACCTTGTAAGGCTGATTGTTGATGCGGATATTCTTGCCTACAGGATTATCCTTGGCAAAGAGATTCGCCGCTACCGTAGTGCCGATAACGGCCACACGATTGCGCTTGTTCATATCATCATTCGTGATAAAGGAACCATAGCCGATGGTCAGGGAGCGGATGGACATGAAATCCGCCGTCACGCCCTGCACACTGGTGTTCCAGTTATTATTGCCATAGACTACCTGATAAGATGAAGACACAGTAGGAGAAACATAATCGATATTCTTGATTTTCTCCTTGATCGCCTTGGCATCGTCATATTTCAGTGTCCGCATGGAACCTGCCGCCCCCCGGACGCCGCCACGATTGGAGGACCCCGGCGAGATGATCAGCATATTGGAACCAAGGCTGGCAATGGAATTCGTGACATTGCTGCGCACGCCCATGCCTACAGACACCAGCGCAATGACCGCGCCGACACCAATGATGATGCCCAGCATGGTCAGGAGACTGCGCATTTTGTTGGCATAGAGCGAAGTCAATGCCATCTGGAAACTTTCCCTAAATAACATCCATCACCACGCCCTTTCCTTCATCCCGGGTAATCTTGCCATCCCGCACCAACAGCTGGCGGCTGGCACAGGCAGCGATTTCCGGCTCATGCGTGACAAGAATGATGGTACGCCCCATACTGTGCATCTTCTGGAAGATCTCCATGATTTCCTTGGTGGATTTGGTATCGAGATTACCGGTCGGTTCATCTGCCATAATGATGTGGGGATCATTGACCAGTGCCCGGGCAATGGCTACACGCTGCCGTTGACCACCTGAAAGTTCATTGGGCTGATGCTCTGCCCGGTCAGCCAGACCTACCGCATCCAGGAAGTGCATGGCTTTTTCCAGCCGCTCTTTGCGCCCTACCCCTGAATAAACCAAGGGCAACGCCACATTTTCTAATGCCGAAATACGGGAAAGCAGATTGAAATTCTGAAAAACAAAACCAATTTTCTTATTGCGGGTTATGGCCAACTTATCATCACTAAGACCAGCCACTTCCTGACCATCCAGCTTATAGGATCCCATTGTCGGACGGTCAAGACAGCCTAAGATATTCATCAACGTAGATTTACCCGAACCAGACGGGCCCATCAATGCGGCAAATTCCCCCTGATAGATATTGGTGGTGATACCATCCAAAGCTGCCACCGTCTCTCCGCCGATTTTATAAAGTTTTTTGATATCCTTGAGCTGAATGGTGGCAACGCGATTTTCCTGATTTGTCATAGTCTCTTTGCCGCCCTTCTTACATTGGTGGTGGGCCGCCACGATTGTTGCTGTTTTTTTTAGCGCCAGCTGTCCCTTTGGCCACATAGGTACTGACCACCTGTTCGCCCTCACTCAGGCCTTCCAATATCTCCACATATTCATCACTGTAAATACCGGTAGACACATAACGATTTTCCTGAGAGCCATCCGCATTCTTGATTACCACATAAGAACCATTAGCATCTGTTTTCAATGTGGACAAAGGCACAACCAATGCATCATTCTTCTCAGCCGTGTTGATTTCCACTCTGGCCGTCATAGAAGGCAACAGGACATTATCCGGATCATCCACATCCAGTGTCACATAGTAATAAATAACACTCGCAGATGACGAACTGCTTGATGAACTGCCAGAGGACGTATTGATGTTCCAGGTATTGCTGGTGTCTGTCTGGGAAATCTTGGATACCCGTGCCGTGAAAGTCTTGCCATTGAAGCTGTCCACGGTAAAAGTCGCCGTCTGACCCACCTTCACATTACCAATATCCGTCTCATCCACCTTGGCCAGGATCTGTTTCCTGGACAAGTCCGCAATGCGCATGATGACCGTAGGACTGCTGGTGCCCTGTACGGCCATCGTGCCGGGGGTCTGCGGTTCCCCTACCACTACACCGGACATGGGGGCAACAATGGTCATTTCATTCATATTGGACTGGGATTCTGCCAACGACGATACCGCCGTATCATAATTCATCTTGGCATCTTCCAGTTCCTCCTGCGTATCAGCGCCAATGCTGTAAAGGTATTTGACACGATCGTACTTAGCCTTGGTATTAGTAACTTTATACTGCGCCTGATTGCGCTTTTCCTCATAATCCTGCGCATCCAGTGTAGCCACGACCTGCCCCGCTGTTACGGTGTCATTTTCCTTGACCAGCACATCCTTTATGCGGGCAGTCACCTTGGAACTGACCTCTACCGAATCCACCGGACGGATAGTCCCCGTAGCCGATACCGTGGATTTCAATGTCATGCGGGTGACGGGTGTCGTTTCCACCGCCGCTAATTTCTTAACCTCCTGCTGACCCTGATAGTATCGATAGCCACCAATACCTGCTGCAACCAACAGCACCACCACAATGGCGGTTTTCACCTTCCAATCGAATTTCATTTATTTCCCTCATTTCCTGCCAGTTCTGCCGCCACATCACGGCTATTATCCACCGTGGTGTCAGCTCTTGCTGCTAATTTCGATTCCTGCAGGGCAGCATCTGCATCCGTCTGCAACTCCGCAGCTGCCGCTTTTTCCTCAGCCTTCAGTTCTACGCCCATGGCGTTCTCCACAGTCGCCTGATAGCGGGCATAGTCATACTGGGCACTGATATAGTTGAGCTTGGCCTTGGCCAGAGCCTCCTGGGCATCGATGATGTCCAACATCAAACCTTCGCCGGCGCGGTATTTTTCCCGGGCGATAAAAGCGTCTTCCTCGGCCTGATGGACGGCATCCTGTGTGGAATTCAAGCGCTTCTCAGCCTCCCGCATGCTGTAATAAGCCTGCCGCACGTCCAGATCTACCGCTTCCTTGTCCTTGAGATAATTCAGCTTGGCAATATCCCGATTGTTTTCCGCATCCTTGACCTGCGCACGGGTAACACCGCTGTCAAAGATATCCCAGTTCATGCCCACGGTTGCCGAAGTGCTATGCCCGTTATCATGTCTGGGCTTGAATTGTTGATTCTCATTCAAGCCAATAGACAGGTTCAGGCTGGGCAGATAACCAGACTTGGCCGCTTTTATGGCATGTTCCTGTTGCGCCAGCTTGTTCTTGTCTATCAACAGATCCTTGCGGTTGTCATAAGCATATTCAAGGCAGGCACTCATATCTTTGTCAAAGGCCAGATAACTGAAATCCGAAGTCAGGTTCAGCGGCTCACTGCGGTCAATATTCAGGTAATTGCGCAGGGTGGCCAGTTCCACCTCATAGCTGTTTTCCGCCTTGATGAGGTTCTGCTTGGCATCGCTCAATTCCACCTGCGAGCGGATGACGTCAATGCGAGCCTTGGAGCCTGCTCCGTAAAGCTGGCTCACGTTGGTATAATGCTCCTGGTACTTGTCCACAGTTTCCTGACGCACACCTACTGTTTTCTTCGCTTCCAACGCATCATAATAAGCCTTGATGACATTGAGCTTCAGATCTTCCTGCGCCCGCTGCGTCGTCAGGCTGGCTGATTCCACGCCGATTTTCGCCTTCTTGATATTGGCCTGATTCCTGCCGCCAGAATACAATGGCAATTTTCCCGACACACCAATGCTATTGCTGTCGGTACGGCTTGCCCCCTTGGATTTGCTGGTTCCCAGGCTGTCGGTCACAGAAGCACTGAAGCCATTGTTCCCTTTGGCCTCATCCAAAGTGTATTGCGCAGTATCTTCGCCTTTTTGCGTGATTTTCAGTCCGGTGTTCTGGGCCAAAGCCATATTGATGGCATCCTGCAGGCTCAAATCCGCCGCCTGGACGGATGGCATCGTCAATAAGAGTGCCACCAGGGGCACGCCCATTTTCATCCACTTCTCTAATCTCATGAAGACTTCCTCCTCATTTTGTATTTCCTTTCACATCTTCTTATTTTAACACAATTTGCAATTAAGTGGCGCAAAATGATGTAATCTATGATAAGATAGATACGTTGTAATTGTATGAAAATCTCATTAAAATTTGATTAGAATCAGGTGTTTTCGATGGAAAATCCATACTTTACCCAAGCGCAGAGCCTTCTGCGCAAATATTATGGCTACCCGGACTTCCGTCCAGCCCAGAAACCTGTAGTGGAAAGCCTGCTTTCCGGACATGATACGGTAGCCATCATGCCTACAGGGGCGGGAAAAAGTATCTGCTTTCAGCTGCCATCTCTGGTCTTCCCGGGGATAACGCTCGTCATCTCGCCGTTGATTTCCCTGATGAAAGACCAGGTAGATGCCCTGGCCGAACAGGGTGTTCCCGCGACTTATATCAACAGCCAGCTGACACTTGACCAGTCAACCGCCCGCTTCCAGGCCATTGCTGAAGGAAGATTCAAACTGGTCTATGTGGCACCGGAACGATTGGACACAGATTATTTCCGTTACGTCATCGAGCGGCAGGAAATCTCCATGGTTGCCGTAGACGAAGCCCATTGCCTCTCCCAATGGGGCCACGACTTCCGCCCCAGCTACCGACAGATTGCCCCCTTTATCGCAGGACTCCCCCGCCGCCCGCTGGTCAGTGCCTTTACCGCCACGGCTACACCGGAAGTCAAGGAAGATATCATAAACCTCCTGCACCTGCGCCAGCCCCAGGTCCATGTGACGGGCTTTGACCGCCCCAATCTCTATTTTGAAGTGCGCCGTGGCGAGGATAAAAAGCGCTTTATCGAGCACTATCTCAAAAATCACCGTGATGAAGCCGGCATTATCTATGCCTCTACCCGCAAGGAAGTGGACAGTCTCTATGAACATCTCTTGAAAAAGAAGTTTTCCGTAGGCCGCTATCATGCCGGCCTGTCCGATAAGCAGCGCAATCAGGCGCAGGACGATTTTCTCTACGACAACGTGCAGGTCATCGTGGCCACCAACGCCTTCGGCATGGGCATTGACAAATCAAATGTGCGTTTCGTCATCCACTACAATATGCCCAAGAACATCGAAGCCTACTATCAGGAAGCCGGCCGCGCAGGTCGTGACGGCGAATCGGGCACCTGCATCCTGCTCTACTCCCCACAGGATGTCATGACGCAGAAATACCTCATTGACGTATCCACAGAAAACGAGGAACGCAAGGCCCATAACCTCGGCACCTTGCAGAAGATGGTGGACTACTGTCACACGCCGGAATGCCTGCGGCATTTCATCATCAGCTACTTCGGTGATACAAGTGCCGATATGACCTGCGGCAATTGCGGCAACTGCAAGGCAGGCCTTGAGAAAACAGACGTAACCATCGACGCCCAGAAGGTCTTCTCCTGCGTCTACCGCATGCACGAGCGTTTCGGTCTGACCTTGGTGGCTCAGGTGCTAAAAGGCTCCAACGACAAGCGGGTAAAAGAGCTGAAATTCGATAAGCTGTCCACCTTCGGCCTGATGAAGGAACGGACGCTGGCCGATATCAAGCTCCTGATCCAGCGCTTTATCGCCACGGACTATCTGGGACTGACGGAAAGCAAATTCCCCGTAGTCACCCTTAAACCCGCCGCCTATCCCGTGCTCAAGGGACAGGAAAAAGTATATCAGGCCGTGCCTAAACCCGAAGTGGAAAAAAAACCAGCCACCCCGGAACTCTTCGACCACCTGCGCCACCTGCGCAAGGAGATTGCCATCCGCGAGCACATTCCTCCCTATATGGTCTTCTCCGACGCCACCCTGCGGGATATGTGCCAAGTCCAGCCCGCCACCTTGGACGAAATGCTGGATGTCAAAGGTATCGGCGAAATGAAGCTCCAGAAATACGGACAGGAATTCCTGGATTGTATCCAGGCACATAAATAAAAAGAAAGCTGCATGTTTTCCATCATGCAACCTTCCAATCACAATATGATCTGCACTAAAGCCCGGTGGGCTGGTGATGTTTTCCGCAGCGTTTGGCATTTTTGTCAAAGCGAAGGAAATCGTACCAGCCCACCGGGCGTCTTAGCATATAGATGTTTAGCAGTTTGCCAACCTCAACGGCTTCCCCTTATATAATCCCGAGCCTTATCCATTATGAGCAGGCTGCGGTTCAGCAGCATATCATAGACCGGTTCACTGCCTGCCCACTCAGCCACGAGGAAGGCGGTCATGGACACCAGCATCAGCGACAGCATATGTTCGAAGGAGCCCGTCATCTCCATGATCAGGATGGCCCCCGTCACCGGGGATTTGACCACGGCGGAAAAATACGCCGCCATGCCAAAGACAATGCAATTCACCGTCCACTGAGGTGCCAATAATCCACAGGCCACTGCCAGTTTGGCAAACAATGCCCCGCCCAAAGCCCCTAATACCAGCATGGGCAGGAATATGCCGCCAGGTACACCAGAGCCAAAGCACAGCATGGTAAAGAAAAACTTGCCAGCGAACAGCAGCAGCAGGAAGCCCAGTACATATTCATGCTCTACCAGTGCATCCACCAACGGGCTGCCACCGCCCAGAACTTCCGGCAGACAAAAGCCCAGCACACCTGCTGCAGCCAAAGGAATCATCGGCTTCTGCCATGCTTTCAGGGGAGATTTTGCATAACCATCCAGAGATACTACGAGCATCCGGTTAAATCCCAGCCCTAAGAAGCCCACAAAAGCGCCCAGCAGGATCAAGGTCAGATAGACATTGCCTGTTGCGGCCACAGGAAGCTCTCCCATATGGAATACCGGCTCCATGCCGAAGAAGAACTGCGTTACCGTAGTGGCTGTAACCGTAGCCGCAATAGCCCCCATCAGCACATAGGGCGAAAAATCCTTTGTCAGCTCCTCCAGACAGAAGATTGCTCCAGCCAATGGTGCATTGAAGGCCGCCGCCAAACCGGCACCAGAACCTGCCGTCAGCAGATAATGATTTTCCTCATAACTGCGATGGGTAAGGCGGCCCAACCCCTGTCCCAGACAAGCTCCGAGCTGCACGCTGGGGCCTTCCCGTCCCAGTGACATACCAGCACCAATGCCCATGACAGCCCCTGTGAATTTCAGCACCAGCACCCTTGCCCAGTGCATATCCATCCTGCCCAGCAATATCCCTTTTATCTGCGGGATGCCGGAACCGGAAATCATGCCATCAGCTTTCAGCATCCTATGGATGATATAGCCAATCAGCAATAAGGCCGCAAACCATAGCGGGATATAAGCCTGATGTTCCCCCAGATAATGATACCAGCGGGGCAGATTCTTTTCCGACAGTTCCAACAGATAACGGAACATTGCAATGGTCAGGCCCGTAAGCACGCCAATAACATTGCCTTCAATGAACAGGCGCAATTTCAGCCGTTTCGGATCGGTAAGAATCCGTAAAAGGTATTCGAATCGTTCCTGCATCTTTTTCTCCTAACGTAAAAAGCCTTCCCCGAAAGGAAGGCTTGCAATTTGCTTATTCAGCAGTGAACGGCAGCAATGCGATATTGCGTGCGCGTTTGATAGCAACCGTCACCTGACGCTGATGCTTAGCGCAGTTGCCGGAGATACGACGCGGTAAAATCTTGCCACGCTCCGTAATGAAGCGACGCAGTTTTGCAACGTCTTTATAGTCGATATGCTCGACCTTGTCTACGCAGAAAGAGCAGACCTTTCTACGAGGTCTTCTGCCTCTGTCACGTCTCATCAAAGTAATTCCCTCCTAACTTAAAACGGGATTTCTTCGTCAGGGATAGACGGACCAAAACCATCAACAGGCGCAGACTGCGGAGCTGCCGGTGCCGGAGCACCGAAACCGCCAGCCTGAGGAGCAGCGCCTCTGGAATCCAGGAACTCCACCTCATTGGCTATGATTTCTGTCACATAACGCTTCGTGCCATCCTGTGCATCATAGCTTCTCACCTGAATGCGGCCTTCTACGGAAATACGACGGCCTTTCACCAGGTTGTTGCCGCAAACTTCAGCGAGCTTGCTCCAAACAACGATGGGAATAAAGTCAGCTGTGGGCTGACCATCATTGGCATCCTTACGGGCAAAGCGGCGATCCACTGCCAGCGTAAAGGTGCATACAGCCGTGCCGGACTGCGTATAACGCACTTCCGGGTCACGTGTCAAACGGCCAATCAGTATTGCCTTATTCATGGTACATCCTCCCTGACGCCAAATTGGCGTACTTCTAAATTACTCTTCGTCGTTTTTCACGATCATGTGCTTGAGGATACCGTCCGTAATCTTCATTACACGGTCGCACTCAGCTACGCATGCGGGATCGCAGGTAACATAGAGCAGTTCATAGAAACCCTCAGTGCAGTCTTTGATCTCATAAGCAAGACGCTTCTTGCCCCAACGATCTTCTTTATCGATAGTACCGCCGTTTTCGGTGATGAGCTTAGTGAACTTGCTGATAACAGCGTTCGTAGCTTCCTCTTCCATCGGTTTCACGATAAAAATGACTTCGTACTTTCTCACGAAATCACCTCCCTCTCTGGTCTTTGGCTCCTGCTCACACAGGAGCAGAGGTTGAAATATCATTTCAACTCATAACAAAACGTATTTGTCTCACGACTAGAAAATTATAACATTTTCCGTCGTTTAATGCAAGAAAAAATTACGCAAAAACAAATTTTTATTGCATGCCTGTATTAATGAAAAAGCTGCAAAGCCGCAGGCATCAGCCCACAACTTCACAGCTTTCCTTAAATTGCTAATCTCAGCAAACTGAAATTACTTCAGTTCAACCGTAGCGCCAGCTTCTTCGAGCTTAGCTTTGAGTTCTTCAGCTTCAGCCTTAGCAACGTTTTCCTTAACAGCAGCCGGAGCGCCATCAACCAGAGCCTTAGCTTCCTTCAGGCCGAGACCCGTAGCTTCGCGAACAGCTTTGATAACGTTGATCTTCTTGTCGCCAGCGGAAGCGAGCATAACCGTGAACTCGCTCTTTTCTTCAGCAGCACCTGCAGCAGCGCCACCAACAGCAGCAACTGCAACCGGAGCAGCAGCGCTAACGCCGAACTTTTCTTCCATAGCTTTTACGAGCTCAGACAGCTCGAGGACAGTCATGTTTTCAATGGCTTCCATGATTTCTTCTTTAGTCATTTGAATATACCTCCAAAAATCTTTCTTGTTAATTCTTAATTAATTATATAGAACTCGCAGATTATGCGGATTCCTTCTGAGCGCGAACAGCGTCAAGCACATAAACAGCGTTGCGAATAACACCCTGCAGTACGTTGACCGTATTGCTGATAGGAGCATTCATGCTGCCCAGCATCTTGGCGATGAGTTCTTCGCGAGACGGCAGTTCAGCCAGAGCCTTGACTTCGTTAGCGTCAATGACCTTGCCTTCCACCGTACCAACTTTAACAGTCAGCACTTCGTTTTCATCAAGCTTGTTCTTCTTGATGAAGCCGCAGATAACTTTTGCCGGAGCAATAGCATCCTCCGTGGAGAATGCGAAAGCCGTAGTGCCCTCGAGATGAGCATCGAAGCCTTCGATACCTGCTTCTTTCGCTGCCAGGCGGAGCATCGTGTTTTTAACAACATGGTACGTTACACCAGCGGCGCGAAGTTCACGACGGAGCTGCGTATCCTGAGCAACCGTCAGACCACGGTAGCTCGTGAGCACAACACCTTTGGCGTTCGTCAGCTGATCCTTAAGTTCAGCAACGATAGCCTGTTTCTTCGTCATATTTGCCATTTCCAATTACACCTCCTGCCTGTTATGGATTATTAAAGCCTGTAAAAAAACCTCCGGCTGCGTCCGCCGGAGGTAGAATTTTCAAAGTTCATCTGCTCCGGCCTCGGCAGGCGACAATAAATCGTCGTTAGATGATAAGTATCAAACCTGCTGTCTACAGCCATCGTTATACAGTTGTGGAGACCGGAGCCTCGTCTGGACCGAACTCTAAATTAGAGCTGCACAGGGATGCCAGGGCCCATCGTTGCGCTAACCGTAATGGAGCGCATGTACTGGCCTTTAGCAGCCGCCGGCTTAACACGGTTCAGTGTATCAATCAGGGCCTGGAAGTTCTGCTGGAGCTTCTCAGCGTCGAAAGATGCCTTGCCGATCGGGCAATGCACGTTACCGGCCTTATCGGTACGGTATTCGACTTTACCTGCTTTAATCTCGGATACTGCCTTCGTGAGGTCCATCGTAACCGTACCCAGTTTCGGGTTCGGCATGAGGCCGCGGGGGCCGAGAACCTTACCAAGACGACCGACAGTGCCCATCATGTCCGGAGTAGCTACTGCGACATCAAAGTCGAGCCAGCCGCCCTGGATCTTCTGGACGATTTCATCGGAACCAACGAAGTCTGCACCTGCAGCCTCTGCTTCCTTAACCTTTTCGCCCTTAGCGAAAACGAGTACGCGCTTGGATTTACCAGTGCCGTGCGGCAGTACCATAGCGCCACGTACCTGCTGATCAGCATACTTCGGATCTACGCCGAGACGTACGTGCAGTTCGATGGTTTCATCAAACTTCTTCGTAGCCGTCTTTTTAACGAGTTCCATAGCTTCAGCAGCCGTGTAGAACTTGCCAGCTTCAACGAGCTTGCAAGCGTCCTGATATTTCTTACCAGCTTTAGCCATTGTAAGTTTTCTCCTCTCGTGGTAATAACGGTTATTGCCTCCCACAGGGACGAAAGCCAACTAAAAATTAGTCAACGATTTCGATACCCATGCTGCGAGCCGTACCCTCGATCATGCGAGTAGCAGCCTCGATATCAGCAGCGTTGAGGTCTTCCATCTTGCTTTCTGCAATCTTCATTGCTTCAGCGCGGGGCAGCTTAGCTACCTTGTTCTTGTTGGGTTCACCAGAAGCCTTTTCGATCTTGGCAGCCTTCTTCAGCAGTACAGCAGCCGGCGGAGTCTTCGTGATGAAAGTGAAGGATCTATCTTCGAAAACCGTGATTTCAACCGGAATGATCAGACCAGCCTTATCCTTGGTTCTTTCGTTGAATTCCTTACAGAACCCCATGATGTTGACACCAGCCTGACCAAGTGCGGGACCTACTGGAGGAGCCGGATTAGCCTTACCTGCAACAACCTGAAGTTTTACAATCTTAGAAACTTTCTTTGCCATTTATATTCACCTCCCAAAAAGGATTTACAAGCGCTTTGATTTAGATGGTTTCCACCTGATCAAAGCCAAGGTCAATCGGGGTTTCCTCGACGAGAACCTTGACACGGCCCTTTTCGACATCGATTTCCGAAATGGTACCGGTGTAATTCTCGAAAACACCCGAGTTGATGCGAACCACATCCCCGACCTCGACATCGAGTTCGGGTTTGAGCTCTTCTTCGCCCATGGACTTCAAGATACGTTTCGCTTCAGCATCGGTAAGCGGAATCGGGTGTTTTTCAGAACCAACAAACCCGGTGACACCGGTGGTGTTGCGCACAACGTACCAGGAATGCTCATCGACAATCATGTCAACCAGCACATAGCCCGGGAAGACTTTTCGCGGAACGACTTTTTTCTTGCCGTCCTTGATTTCGACCTCATCCTCAACAGGAACCACAACATTGAAGATCATGTTGCTCATATTGGCCGTATGAATCAGGCGTTCGAGATTGGCTTTGACCTTGTTCTCATAGCCCGAATAGGTATGTACGACATACCATGCTCTGCCAGGATTATCCTGCCGCAGATTCATCTCTTCGTTTGCCATGCTGCCCTCACTTAGCTTACCGTAAAATGATGTGGAACAATCTTGCAAAGATCGTATCACAGAACCAAATCAGAGCACAGACAATCGCCACGGCGATGCCGACTACTACGGTGTAGTTCACCAGCTCTTTCTTGGTCGCCCATGATACTTTTTTCATTTCGGCGATAACTTCGTCTATGAATTTCTTCACAGTTACTTCACATCTCCGTTCAACCCGCTAGAAGCGATTATTTCGTTTCTTTGTGCGTCGTATGTTTCTTGCAGAACTTGCAGTACTTATTGAACTCCAGACGATCCGGGTTGTTCTTCTTGTTCTTGTTGGTACGGTAGTTACGGCTATGGCACTCCGTGCACTCCAACGTGATATTGTTGCGCATCTCTATTTACACCCCTTACGCTCAGATACTATGACTCATTCACAATGTCACTAATACAATTTAGCACACTTGCAAAAGCCTGTCAACATAAAACCCTTGACAAGTTGAAATTTTTCTTAGCGACTTTCACATATGTATGAAACATAAAATAAAACCCCTGTATCAGGGGTTCATTGGTAAATTTGGTGGCGGCACAGAGATTCGAACTCCGGACACTGCGGGTATGAACCGCATGCTCTAGCCAACTGAGCTATGCCGCCATATATGGAGCTGATAACCAGGATTGAACTGGTGACCTTATCCTTACCAAGGATACGCTCTACCGACTGAGCTATATCAGCAACATTAACATTTGGTTGCGGGAATAGGACTTGAACCTATGACCTTCGGGTTATGAGCCCGACGAGCTACCGACTGCTCCATCCCGCGATTACTTTATCATATCTCGCCAGCCTTGTCAAACTCTTTTTTAAAAGTTTTAATAAAATTGGTTGCGGGGACAGGACTTGAACCTGTGACCTTCGGGTTATGAGCCCGACGAGCTACCGACTGCTCCACCCCGCGATAACCTTCGCTCCGAAACACTCTTGCGTTTCATCGCTGTGCCGTATCGGCGGCTGACAATAAAAGATTATAGGGCATATGGATTCACTTGTCAACACCTTTTTTAAAGTTTTTTCAAAAAAAGTAAAAAAACATGTGAGCCAATTGCAGTTTGTTGACGAGTTCGTGCTGAAGGTATCTCGTTCATACGCTGTCGGGGTTCACGGGGGAGTGCTTTTTCTGTTTCCGCTAAACGACCCTCCCTGTAAGGTTAGAGTTGTTTAGCTGGATTGCGCCGGGCAGGCCAGCGGCGCGTTTTTCAGCGTGCTCTTTAGCTACTGCCTGCGTCGGGCCGGTCTTCGCTGCGCTCAGACGATCGCTCCCACAGAAAAAGCACTCCCCCGTTCGCCCCCAGGCACGATTTTGGCAATTGACACGGACTCGGTTCTCCTGTGACAAGAACATCGATGTGCTTGCACCTTTCAGCAAAGGCGTA
>NZ_FRBC01000040.1 GCF_900142515.1 Pseudoselenomonas ruminantium | reverse complement strand
CCGAGAAAAGAGCCTCGTTTCTACGTATTCGAGGAGACATCGCCCTTACGGCTTGTAAAAATGTCCAAGGTTGACGTAGACACCTCGTTCAGCGGCAAAGCCGCCTACATGAAAATAGCAAAAACAAGTAACCTCAAATAGCATAAGCCTATGAGGTAGAGGGCGTAGTGCTGCGTCCAGTTGTGGTAGTTGCTGCGTAGACCGCTTGCTTGGTTCGGACTAATCCGATACTCGGCTTGTCGAGAGCAGTTAATGAGCAACAAAATTTATAAAGATATTTAACATATATTGCTAAGTTTGTTTATAAATACAGCATGGAGCCAATTTAATTTCTGTTGATTTGTTGCTGACGCCGGTAATCTGCCGGCGTCATTTTATATTGCTGGGCAAAGAGTTTGTAGAAATAGGTGGGGTTACTGTAGCCGCAACGGTTGATGATCTCCTGGACGGGAAGATGGCTGTGGGCAAGGTATGTGCGGGCTTTTTCCAGCTTCAGCCGCTGCAGGAGCTGGGTAAAATTCTGACTGGTATTTTGTACCAAGAGCCTGGTCATCTGTCGGTCACTGTAAGAGAAGTGTTGGGCCAACTGGTGCAGGGTAAGCTGGCTGCTGTTGTTTTGCAGGTAATGCAATATGGGGACGATGGCGGAGTGGTGTTCTGCCGGTTGGGCTTTTCGACCATTTCAACGATTTCTTTGGCGATATGCATGTGCGGGGCGAGTATCCTGGCTATATGAAGCGGTATTATAGTCCGTGGTGTGAGATTGATGGCTTTAATTTATTTAAAGCTGGCAAAAAGTCCTGGAGGCATATAGAGCTTCACTGAAAGATTTTTCTGAAGGATTGCTCCCCTTGGGAAGAACTAATAATGGAGTCGATACTGTGTGGATATAGACTTGGTAAAAGAAACTGTAGAATACTATTATCGGGAGAAGGGATTGCATAATGAAAAATATTGGAAATTAGAGTAGTATTTTATAATGCCGGAATGCACATCGAAATATTTAAGAGTGGCTTATTCTGTGATAGATGTACCCGTTATTTATGGATGGAGGTAAACCAGTTATGCATGATTATGATTGGTATTATAACTTGAAAAAAGGTGAGGAGCCGGATGAACTGTCAGAAGTAAATGATGTAAGTAAAATGTATGAAAAACTGGCCGAAAAAATTGCTACAGGATTGTATATACGATTGTTTGATGAGATATATGCATTTTCACGTGAAGAGGAAAGCGTTTTCTATGGAAATTATCCGACGATTTGGGAGCAGTTAAAATATGATGTAGAACATGGCGATTTTTTGAATAAAGACCAGTTGGTGGCTAAATGCAGTGAACTGTTGGATAGATATACATTTATAGAGATATGGTTGACATGGATTTATGCATGTAGTCATTCAATGAATCATTCGGTTTATGATGAGCTGCCAGATTTTATGGGGTGTATAGATGATATAACGGATGTATTACTGGCAGACTTGTATAGATCTGCTGAGGATGAAGTGCGAAAAGGTGAAGAATGAATCTGAAATTAGAACTGGCATCAGGCCACGCTGGCGGGCATAGAAGATGTCGGAATGGATCTTTTGCTCATCCTCGGAGAGATTGTCAGGAGCGGTATGAAGAATGCGGTTTATGTTATCAACGCATTCCTGGCGGACAGCTGTGTAATACTGGATATTGTTATGGTAGCTGCGCAGGCAGGCCAGGGAAAGCAACAGGGCAACTATGCTGTTGAAGGGGGCATTATCCAGTTTACATTAAATTCGATATAGACAAAAAGTGTTGTGGCTATGACAAAGAGGAAGGACAGTCCGATGGTGCTGTCAAATAAAACCTTCCGGGCAAGGTAGAATATGGGCGTATTGTTAATGAAAATCAAAATAGAACCTCCTGAGAGCGATAACTATGATAACATAGTCATAAGTATGAGTAACACTATGTCATATAAATGTCAAAAAGTCAAAATGTGTAATCTATAACATTGCCTTTGTAGTTATAGAAAAAAATCCTTGGTAGCGGTATAATTGTCATTAACGAAGAACGGAAGTGCGAAGGAGGATGACTGTGATTGATTTGCATGTGCATACAAATGCCTCTGATGGGACGGACAGCGCGGAAAAACTTTTGAAAAAGCTGAGATCTGCCGGTATCAAGATTTTTGCGGTTACTGACCATGATACAATCGATGGTATCTGTAGTATGGAATATTGGGTTCCGGATGACATGGCTTTTATACGGGGCATTGAAGTGAGTTGCATTACTGAGGTCAGGAATTGCCATATTCTGGGATATGGTTTCAATAAGGATGTGCGGCAATTTGGAAACATGGTACATAAGGCCATGAAAAAAAGGCAGGAAGTAGTAGAGCGCCACTTGGAGTATATTGCAAAGGAGCATCAAATTGAGATAGATGAAGATGCACGCATAGATTTACTGGATCGTGCCAACGGTGATTGGAAGGATTGCTTAGGGAAAATACTGGTTTCCATGGGGAAGGCAGCTGATGAAAAGCAGGCCGTCGATATGTATATCAAGTCCTGCAATACGAATGGCATCCGTATAGATGCAAGAGAAGCAATACAGGCGATATTGTCAGCCGGAGGTATTCCGGCATGGGCGCATCCCTATGGTGGCTATACCAAGCGGGATATGAATGATGCAGATTTTGATAAGCAGCTGCATATACTGCTGGAGGCAGGCCTGCAGGGAATAGAATGCTATTATTCGGACTTTGATGAAGCGCAGATTGAATCGCTTCTGGCCGTTGCGAAGAAACATAACCTCTACATTAGCGGTGGCAGTGATTATCACGGTGAGAATAAGAATATCGCCTTGGGGACGCTTAATCGGAGTGGGAAAGAGGTTAAGGAAGAAGACCTTACTATCCTTGCGGAGCTAAACAGACGCCAAAAAATAAGATTGTAATGATAAAGAAGAAAATGTTTGAAATATGTTGTGATGGTTTGTAATGTTAGGAGGCTTAGGATGTCCAAAAAGCTGGATAGGCGCAATTATATGAGAAATACGCTGTTGGCGCTGTCTGCAAAGGATAAGCCGTTTATTATACGTGGTTACTATGTGGCAAATCAAAATCTTGATTATGTCACGTATACAGACATTCGCCCTTATGTTCCGCAGGGGGCATCTACCAACCAGATTTGCAATCATATCAATATCACGGCTGATCTTGTGGAACGTTACATTGATATACGACCAGAGTTGCATTATGTAAAAGATTTTTTGATTTGCAGAGCGCAAATATATCATGGACGGGGAAATGTGTGCCGTGGGGGCGTGATATTGACTGAAGAACTGGGGATTCCACCTGTCATCCGGACAGATTATCCTAAGGCGAGAGAAATTTTGGCTCAAATCCCCAAGGAAAGGTATATAGACTTTTTTACGTTTGCGGAAGGGCGGTATGCCTATTATGGTGAAAATCTTTGGAGCAGTGGTCATAAAGCTAGGCCGGAAAAGGTTCATACAGTGCATCGCAAACCTCAGTATGAAGAGCCTAAGGATATAACTGCTGAAATATTCATGGAGATGTTTAACCAAGCAAATCCGCTATGGATACCACCACCCAGAACTAATCTGCAATTTGATACAAGGGATTTTATCAATCGGTATATACCGCAGAGAGAGTTGCAGGAAATCTTATTTGAACGGCCTAAACTTCGTAAGCAAGTAATAAATGCGTTCAAACGGAGAATATGATATCGGATTGGGGGATGGAGATGAATAGTAAGCCAGATAAAATTACAGGCATGCCTTATAGAAAAGCTGTATTTCTACGATATACTATGTGGAGCAAGTGATACCTCAGCTAACTGAGAGGAAAGAGAAGAAGAGTTTATCAATCTTAAAAGCAAAGGGGGGGAGAAGATGGGGAAAACGGTTAATAGTGTTATGCTAGGACAGGCTTCTGATATAGAATGTGCGAAGATTGGAAACTCGCGGTTTACGCAGGGGCCTGATAGCGTGAATGCATCCGGTTTTGCAGAGGCACTGAAGAATGCCCAGCAGGTGCGGAAATTTACTATTTCTGAAGATGAGTTCTACAAAATTCGATACAATTGTTTTTGTACAGATGGAGTTGACGTACATTTTCCACCGGACAATGCCACTGATGCGCAAAAATTGCTCTGGTGTGATCTTGTAGGACCGATGGACTGTGAGAAAAGAGCACCTATGCTGACAAGAATTGGAGATGCCTTAGCTTTTGGTGACTATTGGGGATTGACCGTAGGTCAGGGCTGGAGAGAGGATGAAGGAGCCTTTGAAAACAGTCGCATGGAGAGTTTGGGCTTTGCTGGTACGATAGAGCTTACATTGCGGGCAGCAAAACATGCCTACGAAGGTAGCCTTGTATGCGGCAATGAGCAGAGTTTTACGGATATCATTAAAGATGAATGTGATATGTGGCAGAGGATACTCGACAAGTACATGGTCAGTGCCACGCCGGAAGAACAGGCCCAAGTACAGGAAGCGGGCAGGATTTACGAAGCCACGCAGAACCAAAGGGCGGCACTGGAGGCAACAGGATCTGCAATGGGGCTTGTCAAGGGCGACGATTATGATGATGCACGGCTGACGGCCCTCTTAAATTCTCTCACGCAAATTTCCAGGCGTATTTTACCAGATGGGTCAATGCTGGTAACTACGACAAGGAATGGAATCGTATCTAATCAGTACAGGATAAAGCCAAGTGCTGAGGATGAACTGCTGAATATGCTGATGACGTGAACATCATGCTCTTATAGTGCATTCTTGGATAGAAAAACAATAGATTTTTTAAGACTCGTGATAGATTGGTAAACTTGAGGTATGATCTATGATAACAATTAAAGGAACGTGCAATGAAGCTTTAGTATATACGGACAATTTGGATACAGCTACTACTGGCCAGCTGGAGGCTGTCTGCAATGCATCCTATCTCACGGAATGTAAGATTCGTGTGATGCCCGATGTTCATGCAGGCAAAGGCTGCACCATTGGTACGACGATGACCATCCATGACAAGGTGGTACCTAACATGGTCGGTGTAGACATTGGCTGCGGTATGGAAACGGTAAAATTAAAAGATAAGCGTATAGACTTCACCAAGCTGGATAGCGTAATTCGTAAATATATTCCCTGCGGTAGCGCAATACGCGAGGCAGGAAGGGAACATTCCTTTGCTTCACAGATTGATTTGACCCAGCTGCGTTTTGGCAAACAAGGATATGACCGTGCTTACAGAAGCATTGGCACTCTGGGGGGAGGAAATCACTTTATCGAGGTAGACAAGGATGAGGAAGGCAACTTATATCTAGTCATTCATTCTGGCAGCCGACATTTAGGGGTAGAGGTGGCAGAATATTATCAACAAGCTGGTTATGAACATTTAGCCGGTGCTGATAAGGCCAGCTTGCAACAGCTGATTGATGAGCTTAAGGCAGAAAATCGTGAACAGGAAATTGCGTCAGCCATAAAAGAGCGTAAAGCTACCATAAGAGATCAGGTTATCCCACAGGCCATGGCATATGTGTCCGGCAAGCTTTTTGATGATTATATTCACGACATGAAAATCACTCAGGAATTTGCTATGCTGAACCGCAAGGCTATGGCACAGACCATTATAAAGCAAATGAAGCTAAAGACTGTAGATGAGTTTACTACCGTACATAACTACATAGATACTGAGGCTATGATCTTACGTAAGGGAGCGGTAGCTGCACGTAAAGGACAGCAAATACTGATTCCAATCAATATGCGTGATGGTTCCCTGATTTGCATGGGCAAAGGAAACGACGATTGGAATCAATCTGCTCCCCATGGAGCCGGACGTCTGATGAGTCGTAAAGAAGCTCGAAATTTCATTCCTATGAAGGCTTATAAAGAATCCATGCAGGGAATCTTTACCACGTGTGTCAGCAAAAATACTGTAGATGAGGCCCCGATGGCCTATAAATCCATGGACGATATTCTGAAACACATAGAGCCCACAGCAGAAGTGGTCAAAATAATCAAGCCAGTTTTTAATTTTAAAGCCGAAGAATAAAGTAGGTTAAGAGTAACCGCTAATAATACAGTGTATTTAAATAAGGCCTTCCCAGTGAGATCATTAACTAAAATAAGGCAGATGAAAAAGCCATTTTAGTCAAAATCTCACAAGGGAGGTCTTTCTTTGTCAAAGATACAACAAATCAAGCATCGGCAATTCCTGGCATATTGGAAGCAAGTTATTCTTGCCCCACAGCAGAGCTGTCTGAATGCTACGGAGTATTGCCGGCAGCAGGACATGAATTTCGACTTCCTGATTCTCATCCATATAGATTGTTGTACCAAGGGGAATAGCTTTATTTTGTTTTCAGAATCTGTTAGACTTAATGCAAATGGATGTTAATTATTAACATCGGTTGTGACAACGGAACCTCAAGAAAATAGCCGGTGTCATCGGAAAAAGGGATGTACAGGCATAAGAAAATCAATGTCGCAGAGCTAATCAGGGGGGAAGCGTGATGCTTCAGGTATATACAGGAAATGGCAAGGGAAAGACCACAGCAGCTATAGGGCTTGCCATCAGGGCATTAGGGGCAGGCAGGAAAGTCTACATCATGCAGTTCATGAAGAGCCTGGCCTACAGCGAGCAGAAGATACTTCAGGGCTTTGCGCCTGAGCTTACATTAAAAACCAGTGGCAAACCGTTTTTCGTTGCGGAAGAAGGAACCTTAAGCAACGAGTTACGGGATAAGCTGGGAGATAACGTAGTGGTATTTCCGAAGGGAAAGCCTCCGCAAGATTATGTTGAACTTATAAAAGTCGGTTTTGATGAAGTGAAAAGAGCAGTATCTTCGGGAAATTACGGGCTGGTAATTCTGGATGAGCTCAATATGGCACTGCACTTTGGGTTGATAGGCAGAAGTGCTGTTGAGGAACTGTTGGAAAAGGTGTCGAAGCGTACGGAATTGGTGCTCACCGGAAGATGTGCTCCTGATTGGCTGATTGAGCGGGCTGACCTGGTTACGGAAATGAAGGAAGTTAAGCACTACTATGCTAAGGGCATCGAGGCGCGTAAGGGGATTGAATGTTGATAAATCGTAACAGCGTGCAGGTTAATATAGTGTGGAGGGCATCATGAGCAGAATAAAAGAACTTAGAAAAATAGTTGGCGACAAACTGCGCGAAAGCATAACGGACGCAGAAAAACTGGAAAGCGCCTATGCGCATCTTTATGGCGTTTCTCTCGCGGCCACAGTGATAGCGCAAAAACGCGGTGAGAATTCGGAACTTGCCAGCATGGCAGCCATGTTGCATGACATCGCAGCCTATGTCAATGGCACCTATGATGACCATGCGCATCGAGGGGCTGATTTGGCGAGAGAACTCCTGCTGAGGAATGCCTTGGCCAAGCCAAGGGAGATTGACATCATATGCTCAGCGATATACCATCATGATGACAAATTAGTGAAGGATGAGCCAATGGATGAGGTGTTGAAGGATGCAGATGTCATGCACCATACCTTCAACGATTTAGCAAAGCCGGTCAAAGACAAGGAATTAGCACGCTATCAGGCATTAAGACAGGAATTTGGACTGCCGGTACAGGAAGATTGATGAGATGACTATGGAGGGATGGACTTGGCTGGAATAAAGAAACAGACGAAGCGTGTGGTACGGGCATTGAATGATTGGAATAAGCCCAGATTTGTTGAGCTGGATGAATTTTGCAAGGCATCACTGAAAGTCAACAAGATTAAGGTCAATGAGTTTGCAAATGTGCTGACGGAAGATATATTTCGTCCACTAGCGAATGTACTGGGGGAAAACTCGGAGCGACCACTTGTAGCACTGGCAACCAGCAAAGAAAAAATAGGTAAGGTGATATACCTGGCTGAAAGTGCTAAGCGGGATATAGAGGCCATTGATAAAGCGATTAGCAACGAAGAATTGTTCCGTGCACAGAATCGTCTTAGGGAGTTATGTGCTGCTGTGGTTGAAGAGAGCATGAGTATTATGAATTATGAAGGTACGCCCTTTGAAATAAAAGGATAAGCAGGAGAATATAATGGTCAATAAAATACTAACAAACTTTTTTGTGCGCAGGCTTCCGGAAATCAGAAGAAGCAAAGACATCACGAGAAAAGAAATCGCCAAGGGGGTTGGTATTACCTTAGGTAAGTATGACAAGTGGGAAGCCGGGAAAGTACTGCCTAAGTCAGAGGATATTGCCCGGCTCGCCAGCTTCTACGAAATGAGTGTGGACGAATTCCTCGGGCTTACGGAGGAGGAAAGTGAAGCAATCAAGCAGAAACTTATAGAAGATGCGAATAAGCTCCCGCCTGATGCTAAGAAAAGAGTGCTGGACTCCATCGTGTAGAGGCGGAGTTAAATTGGATACGAGGAGAATTACATGGTAAAAATCACAGGTTACTATCAGCTGCCGGGGGCGATGCCGCAGTCGGTAGATTTTGAGGACTTATTCGATAAATCATTCATGCGCAAGTATACGAACTACCGTAATTTTGAGAAATTCCTGCAGGGTGGAAAATTCCACATAACATCCCAGCAAGATTTTGAGGAACTTCCAGAAGAGCAGATGGATAAGCATGTTGCCAAGACTACACGGTTTAGCAGCTGGGGAGAAATGATTGATTTTGCAACAGATGTTTATGCGCAGAAACAGAATAAGAAGATGTCATAAGGAAACGCCGGGAGCAATGTGCTTGTCCCGGCGTTTCCTTATGGTATTTGGTCTTATTAAGAAAAGAGGATTAGGCCGCCTTTGGGAGATTTGCCTGTATCCCACAAGGTAGCAAGGTTGAACCAGCGCCATGTCCCGTAAAGTTAGAGAGTATGAAAAAAATCTCTGTAAATGAATTTTCCTCGAAAACATAAGGTCTTCTATGATAAACTATAATCAAATCATAGGAGGCCTTTTATCATGGCAAGACAGAAAAAAGAGATTCACAAAGTAGAAATGACCGATGGCAAGCGTGCCATCATCCAGCAGTTGTTCCAAGAGTACAACATCGAGAGCGCTACTGATATCCAAGACGCCCTGAAAGACTTGCTGGGCGGCACTTCCTTAATGCAATACTGGCAGAGATATCCAAGAGCGATGACCGGATTGTGCTGTTGGAAGATACGCGGGAGCTTAAATGTGCGGCTAGAAACTATCTGTCGCTGAAGGTCACGGAAAATTGCAGCATGAACGATTTGCTCCATGATACTCTGCGGGCCACCCCGGATAGGATTGTAGTTGGGGAGGTCAGGGGCGATGAGGCACTGGCGCTCCTTGATGCATGGAACACCGGCCATGATGGTGGCTGCTCAACGGTACACAGTAGTTCTGCCATGCTGACGCTCAGGCGACTGGAACAACTGGTATCAAGAGTGTCGGTAACTCCTCAACAGGAAACCATTGCCGGGGCTGTGGATGTGATTGTTTATTTGCGGCGCAAAGGCACTGGACGAATCGTTGAAGAAATTCTGAGCATTGATGGCTATGATGGGGAGAAAGGACGCTACATTACCCACGAACTAAAATGATATTTCAAGAAATACTACTTTGGTAGTAATGAGAGATATAAATGCTACCTTTGGAGGATTGTTTTCCCCAGTCCATAGTCGTAGAATAGCCTATGTCACTTGGGGAAGTGATAACACATACATACACATTCAAGAGTGGGGAAGCTCGCAGGTAAAGGAAATACGTATATGAAAAACGCAGGTCATAAACAACCTGCGTTTTTCGATTATAGCGAATTAAAAAAATAACGCAACATAGTCATTTCTGCATGAATTATTACTGCAAGTACATCTATTATTGAGATTGTCGCAATGATTCTTTCCAGCAGTGCACCATGATGTTTTATTGCTTAGTCTGTGTGTAGAATAATGCTGGCTTATCGGATTATATCTTGTTTTATATCCACTAGATATGAGAAGATTTGATGAAAAGGGAAGGTGTTGGGATGAATAGTGCTGAGTAGCGGGCCTATCGTTACTATGTGTGCCATGATGTGGTGCTTTTAGAATCTTATAAAGCTGAATGTTAAATCGATAAATTAATACTCTATCAATAATGTTGGTTGTAATATCTCCAGTCATAAGGAGCTTTCCGTCTCTATCTTGGAAAACAATGCTAGTTGAATTTGCACTGTCAATTAGAGATTTTCCCAGTGCTGAATATTGACGAAATTTCCAAATATCATCCATCTTAATACTTTGTCTAATTTTTAAGAGTTCATCTAGCGGATTTTTCATACGATTAATTAATTCAATGCGGTTGGCTTTTGAAAAATCATTATGGTTGTAAGATGTATACCATTTATTAAATAATTCTATAAGTTCCTTCTTGATTTTAAAAATACTATCGGTTGTGTTTTCTAAGGAGGATGAATGCTGAATAGTTCGCAATGCATCGCCTGTGATTTCTATAATATCGTAGGATGATTCGTTGTTTATGGCTGAAAGATACGTATAAGTAGGGTCTGGCCAAAGAACATCGAACCTTTTGTTGTAAACAGAAAAACTCCTTCCATAGCATAGGTGTTGTACATTGTTATCTATAGAAAGTGGCGCGAGATTTATAATATGATTTAAGGCATCATTGGCTAATTTATAATAATTAGAACTATTTGCGTAAATTAAAAAACTGCAAATTAGTTGATCTAAAAGAAAGTGTTCATTAGTTGCGGAATCTTTTACAAGTAAATAGGGGACATATAAGCAGGAAAAAACACTTTTCATGTTAAATGCTTTGCTCATATGGTTGAATCCGCGGTAATGATCTTGATGAAAGTGTGTTATTAGTGCAGAGTAATCATCGGTTGGATTCATATTGATTTCCTGAATAATGCAATGCTCAACAAAATCCTTAAAAGTTTTAGGATGTTGTCGGTTGCCTTTATATCTAACCGACCCACAGTCTACTATTAAATGATGGTTATTATTAGTAATGTTAAAACAATCTCCAAAACCTACATTGTGCATTTCTATGAACATTTATAGACATCTCCTAACAAGATTAGTGCTACGAATTATTAGTATATTATAATATAAAGAGTTGGAATATTCAAGTGATGTTAAGTACGCATTGAGTGACGTTTACACAGCGATTTTTGCTTTGTTGTTAGTATGTTTTCTTTGTATGTAACAGGAAATTATGGATGAGAGTAGATGTTCTGTTATTCTATCCTGAAAATAGTGTCAATGAAAAAAGGAGTCATGAATTTGCAAGTTGCAAGTTTGTGGCATTTTTTTTGCATGTAAAACCTAAAATGAGACGAGAAGAAGCAAGATGAAAACAAAGGTTTTAGGGAAAAAGATGCTCAATAATGGCTAGAAGTTGGTTAATAAAAATAAAGGGATGCTGATTTGTATGGGGCTGATGATGATTTCCAGCCAGTGCATGGCATCTACCACCATGCCGTGGGATAGCGGAATTGAGAGCCTGAAAGCCAACCTTACGGGGCCACTCCCAAGGGCTGGTGCTGTTATATCCATCGCGACAGGAGGCGCTCTTTATGCTTTAGGACAAAGTGATGTCTCTCGTTTAGCCATGAAAGGAGCTTTCGGTACGGCGATTGCCTGTGGCGCAGCGACTCTGGCTGGCCTTTTCGGGGCAGACAATGTTTCAGGCTGTTTATTTTTCTGATGTGAGGAGCGAGTTCATTGTCGAATGAGAAAAAGCGGATGGAGTTCAGGCTGCCTTTATTTAGCGCCCTTACGGAACCGGTACTTCTTATGGGCGCGCCGCCATTCATGATTGTATTCAACATCTGTGTTGCCGGGGTTTTTGTATTGTCGTTTCATTTTTTCTGGGTGATTCCATTAAATATTGCCATCCATGCTGCAACGATTTATGTAACCAAGCAAGATGCAGATGCATTTGAATGCTTGAGAAGTTATATGCAGCAAGGCCGGACATATAACGTTTGATGGAGGTTTAGCTATGCTGGAGGATTATCGGCAGGATTACAGCAATATTTATTCCTGGTTATCCTGGGGCGGCTTGATATTGCCGCAAGTAGTGAGAAATAAAGATGGCTCATTGATGGGATTTATCCGTTATGGAAATTCGAGTGAGAAGACCGTGGAAAGACTGCACTTAAATTTTCCTAAAGGGTGGAGTATATGGCTGGATCAGCACCATTTCCTTGGTGATGATTCAAATACCATTTGCCTCTCCTGGAATCCAATCCATAAAAACAGGAATAGCCCTGCAGATAATCTCTATGAAGGTGTTGGTAGCGGCGAAGAGGATGAGGCGGAGTATTTTCGTAAGGTGCTGCAGAGCCTTGGAACGCAGACAGCTTCCTGTAGGGCTTGCAGTCATGTGCTGGAGCTGGAAGAAGTGCTATCATACCTGAAAAGTACCTTGCATATGCAGGCCTGTGAACTTGCCATACCTAAAATTCCTCTTTATCTGGATGCTGTGTTATCAAGGGATATGGCATTTAAGGTCTATTCTCCGGATTGCCCAGACAAAAACCGTCTAACCATCCGGGACAGAGAAATTGTGGTTGCATGCATTAAGGAAAACCTATCTCAGAAGACTTGCCCACGGTGATTATCTGCTTGCTGGCCATCATCTGCGTGTTGGCATGCTTCTTCTATATTGGCATCATGATAGCTATGGCCTATATTGAGTTTTACTGCACCGCATTATTTAGTCTGCTGGGCTTTAGCTTCACGCCGTTTCAGGGAACAAGAAGTTTTGGTGCTACGGCCATAACAGGACTTGTGATGAGTACGATAAAACTCATGGTGATGACGGTTACCGCATTGGTGCTGGTGGTCGCATTAAAAGATTCCGTTCCCAAAGATTATTTTGATTCTACCATGCAATCTGTAGCTTCAGCTGGCAATTTCCAGTCGGTGGAAGAGTTTGCTGCGGCTATTCGGCAGGTTGAAACTGGAGGTTGTGAAGATCCCTACCATACGCCATCGGCAGATGGATATGGCTATGGAGCTTATCAGATAAGCTACAGCAACTGGGAAAGCTGGTGCGCTGAAGCTGGGATTAGCCCTGCGCCAGATATGCCATGGCCGCCGGAGGTACAGGATGTGGTGGCCAAGCATAAGATGCAGGTGCTTTATGAGCAATATGGCAACTGGCATGATGTGGCCATCGTCTGGAACGCTGGTTCTGTAGTATCGTGGGATGAGGATTACTGGCAAAAAGTCATCAATAGTGGCGGTACGAGAATAGAAAAGACAATTAAGCTTACAGTTCTCCTAAAAATGATGCTGGTGGCACTTGCCGCTATGATATTTGGTCACGAGGACTGTAAGGTGATTATGGAGCTGTTTGCGGGCTATGGGTTCCGTTTCAAACGGCAGGGAATGATAAGGGGGTTCCGGTTATGAAGATAGTTCACGTTGTGGCAGCAGGTGTTATGGTTATGTTCCTGGGCTTTGGTTCAGTATCTGAAGCATATTCTGTTCCTGGCGTAGACAGGCCCTATGACCCGGCAAATTATTACAGCAAAGACAGCATATCTTACGCATATAGTCATAGACGTCTCCTTTTGCGCTGCGCGAGCTTATGCAAGGAAACGTCTATGACTATATGCGGCATATCAAGAGCATCCTCTTTGGCGATAAGTTTGAGAGATGGCTGGCAAACCTGATGGACAGCAATATGCGCTGGCTAAGGGATATGCTGGGGCTGGGAAATAGGGGGAGTTCTGTTTTAGCTGAAATTGAAAATGGCAATAAAGACTTTGGCATCCCGGACTGGCTACAGGGAGATAATTATTTTGTGAATTACAACAGCAAATGGCTGAGAACCGGCTATGACAGCAATGATAAGTATGGCTGGATGGCCAAGATATTTGCTGAAGGGATTGAAAATGCCCGGAAAAACCAAGGGGATTTGGATGAGCGGATGGGAACACTGAATGACATCCTCGAAAATTCGCGGGTGGCAGAGGGCAATATGGAAGCTATGCAGTCCGAAACACAAATGCAAGGCCTTATGGATAGCGAAATCACAAGGCGCAGCAGGCTGCTTGCTAACCATGCTCAGGTACAGGCCGCAGGCGACCAGCTGCGGCTGGATAAAGAGCGGCGGGCAATGCTCGTGGAAGACCGGGTGATGACATTCAAAATCATGGACAGGAACAATATGACGGAGCAGGATAGTGCGGTAGGCGTAAAAGAAGGCAGTGGCTTTAAGAATTTTTAAGGGGAGCTGAAATGCTGCCGGGGATATTCTTGAAAATATTTTTCCCATATGCAGGATTCAGGCATAGAAGGTAGAAACTTCAATCGAAGAGATAGTATGCGTGATTGGAGGAAAAACGTATGGATAAAGCCACGATTAAGGAAAAAGTCGAAGCGATGATTTCAGCTCCCAGCTGCTGTGCTGAGCTGAAGACGGCAGGCGAACGGTATCTAAAAGCCCTCGGTAGGCCCGAGGAGAAAGATGAGGCCAAGAAGCTATTAGACGAGATAAAAATGGATGTATGCACCATTGACCAAGTAATTGAGCTTTTTACATCGGCCAAGGGAGAAGAGCTGTTTGGCAAAGAACAAGCTGCAGCGATTGCCTCCCATGCTAAAGAAGTAAAAGCAAAAGGCGGAGTGTATTGTGATTGTCCGGCTTGTGCTCCAGGAGTAGAACTAATGGACGCAGCCGCAGATATACTAAAGTAAATTACCCAGCAAACATGTCAGGAAATTGAGGATGGGAGGAATTACGTTGAAACGAATAGTATTAACTGTTTTTAGTTTGCTGTTATTGTCCTTGGCATCTGTAGCGAATGCAAACTATCCGACTTACCTTAATGGCGATAGAAATCTAATATTATGTGATGGTCACATGGGCGTAGCATGGTATGTTGACCGCACAACGCTAAATGTAGAAAAATATGCGCCACCGCAGTATATTATCAGCGTAAATATCGTAACAGCAACGAGTGCCTATGGTAACGAACAGGATTTTTACAGTGGGGGTAAAGGCAAAATAACAGAGGTACGCAGAGCAAGGTTCTTTTATAATTGGGATTTAAGGGAAATGTATGTTGATTCTACCGGCAAAGATGGTTGGCGATTCTTGCCACCGCTGGGAAGCTGGGCTGAAACCGGTGTATCTATGCCAGCTGGTGAAACCGCATTTTATCTTGCCTATAAGATGAAATTCTACGGGAGTAAAAAATTCTATGATTCTTTCCTAAAGAAATCGATTTGTCCATATGGTGATGAGTTCTATGCAAGAATCTAAATAAGCGTAATATAGGGGACTGCGTATAAGGCAGTCCTTTTTGCTGTTATATCTAAAAAAGTTCCTTGAGAAAATGTAATATCTCACGAAAACTCATTATAAAAAATGTAATAGTACATTAAAAGTCGCTTGAAAAAATGTATTTTAATGCTAATATATAGACAGGAAGTGGTATCAGTGCTGAAACGAAAAATTACAGATAAGCTGCTGCAATGGAAGCAGCTGGAAGATAGATTGCCCCTGATTATCTATAATGGGCCCCTTGTCAAGACCACATTCTAAAATTTTAAGAGTGTCAGTGAACAGAGTTATCCTACGCAGCGAAGCAACCAAAATAGAATTCGTTAGGAACCTTGTAGCCTAATGCTTCGTGGGGCCGTATGTTGTTGTAATCATCTACATATTGGTTAATCAGACGGCGAAGCTCTCTTGGCGTTCGGTATTCGTTCGGATAGAGCTGCTCCGTTTTGAGACTGCGGAACCAGCGTTCAATCATGATGTTGTCAGCCCAGCGGCTCCGGCCATCCATGCTTTGACGGATGTTGAGTTTACGAAGCAGTTCTTTGTAGTCATCACTGGTAAACTGGCTGCCCTGATCTGAATTA
>NZ_FRBC01000039.1 GCF_900142515.1 Pseudoselenomonas ruminantium | reverse complement strand
ACAATGCGAGCGTTGCTAGAGAATCACGATTGGTAAGTTGAAAATAATTAAAATTTCTCATTTTATGTTGTACTAAATCTTGACATAGGACCACTCTATCCATCAAGAATTATTGTGGGGGAGCGTTCCGAGCGGGCGAAGGTATTTGCGGGGCTATTAGCTGCAGGGGCGGAAAAGCAGGAGATTCCTATTTTATACACGGGTTCTACCGAAGCTGAAGCCATTAAACTGTTTGCTAATACATACTTGGCCTTGCGTGTAGCTTACTTCAATGAATTGGATTCTTATGCTGAATCCCGTGGTCTGGACACTGGCGAAATTATCCGTGGTGTCAGCCTTGACCCGCGTATTGGTGATTTTTACAATAATCCCTCATTTGGTTATGGAGGCTACTGCCTGCCGAAAGATACGAAACAGTTGTTGGCTAATTACCGTGATGTGCCACAGAATCTGATCGGTGCGGTAGTGGAGGCTAATCGAACTCGTAAGGATTTTATTGCTGATGCCATTATTGCGAAAAAGCCGAGGGTGGTAGGGATTTATCGTCTGACCATGAAAACGGCGTCGGATAATTTCCGGGCCAGTGCCATTCAGGGGATTATGAAGCGTATCAAAGCCAAGGGCATTCCCTGTATTGTCTACGAGCCTACCTTGAAGGATGATAACTTCTACCGGTCCGAGGTGATCAGCGACCTGGCAGAGTTTAAGGAACGCAGTGATGTAATCGTGGCCAACCGCTGGAATGATGCGCTGACGGATGTGCAGGAGAAAGTTTTCACAAGAGATATATTTAGCAGAGACTGATTGTTTTGAGGAGACGATATGCGGCTGGATTTTATTACCAATATTAAAACATCCATGATGATAATGGTGGTATTTTACCACTGCTGTATGTTTTATACCGGTGATTGGGGCAAAGTTTTTGATGTGACAGGAGACGAACGGATTATTGCTTTTACTGCCTGGTTAAATTCGTTTCATGTGCCGGCATTTGTAATGGCCTCTGGCTATTTGCTGTATTATTTGGCTGTGGAAAAGAAACATTATTTTTCTACAAAAGATTTTTTAGGTCGAAAGGTACAGCGAATCTTAAAACCGTATGTATTAACATCACTTTTATGGGTGTGTCCTATTCATTATTTTTTATTTGGTGGTTCAGGTAGTGATTTTTTTTATAAGTATGTTCTAGGGATTTCACCATCACAATTGTGGTTTTTGCTGATGTTATGGTGGCTGTTGGTTGGTTTTTATTTGGCGTTGTCAAGGCGTATGCTTATGTTTGGCAAGCGAGATGCGATAATATGTGTACTTTTGTTTGCGGGGGGGGTACTCTTTGCTAGACTGGCACATAATATGTTGCAAATTGGCAGTGCCATGCAGATGAGTATTTACTTTTATTTTGGTTGCTACCTGCGTTATAAAAAGTTGCAGCCTACACGGAACAAGGTATTTGTGGCTACGTTGTTGGCGCTGGTCAGTGGGTATACTGTCCTTTTTGCTGAGATCAGGTATATCGCAGGAATGATAAAGCCTGTATTTACTTTAGCGGAGTTGTATCTAATTTACTGTTTAGGTCAGATTACAGTTGAGGCATATCTATTTAAAACGAATTTATGGAGGGAATTGAGCAGAACCTCGTATGAAATTTTTTTAATTCATCAGCAGATTATTTATTTTTGTATAAGAGTATTTCATCCTCGGTTATCCATGTGGGAAACCATTGCCTGTACTTTTATGACAACAATGGTTGTATCGTGGCTGATTTGCTGGGGAATTGACGGAATAGCAAAGAAGGGACGTGGCGTTTTTGGCAAAGTATAGGAAATTTGATACCTATAAAAAAATATTGATAACCGGCGGTGCAGGGTTTATCGGCTTTCATCTGTCCAAGCGGTTGTTGGAGCTGGGGGCAAATGTGGTCGGATTTGACAATTGCAATGATTATTATGATGTATCGCTGAAGGAAAGCAGACTGGCGATTTTGCAGGCGTATCCTAATTATGAGTTTATCAAAGGGGATTTGGCTGATGAGTCAGCAGTCAAGGCGCTGTTTGACAAGTCAAAGCCGGATATTGTGGTGAATCTTGGAGCGCAGGCCGGGGTGCGGTATAGTATCGACCATCCGCGCAGCTATATTGACTCGAATCTGATTGGTTTCTTCAATATATTAGAGGCCTGCCGTCAAATCGGTGTGGAGCATTTGCTATTTGCGTCCAGTTCATCGGTGTATGGCAATCAGGAGAAAACGCCGTTTAGCACTACGGATAATGTTGACCATCCAATTAGTCTCTATGCTGCAACAAAGAAGTCTAATGAGCTGATGGCCTATACTTACAGTCATCTGTATGGTATTCCGGCAACTGGATTGCGGTTCTTTACGGTTTATGGCCCGTATGGTCGTCCAGATATGGCGTATTTTAAATTTGCCAATCTGATTCGTGACGGTAAACCGATAAAGATTTACAACAATGGCGATATGCTTAGGGATTTCACCTATGTGGATGATATTGTAGCAGGTATCGAACATATGCTTTGCAATCCACCGAAAGCTAATACAGAGGGCGATAAGTACAAGGTTTATAACATTGGCAACAACAGCCCTGTGAAGCTGATGGACTTTATCGAGACGTTGGAAAAAGCCTTGGGCAAGACGGCAGAAAAAGAATATCTGCCCATGCAGCCAGGGGATGTTTATCAGACCTATGCGGATGTTAGCGAGTTGGAGCGAGATTTTGATTTTCGGCCCTGTACTTCCATAGAAAAGGGGCTAGGTAAATTTGCTGAATGGTATCGAGATTATTATGGTGCATAAAAGGGAGCTTTTATCTTGGGGATACGAAAATTTTTTAAGAGCGTTTTGCCAGATGTGGTACTGGAGCCGCTAAAGCAGGTTTATAGTGATATGCACTATGTTGTTATGCATGTGGTACCGGAGAGATGGTATTTGAAACGGCAGTTTAAGAAACTGGTGGGGTATCCACTGAATTTGGATAATCCGCAGACTTTTAATGAAAAATTGCAATGGCTGAAGTTGCATGACCGCAATCCGTTGTATACAAAAATGGTGGATAAATATGAGGCTAAAAAATATGTGGCAGACATTATAGGTGAAGAATATATTATCCCGACTTTGGGCGTATGGAACAATTTTGATGAAATTGATTTTGACCAGTTGCCGGAGCAGTTTGTATTGAAATGTACGCATGACAGTGGTAGTATTGCTATTTGCAGAGATAAGAAGAATTTCGATAAAAATGAAGCTAGAAAAAAAATAGAGCGAGGGTTGCGGTATAACTATTATTATGCCGGTGGCTTTGAATGGCCTTATAAAAAAGTAAAGCCTAGAATTATAGCAGAGAAATTCATGGCAGAGGAAAGTGGGCCAGATCTGCCGGATTACAAGTTAATGTGTTTTGGTGGTAAAGTAAAATGCTCCTTCACATGTACAGGGCGCAATACAGATAATGGCTTGCATGTAACCTTTTATGATAGAGCGTGGCAGAAAATGCCTTTTGGGCGTCATTATCCGGTAGAGGAAATACCTATGCCAAAACCTGAGAATTATGAGAAAATGGTAGAATTGGCTGAGATTTTAGCTGCTCCCTTGAAATTTGTCAGAATAGATTTTTATGATATTAATAACAGGATTTATTTTGGCGAGATTACTTTTTTCCCAGGGAATGGAGTCGAGGAATTCTCTCCAGTAGAATGGGATACGAAAATCGGTGATTGGCTGAAGTTGTAGTTAGAGGTAGATATGGAAAAGATTGCTTTGGCAAAGATGGAGAAGGCTACCTACGAACGTTCGCAGGTAGAGTCAGGTGTGCAAGAAGCTTTTCGTTTGATGGGGTATGATGCTGAAAATTTTGGAACGGGGGGCTGGAATCCCTTGGGGGGAATCATTAGGGCAGGAGATAAGGTACTGATAAAGCCGAATTTGGTTATGCATAGCAACGGTAATTCGCAAGGTGGTCTTGAATGCTTGTTTACTCAAGCTAGTGTAGTAGAAGCAGTACTGAGATATGTGGTGCGTGCCTTGTTGCCTGATGGGGGGCACGTGGTGATTGCAGATGCACCTATGCAGGCTTGTGATTTTGACAAGTTGGTGAAGGATAGCGGCTATTTATCTATGGTGGAGGATTTTCAACAGCGCTTTCCGCAGATACAATTTGAATTGAAGGATTTACGAGGCGTAAAAAGTGTTTGGAAGAATGGTTTTTATCGCTATTACGATAATCCGAATGCGGAACAAAAGGTTGTGAGACTGGATAAGGATAGTGAATTTGCTGGGCTTCCTCCTGAAAGAATTGATGCCATGCGGATAACTTGTTATGATCCGGATATCCTACGCAGCCATCATAATATAGAACGTCATGAATATGCGGTGGCGCAGGATATTTTGGATGCTGATGTCATTATAAATATGCCCAAGCCTAAGACACATGCCAAAGCGGGAATTACTTGTGCCTTAAAAAATTTGGTAGGGATGAGTGTGCGCAAAGAGTACCTGCCGCATCACACAAACGGTGAGTACACGGAGGAATCTTCTACCCAGGGAGGGGATGCTTATAAGAGTCGTACTCTGTTCCGGCGTGTAGAAGATTTCCTGTTGGATTGGAAGAATCGTTGTGCACAAACTTATCACTGGCCTCACATTGCCTGGTTGTTGCAGCAATGTGTGCGAGTTGACCATTTTTTGGCGCGGTTCTTTTGTCATGAGCAATTTTCTGAAGGCAGTTGGTATGGTAATCATACTATAAGCAAGACGATAGCCGACTTGAATAAGATAGCTTTTTATGCGGATAAAGATGGGAATATGTTGCCTGTTGGTCATAAAAAGGCAAGGCGCTACTTGATTATTGCAGATATGGTAATAGCAGGTGACGGTGAAGGCCCATTGGCGCCATCACCAAATTCGGTAGGAATAATCGGTGTGGGTGAAAATCCCGTGGCCTTTGATGAAGTGGTGGCAACGTTGTATGGGGCAAAGATGGAGTATATGCATACGATTAATCAGGCTCGCAGTACATCTTATGGAAAATATCCGTTGATTCGTGCTGAAGAAGAGGGGCAGATATTGTCAAACAATGATGCGTGGAATGGAAAAAATTGGCGGGAAATTCAACCAAAGGATAAATTATCTATTACCCCCACTAAAGGTTGGAAAAAAGCCTTTTATAGCTGATTTATGGGGAAAATAGGTGGTATATAGGGAAGTTTATGGAAATTAAAGATAAGGTGCGAACAGCAACCAAGTGGACATTAATAACGGAATTCCTAGCTAAAATAATAAGTCCTGTTACAGGAATGGTTTTAGCGCGCTTGCTTACGCCTGAAGCTTTTGGTGTCATGGCCTCTATTATGGTGGTAACATCTTTTGCAGAAATGTTTGCGGATGCAGGTTTTCAGAAATATTTTGTCCAGCATGAGTTCTATGATGAAGAAGAAAAACGGAAGTGCTTTGGGACAGCTATTACAACTTCCTGTCTAATTGCTTTGGTTATATGGTTGTTAATTATTTATTTTGCCGATGAAATTGCTGTGCTGTTAGGTGCGGAGGGAGTAGCAGATGGCATAAAGGTGGCTGGATTTGGTCTGGTCCTGACCTCTTATAACGGAATGCAGGCGGCGATATTCAAACGGGAATTTCAATTCAAATTGTTGTTTAAGTTGCGTATGGTTGCTGTGGTTATTCCGCTACTCGTTACGATCCCATTAGCTTATTATGGACTGGGTTTCTGGTCGTTGGTTTGGGGGACATTGGCACAACAGGGCGTGACTTGTTTGGTGCAAGCACATTATACCAATATGCCATTGTTACAAGGTATAGATGGGAAGAGTCTGTTCTCTATGCTGTCCTTTTCCTTATGGACGCTTTTTGAGTCTATTACTATATGGTTCAGTACTTATGGTGGCTTGTTTTTGGTGGGCGTACTGCTCAGTAGTTACTATCTTGGCCTATATCGTGGAATATTGACTCTCACAGGAGCCGCATTCGGTATGATAACAGGTGCCATCATACCAGTTCTATTTACGGCTTTATCTCGTTTGCAAAATAATATGGTGGAATTTAAGAGTTTATTTTATGGTGTCCAAAGCAAGGCGGCCTTGGTTCTTATGCCGATTGGTGTGCTACTTATGGTATTTGCCGATGTATCTGTAAGTATTCTGCTAGGAGAACAATGGCATGATGGAGATTTTTTCTTCGGTGTGTGGAGTTTAACGACGACATTCTCTATATTGATTAATTCCTTGGCTAGTGAAGCAATACGGGCTAAAGGAATGCCTCGTTTGTCGGCTTTTTCACAGGTGTTACATTTTCCGGTAATGTGGGGAGGCCTTTGGTATGGGTCTAAGGTTGGTTTTGATGCGGTGGCTTTGGGGATGTGTGCAAGTTCTTTGTGGTTGGATGTGGTTAAACTAGTGATGCTTCGTCAAGTGTTGGGCTTTTCCGTATGGAAGATGACCGGTAATATTATTAATGCGGCATTACCTGCTACTGTGGCAGGTGTGGTGGCATGGGAATTACGACAGATGTTGATGCCTTATGGTATAGTAGCAGTTATAATGGCCATAGCTGCTTTTGGTGTTTGCTATTTGTTGTTGTTGTTGGCAAGGAAAGACAACCGACGGATAGTAATGATGGGGATGATGTACTTGCGGGAAAGGTTCATAGGTATATAATATTTAATAACTCAAACTTCCCATATGTAAAATCCCCACGGCTCCTTGAAAACTGCATATCTCAAGAGATAAAATTCTCAACCGGCCTGCGATAGGCGTTGCATAGACTCAGACAGCTTAGCCATGAATTTTTCATAAAAGGCCTCGACCTGCTCGTCTGTGATATGAAACTCTTCCTGTACCGTTGCCAGTATTGCTTCCAATATAATCAGCATGGATTCTTGGTATGTAATATCTGCTACCTCAGATATCATAAGGTAGAAAAGTTCGCCCAGTGTCCGGTCGTCTTCATTGTCCCGTTTGGTCACTGTCAGCAGCATATAACGGGTAAAAAACATGGAAACGTGTGCAGTTAGCCTGTCGTAAGAAAGGCCATAATACTCCTTACGCAGGAGCAGGCTGCTTTTGCAGGTCTTGAAGAAAACCTCTATGTCCCACCGATGTCCATAGATACGGATAATGTCATTTTCGCTTAGGCTCATGTCCGTGCAGATTATAGCAATCCAGTCTTTTCGGTTGTTACGGTTGCGGACACAGACAATACGAGCGTCAATGCCATTTTCGCCATTTTTGTCCTGCCCCACCTTCACAGGAACGGAAAGCAGATACCTTGAACGTCCGTGGCGTTTCTTACAGGAAGCGAAAATCTTCTTGATATCCAAACGCTTTCCTTCAAACATATATGTCCGCTTGCTGCTACGTTTTACCATGGCGATTACGTTTAGCCCAAGGTCCTTGATTTCCAGGATTTGCCGCGGGTTGGAAAACCAGCTGTCAAACAATACATACTTGGCCTTGTGCCCTGCAGCCAAAGCGTTTTTCAAAAGTTCCACCATGACAACCGTAGCCTTTTGGCAGGCTATAAGCCTGCGTTTTCCGGCAACGGTTCACTTGTCTATCTTTCCGCGAGGGCCCAAAACATTTTCGTTATCTGACGATGCCAGCAAGAAAAAGTTGATGGGCAGAAAGGTGCAACCGTCCGTCCAACCAAGAGTAAGCAGCCGGAAGCCTGCCTTATATCGCATGGATACATTGTCGAATACCCTTTATGCCAACTCCGTACGTTTATAGCCAGCCCGCTCGTACAGAGAATCGTCAATGACAAAACAGTCATCCCAGCTTTCTGAAGTCAACGGACGAATGTGCCTGTTGATAATCCGCTCGGAGAGGAGCGTAGTAAAGCGAAGCCAGTTTGTGCGAGGGCTCATGATAAAACGATAGTAAGTGTTTTTCGAGAAGTTTTCCCGAACATTGCCCAACTTCTGCTGCATATAGAAACTGCCCATGCGGAAAGCATTGGTCAGTGTATAGGCAAAAAGCTCTTTGACAGGAACCCCTTTGAGTTTGGAGCCGCCGCACTGGCTTAGAAGACTGATAATCCCATAAGCGGCAAGAAAATTTGTAATGGAGCAGGAAACATTCTTTTCATCGGTGGATTCAAGTGATACAATAGACATGGCGTAAAACCTCCTTGGATAATGGTTTTTCAAGGAACAACACCTATTTATGGAGTGGGAAGTTTAAGTATAATACTAACCAAGGGAGTGTCGCACCTTTGGTTTCAGTTCTATTTTTATTTGTGCCGTCAGCGATAGCGGCGGAATGGAGTTTTTTATGATAAAAAAGGGAATAATTTTGGCTGGGGGCTCTGGGACGCGGCTGTATCCGCTTACCAGAGTGGTGTCTAAGCAGTTGATGCCTGTCTATGACAAGCCTATGATTTATTATCCACTGAGTACGTTAATGCTAGCAGGGATTAAGGATATCTTGATTATCACCACGCCGCAGGACAGTGAGCAGTTCCAAAAATTGCTAGGAGATGGCAGTCAGTTGGGAATCAGCATCAGCTATGCTGTGCAGCCCAGTCCGGATGGTTTGGCTCAGGCCTTTATCATCGGGGAACAGTTTATCAATGGTGAAAGTTGTGCACTGGTGTTGGGCGACAATATTTACTATGGTTCGGATTTGGCCCAGTCGGTACAGCGGGCTGCTTCCATGGCGGAAGGAGCTACCGTCTTTGCGTATTATGTGTCTGACCCGGAACGCTATGGTGTTGTTGAGTTTGATGACCATGGTCATGCCCTGAGCCTGGAGGAGAAACCAGCTCAGCCCAAGTCCAATTATGCGGTAACGGGACTGTATTTTTATGACAAGGATATTGTGGATGTGGCAAAATCCATAAAGCCATCTGCCCGAGGGGAACTGGAAATCACAGATGTCAACAAGGTATATTTGGAACGCGGCAGATTACAGGTAGAAAAAATGCGTCGTGGTTATGCCTGGCTGGATACTGGCACGCATGAATCCCTGCTGGACGCAGCATCTTTTGTGCGGACGATTCAGGCGCGGCAGGGGTTGAAGATTGCCTGTCTTGAGGAAATTGCCTATCGTATGGGCTATATTGGTGCTGCACAGGTGGAACGATTGGCGCAACCACTGCTGAAGAATGAGTATGGCAAATATCTTATCCGCATGATTAAGGAGTAATTTTTGACATGAAAGTTATTGAAACAAGTATATCGGGTGTACTGATTATCGAGACAGATGTGTTCGGTGACCATCGCGGTTATTTTACAGAAACGTACAACAAGCCAAAGTATGAAGCGTTGGGCATTACGAATGATTTTGTGCAGGACAATATGAGTTTTTCGGCACAGAAAGGGACGTTGCGTGGCCTGCATTGGCAGAATCCGCCGTATGCACAGGCGAAGCTGGTTTCCTGTTCCAAGGGCAGTGTTATCGATGTGGCTGTGGATATTCGCAAGGGCAGCCCAACCTTTGGGAAATGGGTATCCGTGGAACTCAGTGCAGAAAATCATCGTCAGTTCCTGATTCCGCGTGGCTTTGCGCATGGTTTCTTGACGTTGACGGACGATGTGGAGTTTCGCTATAAATGCGATAATGTCTACAACAAAGCCTCGGAAGGCGGCATGCGTTATGATGCGCCGGAAGTCAATGTCGATTGGGGCACATTGCTGGCTGGTATTGAACCAGTACTCAGCGAGAAGGATACGACAGGGCCGACTTTGACCGATAGTAATAATCAGTTTGTATATGGGGAGAATTGTTAAATGAAAATTGTTGTAACAGGCGGTGCCGGTTTTATCGGCGGCAACTTTGTGTATTATATGTTGAAAAAGCGTCCGGAAGATACGATTATTTGTCTGGATAAGTTGACCTATGCGGGTAATATGGAAACCATGGCTGAGGCCATGAAAAATGATCATTTTAAGTTTGTACGTGCAGATATTGCTGACCGTAAGGCTGTATATGAGCTGTTTGAAACGGAAAAACCGGATGTTATTGTCAACTTTGCGGCAGAATCCCATGTAGACCGTTCGATTGAAAATCCGGAGATTTTCCTGCAGACCAATGTCATTGGTACGAGCGTACTGCTCGATGCCTGCCGCAAGTATGGGATTAAGCGGTATCATCAGGTTTCTACGGATGAAGTTTATGGTGATTTGCCGCTGGACAGACCGGACTTGTTCTTTACGGAGACAACGAATCTGCATACGTCCAGCCCGTATTCGGCATCCAAGGCTTCGGCAGATTTGTTGGTGATGGCCTATCATCGTACCTACAAGGTGCCGGTGACGATTTCCCGCTGCTCGAACAACTACGGCCCATTCCATTTCCCGGAGAAGCTGATTCCTTTGATGATTATCAGTGCTTTGGCTGACAAGAAACTGCCGGTATATGGTGACGGCCTGAATGTCCGTGACTGGCTTTATGTGGAAGACCATTGTGCAGCCATCAACCTTATCCTGGAGAAGGGCAAGGTCGGTGAAGTTTATAATATTGGCGGCCATAATGAGCGGGCTAATATTGATGTGGTTAAGACTATTCTCAAACAGCTCGGCAAGAGTGAAGAATTGATTGAGTATGTTGGCGACCGTAAAGGCCATGACCGCCGTTATGCCATCGACCCGACTAAGATTCATAATGAGCTGGGCTGGCTGCCGGAAACGAAATTCGAAGATGGCATAAAAGCTACGGTACAGTGGTATCTGGATAATCGCAAGTGGTGGGAAAACATCATCAGTGGCGATTATCAAGATTATTATGAGCGTATGTACGGAAGAAATTAACAACAGTATGAACAAAGCAAAATGAGTCAGCTGATGGGCTGACTCATTAGCATATTGTCATCTTGATGTTGCACATGTTAGTTAACAATGAAAACCATCTTGCAAAATAGTGGCATAAAATATCTTGTTCGTGTATAATAAGGGAAATTTATGTATCAAGGGGATTTTGACTATGCAGAAGATTAAAAAGGCAGTAATTCCGGCAGCAGGGTATGGTACGCGTTTTTTGCCTGCGACCAAAGCTACACCGAAGGAGATGCTGCCTATCGTAGACAAGCCGACCATTCAGTATATCGTGGAAGAGGCCAAGGCCAGCGGGATTGAGGATATTCTGATTATCAGTGGTCACGGCAAGCGGGCGATTGAAGACCATTTTGACAGTGCGCCGGCTTTGGAGATGGAACTGGCCAAGAAGGGGAAGGACAGTTTGCTGGCTATGGTGAAGGAGACGGCAGATATCAATATCCATTACATTCGTCAGCGCTATATGCGGGGGTTGGGCGATGCAATTTTCTGCGCTCGTTCGTTTATGGGAAATGAGCCTTTCGCGGTGCTTTTGGGGGATGATGTAGTTTACAATCCAAAGAAGCCGGCACTGGCACAGCTTATTGATATCTATGAGGCTACGGGCGGTTCGGTACTGGGCTGTCAGAATGTGCCGCAGGAAAAGGTTTCTTCCTATGGCATCGTAGCCGGAACGCAGACGGACAACAGTCGTTTGATGCGGGTTTCGGATATGGTGGAAAAACCGGCCGTAGAAGAAGCGCCCAGCCGTATGGCTGTATTGGGCCGTTATATCATTAAGCCGCAGATTTTTGATATTTTGGAAAGCACGCAACCGGGCAAGGGCGGCGAAGTGCAGCTTACGGATGCACTCAAGGTGCTGGCACGTCAGGATGCGGTTTATGCGTATGACTTTGAAGGCAAGCGCTATGATGTGGGCGATAAGCTGGGCTTTTTGAAGGCTACGGTGGAATATGCTCTGCGCCGTGAGGATTTGGGAGAACCTTTCAAGGTTTATCTGAATGATCTCATGAAGAAGTAATGTAAGCGGTAACCATATGAAATATGCCGGATGTGAACAGGAAATATTCACGGAAGATGCCATAAAAGCAATTTATGAATACTCAGCCGGCTCAGCTCGTGGCATTAACAAGGTGTGTATGCACAGTCTGCTTTGTGCCGCACAGCGAGGCAAAAAACTCATTGACGATCATTTGGTTCATCTCGTTATTGAATCCGAGCTTCCATGATGATCTGAGAATTAGTACTCTGAATGCACAGGGGACCATTTTTTAGACCATCATGTGGCAAAAGTCAAGAGCAATTTTCGGCGTTTGCTGTGAGCAAATCGAGGACAAAACAAGAAATCAGCTACAGTATGAATATACCGGGCCAAAGAAACCGCCTATCCGACGATTTGGAAACCGCGAATCCGGTATAAAGAAACCGCTCCTTTCTGATTTTTTAGTGTGCCGTTTCTGGGCAAATGGGAACCATCATTCCCAAGAATGATGGCTCCCATTTGCCTAGAAGCAGTTACGCTGAGATATCAGGCTATTCTTCATCGTCAAGCTTAATGCGATAGACTTCACGCATGGAGATATCCTTATTCGGGTTAGTCGCCTCGATGCGAAGTTCGTACGCATCATGGATAATACGATCCAACACAGCTTCAGCCAGCGGATTGTTGGCTCCACCAAGCTGGTCGTACCATTCTTCAGATGGATACTGCGAACAGAAAATCGTTGAGGACTGCCAACGACGTTTGTGGATGAGATCTGCAATGTCATGGCATTCATTCTCGTTAGGACGCTCCAGTAGCCACTCGTCCAAGATGAGAAGCTTTGGCTTCAGATACTTCTTCAGTGCTTTGCTGTAAGTTCCTGTCTGTTTCGCTTCTTCCATCTCTATGAGAAAGTCTGGGATGCGAACAAACAGCGTCTTGATGTCGAGGTCAATGGCACAGTTGCCAAGAGCACATGCCAGATAAGTCTTACCCTCTCCAGTCTTGCCGGTGATAAAGACATTAATTGCCTGGTCGATGTATGCACAGGTTGCCAACTGTTCAATCCTGCGCCGATTCAGCGTACGCCCTGCATTGTAGTTGATTTCCTCAATACGAGCATTAGGCTGTTCAAGTTGAGCTGCCTTGTAAGCACCTCACGAGACAGTGTATTTAACCAGCAATGCTCATATGGGATAATGTAGAGAACCAAGCAGAATTGTAGTTTTTGGAGTTTTTGTATTGTAGTACAAAAACTCCAAAAGCTGCTTTGTAGGAGGTTCGCTATTATCATGAAAGTTATCACCCGTAAATATAAGCTGGAAAAATGGAAGGCTATCATTACCAATCAAATGGCCAGCGGCCTAACTGCTGCGGAATACTGCCGTCAAGAAGATTTGCCAATATCCACATTCTTTTACTGGAAAAGGACAATCAGGCAGGAGTTAATTGCTCGAATGGACACACAGGTTTCTAAGCCTGCTATTGTTGAAGTACCGCTCACAGTATCGAGGACTTCTCTCGAAGAAGCGCCGCCGGCATCGCTAGCACCGCCAATTGAACAGAATAAGCTTACACTTAAATGGGCATCGGTAACGCTGGAGGTATATCCGGATACTCCTCAAAAGCTGCTGCGTGAAATGCTGCGCTGCAGACGCTGCGGGAGGTCTTCCCATGCTCGTAAATCAAGTTTTGGCCGATCGGGTATTCATCATCTGTGGCAAAACAGACATGCGCAAAGCAATCAACGGACTGGCTGAGATTGTGCAGAATCAATATAATCTAAATCCTTACGAATCTGCAGCATTTCTGTTCTGTGGCCGTAAGGCTGACAGGATGAAATGCTTGTACTGGGATGGCAATGGATTTTTGCTGTTGTACAAACGGCTGAAAAATGGTCAGTGCTCCGGTATATTCAGATGTCAACGGAATTGCTAGCCTACAAGTATTATGATGGATAGGCGTAATACTTGTAGGCGTTATAATATAAAAGACAGAATAATATGAATAAATATAAAGGTTTACAATGAATATTTGACCTTAAATGATTTTTTCTATATACTGTAAACAATAGACTTGCCTGAAACACCATCTTGAATAACAGACTCGTAATGCCTGTAAGGTCGGATAAAGTTAGGCTGCTCAACATGAACATGTCTGCAGGCCGGACAGATTCCTACGGGAATATCCAACTGAATTCTGCAGCCGCATTTCATGATGAGTTTACGCCTGTACGTGCCGTGACCGGACAATGGCGCATGGCAAAACGGGCAAATGCATTCCGATTCATCTAAGCTGACGACTAAAAATATGCGTAAACTTATTGAAAATAATGCTGTAACGTGTTATGCTAACCATGCTGATTATATTATTGGTAGCCTCGTTGCAGGGAGTTAGAAGGTTCTGCAGCGTGGCTTTTTTCGTGTCTCCAATTTTCGTATTTAACCTTTATTCAGATTATATACGCCTTAAATCGGCAAGGCAAGAGAGCAGCACAGTTGTTTGGAGTACAAAGGCTGTGAGCAGTTACAATAGTTACAAAATATCAATGGAGAGTTTTTATGCCAAAGAATAAAAGGCAACATTATGTACCCCAATTTTATCAAAGATTTTTTTCAAACGGGGAGGATTGTCTTCCAAATTTAAATCTAATAAGTGGTAAAATAAATTGGAAATCATCTATTAATAGACAAGCGCAAAGCGATTATTTTTATGGCAAAGACAATGGTATGGAGGAATTTCTAGATAAAGAAATTGAAACACCGGCATCTAATGTGCTTAAAAACATAATAAAAAATGCGTGTATCAATGAAATAAATGATAATGAATATATTATTTTGATGAAATATATTGCATTACAATTCACTCGCACGAAAAAAATGTCGAGAGATTTAAACACACTTACTAATAAATCAACAGAGGAATTTATTAGATACTATTCATCAAAAGATCATCCTGCCGGAGAATTGAAGCAGAAGCTAGGTGTTGCTGATTATCATAAAAAGAAGGCGCCACTAATTACTACGATTGCAGGCATGGGAATATTGCATAACTTTTTAGATTTAGAGTGTTGCTTATTAGCAAATAATAGTGGTGAAGGATTTATAACTTCAGATAGTCCGGTAACGGTATATAATCAATTCCTATACAAAAAAAAGAGTAGATATATTATTGGTTTGAAATATGCTGGGTTACAAATATTTTTTCCTTTAAGTCCACATTTAATGATTTATCTTTACGATCGAAATGTTTATAGACATAATTATGATCAGACGATGAAAATAGTAATAAGTTCAAAGGAAGACATTAAATCACTTAACATATTACAGGCGATTAATGCGGATAATATAGTGATGTTTAATGCTGATACTAATTCAGAATGTTATATGAATAAAATATTCATAAAGGCACAATCTTTTAGAAGTAAAATGGAGGCACGTGTGGATGTTTCAAATATTAATTCTAGATCTCCTGTGATTGTTGAGCACATTGTGCATTCACTATATAGATTGAATTTATCCTTTATCAAGGAAAGAAAAAGTGCAAAAAGAATAAAAGTAAAAGAAAATTATATCCCACTTAGAGATGGATTGGGCGTTAATCCATTTAAAGAGATTGAACATATAAAATTGTAAGTAAATATTAGGGAGGTATTTGTGATGTCAGGATTTCAAACCGCAATTTCAATTGATACTGCGATGAAACATATCAGTAGAAATGAATATCTTTTGCCTGCTTTTCAACGCGATTTTGTATGGAAAAGTGAGCAAATAGAAAAACTTTTTGATTCGCTTATGCAAGGATATCCAATTAGTTCTATGCTATTTTGGAAAGTAAAAGGTGATACAAAAGCACGATGGAAGTTTTATCAATTCATAAATTCATTTGTATTGAATGCAAATGATTATGCAGTATCAAATACTTTTTTGGATGCTAATGAGTGTGGTGAATTCTATGCAATTCTAGACGGACAGCAACGTTTAACAGCACTTAGAATAGGATTATATGGACAATATGCATACCATGAACCAAGAAAGCCTTGGAAATATGCAGCAGCATATTTCCCTTGGAGGAGATTGTACCTTTGTCTTTCTAAAATGGGAAAAAACGATGATGATTATAAATACATATTTAAATTCTTAAAAAATAGTGATACTAGAGAAAAAGACTTTTATATCGATGATGACGGAGAATTATGGTTTAAAGTAGGAGCTGTTGTTGCGATATATGATAGTAACGAAGAAACAACGGATTACTATAGTGATAAGGAAGAATATAAAGATATAAAGCTGAATAAGGATCAAAAAATCATAATTAATACCTTAAAGAAAGTGATTTTTTCAGATAAAGCAATTAATTTTTATGAGGAGGATGAACAGAATCCTGATAAAGCAGTAAATATATTTACGAGAATTAATGCGGGTGGAACATTTCTTTCGTTTTCCGATTTGGTATTTTCACTCATGGTTTCGCACTGGGAGAGAAAGGATGCAAGAACCGAGGTTCGCTCTTTAATATCATCTGTTGCTGGAATGGGATTTGATATTAATAAAGATTATATTGTTAAGTCTTTTTTATATCTATACCATCGTAGTGTAAAAACATCAATTCAAAGCTTTGATAAAGAATTTTGTGCAAAAATAGAAAATAATTGGGATGAAATTTCTACAGCAATCATTTCTTTATATGATTTGCTTAGAAGTTACGGATTAACATCATATAGTTTAACATCGAATAATGCGACTTTGCCGATTCTATATTATATATATCACAAAAAAATATACGATGGATTTTCAACAAAAAAGAATTATGGGCAAGATAGAGCCACAATAAAGAAATGGATAATGTCTGCTATTTTAAGAAGGATTTTTGGCGGGCAATCTGATAATATTTTACAACAATCTCGTAAATATTTCACAAGTGATGTGGATAAAGAGTTTATATCGAATGATATCATATTCGATGGTAAAAAGTTAAATGATAATATTAATATCTCAAATTATATAGACGATGATTTTATAGATAGTATTATAAATACTCAAAAAGATGATAGATATGCATTTTCAATTTTGTCGTTGCTATATCCGGATTTAGATTATAAAAATAATAATTTCCATAAGGATCATTTGCATCCAGAAAGTGCCTATCCGTCATTATCGAAGGAATTACGTGAAAAATATCCATTTAAGTTGTATAATTCAATCTTGAATTTACAAATGTTAGATAGCAATGAAAATCAATCTAAGAAGGATATGCCTTTGGATGCATGGGTTAATAAACAATGTGATAATAATTCAAATCGGAAAAAGTTTTTAGATGAGCATTTAATTCCAGATATTAATCTTAGTTTAGATAATTTTGACCAGTATGCAAAAGAACGCTATGTAATTTTAAAAGATAAGCTGAAAGAGATATTAATATAGGCATATAAGAGCCTTTATTTTATTTCGGTTCGTGCCCGCCGATATAAAGTTGCTTTTGAAATTCCTAATTTCCTGACAGCATCATCTGCAGTGATATCACCGGCTTTCCACTGATTATATGTGTCGTTCCAATCAGCCGTAATGGTTGCTTTGGGGCGACCATATTGTTTGCCGGCCTGTCTTGATGCTTCTATGCCTTGGCGCTGCTTTTCAAGTCGCTTTTCTGCTGCCAGCGCATCGACACGGAGTTCGCATTCGATCTGATTATTGATACGGATGCGGCCCTCGTCAGACAGTTTATCGTATTTTTCAATTAGTTGTTGTACATCTTCTGGCATATTCTTACTTGCTGTATGGCCTAATAGATAATCAGTTGATATATCATATAGCTTAGCTAATTCGATTACCAGGGCGAGACTCGGCTCACGGGATTCTCGCTCATAGTTGGCATATGTTGAACGTTTTACATTTATCCTATCGGCCACATAGTCCTGCCCATATCCGTGTTTTTTACGTAGGGATTTGAGGATACTTCCTATCATTTATTATTCCACCTTTTGAAACGAATTATAATGATTATATCATATCGCAACTAGAGTATAATGTAAAGCATAATATAAGCAAGGGAGAAATTTTATGTCATCACCATATGTTGAGCAATTATTTCAGTGTGCTCTAAAGGCTCTTAGGGAAGATTTGGCACTAAATCCTGGTAGGCCTGATTTGATACGAGAAGTCTGTATCACTAATCAAAGGCTGGCGCAGGTGTTTGGCTCTGATTATAGAAAAGAAGCATTAGCTGAAATACTGAAACAATTGATGACCTGGCGCTCTGTATCGTCACAATGCGGAGGGATATGCTGCAGCTATAAGCATATGTGCACGGCTTTTGAGTACACTAAGGACGGGGTTATTATACATATGTATCCCCAGGCGATAAGTTTTTTAGATGAGGAGTAAAGGCGGTGTATTATCACGATGAGTAAAGATAGTAAGACATCCGGAGAGTGGACGGCAAAAGATATGATAGAGCTTCGTATCGAAATGTTTGAAAAAAGATCAGAAGAAGCTGCGGAAGGAACAGAAGACCGGGTTAAAAGCGAAAAATGATAAACTACGCGTGGCGTGGGGCAGTAAGTGATAAAAGTGCATAGCAGATGACATTGGTTTTGAGCAATGCCGGTGTTCAAAGGTTTGTCATTGGAAGGAAGCTATGGCAATCTTTTAGGATCTAAGATTCTGCTATTATGTTTTTGCTCTTCTTGCCATTCTTTTATACTGGCTAAAACTTTTTGGCGAGTTTTCTCAGCCAGCATATTCTGGCGGATTTCACAGATCGTCGTGTATGCGCAGTCATCACATTTGTGATAATAAGGATGTTTCTTTATGCCGTATACGCAGGCCGCGTACTGGTATACTTGGCTGTCGCTACTGGACGCTAAACCGTATAATGACATGATAATTACCTCGTTACTCAGATTGATAGACTTCGCTGCCTAAAATGTATGATATATAGTATTCCATGTGCTTCTCATAGTTCCTGCTAAACTAAAATAAAGTATAAGTGTTCTAAATATCAAAACATTGCTTGCGTAGGCATAGGCAAAGGTGATTACTCATCGTAAGAACCTTTGCCCATAATCTATTACCATGGTATGTAAGTCTGTGATAGTGTTTGGTACCATATCAAAGGACAATATGGAAGCAGTTAACCATGTGCTCCATTCGTAGGCCGTAAAATGTGTCGGCATCGTTGGAGGTCAACGGCGAAAAAGACTCGATGAATATTTGCGCTTTTTCCGTATGTTGTGCAGAATATTGAACTGAGTCATTGACATTTTTCGTCCAATACGATACATTGTTTCTATGAAAAGATAAAGAAAGGTATAATAATGGGAGGATAAATATGGTAAAATTAATGTCCCCAGATGAATTAAAAATTAAAATGCTTAAGGCCGAAAATGAACGTTTAAAGAAAAAGCAGGAAGATTTGCTTAAACGAAATAAGGAGCTTAAGCAGGAAATGGCAGATGCTCTCCGTTACGACGGAACTAAAGATGATAACTAATTTCTTTCTAATGATAGAATTATAATTGTCTTATGGGAGCAGCATTATGCATGATAATACTTTTACAGAAAAGGATTGGAAACTTTTTCGGAAGTTGTTGCCGAGATGGCAGGAACGTTATATGGAAGTGCTTGTTAAAGAGTATTCTGCGATTTTAGCAAAAGATGTTAATACATCCGAAAAGTTTTGGGAATTAGAAAAGCGTATATGGACAGATAAGAAGAAAAGTGGCGTGTGCATTAGAGGTTTGAGGCGTTCTCAAATGCTAGAACACATTATGTCGTTATTGAACGACGGAACTATCAAACTTGATGACTTGGAAGATTTTAGTGATTCTTTGAGAGATAGATTAGATTCGTATATACAGTTGATGGAAAATATAGAAAGCCGGAAATCCTAAAGAGCCTCAATACAATCTTTAGGGCATAAGAAAAATGGACTGCTTGGAAGCAGTCCATTAATGATTATTTATAGGAATTATCCGGAAGTTATAGAAAAAAGTAGTCATCTTTCATTAGTTTCAATAACTTCCGATAAATTATTGCTATCGGAAGTTATTGACGAATTTACCCCCTTATTGTGGGAGATTTTTTGTAAAAAAAAATAGGAGAGTATGAAAAAATCTCTGTAAATGAATTTTCCTCGAAAACATAAGGTCTTCTATGATAAACTATAATCAAATCATAGGAGGCCTTTTATCATGGCAAGACAGAAAAAAGAGATTCACAAAGTAGAAATGACCGATGGCAAGCGTGCCATCATCCAGCAGTTGTTCCAAGAGTACAACATCGAGAGCGCTACTGATATCCAAGACGCCCTGAAAGACTTGCTGGGCGGCACCATCAAGCAAATGATGGAAACGGAAATGGATGAGCAT
>NZ_FRBC01000036.1 GCF_900142515.1 Pseudoselenomonas ruminantium | reverse complement strand
ATGCACCAAGAAGTTGTGGATAACTTGGAAAGCATCCACGGAGCACTGCTGAGAATGAATCGCTCCATACAATCAGAAGGTACTTTTGGCGTAATGAAATATGATCGCTGGTATAAACGAGTCGTAAGAAAAGGCATGGAACAGGTAAGACTGGAAATTTTCCTTGTTTCTATAGGGCATAATCTTTATAAATACCATAATAAAATCAATCGAGTAAAATTAGCCGCATAAACAGATAATAAGCTACTTTATGGGGAAAGGGGCATTGCGCCCTTTTTTAGATTATAATGGTATAAGATACAAAATCACGCAATAAAAAAGCGCTGTGGATAAAATGCTTTCGCATTTCATCACAGCGCCCTCATGATACATATTCTCTTAGCAAGCCTTTGCCAGTCTTTCCTCATCGGCTTGACGCATCTTCTCGACGAAAGAATCCGTGAGGCGGATCTCGATGTCCATCTGCTGGCGGGAAAGCAGGAGGCAATCCTCTGCTGTCAGTTCCGTTTCCTGACCATCAGCCGTAAAGGCACGGAAGCCCTGTTTCGCCTGCGTTCCTGCGCAGACGATGACCCGGTCGGCACCAACGCCGCTTTTGCGGCTGGCCAGCAAGCGGATGGCATTTGCTCCCGGCATATAGCCCTGCATACCGTCCATAACCATGACTTCCTTATCCTCTACCTGATACAAACGAACCAACAACATCGCGCTCACCGGCCTTTCTGACTTCCGTCATCTCTGAATTTCGATGGTTCTATTATAGCAAGTGCAAACTTGCAATAAAATATTAAAATCTGTCTTACATATTGCAAAAAATGCAAAAAGGATTTGACCGGTCAATTGACCAGTCAAATCCACGAAAAACATGATCACTTTCTGTTGAAATTTTCCAGGATATGACTGCAATCCTGCACAGCCTCCAAGGTTCCGATATATTCGCCGCCGTCATCATAGACTGCCATATACTTCACCATGATAGGCTTGCCCATGATATAGCGCGCCACTTCCAGCGAACTGCGCTTCTTCGCCTTGAAATCTGCCACGAGATTGCGCACCACCGGCACGATCTGTGGCGGATGACACTCCGCCACATCCCGGCCCAATGCCGCCAACGGTCTGGGAAAAACCCTGCCTTCATTGATGAAAAAGCGCAATCTCTCATCCGCATCAATGAAAGTCAAATCCAGTGGCAATAACGAAAAGATCGCACTCAGTTGTTTGACGGTCAGTTCGCCCGTAGGCAGCTGGATCCTGCCATCCAGGATTTCCTGCTCCTTGACTTTGGCCAGCTGTTGGGCGGCCCAGAGCTCGCCCTCTTCCCATTGCGGAGGATTTTCCACAAAGGCCATTCCCATTTCCGGAAAATCACGATAGACACGCTTCCACTCATCTTCTGTAAAATAGCGCAAGCACAAGGGGAATAAGATCTGCTCTTCCTTGTAGATCATTTCCCGGGTCCGCTGAGCCACGGCAGCAATGCGGCCCTTATAGATGATGACATTATCTGCGTCTTCCCGGATTGCCCGTGTCAAGATACCCAGTTCCTTCTTGATTTCATCATCCACACCCCACATCACCTGGGAGGGGCCTGTTACACCGTACTTGTACAGCAGCGGCATCAGCAATTCTTCTTTCTTGGCATAATGAGAGCGTACGCCATTGAATTCCTGCATCGCCTGGATAACAACAGCGGCATCCGGAACGGCATCGTCTTCACATTGGGCCTGCAGAACATCCAATACCTGCTCCAGACCAGTGTTTTCTGCCCGCATCAGGCTGACAGGATGTCCCGGCGGCAGCTCATCATCATGTGCCAGAGCTTGCGTCATCTTTTCCGCTTGAGCCTGTTTGGCCGCTAATTCAGCCTTCATCACTTCTGCTTCAGTACGGCCGTGGAACATAGCGGAATGAATATCGCAGAGTTTTTGCACCTGCTTCATGGGGGTGCCCCCCTTGATAAGCTCCTGTTCAGCGGCAGCAATTTCCAACACGGAAACACTGGCAAACTCTTTGACGAAATCTGTCCGCACGCTTTCCAAATCCTCGCCCTGGCTCAGCCGCTCTATATACCCTTTCAGTTTTGCCTTGCGCTGTTCATCCTCACCGCCTGCTACTGTATACCCATGCGCTTCCAGAGCGGCCACTACTTTCTCCAGCGCTACGCCTTTCATGGCCGCACCGCGGGGAAGCGTCATAATATTCCCCATCACCTTCAGGGCCATGGGATTCAGGATTTTAGCAAAGCCCAGCTCTGCCAGGATCTCCTTGATCTCAGGATACTGCTTCACCAGTTCAGCCACAGTCAAATTCAAGTCTATCGTTTTCATTCCGTTGCTCCTTTTATCGTTAACCCAATCCTCTCACTTTCTTTTTATTATATTCCTGTTTGCCGCCGCCGTCTGTTACAAGCGTTACCAAATAGCGGATATCACCCTCACAGTCTCAGCCACGATATTTCACGCCACCGATGATCGTTGCCTTGATTTGCACATCATCATCAAAAATAACCAGATCCGCCCGCTTGCCAGCATCCAAAGAGCCAACTTCATCATAAATCCCCAGTTCAGCCGCAGGCGTCTTCGTCACCATTTCCACGACCTGCGGCAGCTGCGCACCGGTATTCTCCCAGAAAATCTTCACGCAACGGTTCATGGTGGCCACACTGCCGGCAATGGTGCCATCTTTGAGCGTCGCGAGCTCGCCCTTGACGAAGACTTCCTGCCCGCCAAGTTCCGAAGGCCCATCCCCCAAACCACAAGCCCGCAGGCTGTCAGTGATCAGGATGATGTTTTTCCCGCCCTTGGCATGATACAGGAGCCTTTGCGCCGCAGGATGGGAGTGCACATTATCTGCAATGATCTCGCAGTTGGCGCTGGTATCAAAGGACGCCCCCACCACGCCGGGAGCACGATGGCTGAACCCCGTCATGGCGTTGTAGACATGGGTGAAATGATGGATGCCATGCTCTTGGACTGCTGTCCATGCTGTATCGTAATCCGCCGCTGTATGCCCGATGGATACCGTGATCCCAGCCGCATGGCATTTATCCACAAAGCTGTAATCCGGCAATTCCTCAGGCGCCAGCGTGATGATTTTCACCACCTCTGCCCACGGCTTTACCAACTCGTAATCGGCCTGACGGATATTTTCCTCCGCCTGAGCCCCTTTCTTGGCGGGACTGATAAAGGGGCCTTCCATATGGGCACCGAGAATCCGTGCCCCCGCAGGCTGTTTTTCCATGGCCTCCTGTACCGTGGCCAATGCGTCCTCTACCTCATGCCATCTGCAGGTCATGGTGGTGGGCAGGAAACCCGTTACGCCCGTTTCCGCCTGCAGCCCGGCCATCTGCGCCAGAGCCTCTTCCGTTCCGTCCATGGTATCTGCCCCGGCACAGCCATGGATATGGACGTTCAAAAAGCCCGGGGAAACATAATTGCCTTGAGCATCAACGACCTCTGCCCCAGCAGGAATCTCCTGCTCCGTCACAAAGCCTTCGATTTTTTCTCCATCACAAAGCAATGCCCCCTCTTCCCGGAAAACGAAATTGCCCTGTTCATCCGGTACAATGAACTTGCCGTTTTTGATTGCTAACATTCGTGCTGCGCCTCTTTCCTAGTCTTCCACATAATGGCTGAAACTGCCGATAACAAGCTGCGGGAACTCAGCATGCAGGGTTTCGATGAATTTCCGCGTGCCCACAACCTTGCCCTGCGGTTCCGGCATGATGTCGAGGAACGCATCCGGGTCGATATTGAGGTTGCGTACCTGGATCATCTGCACCGGCAGTTCCCGGAAGAATTCCTGCCAGGCTTTGAGTTCCTCTTCCCGGTCATTGAAGCCAGGGAAATACAGCAGGTTCAAGGATACATAGACGCCCTTGTCCAAGGCATAGCGGATGGATTCCTTGACGTTTTCCAGATGATAACTGGCCCGATAGTATGCATCATAGCCTTCCTCCCGGGCCGAGATGATGGACACACGCAGAGAATCCAGGCCAGCGTCCACAATCTTCTTCACGCCTTCCGTCCAGCCCACATTGGAGTTCATGTTGATCTGGCCCTTGCTGGTCTGCTGACGAATCAGTTTGATGCCTGCGGCGATGTTATCGGCGGCCAGACTCGGTTCGCCTTCACAGCCCTGCCCGAAGCTGATGATGCCGTCCGGAGCCACCTGCAGATGGTAGATGCCCACTTCGGCAATCTCCTCAGGCGTGGGACGGAAATCAATGCGCTGCTGCGGAGACGGGCAGCATTCCGCCGGCTGCAGGGAAATGCAGCCAAAGCAGTTGGCATTGCATACCGGAGAAGTCGGAATCCCGCATTCCCAACGGCGGTAGAAGAGATTCTGCGCCGTGCAGCAGTGCCATTTCAGCGAGCAGCCAGCCACCTGCTCCACAATGCGGTTGCCCGGCAGATCCTTCTTCGTGCGCTTGACAAGATTCTTGAGGTCCTTCGTGTTGTAATGCACGGGATCCCATTTGTCATTCTCATCCGTATAGACAGCAGCACAGTAAAGTTCATCCTTATAAACCACCACTGCGGTATAGCCATAGAGAGGCAGGCGTTCTGCTTCCTCTGCCCGCTCGTAGGCCGGCATATAGAGACGGGTATAGCCCGCAGGCAAAATGGCCGCCACGGCCAGACCTGCGATGGGCATCACCTCACCATCAACAGACTGGCCCACGGCCAGATGGTCCGGCAGCAGCATCAGGTCGGCGCTTTCCGGCAGGGGAATCAGATCCTCCGGTTTCAGCAGGATATTGTCCCGGCCCGTGCGCCCCATGCCCTGCATGCCGGGCGCATCCAAGATATTGCCATCTTCATCGGCGTAGACAGCCGTAATCATCTCATTCTGCGGCATTTTCTGCCCCTCCTTCCACAGGCGCTTCCTGCGCAGCTTTCTTTTGTTTCTTCTGTTTCTTGGGATTGTACTTATTCATGGCCATATCCACATCTTCCGTCACGATGCATTCCACAGCGGGCAGCAGATAGTTGATGGCCTCTTTGATCTTTGGTTTGTCCTCATCCGTGAACGGAGCCAGTACATGATTGACCACCGTCCAGCCCGGCAAAGGACGGCCAATGCCAATCCGCACCCGGGCAAAATGCTCATCCCCAACATGAGCCAGCACGGACTTGATGCCATTATGACCGCCCGCACTGCCCTTCTTGCGGATGCGCACGGTGCCAGCCGGGATATCCATATCATCATGGACAACAATCAAGTCCTCCGCATCCAGCTTGTAGAAATTCAGCAGTGGCCCAATCGCCCGCCCGCTTTCATTCATATAGGTCAGCGGCTTGACCAGCAGTATCTTTTCTGTGCCGATAAATCCTTGCGCCACTTTCGCGTCAAATTTATCCTGCCAGTTGTCAATACCCAATTTATCTGCCAGGGCATCCACCAGCATAAAGCCCACGTTGTGCTTCGTAGCAGCATATTCACTGCCGGGATTGCCCAGACCTGCAATTATTCTCATAACACCCTCCTAATTATGGCGCCCCCTTTAGGGGGAGATGGTCACGTAGTGACCAGAGGGGGTAACTCATCAGCAAGCTAGTAAATACTAACTCAACAAGAGTTACCCCCTTTGGTGCTTCGCACCACTTCCCCCTAAAGGGGGCAGTTTTTTGCTTTATTTTAATGATTGTCCACTGTCGGGTCGCCCACCAGGAACAGATAAGCGATAACGATGATGCCCAACACGATGCGATACCAGCCAAATGCCTTGAAGTCATTGGTCTTGATATAGCTCAACAGGAACTTGATGGACAGGATGGACACAATAAAGGCCGTAACCATGCCCACCACCATGATGACGATTTCTGCACCCGTGTAGTGCAGGCCGAATTTCATGAGTTTCAGCAGGCTCGCACCGAACATGACGGGAATCGCCAGGAAGAAGGTGAATTCCGCAGCCACGATACGGCTGGTACCGAAGAGGATACCACCGATGATGGTTGCCCCGGAACGGCTGGTACCCGGCACCAGGGACAACACCTGGAACATGCCGATGATCAGCGCCGTACGGTAATCCAGACGCGCCAGATCATTGATGCGCGGACGGCGGTGCTTGTTGTAGTTCTCAATCCAGATGAACAGGGCACCATAGAAGATCAGCGTAGCGGCTACCACAGGAGCCGTCATGAAATGTTCTTCCATATAGTCATTGAACGCCAGACCGATCACCGCTGCCGGCACGCAGGCCAGGATGACCTTCCACCAAAGGCTGAACGTGTCCCGTTTTTCCTGTTTTGTCTTCCAGTCCGACCAGGGATTGAGCTTTTCAAAATTCAGTGCCACAACGGCGAGGATAGCCCCCAGCTGGATAACCACCAGGAACATATCCATAAAATCCTTGCTGACATCCAGCTTGATAAACTCATCCACGAGAATCATATGACCGGTACTCGATACCGGCAGCCACTCTGTCAGGCCTTCTACAATACCCAGAACTACTACCTTCAGCAGTTCCACAATACTTAAATCCACCGTATTACTTCCTCTCGCTACTCTCCACTAATCTCATTTTCTGCGCATGGGTAAGCTGCTTGATATGCCATTCCCGGCTCTGCGCTTCCCGCTTATCCGCAAAGGTTTCAAAATAGACAAGACGCACAGGCAGGCGTGCCCGGGTATATTTCCCGCCACGCCCTGCATTGTGCGTCCTGACCCGCTTATCCAGGTCATTAGTCCAGCCGGTATAAAACGTGCCGTCGCTGCACTCTAAGATATAGGTGCAGTTCTCGCCCTTATTCGGCATCTTTGATGGTAACTTTTTCCATCACTACGGTTTCCAGCGGACGATCTGCAAAATCCGTCTCGCTGTGGCCGATCGTGCGGACAACATCCATGCCCTTCACAACCTTGCCGAAGATGGTGTGTTTGCCATTGAGCCACGAAGTCTTGTCCAGCGTGATGAAGAACTGACTGCCGCCCGTATGGGGCATGCCCGTGTTGGCCATAGCGAGGATGCCTTCACCCGTGAATTTCAGATCATCCAGGAATTCGTCCTCGATGGTGTAGCCCGGGCCACCCATGCCCGTACCATCCGGGTCGCCACCCTGAATCATGAAGCCATCAATCACACGATGGAAAATCACGCCATTGTAGAAGCCCTTTTCCGTCAGGTCGATGAAGTTCTTCGTCGTAATCGGCGTCTTGTCCTCGAAAAGCTCGATTTCAAAAGTACCCTTGTTGGTTTCAAATACTGCAATGCGATTAGCCACTTTTTTGCCTCCATTATCCTTGCCACCAGCGATACAACCAGCCGTAAGCGCAGTCATCATCACCAGCATCATAATCAATATCTTTTTCATTTTACAAAATTCCTCCTCCTAATGCAACCATTTTTAACGGCTATTGCTGCCATAGCGATGAACCACCGCTCCATTTTTCACTCCCGGTGAACTGAAGCCATGTCCCATGACCTCATTGGCCGACATGATGATCACAAAAGCATCCGGGTCGATGGCGTTGATGATCATCTTCATCTTGGCCACCTGCGTAAGCGTTACCACCACGAACACCACATTGCGTTCCCGGCGCGTAAAAGCACCCTGACCATGCAGGAACGTAACCCCGCGCCCTACTTCCATGATGCCCTCGGCAATGGCCTCTGCCTGATTGGATACGATCAGCAGCGCCTTACGGCTGTTGAAGCCCGCGATGACCTTATCCGTCACCATGGCATTCATGAACATGCAGATCAGGGTGAACATAGCTGGCGCTACACCGAACATGAAGGCCGCCGCCAGCATCACGAGACAGTTGAAGCCAAAGATCACGCCCCCCATATTGAAGGAATAATATTTCTTGGCAATGGCGCCCACGATATCAAAGCCGCCGGTACTGCCATTCATCCGAAAGACAATGCCATAACCGATACCATTGAATACACCACCAAAAATGGCCGCCAGCATATAATCACTGACCGGAGCAAAATCATTCAACGGCTTGGTAAAATCCAAACAAAAAGAAAAAATGGCCGTCCCGATAATCACATCACAAGTATAGCCCTTGCCCAACAGCCGCCAGGCCGCCCATAATAATGGAATGTTATAGGCAAAAGTCTGCGCGCCAATCGGCAGGTGCGTCAGATAGTACACAATCATGGCAATGCCCGTGGCACCGCCGGTCAAAAGGTGCGAAGGCACCAAAAAGAGATTGATGGAACAGCTGGCAATCAGACAGCCAAGCGTAATGCCTGCATAGCGCAGCAGGCGATGTTCCAACAGCCTGAGCTGAATCATCTGCCCAATCCCTCCAAACGCACGGTATCATCCTGAGGCAAGGAAGACATATCGATATTCATGAAGCCCGTATCATCCGCATCACTTTCCTGCAGTATGGGATCGCCTTCTTCCCGCATGGCCGCCCGCTCTGCTTCGTTCAACGGCAGCCCTGTGATCCGCAGGTCCAGCAGATGCCCATCCCCCGCATCAACTTTCAGCAACAGATGCTGATGCGGATGATTTTCCCGATTGTAAATCAGATAATAATCACCATCCAGGAATTGCCGCTGCTTCTTGCCATAGATTTTTTCCAGCCAGAATTTCGTAGCCCCCTGCCGTACGTTGTTGCGGGCCACATATTTTTCCATATCCACGGTGAAGTCGACCACCCGTCCATCAGCTACAGCTACACTGACTTCCGAACGGTCTTTATACACATAGGTCCTGACCTTCACCCCCTGCTTGACGGCAATCTTATCATACAGCGATTCGCCCCATTTGCTTTGCAAAATGCCCTCACTATCTCCGAGCATCACACCCTTGCAGGAAAAATCCTCATCTATGACCTTTCCTGCCGCCAGGCAAACCGTGCTCAGCATAGCAGCAATTGTCAACAACAATAACAGCAGGAGGCTCAACTTCCTTACCATAGATTCCTCCCAAAATTACCCTGCTCAAAAATCTTGATTTCCCGGCCATCTGCCGTAGTTCCGATGATTTCCAAATCACGGGTGCCAACCATGAAATCCTCATGCACCAGCGAATCATTGACACCATGCTGCAGGAGCGTCACGCTGTCCATGTTCTCGCCGCCTGCGATACAGGTCGGATAGGCCTTGCCCAAGGCCAGATGACAGGACGCATTCTCATCAAACAAGGTATTGTAGAACAATATCCCGCTCTGGGAAATCGGCGAATCAAAGGGCACCAGGGCAACTTCCCCCAGATAGCTTGCCCCTTCATCCGTCTCCAGCAAGCCCTTGAGGATTTCACCGCCCTTTTCCGCATGATAATCCACGACCTTGCCATCCTTGAAGGTCAGCTTGAAGCCTTCAATCAGGTTACCATTGTAATTCAGCGGCTTGGAAGCCACCACGGTGCCATTGACACCGTCTCGCTTCGGCAGGGAGAATACCTCTTCCGTCGGCATGTTGGCCACGAAAACCGTGCCCAGTTCCGATTTTTCCGCACCCCCCGACCAGATATGGCCTTCCGGCAATTCGATGGTCAGATCCGTGCCCATGCTGTTCTTATAATGAAGCTTGGTGAATTTCTGCTCATTCAGGAAGGCAGCGGCCTTTTGCAGGAACTCTGTATGCTTTTGCCATTCTTCCACCGTATCCACATCTTCGCCAATACGCACGGTCTGGAAAATCGCCTGCCAAAGCTTCTCTACCGCGGCTTCCTCCGTATCCTCCGGGAATACCTTGGCCGCCCAGCCCTTAGTCGGCACAGAGACCACGCACCAAGTATTCTTATTGCTCATCAGACGTTCGCGGTATTCCAAAAGAGCTGCCCCTGCCGCCTGATTGGCCAGTTTTAATTTCTCCGGGTCGATATCGCTGAAAATCTGCGGGTCGCGGGCTGCAATGGACACGAACGCCGCACCCTGCTCTGCATAGCCCTGACAGAACTTCACCCGCCATTCCGGGAATTCCGTGAAGAGTTCCTTCTTGCCCTGTTCAAACCGGATATGCGCTGAAAGTTCATCCCCCCAGCTCATAACCACATCATGGGCACCAGCCGCAAATGCCGCCTTGCTGATCTCCCGGGCAAACTCCGCACACTCAATCGGCGTGTTGATGACCAGTATCTGGTCTTTCTGGATATTGACACCGACTCTTACCACTAACTCTGCATATTTCTTCAATAAATCCTGCTGCATCACAAAGCCTCCGTATCAAAACAAAGGGTAACCGGCCCATCATTCACCGACTCTACCTGCATGTCTGCACCAAACTCGCCATGCTCCACCGTCACGCCCAAGTCCCGCAGATCCTGCATGAATGTCTCATACAGGTCATTGGCCATCGCCGGCGGTGCCGCATGACTGAAACCGGGACGGCGCTTCTTGAGATCCGCATAGAGGGTGAACTGGGAAATCACCAGCATCTTGCCCCCTACCTGGTCAAGACTCAGATTCATCTTCCCGGCATCATCCGAGAAAACCCTTACATTATATATCTTCTCCGCCAGCTTCTGTGCTGACTCCACCGTATCCTCCGGCCCCACGCCCAAGAGCACCAGAAAGCCCTGGTCAATGGCACCGTTCACCTTATCATCAATCACTACACTAGCAGACTTAACCCGCGTTACCACCGCTCGCACCGGCAGACCGCCCCCTTTCAACCCTGTAATCATACCACAAAACCCTGCCAAAATCTACACCTGACACCGATAGAGAAATCTTCCGCCCAATCAACCGCATAAAAAGGCCGGCAGACGGATCTGCCGACCATGAAAATGGCTAATAGCCTTCACAAAAAATGTAATGAATGGTAATGCAACATGCATGGCATTGGCACTGCATGCTTAATCAGTCCTCTTCCGCCAAAAGTTCTTGCAAATAATCCTGGAATGCTGCCCCCATATCTGGCCTGCGCAATGCATATTCCACCGTTGCCTTCAGGAAGCCCAGCTTATCTCCCACATCATAGCGGGTTCCTTCAAAATCATAGGCATATACCGGTTCACGATGCGCCAGCACGCGCAAAGCATCCGTCAGCTGAATCTCGCCGCCCTTGCCAGGCAGGGTATTTTCCAAAATAGAGAAAATCTGCGGTGTAATGACATAACGCCCCAACACGGCCATTTGGCTCGGTGCTTCCTCAATGCTCGGCTTCTCCACCATATCCAAGACCTTGAGCATCCGCGCATCATCCGTAGCTACGCCATCCACGATACCATAGGAAGAAACCTTCTCCTGCGGCACGGTCTGACAGCCCAACACGGAACTACCTGTAGCTTCATAAACATCCATCAATTGGCGCAGGGCAGGCCTCCCCGGTTCATTATAGACCACATCATCCCCCAAAAGCACCGCAAAAGGTTCGCCTCCCATAAAGGCTTTGGCACACAGGATAGCATCTCCTAACCCCTTCATTTCTCTCTGACGGATATAATGGATCTTGATGGCTGCTGTCTCCCGTACCATCTGCAACAAAGATTCTTTGCCCTTCCTCTCCAGCTCCATTTCCAAGGCTGGTGCTGAATCAAAATGGTCTTCAATCGCCCGCTTGGCGTGACCGCTGATAATCAGGATTTCCTCAATCCCGCTGGCCAAGGCTTCTTCGACAATATACTGGATCGTCGGCTTGTCCACAATCGGCAGCATTTCCTTCGGTGTAGCCTTGGTAGCCGGCAAGAATCTCGTACCATACCCTGCTGTCGGAATAACAGCCTTGCGAATCTTCTGCAACATAATCTTTCAATCCCCCAAAAACTTCCTTATTTTAATTCTCTATTTGCGCATTCCAACGCGCTCTTGATGACATCATCCATATCGTAGTATTTATATTCAGCCAAACGTCCACCGAAGATTACATTCTCTTCTTGCGAAGCCAATTCCGCATATTGCTGATACAGATTCTGATTACGCTCATTATTCACCGGATAATAAGCTTCCTCGTCCGGCTGCCAATCTGCGGGATATTCCTTCGTCACATAGGTAACCGGCTGGGTGCCGAATTCAAAATGTTTATGTTCGATCACGCGGGTATAAGGAACTTCCCGTTCCGTATAATTCATAACCGCCACGCCCTGATGGTTCACTTCTTCCAGACGCTCCGTCTCAAAGCGCAGGCCGCGATACTCCAACTGCCCCAGCTTGTAATCAAAGTAAGCATCCACAGGGCCGGTGTAGACTACTTTATGAGCGATACCCTCATATGCTGCACGGGATTCGTTATAATCCACACCTGTCCGCACCTCGCCCTCGGTAAAGCATTTATTTCTCTGCCTTCATGTTGGACAGTGCATATTCACAGCACTGACGCACCAGATTATTTACGGATACCTTTTCGTGTTCGGCTACCTTGGTTAATTCTTCCAGCAGGCTGGCAGGAAGACGGAATGTCTTGTTAATCATTTCTTCAGTCTGTCTGACTTGAAACATGGAATTCTTCCTTTCATTTATTCTTTTTTACACACTCCATTATATTAGCACATATACCCCCCCACAAGACACTACATAAAAAAACTTCCATTTTATCCACAATAATCGCCTTTACATATTGATATTTACAACACAAAAAGAGACAAGTAAAATATTTCAGTTTTACCTGTCTCTTTTGTTTTTATTTATATTGCTATTTGTAATTAGTTTTGCTTTTTTCGCATATATGGTGCCGTGAATTCCCGCACGGTCTTAAAATACAATTCATCATCCTTCTGGCTGGCCACGCCATGTACCGCATCATGGATAAGCAGCAGGCTCTTATCGGGGGCTTTGGCCACACGATAGAGCTGTTCTCCCATGGCTGGCGGCACCAGTGCATCTTTCGTGCCATGTATGAAGAGTATGGGCACTTTGGAGTGCATGACTGCCACCTCTGGCACCGCCTGATTGAGGCTGAAACCTGCCACTTTCTGGCATCGCCAATCCAGCAGATTCATGGCGGGGAAAGGCGGCAGGCTCAGCGATTCATGGATCTGGTGTACCAATAAATCAAAAGCACTGGTATAACCACTTTCCTCCACACAAGCAGCCACATTGGGTGGTAAATCATCATCATCACAAGCCATCATCACGGTAGCTGCCCCCATGGACACTCCGTGAAGGATAATCCTGGCTTGCGGATAGTAGAGGGCAATGCGCTTGGCCCAATCCACCATATCCACGCTTTCCTTGTAGCCCATGGTCAGATAGCGTCCCTCACTCTTGCCTGCCGCCCTGAGATCCGGAGTCAGCACATGGTAACCCATCTGCAGATAATGAGTGGCGATATAGTAGGAGTTTTCCTGTGTACCACCGTAACCATGCACCACAATCGCCCATTTGCTGTCATCCAACTTTTCATCCGGGTAAAAATGCGTAGCCTTCAGCACAAGATTATCCCGCGAGGTCAGCGTCCACTCTTCATTGGCATAATCCGGCTTATCATAATGCCGGGCCTCCGGGGGCATCAGCAGGGCAAAAGCCCTGGGCGGTTCCTGGGGATTTTCCACGGTTCCCCGCTCCAGGCCAAAATGCACCGCATAATTGCCCACAAAATATCCTGCCCCCATGACGATTGACGTGACGACCACAATCGTAGTCAGAACCGCCGTCAGAAGACAGGATAACACCAATCTATGCATGAAATCACCTTTCTGAACACTCAACATCAACTTGACACTCCCCATGCCTAAAGGCAGGGGATTCTTGGTTCGATGAACACTGCGGTATAAGATAGTTCTATTTTAACATTTTTCTGAAGTTTTTTCCATAAAACTTCGTCCCGATAGCCATTATCCCTGCACCTTGCAGGAATATGCATGCTGCGAACAGAATCTACCGCATATGAATATATTTTGGAAAGGATCTGTTTCTATGGAAGAACCTGCCTTTATTCTTATGGCTATATTTGGCACAGCATTGCTGTTAACGGCCTTCATCATCATTTCGGTAAGCGACCCGCGGGAACTGCCATTTTTCACCGCCATCCATCCCATCACAAGCATGCCTTTGAATCAGGCCAGGGCAGAAGCACGGATCATTGCCAAATACGTGGCCATCATCGGGCTCATCATCCTGTTTCTTAGCCTGGCAGCCCTATTGTTTTGTGAATGATCGGCCTTACCTGAACAAGCCCGGTGACTGACAAATTTTTCCGCAGCCTTTGACCATTCATGTCTCAGCGCAGAAAAACTTGCCAGCCGCCGGGCTGTTTAGCATATATCGTTCTTTATTTTCCGGATTTCATGCGATTGATCGCACTGAACAGTGCCTGTATGGATGCGGTAATGATATCTGTATCCATGCCAGCGCCCCAATGAGTCTTACCCTGATCATCTTTGATGCCGATATAGGCAATGGCCCGGGAATGCTGACCAATCTCCAACGCATGTTCACTATAAGTCAGGTCCGTATACTTGATGCCCAGGTTCTTCTGCAGCGCGTTGGACACAGCGTCCAGGCGGCCATTTCCCTTGGCTACGAAGGTATCCGGCTGACCATTGATCTTCACGTCCACAGTACCAGAGCGCGTGCCGTCTGGTTCCTTTTTCAGCAGGAAATCTACCAATTCATAAGGCTCGCTCACATTCACATACTCATGCTGGAAAATCTGATAGATTTCATCCGGCATAAGTTCCTTGTGCTTATGATCGGAAACGGCTTTGACACGATAGCCGAAGTCTTCGCGCATCTTCTTGGGCATGTCCACACCATACTTCTGTTCCATGATGAAGCCTACGCCGCCCTTGCCGGACTGGCTGTTGATGCGGATGACGTCACCATCATACTCGCGGCCCACATCCTGCGGATCGATATAGAGGTATGGCAGCGTCCATTTGTCCGGATTCTTTTCATCCTTCCACTTCATACCCTTGGCAATAGCATCCTGATGGGAGCCGGAGAACGCAGCAAAGACGAGCTTGCCAGCATAGGGCTGGCGGTAGCTGACCTGCATGCGCGTCAAGCGCTCATAGGTGTCCACAAGGTCGGACATATGGGAGAAATCCAGCTGCGGATCAACGCCCAAAGCGAACATGTTCATGCCAACGGTCACGATATCCACGTTGCCCGTGCGCTCACCATTACCGAACAAAGTTCCTTCAACACGGTCAGCACCGGCCAGCAGGCCCATTTCTGTATCGGCTACACCACAGCCGCGATCATTGTGGGGATGGAGGGACAGCACCACATTGTCACGGTATTTCAGATGCTTGTTCATATAGGCAACCTGCATGGCATAGACATGGGGCATGGACATTTCCACGGTCACGGGCAGGTTTATGATGGCCTTGCAGTCAGCCGTCGGCTGCCATACATCCAGCACGGCGTTGCAGACTTCGAGGGCGTATTCCGGTTCCGTACCTGTGAACGATTCCGGGGAGTATTCAAAGCGGTAATTCTCACCAGCTTCTTCGGTGAGCTGTTTGAGAAGTTTCGCTCCCTCTACAGCAATCTGCTTGATCTCCTCCTTGGACTTGCGGAACACCTGTTCACGCTGTGCCACAGAAGTGGAATTATAGACATGGACGATGGCATTCTTGACGCCTTTGAGCGCGTCAAAGGTCTTGCGGATGATATGTTCACGGGCCTGGGTCAGCACCTGGATCGTCACATCATCCGGAATCAGGTCATCTTCCACCAGACGGCGCAGGAACTCATACTCCGTTTCGGAAGCGGCCGGGAAACCCACTTCGATTTCCTTGAAGCCCACTTTCAGCAGCATCTTGTAGAATTCCAGTTTTTCGTCCAGATTCATGGGGATGATCAGGGACTGGTTGCCGTCCCGCATATCCACGCTGCACCAGACCGGTGCCTTGTCAGGAGCGTCTTTTTTCGCCCATTCCAAATCGATTTCCGGCGGCATGAAATAACCCTTGCTGTACTTCTGATAATTCATCATCGGCTAACCCTCCATATACAAACTTCGCGCGAAACAATGTTTCGCACTACGCCCTTACACGAAATCCAAGCTCCCACTACACCGTTGGCTTGTGCTTGCTAAAATACCATAGTAAAAAAATCCCTTCGTCTCCTTAACAAGGAGACGAAAGGATTTACTTCACCTGCTTACAGAAATTACGCGTTTCCCTGTGTCGTATACTACGATAACACAAAGCGTATTTTTTAGCAAGTATTTTGTATATTTTTGTAAACTATTTGCCTTACATGTAGTCGGCAGAAGTCTTCTTCTTCTGCTGCTTGAACATGCCCAGCTTCGCTGCGATCCATTCCATGGCCACGAAGAATACCGGAATCAGGAAGATACCGAGAGCCGTGGCAAAGAGCATGCCGCCCACAACCGCTACGCCCATGCCGTTACGGGCAGCCGCACCGGCACCGCTGGCTACGGCCAGAGGCAGACAGCCAATGATGAAGGCGAAGGAAGTCATGAGAATCGGGCGCAGACGCAGGCCGGCCGCTTCGATAGCTGCCTTTACCGGCTCCATGCCGCGGTCTACACGCACCTTGGCGAACTCGACAATCAGAATGGCGTTCTTGGCTGCCAGACCGATGATCATGATGATACCGATCTGCATGTAAACGCTGTTCTGCAGACCTGCATTCTGATGGCCACACATAGCTTCCAGCATGGACAAGCCATACTCAGAAACAAGTGCGCCCATGATGCCGGTCGGCACCGTCAGCAGTACCGCAAAGGGCACGCTCCAGCTTTCATAGAGGGCTGCCAGACACAGGAACACGAATACCAGTGCCAGTGCCAGCACCTGGAAGGTAGAGCTGGAAGCCTTGGCCTCCTCGCGGCTCTGGCCGGACCATTCGATGTTGAAGCCGTTGGGGGCATTCTGCTCCACGACTTCCTTGATAGCTGCCATAGCCTGACCGGAGGAATAACCTTCCCCGGCGTTACCCTGAATATTGATGGCCCGGGCACCGTTGAAACGGGAAATCGAAGTCGGACCGGAACTTACACGGGGTTTCAGCAGGGTGTCCAGCGGTACCATGGTACCGGAAGAACTCTTGACATAAACGAATTTCATGCCTTCCGCTTCACTGCGGTAACTCATATCCGACTGCAACATGACTTTGTAGGTACGGCCAAACTGGTTGAAGTCATTGACCTGTGCACCACCGAAGTTCACCTGCATGGCCGTGAATACGTCAGACATGCTGACGCCCAGCTGCTTGATCTTTTCGCGGTCGATATCATACTCATAGGTCGGTGCCGTCATCTTGAAGGTGGTACGCACGCCCTTGAGTTCCGGACGCTGGTTGGCTGCCGCAATGATCTTGCCGGTGATGTCAGCCAGCTCCTGATCAGTATGGCCGGACATATCCTGCAGCTGCAGGCTCCAGCCGCCCACAGAACCCAGACCGGGCAGAGCCGGCGGGTTCATCGCGATAACCGTGGCCTCCGGCGCAAGCTTTGCCCCGATGCCGAACATGGTGCCTACAGCCGCCCCAACGGATTCGTCACCGCCGGGACGCTGGGACCAGTCTTTCATGCCCAAAACCACAAGGCCTGCGCTTGGTTTGGCACCGCCACCCAAAATATCAAAGCCCGTGATGGCCATGACATTTTCCACGCCTTTGACGTCTTTAGCTGCCGTGGCCACCTTGTCAATGGTCTGCTGGGTGACGTTCATGGAAGTACCTTCCGGCAGCTGCACCACGGTAAAGAGATAGCCCTGGTCTTCGTCGGGTACGAAGGTGGAAGGCAGTACCTTGTAAAGAGCTGCGGAAATGATGCAGACAATCACCATAAAGAGGATGGCCAGGCGGGTGCGGCGGATGAATTTCGCCACCACGCCCATATAGCCGCGCTTCGTGCGTTCGAACCAAGCGTTGAATTTCACGAAGAACTGCCCCAGAGCACCTTCATCATCTTTGGCCTCATGGCGCTTCAGGATCATGGCACAAAGTGCCGGCGTCAGCGTCAGGGCTACGAAGGCAGAGAGCGCCATGGATACGGCAATGGTCAGGGCGAACTGACGGTAGAGGATACCAGTCATACCGCCCAGGAAGGCTACCGGTACGAATACGGCCGCCAATACGAAGGCAATAGCCACAACCGGCCCTTGCACTTCCGCCATAGCTCGTTCCGTGGCATCAATCGGCGTCAGGCCCTCTTCCATATGCTTCTCGACGTTCTCGATAACTACGATAGCATCATCGACAACGAGGCCGATGGCCAATACCATAGCAAAGAGCGTCAACGTATTGATGGAGAAATCCAGCAATATGAAGGCTGCCATGGTACCAATCAACGATACTGGCACTGCCAGCAGCGGAATCAAGGTTGCACGCCAGCTCTGAAGGAACAGGAAGATAACCAGCACCACCAGCAGCAGAGCCTCGGCAAAGGTTTCCAGCACTTCCTTGATGGATGCGTTGATGTAATTCGTGGAGTCGAAGATCTGCGCCATCTCGAGTTTCGGCGGCAGCGTGGGTTCCGCCTTTTCCAAAACCTTGCGCACCCCGGCTACCGTCTGCATGGCATTGGCATCACTGGTGAGGTTGATACCGAAACCGACCGAGGGATAACCGTTGAACTTGGAGATAATCGCACTGGATTTCTCACCGGTTTCCACCCGGGCTACGTCCTTCAGACGGACGAACTTGCCGTTGTCGGAACGCAGCACGATATTGCCGAATTCTTCCGGCGTCACGAGACGGCCGGCAATCTTGCCTGTGTACTGCTTTTCCTGACCGTTGGCCACCGGCATAGCACCGACCGTACCAGCAGGCGCCTGCACGTTCTGCTCCTTGATGGCAGAGGTCACATCCGCAATGGTAAGCCCTAACTCTGCCAACTTGTCCGGGTTGAGCCAGACGCGCATGGCATAGTCGGAACCGAAGATCTGCACATCGCCGACGCCGGATACACGTTTGAGTTCATCCAGCAGATAGATATCGGCGTAGTTTTTCATGAACGCACGGTCATAGGTGCCATCCGGAGAATACAGGGACAACATATAGGCCATGTCGTTGGAAGATTTCTTGGTCGTAACACCAACCTGCTGCACATCCGATGGCAGGCTGGCATTGGCGATGGCGACATTGTTCTGCACCTTGACGGCATCCATATCGCCATCCGTTCCCGTCTCAAAGACTACAGACAGGCTGTAACGGCCGCTGTCGTCCGAGTTGGAACTCATATAATCCATACCCTGAGTACCATTGACCTGCTGCTCGATGATCTGCGCCACGGTATCGTTGATAACCGATGCATTTGCACCCGTATAGGAAGTACCAACCGAAACCGTCGGCGGCGAAATCTGCGGATACTGGGCAATCGGCAGCTGGAAGGCTGCCAGGATGCCTACGATAACGATGATGATCGAGATGACAATGGCAAATATCGGGCGGTGAATAAAGAACTTAGACAAATCGCCGCCTCCTTATTGTTCTGATTTATCTGCAGAACCAGCAATCGCGTTGGAATTGAACTTGGTCATATCCGAAATCAATGAGAAGCCCATATCCTCAGCCGTTACCACGGTAACGTTAAGCGGCACACCTTCCTGAAGATTGGACAGACCTTCCACAACCACCATATCGGCAGCTGTCAGGCCGTCTTTGATGACATAATAGCTGCCCACTTTCTCTCCGAGCTGCACAGTGCGTGCTTCAGATTTTCCATCTCCATTGACTACCATGACAAAAGATTTGCCCAAAAGCTGCTGCACAGCCCGCTGTGGTACAAGAACGGCATTGGGAATCATCTGTCCAGAGAGACGTACCCGGGCAAACATACCAGGTATCAGCATCCCATTGGGGTTATCAAAGAGTGCCTTCATGGTAAGCGTACCAGTATTTGCCGACAAGGAGCGGTCCGACTCCACGATTTCGCCTTCCAGCGGATATTGCGTGCCATCAGACAGCGTGATCGTCACGACAGGTTTCACCTGCTCCCCGCCCTGCATCAGGGCATTCATGTATTCCAGATAATCCGTTTCCGATACATTGAACTTGGCATAAACAGGACTTGCCGAACCGATGGTCACCAGATTGGTGGAACCTGCGGTAGCAAAAGTCCCTACAGCCACGTCATCCACAGCCAGCTTACCGCTCATCGGCGCATAAATTGTGGTATCAGCCAGATCCTGCTGCGCTTTTATGAGCATGGCATGATTGGCATCGGCAGCAGCCTGATAGGCGTTGACGTTAGCCAGCTGATTGTCATAAGTCTGCCGGGAAATGGCATTGGACTGCACCAGCTGCTGATAACGGCTCAAATCATTCTGAGCATTGCTCAGCGTTGCCTGTGCCTGCGCCAGATTGGCCTGAGCCTGCCAAACAGCAGAGGTATACTGGCGGTCATCAATGCGGTATAGCGGCTGTCCTGCTTCAACCCATTGGCCACCCTGCACATACTTCTCTACTACATTGCCAGAGACCTTGGTCTGGACTTTGACTTCATCCTTGCCCACAATCTGCCCGGCAAATTCACTGGTCATCGGCGTATCCTGTTGGATCACCTGCATGACCTTGACCTGCGCGCCCTGCATCTGAGCCTGCTGTTGCTCTTTGCCACAGCCAGCCACGATGAAGCTCGCAGAGATTGCCAGCGATATGCCAATCAGCAGAGCCTTTGTCTTCTTGTTTTTCGGCAAAAACAATTTATGAACCTCCTTTTTCCACATAAACAGAAAGTAAGAGAGCACACTGCTCCCCTCCCATGTTTATGACAACATTCTATTTCCAATCCCCAACGGAATAGTAAATAAATGTTTACTAATTATGATATATATAGTATATTATAGTTAAGCAAAAGTCAAGAATTAAAGGAGTTTTATCATGGAAGCCCAGGAAAGACCACGTTTATCCCAGCAATTTGTGGAGATCATGGTACTCTTGCATAATAATTTTGGGCGGCAGACGCAGGTACCGCTACCGCTCAATCAGTTTGCCGTACTCTGTACATTGATGGATACAGCAGGAATGGCCATTTCCGATATCAGCCGGCAGCTGAATATTTCCAAGCAGCAAATGACGAATATCATCGACAAATTAGTGAATACCGGCTATGTAGAAAAAAAATCTGATTCCAGGGATCGGCGCCGCATCGTGATTACCATCAATAAAACTGGTGAGCAATTGCTGGATGATCACATGGAACTATTCCGCCAGCGTTTCGATCAGTATGCCCAGAACCTTACGAACGCAGAACGGAGTGAACTGGCTCAGATCTTGCGGCGTTATTACGAACTGATCAACAAAATGTTTTCGATATAGTAAACAAAAATAAACAAACTATTCTCAAATATTAAATATTTTGTTATAATGTACGTAACGAACCTACGGGAACTGCACTTTAGAAAGGTTGAGCCGAGAAAAGAGCCTCGTTTCTACGTATTCGGGGAGACATCGCCCTTACGGCTTGTAAAAATGTCCAAGGTTGACGTAGACACCTCGTTCAGCGGCAAAGCCGCCTACATGAAAATAGCAAAAACAAGTAACCTCAAATAGCATAAGCCTATGAGGTAGAGGGCGTAGTGCTGCGTCCAGTTGTGGTAGTTGCTGCGTAGAC
>NZ_FRBC01000033.1 GCF_900142515.1 Pseudoselenomonas ruminantium | reverse complement strand
AGCACTGCTGAGAATGAATCGCTCCATACAATCAGAAGGTACTTTTGGCGTAATGAAATATGATCGCTGGTATAAACGAGTCGTAAGAAAAGGCATGGAACAGGTAAGACTGGAAATTTTCCTTGTTTCTATAGGGCATAATCTTTATAAATACCATAATAAAATCAATCGAGTAAAATTAGCCGCATAAACAGATAATAAGCTACTTTATGGGGAAAGGGGCATTGCGCCCTTTTTTAGATTATAATGGTATAAGATACAAAATCACGCAATAAAAAAGCGCTGTGGATAAAATGCTTTCGCATTTCATCACAGCGCCTTGTCAGACTTCTCCCTCATCCAGGAGATTCAATTTCTTTTTCCAATATCTGGAGTAGACAGCACCCAAAGGATTATGAGCCAGCAGTCGGTCCTTCACCACCAAAGCGGTGACAGGACCGGGGCAGGCGGCATTGAATAACGCATCATGCCCCACACAAAGCCCGCAGGAGATAAATAACTCTGTCCCTTTATCAGCCAGGATTTTTGCCTGGATCTTGGGATTGCACATAGCTTCGTGTGCCAGTTCCGGCTTGACTTGTTTGAGGTCAAGCTCTTTCTTGTTGAAACTGCAGGTCTTGCAGCAGACGCTATAAAAATCAAACCCTTGCTGCTGATAATAACGGGCAATGATTCTGGCTTCGGCATTGAGTCCGATACAGAAGGCCATGCCCAGTTTTTTATATCCCATGGCTTTGGCAAACTCTGCGGTTTCCTGCAAACGGGTGATGTTGCTATAGAACGTCCCTTCCACATAAGCAGCAGCTTTCATGATGCGCCTGTCCTCTTCACTATAGGCAGACAGGATTTCTTCCCGTTCCAGGCCGGTGCAGTTCACCCCCTTGGTATAGCAGGCATGTGTCCTGCAGTTGGCGCAATCAGCTTTCATAAGATTGCCCTCCGTTCACTTTGCCTTTAATGGCAGCCGCCATGACCATGACCATGACCGCCACAACCATGGCTGCCGCAGGTATGGCCTTCACCGTGGTCATGATGATTGCAGCGCACAGCCGGATCATACGCCAGCTTGCCGTCCAGGAATGCATGGACGGCTGTATCCGCATCGCCCTGCACACCGCCATAAAGAGCAATACCGGCATTGGCCAGCGCATTCTGGGCCCCAGCACCAATGCCGCCACAGATCAGGGTGTCAATATCTGCCTCCTGCAAAAGAGTAGCCAGAGCTCCATGTCCGGCACCATTGCTGCTCAAGACATGGGATTCCTGGATAACGCCTTCTTCGATGGTATAGACTTTGAACTGGCTGGTGTGACCGAAATGCTGGAAAATCTGTCCATTTTCATAAGTAACGGCAAGTTTCATGGTATGTTCGCTTCCTTCCTTCACTAAACGCCTAAAAGGGGCATGACTGGAACAGGCTTTGCAAAGTTCAAAGCTGCCACCTGTAATGACCAACGGACGGGCTTCAACCAGACAGCCGGCAATACGCTTGCGAGCCGCCACATAAAGGGCCTGTACGGTGGTACGCGCCACGCCCATCACCCGGGCACATTCTTCCTGTGTCATGCCTTCATAATCCATGAGCCGTATGCACTCATACTCCTCGATGGTAATGGCAACAGGTGGATTGTCACCAGCTGCCTCAGGAATGAAACGGGAAACAGCGGGCAGGGCATGGATGCGCTTTAATTTTGTGGGCCTGCTCATAATAACCTCCTTTTTTGACATATGTCATATTCTATTATAAATCTTTTTTGTCATATGTCAAATACTAATTGGTCAGGCAGTCAGAAAGGATCAAGCAAATAAAGCCGCTAATTTTTCTGCCGGAAGGCCAGGGAGTTCGTTATCCCCTTTGGCGATACAGGACAGGACTGGCAAGCCCGTCATTTTTTCACACATACGCCGGTTATCTTCTTCCATCACATCGCCGCGATGGAAATTATTGAAGAAAATCCCCTTCAGCGGGAGTTCTTTCTGTTTCATATAAGCATAGGTCAATACCACGCTGTTGATGGTTCCCAGACCAGCGTCCGCCACCATGATGCTGGGCAGCTGCAGCTTGCGGACAATATCTTCCAACTGGATACGTTCTTCATCCCAGCTGATGGGACAAGTGATGCCGCCGCTGCCCTCTACTACGACATAATCATGCTTCCGGCTGACCGCATGGAAGGTTTCCTCCACAACTTCCATACGCACCGGATGGCCTTCAATGCGTGAAGCCAAATGAGGCGATACCGCATTTTCATATACATAAGGACACATGCTGGCAAGACTTTGGGAAAGCTGGGCAAACTCCTTGACAAACAGGGCATCACCTGGAATCAGAGTGCCATCAGGCCGGCGGTCATTACCGCTCATTGCAGCCTTATAATAAGCTACATCCATACCAGCATCATGAAGTGTTTTCACGATAAGGCCTGCCACATAGGTCTTGCCAATCTCGGTGCCTGTTCCGGTCACGAAAAGATTCCGGCTCATGCGCACACCTCCTTATGCGATACAGTTTCTTTGACTTCGGTTATCCAGACACCACTCTGATAGCAGCGCATACCGATAGCTGCTGCAGCCAGACACAACAGGAAATCAGGCGGAGCCTGCAGGATACCGCAATAGAATATAGCTGTCCAGAGCGGGATCGGTGCAGCAATCACATAATTGGAGACCAGATAGAACCAGGCAATGCCAATCGCATAAACGATGGCCATCCCGCCCAAATTTGCCAGCAGCAGCTGACGATAAGAAACTGCAACTCCGCGACGGGCAAAAAAGCCACCAAACCAAGCCTGCAGGATGAAAGACAGCAGATAGCCAAAGGTCGGCTGCAGGACATAGGCCGGGCCGCCACCAGAGGCAAAGACAGGCACTCCCAGCAACCCCAGCAATACATAAGCCCCCACAGCCATCGCTCCCAAACGGGCCCCTAGTACCAGACCTGCCAGCAATGTGAATAAAAATTGCAAGGTGTAGACATCGGTTCCCACGGGAATGCGGATAAATGTTCCCGTGGTAATCAAAGCGATAAACAAACCGCATAGAACTATTTCACGAACGGTCAGATGTTTCATTAGCTGTAACCTCCATTGTTAACTTTTATTGAATATAGGTTGACCATTCAGGCAGACTTGTCCCCTAAACAGCCGGATTCACCCGCGCTGAAACCATTCCTTCATGACGTCAAAAATATGGACCAGTTCGTCATCTGTCAGAATATAGGGAACCATAGAGTACAGGTAGTTCAAGAACGGGCGGGCAAAGACACCGCGTTCATAGGCAAATTGCTGATACCCGGCCAGCGTTTTTGCATCGTATACCTCAATGCAGGCGCACCCTCCCATGATGCGCACTTCGCGGATGCGCGGATCTGTGAAGCCAGCCAGTTCCCGCCGTGTGATCGCTTCAATATGGGCGACCTTGGCCGGGATATCCAGCTGATCAAACAATTCAATCGACGCCTTGGCTGCGGCACATGCCAGGGCATTGCCCATGAAAGTCGGGCCATGCATCAGTGCTTTTTCCGGGGCATCATCATAAAAAGCCGCAAAGACTTTCTGATTTGCTACGGTAACAGCATGACCAATATGCCCCCCGGTCAGCCCCTTGCCCAATACCAGAATATCCGGCAGCACCGCATCGGCCACAAAACGGTGGCCTGTGCGGCCAAATCCCGTTGCGACCTCATCGAAGATCAGCAATACACCATACTTATCGCAAAGTTCCCGGGCCCGCTTGAGGAAGGCGATATCGTACATGCGCATGCCCCCGGCTCCCTGCAGCAGCGGTTCGACGATGAAACAATTCAATTCATCCTGATAACGGGCAAAGGCTTCCTCAAGAGCAGCGATTTCGGTTGGAATATGGATAACATAGGGATTCTTGCCATAGACCTGCAGAACGAAGTGGTAATCCTCATCATCGCCCACCGCCATCGTTTTGAAGGTATCACCATGATAAGCATGTTCCAAGGCCAATACCTTAGTCCGTCGTACTTCCTGATTATCGACGCTGGTATCACCATGATGGGCATGCTCCAGCGCCAATACTCGTTTATGGCCGGTTTCACCGCGATTGACATAATATTGCAGGGCCATTTTCAATGCCACTTCTACGGCCACACTGCCAGAATCCGAAAAAAAACAATAATTCAGATCACCCGGCAGCCAGGCAGCAAGCTTTTCTGACAATTCCTGCGCCGGCTTATGTGTCAGTCCCCCCAGCATCACATGTGAGAAATTTGCCGCCTGCCGGCAAATAGCTTCCGTGATCTGTGGCTGATGATAACCATAGATTACGCTCCACCAGGATGAAATAGAATCCAACAACTTCGCATCTTGCGTGTAAAGGTAAGCGCCTTTTGCATCGATGATTTCATATGGTTTTTTCATGGTCTTCATCTGTTCATAAGGATACCAGATCATTGAAAAGACCTCCTTCTTGCGTAGTAGATTTCTGCATTGCTATCGCTCCTTTCCAAGACTTCACAAATACCACAATACTCCTCTCCCCTTCTATTGTCAACTTTAAAATAAAATAAGTTGACGTTTCTGATACGAACAATCATGAAAATAGCATACAACAAAAGTAAAAATACACGCATGGACTGCCGTTATGGAGAAATCTGTAGTTGTAACATTTTTTACTGACTTTCTGCTGTTTTTTGGCTATAGTAAACGCATCAACCAATGCAGGAGGAAAAAGAATGAGTGCTTTTTTAGGACCAATCCATTATTGGATGTACGATAAAATCAGGATGCAGGAAGAGTTATTGCAACGATTTGCCAGAAAGGCCGAAGAAGCAGGCTGGCTGGATACAGCCAATGATTTCGTGTATGACGAGAATCGTCCACTGGAAGTAATCATTGATGAAGCCAATATCCACGGCTGGCTCAGCAACTGGATTGAAAGCGTAGAAAAACGCTATGCAGAGTTGACGGTCAAAATCCTGGAAGGCCATGAAGAGCGGCTGGATGATTTGAAGATCATTGCTTATGACTTCGGCACAGAACAGGCTGCGGCGGCAGACAGCACAGCGGCTCTGTGCTATAAACGAATTGAAGATTGTACCCTCAACGGCATGCCCTGCGACGGTGTCAATATCGTTACAGACAAAAGCGAAGACCATTTCAGTTGGGAACAGCGCTTTGATGTGCATGGCATTTACTGGACAAAAGCAGGTGGCAAGGCAGAACATTACTATCAACTGCGTAACCAGTTGATTGCCGGCATCCTTTCCCAGACGACTTTTACGCTGGCTATGCCGAAACCAAATGAATATGCGCTTTGCCCAGCTTAATGACTCTGCCATATATAAAGGAAAGAGACAATCCGCTGTCTTCGATAAAAAACATCCCCAGTGATATCACTGGGGATGTTTTCTGTACAGAAACACGCCGTTCCCAAAACAGGCTTGCGAAAAAACAATTCGGGATGAAATTCATCCCAAATTGTTTCAAACCATCTCTTTTTTCTTTGCTTCCGCGAACAGTCGCCGCAATATATCCTTTGTCTGTTTGGAAATGCTGTTGTCTGCACATACATTCCATTCGATGATATCACGAATTTTCTCCAGTTCATCCTCCGAACAGAACATCAGGACAGGCTTGTAATCAGCAGGAAGCTGCTCCGTCAATTCAGCCTTTGCAGTGACTGTGAAAACTTCTGGAGCTGTAAATAACTCATCAAGGTCAGCTATGGATCTCGCTTTTTTGAGTTTTGCCAGCTGTGAAGACGTCAATCTGTTCTTATAAAGCTCATTTTCATATATATATTGCTGCAATTCTGGTTCCAGAACAGCGATGGCTCTTGCCAGCTGATTGGTGATCCTGTTATTACGGTCGCCAGCATCAACCAGCGGCCAAAACTCGGAAATCAGGTTTCTCAACCGATACAAATCTTTGATTGTTCCAATAGGCTCACCCAAAGCCAAGGCGACATTGTCAAGAGCACGGGTACGGCGCGTATCTGGTCTCCTGGAAGAACGTGTATCTTTCTCCAGCTGTGCCATAGTTATGACGGAACGGGCTTTTACAGCAGTAGAGTTCTCACGACGAATCACATTGTCGAAGATAATGATCTTTCGAGCCTCTATTTCGTCGAGTTCACTATAGTCATAGACATTACAGTCCATTACCTCAAAACGTTTAGCCTGTTCCTGGTCACCAACTTCCAAGAATATCTCATGGAGCTTCTGGATTGCCTGAAATCTGGTGTGACCGCCCAGAATGGTATAGGTTCCGTTGGGCTGTTTCCAGACTATAGCAGGGGTAAGCTGTCCATATACAACGATGTTCTTCATCAACTCTTCGAGAACACCATTATTCTGGGCAGGGAAGAAATTCCAACCTTCATCAGCAGGAACCAACTTTTCCAAAAGAATCTGCTCTCTGGAAAATACAGGATACAGGCTCTCTATCTTCTCCTGTCTTTCCTTGGATGCTTTGGCCTGTTCCCCATTCAATTCCTTCACATCATCCTGGGATAGATTCGTCCAGTAATCCAGGCTGGAAGCGCCATCACCATAGTTGTCGGAAATGAAATTATCCATAGTGGAAGAAAGATCCATTTTTTTACTCATTTGCTAATGCCTCCGTTACCTCAAAATAGAGTTTCTCAAAGTCCTTGCCAACCTTGTTCGAACGGAAACGCTCCGTAACTGCGCGGTGCACAATAACTGCTTTCCGGACATCTTCACTGTCACGGATTACCGTGTCGAAGAATTTGCCCTCATCCGTGCCACCGTTTACTTCAGCTATAACTTCAGGAATGGTTTCTCTGGCCGTAGGAATGAACTGCTTTGCCGAACCAGTATTAGCCTTGACCCGATTGAAGAAATATCCCAGAAGCCGGATATTCGGATTCATGATCTTGCGAGCCTGAATTATCTTCTTATATACTTCCTTGAAACCAGAGACAGAGCTTGGGTCTGGTTCAAGCGGAATGATCACATGGTCACATGCCTGAAGCGGATAAGATGTTGGCAGGCCAGAGGAGGGATGCGTATCCATCAGGATTACATCATATGCCTTTATCGCCTTGACCGCATTCATCATTTCAATCCAAAGATTGACATCATTATCCAGCTTAGCCTTACGGATCTGAGAAAGGAAGCCATCTTCCTCGATGAAAGGATTGCCTGGGATTATATCTATGTTTTTGTACTGCGTGGGAAGTATGAACGTATTGATTGGAATATCCGGATTGACCAGACGTGTAATGATGGCCCCCTGAATATCTCTCTTGCCATCAATGCTGGCCTTCATGATCTGAGTGAGATTTGTTTGCGCATCAGCATCGATAAGAAGCACCTTCTTTTTGCCTATCACAGAAAACAGATAGGCAAGAGCAGCGGTAGTCGTGGTCTTGCCGACGCCTCCTTTACCGCTTGCCACACAAATAATATGCTGTGTCTGTCTTTCTTCTCCATCACTCATAAGTTGAATTCCACCTTTCTCTGCATACTTTGCAAGCAGTCCCATCACAGCTTCATCAATCAGAACAGAAGTTTTAACACCGAGAGACTTACTGAGAGCACGAAGTCTGTCTCTTAACGCAATGGATATACTCACATTAAATGCTGTTCTTTTCACAGGAGCATTCTTTGGCATGTATATTCTCCCCCTAAAACATGAGCATGTTTTATAGGTTTAGTGTATATTATTTTTGGATATCTGTCAATCTCAAAGTAGGTAAAAGAATTCGGGATGAAATTCATCCCGAATTCAAATATCTATAACCAGACAGGATACAACCGAACAAGATTTACAGCTAAAAATGCGTCATCAAATACGATGACGCATTTTTGGCTGCTATTTCATTTTTTCCCACCAGAACTCAAAGTTCTGGGTGTTGTCACGGTCAAGATAAGCCACCTCCCCGATTTCCGGAGTCAGCATTTTATACCCCCGCCCCTGGCTAAAACGAGTCAGTTCCCGATAAGGTTCCTGCCAGGGATGACGGGAAAGGGCAAACTTGCCGCCGTGGGCAGGCAGAAGCAATTTTGCTCCCACATCCGATGCTGCCTGGGCCGTTTCCTCTGGCAGCATATGAATCGCATGCCAGGCCATATTGTACTGGCCGTTTTCGCCAAGCCTCAGATCAAAACCGCCAAACTTTTCGCCGATGGCTTTGAAATGCTTGCCATAGCCCCCGTCGCCGGTATAATAGACCTTACGCCGGGGCGTCACAAAGGCAAAGCCGCACCACAAGGTTGGATTACGGTCAAGGAAACGGCCAGAGAAGTGCTGGGAGGGCAGGATATGGACAGAAAAATCCTCTGCCAGCCGGACTTCCGTATCCCAATCTTCTTCCCGCATAATTGACATATCAAAGCCCCAAGATTCGAAGTGCTCACCTACCCCCAAGGGGCAGACAATCTGCTTTATCTTGGACTTCAGGGCCATAACGGTAGGATAGTCCAAATGGTCCCAATGGTCGTGGGAAATGGCCAGCACATCAATCTCCGGCATATCGTCAGCGGTGTAGACATTGCTGCCAGGAAAGACCTTGTTGATGAAGAACACCGGGGAAGCAAAATCGCTGAATACCGGGTCAATCAGAATCCGCTGTCCTCCCAGCTGTAAAAAGAAGCTGGAATGCCCCAGCCAGACCACAGCATCCTTATCTTTGTCCAAAGCCTTCAGATCTGTCTTTTGAGATAGCATGGTTTCCTGGGGAGATAGCTCGGATTTATCCCCAAAGAGGAATTTCGCCGTGGCCACGAAGCGGTTTTCTCCGCTCTCCTCATTCATAACCTGCACTGGCACCAGATTCTGGAACTGGCCGTTTTTATAATGAGGTGAGGCCTGTATACGGGCCAGTCTTTCCCCCTGGGGCAGGCGGCCGAACTCCGGCCGCTGAGTAAAAAGCCAGCCGCTGGCAGACAGCATGCCCAAAGTACCAATACCTCCCATGATAAATGTCCTGCGATCCATCATGCTGCCCCACCATCAAAGCTGCAGACTGTCCACCCAGTCTTTCAGTTCAGCAACCGCAGGATTGCCGTTCAGGAGTTTTCCCTCCATAACTGTCGCCCCGGGGCTGCTGTCCTGAAGGCCTGCGACGCTCTTGCCAAAGCCGCTGCCGCCGGAAGTGGCAAAGAGAATAATCTTCTTGCCGGTCATATCATAGCCTTCCAAAAAGCTATTGATGATGTGGGGAGCCACATACCACCAGATGGGAAAGCCCAGGAAAATCACATCATAATCTCCCATATTTGCCACCTTTCCTGCCACCACAGGGCGGGAGGAAGCGTCCCGCATCTCCACGCTGCTGCGGGAGTTCTTGTCCTGCCAGTTCAGGTCAGCACTGGTATAAGGCGTTTCCGGCTTGATTTCAAAAAGGTCAGCTCTTGCAGCTTCAGCCAGCCTGCTGGCAACTTTGGCGGTTACACCACTGGCGGAAAAATACGCAACTAAAGCTTTACTCATAATGGATTCGTCTCCCTTCATCGCTTACAAAGTGTTCATGATATCTGCGGCAATCTGTTCAGCAGTCAAATGATGCTCCTGCGCCAGCTTGCCATAATCATAGCGGTCATAGAATTTCTTGGGCAGGCCAAAGTTCAACACCTTCATCCTGTCTGCACCATAGAAGCGGGCAATCTTTTCGCCGAAGCCGCCTTCCAGCACGCCATCTTCCAACGTTACCACCATATCGTGGTTTTCTTTCAGGCTTTCCAGCAATTCCTCATCCAGCCCCGTGATAAAGAGCGGATTGATTACCGTAGCCTCAATGCCCTGTTCTTTGAGCTTGGCTGCCACTTCTTCCGCCAGATTGTAGAAACTGCCCAGACCGAGAATAGCCACCTGGCTTCCCTGGCGGACCACCTCGTACTTGTTAAGCTCGTTATAGCTCTTGCGGACAGGACGATTGGAGCTCCCCACCATCATATGGGGCACGCGGATAGCTACCGGGTATTTTTCCTGCGCCACCGACCAGTCCAGCATGGCCTGATATTCCTCCGGCGAGGTCGGTGCCAAGTAAACCAGATTGGGGATATTGCTCATCATGGGGATGTCGTAGAAGCCCAGATGAGTCACATCATTCATGCTATACATGGAGGCCCAGAATACCAGGAAGGTTGCGGCGCTGTTATTGACGCATACATCCTGTGCCAGCTGATCATAGGTACGCTGGAAGAACGAGGAATAATCCCCAAAGACCGGATGGGCACCATTTTTCGCCAAACCGGATGCCATAGCCACCGCCTGCTCCTCAGCAATGCCCACGTCGATATAATGCTCACCCAGTTCCTCACGGCGTGCCTGGGTAAGCCCCATGCTGGCAGGCGTAGCGGCCGAGATGGCGATAAACTTCTTATCCTCCTTGGCCAGTCGCAGGAAGGTTTCTGCCGTCTGCTCGGCATAGGGGTCAACCAGTGGCTGTTTTACTTCGCCGGTCTCGATATCAAAGGGCATATGCCAATGCCATTCTTCTTTATTCTCTTCGGCAAACTTATAGCCTTTTCCTTTTTTGGTGACGATATGCAGCACCACAGGATGATCGATATCCTTGACTTCCTCCAGAGCCGCAATCATCGCCTCAGCATCATTGCCATCGGCCACGAAGCGATAATCAAGCCCCATAGCCTTGAACAGGTTACGTTCCGACTGGCCATTGGTATCCCTCAACTCCTTGAAGCCCTTATACATGCCGCCATGCACCTCGGCAATGCTCTGGTCATTATCGTTGAACATAATAATCAGGTTCGACTTCATCTCCCCGGCAGTATCCAGGCCTTCCAAGGCTTCGCCGCCACTCATGGAACCATCACCGATAATGGCGATGATGTTTTCCTTGTCTCCTTTGAGATCACGGGCCTTGGCCAGCCCTGTTGCCAAACTGATGGAAGTGGAGGTATGCCCCACATTGAACATATCATGCGCGCTTTCCTCGGGGTTGGTATAGCCCGACACATCATCATAATGCTCCTCATAGAGATAGGCATTCTTGCGGCCCGTCAGCATCTTATGGGGATAGGCCTGATGGGAAATATCAAAGACAAACTTATCCTTCGGTGAATCAAAGACCGTATGCAGGGCGATAGTAGCCTCCACAATACCGAAATCGGGGCCGAAGTGACCACCGTGGATGCTTGCTCTTTTCAGCATGGCATCCCGCATTTCACGAGCCAGCACCTTACGCTGTTCTGCGGAAAAACCTTTGATATCTTCAGGACGATTGACTTTCTCTAAATACATGAATTTTCTCCTTTACTTTATCGGATAAACATCTTTCGTTCAGCTGATGTCTGTAAGTCTATACCCTTGAGTGAACTTCAAGTCAATACCCCATTGGAAAATTTTTTTCAGTTGCAAAAAAGGCACGAGCCTTTAACCCGTGCCAATTCTTAGCTTATATGTATTTCCATCCCATCTTTAAGGAAAACCTTCTGTTATTTCCGGCCACCACGCCGCATCATATCTTCGTCAATTTTTCGTTTCCAGCTTGCCGCCAGCAGCATATCGCTGCTGCGAACATGTTGTATGGCCGCACTCAGAACTTCGAAATTAAGCGCTGTCCCTGCCTCATCACATTGATAGGTAACGGCCCGGTCTGCGTGAATGCCAATGCTTCCCGCGGCCTTGATGGCATCCATGTTGGCCCCCAGGAAAAGGAACTCCCAGCCATGCTTCTCCTTCTGCCGCTCCACCATCTGCTTTACCTGCTTGTAGTTATACCGCCGGCTGGCATTTTCCAAGCCATCTGTCGTGATGATGAACACCGTCTTTTCCGGCCTGTCCTCTTCACGGGCATACTTGTGAATATTGCCGATGTGATGGATGGCACCGCCTACGGCATCCAGCAGTGCCGTACACCCCCGGACGAAGTAGGTATCTTCTGTGAGCTTTTCTACCTTCTCCATCGGCACCCGGTCATGGATGACATCACAGGTATCATCAAACAGCACCGTGGAAACAATAGCTTCACCTGTCTCCTTCTGCTGCTTCCTGATAAGCGAATTGAAACCACCTATGGTGTCAGCCTCCAGACCGCTCATCGAGCCGCTCCTGTCCAGAATGAACACAATTTCCGTCAAACCTTTCTTCATGGAAAACGCCCCCTTATCTTTGATGGTTCTATTCTACCTAAGACAAGGGGGCATTTGGTCGCCTGTCAAGCGACAAATCAGCAGCCAAGCAATGGCTGCTCGAAAGCAAAGAGCGTTTCATTGATGGTAATGATGTCAAACTCGCCATGCTGAATGAAGTATTCCACGATGATATCCGATTTGCTGCTGTGGGAAAGGGCATAGCCTGCCCGCCCTATAAAGTCCTTCGTCTCATCAAGATTCAGCTCCAGGGCAACGGCAAAGGCCAAGGCCGTAGACTTGCGCGGCTTGTAGGCAGGGTTATTGCGAATTTTCGAAAATAGCTTACGGTCAACATTGGCTTTCTTGTAAACCTCCGAATCTGTCTTGCCTTTGACATCAATCAGCCTCAAAAGTGCCTCAGAAAATGTGGCATCTACTTCAGCCAGCAAATCCTCCAATGAACGCTTTTTCTTATTTTTCTTCTGGAGACAAAATTGTGAAATAGCTGCTACTGCACCAGCGCAGGCTTCATCGCCTAGATATTTCGGTGCCGCCAGCAATCTGCGCCTGTCCCGGGAGTCATCACGATATTCCTCGTCCAGCAGTTCTTCCACATATCTTGCATCCAGATAACTTTGCACATCCTCAAACAGGCTGCTGGAAATCTTGAACGCTTTTTGGTCAAACACCACAAGGTAGACCTCCATCTCATGCTCAGATAGGAAGTCACGTATCGCCTGCGTTGCCACCGCTATGGCTATCTCCGCCGGACAGCCAAATATCCCCGCCGAGATAAGCAGAAATGCTATGGATTTGCAACCATTATCCTCTGCCAATTGCAGGGAATTTCCGTAGCAACTGGCCAGCAGTTCCCTCTCTCCATGCGTGCCCCCCTGCCAGACCGGCCCCACGGTATGGATGACAAACTTGGCACGGAGAGCAAAGGCTGGTGTAATAAAGGCCCTGCCAGTAGCAATATCGCCGATTTTCTTCCGTGCCGCCAGCAGCTCTGTACCGGCAGCTTTATGTATAGCCCGGTCAACGCCACCACCCACGATAGGCTTGGGATTCGCCGTATTGACAATGACATCCACCTGCATTTTCGTTATATCATTGCGGACAATTTCTAATGGCATCAGTTATCCCCTCCATCCCCTTCATTCTCCCATACTGATTCGTCAACCACCTGCTCTATTCCTTTATTGCAACACCTTCCCCCAAATATGCGGAAAAACTTCTTGACTTGGAGTGGACTCCAAATGCTACACTTAATCCATGATATGAATTTGACCACAGTGAGGTGAGATTATGACCATCAAAGAAGTAAGTGAGAAATACGATCTGTCCGCTGACACCATCCGCTATTATGAACGGATTGGCCTTATCCCCCATGTCCCCCGCAAGGAAAACGGCATCCGGGACTTTGACGAGGCCTCCTGCGGCTGGGTGGAATTTATCAAGTGCATGCGTGGCGCCGGGGTTCAGGTAGAAGCCCTCATCGATTACGTTGCCTTGTTCTTTCAGGAAGGCACCGAGGCAGCCCGCAAGGATATTCTCGTGGAGCAGCGTGCCCGCCTGCAGGAACAGCTGGAAAACTTGCAGTCCACCCTGAAGCGGTTGGACTACAAGATTTCCCATTATGATGAGATTCTCAAATGCTCGGAAAAACTCAAATCATAATCCCCATCTTCCCGATTAACCCCAAGTGCAGAAAACTGGTGCCAGCCGCAAGCTGACACCAGTTTTCCTTTTATTGCGCCTTTTGGAGAATTTCCGCCAACAATCCTCCGAATATTTTCCTTGACTTGAAGCTGGCTCCAAGTAGTAAAGTATAGTTGATAAATCATTTATATTTGAGGATGAACGCATGAAAAACGAACCAAAGAACAAAAAACTGCTCTCACGCCGCAGATTTCTGAAAGGGATTGCCGCCGGAGCTCTGTTGCTGGCCGGAGGTGCTTATTTTGCAAAAGGCTCCCTCTACCGGCAGGCCGTCACGGGCGTACGGTCTTTGACGGAAGATTTGCAGGCCAGATTCCTGCGGCAAATGATGACAACGGATGCCGCCACCAACCGGGTGCTGATGTGGCAGGCGGCCAGCAGGCTTTCCCAGCCGCAGGTGGAGTACCGGCTCAGTGGGCAGCATGATTCGCTGACGATTGATGCACAGGAAGACTTTTTCACCGATGATGGCGTGGAAAACCTACAGTATCTGGCCCGGCTGGATAACCTCACCCCGGAAACGGACTACGAGTACCGGCTGGTATCGGAAGGCCATGCCAGCGACTGGCACAGCCTCAAAACTGCCGGAACCAGTGCCTTCAAGTGCCTGCTATTCCCCGACTCCCAGTCCAGCGATTACAGCGACTGGGAAAATCTGGCCCAAACAGCGGCAAAACTTAATCCCGATGCGGAGTTCTTTATCAATATGGGCGATATCGTGGACAATGGCGAAGACCACACCCAATGGCAGGCCTGGTTCAATGGCGTAGACGGAATCATTGACCGCATCCCCTTTGCTCCCTTGATGGGCAACCATGAGACCTATGACCTGAACTGGAAGGTGCGCCTGCCCGAGGCCTATCTCCATTACTTTGCCGTGCCGGACAACGGCAGCAAGGATTTTGCCCGCTATTATTATGACTTCGACTATGGCAACGTGCATTTCATGGTGCTCAACAGCCAGTGGGATGAGACAGAAGACTTCAAGCCCGGCCTGCTGGAAGAACAGAAACAATGGCTGCAAAAAAGCGCGGCAACGAGCAAGAAACGTTGGCAGATTGTGCTCATCCATAAGGACGTGCTGCAATACCGCATCACCAAGCGGCCCGAGCGGAAAGAGGGAATTTCCGGTTTGGGCGAGGCCTTTATGCCCCTCTTTGACGAGCTGGGCATTGATGTGGTCTTTACCGCCCATCTGCACACTTACCGCAACCGGGGACATATCCGCAACTTCCAGCGGGACAACAGCGGCCCCCTTTATATCCTCACCGGCGTGGCCGGCAATGTCCGCTACCCCGGCCTCTGGATTGACCATGCTTTGGACGAAAAGGTGGCCCCCCAGCCGGAAACCGACAATTACCTGACACTGGAGGCAAATGAAAACCGCCTGCTCATCAAATGCTTCCTGCCAGACGGGCAGGAAATCGACCAGGCGGTGGTTGAAAAATAGGCGGGTTACCACGCTATTGGCATCCAATCTTCCTGCGCAAGACAACCATATCGATAAGCTGTCTGCCTCCCTCAAAGATAGCATGATCATAATTATCCAAGAAAAAATTCCTTCTCACGCCATAACGGACAAAGCCACAATGTTCATAAAAAGGAATGGTGAGAGGGCTGTCCCCCGTGCCGACCTGAATGAAAGCAAAATCCGCTGCATATCATCCTGCATTTTTGCTCTGAAATCTTTGCAAGTCAAGCCCGCATGATCCTTATAAGCATATATATTATTTTTGATGGATGTGTTCCATTCAAGATTGATGCCTCTGTCATTCTAGGAATTGCCTATATGTCTACCGAATGGATATTCCATCAGTTGGAAAGGGGCGAGGAATGAACCATGACTGAGCTTATTACTAAAATATATGAACTGCGCCGCGCCAGAAAGATGTCTCAAAACGAGTTAGCTGAAGCCGTAGGTGTCCGCCAGGAACCCCTTTCCCATCTTGAAAACGGTAAATATGTCCTTTCTCTGAAATTAGCTATGGATGTTGCCAAAGTCTTTGGTAAAACCGTTGAAGATGTCTTTGAATTTATTGAAGAAGAAACTGAAGATTAAAGCCATATTTTTCAACCAATCGTTCACTTCAAGCTAAATCTCTCCAAAAACAATTCGGGATGAAATTCATCCCGAATTGTTTTTAGTTTTTTCCTTAGATTTATCAACAGCAAACATATTTCACAGAATATCTTTGTTCTGATCAATTCACTTTCCCACACACTCGGCTAAAAGTGCCTGCACCTTATAGACATCCGCATCCTTGCTGAACGTATAGACCAGTGGTTCTGCACCCAAACCAGCTACCCATATTTTTAATTCCGCTTCCAAATCAAAGTGGCCCGTGGATTCCACAGCGAAATGCCGGATGCTCCTATAGGGGATGGAGTGATAATCCACTTTTTTGCCGGTTGCGCCCTGTATGTCCACCAGGATAAGCCGATAATCGGTAAAAATCAACAAATCCCTGACCCACTGATAGGCTTGCAGCACATCTTCGTTCCGTCCCAAGAGTTTTCCATAATCCTTCTTTACATCCGCAAGATCCGTTTCAGATGCATTACCAATCAAACCACTAATAATTCCCATTGAAATACGCCTCCTTAATCTGCTGCGTCAGCACCGTCTTGAACCTCTGCCGCCTGCTTTTCCCTTTTGGTCCCCTTCATAGTGCGATAATATTCATTAAACAAGGACATGAATTTTTTGCCTGAGTCGGATATGCTTTTCGTAACGTTTATGGATGCGATATTGCCATACATCCTTATGACTCATTCACCAGCTTGCCCGTCATATGCTCGATGCCCATCGCCAGACATTGCACCCGCGGCAGGGCATTTTTTAATTCCTTCTCCAGATATTCCTGATCGTCGGTGAATTTGCCTACGAGATGCGTACATATCCTGCGGGCCACTTCTTCGTCCTCCACCAGGCGGATTTTGCCGAAGGCGATAACACTCTTGATATTGAGGGCCCATTCCCCGTCTTTGCGGTAACCTTCGTCATAAGCACAGAAGCTGGCCTTATCGCATTTTTTGATGGCTTCGATTTTGTGTCCTGCCTTGGCTCCATGGAAATACAACTTGCCATCTTCCTCACAATACCAGTGATTTATAGGCAAGCCATAGGGATAGCCGTCCTCCCCCAGCAGGGAAAGCACGCCTCTCTTGGCATCTTTCAATACCTCACGGCATTCCTCTTCGGTAATCTGCTGCTTGAAGCGTCTCATATTCCTGAACATCATCTGCTCCTCCTCATATAAATAACGCCATATCTTTATCTTCTTTTGACCTAACGATAAAGATATGGCGTCTTTCCTGCTACCCGGTGGCAGCAGGCACCTGTTTATTTCTTATGCTTCTATGTTACCACGCTATCGTGGGCAAATCAACCCCAGTGCCGGACTGTATCCCCCATTGATGCAAAGGACCTGCAATGTCAGCCAGATTGACCAGTCCCACGATTACGCCGATAGCTTTGTTCCTGCGTTATTTTCCGTATATTCGGCTTGCAGCTTATCCAGTCCGGACATGATAGCATCATAGGTGTCCAGACAGATTTGGGGCAGGTCTTTTTCCTTGGTGGCTGCCTGATAATCCCGGCGGAAAATGGCCACGGCCTTGGCGATTTCCTGACGGATTTCCGCAATCTTATCAGGATTGCCTTGCGCGACCTGGGCAGCCATGCTGAGGATGCAGCCTGTGACCGCTTCCACGGAATAGGGCCCGCCGGGGCCAATCGCCCGGACGGCGTCTTCGTAACTGGGGAGCACTTCAGGAACCCTGAATGTCTCCCCCAGCTTGAAGTGCCCACCGGAATTATAATAGGCCTGCCAGCTTAAATTGTCACGGGTTTGTCCTTGGATGCTCTCCACAGTATCCTTGTTTTCCGCGGGCTGAACCAGGGACAGGCTGGCCGTTGGCGCAGCCTGGGGTATAGTATTTTCCGTTTCAGGCACGGCAAATTCCCCTATGATGTCCCGGAAATTCTCGTCTGTTGCAACCCGTAACGGACTGACGCTGGCAGAGGTTGTACGTTCGTGCAACTTGCTGATAGAAATATCCATGCGATTACCTCCCATTCTTAAAAACATTTTACCCGTTTCAACGAGATTTCAGCATATTCAACATCAAAGATTCCGTTTCCGCACAGGCAAGATTCTCTTCGGTTCCCTCTACTGCCTTGCCGGATTTTTCCACCTGGGTACTGAATATCGTGGGAATTTTTTCCGGGTTGGCTGCATGGGTTTTATTCTGGGAAACAATGCGCTTGCCTTCATAAACCGTAGTGAGTACGGAGCCATCCGACATAACCTGCGTGACCACCGTGGTTTCCTCACCACTGTGGTCACCTGTATCCCGGATACCACCACCTGTTTCCAACTGCCTCAGCATATGGGAAAAAGTTGGTTTGGAGGTCAGAGTCTTATCCTCCTTTGACTGTTCTGCCGGCACCACTGTCACATCACGCCAAAGTGTATTCTGCATTACCCGAAGTTCCATAATAACCTCCTTTGTAAAAATAAAATCTCTACCCTATATATCGTCAATCGATGGATTTTGATAATACCAATTACTTCGCTTATACTTATATAAAAGAGTATTTGCACAGATAAGGAGTAATTCTATGACCTTGCGCCATTTCCAGATTTTCTTATGTGTCTGCGATGAGGATGGCATGACACGTGCCGCCGAAAAACTGCATATTTCCCAGCCCTCGGTGAGTCAGGCCATCCGGGAGCTGGAGGAGCATTATGGGACGAGGCTCTTTGAACGGCTGGGCAAGAAGCTGTTTCTGACCGCGGCCGGGGAGGAGCTCCTGCAATATGCCCGCCATATCGCGGGCCTTGTTGACCGGTCAGAATCTGCCATGCGGGATTTTGCCGCTGGCTCCCCCCTGCGGATTGGTGCCACCCTCTCCATCGGCGAAAGCGTATTCATCCCGTTACTGGACCGATTCCGCAAGACCTCCCAGCAACAGGTAATCTCTTCGATTCATAATACCGCCACACTGGAAAAGGCCCTGCTGAATGATGAATTGGATCTGGCTTTAGTGGAAGGAACCATTCATTCCCCCTACCTGAAAGAACGCGCCTTTATGGCCGATGAATTAGTGTTCTTGACTGCTCCGGATAATCCGCCGCCCCATACCATTGCCGAGCTCTCCCGTCTGCCCTTCATCACCCGCGAGGAAGGAAGCGGCACGCGGGAACTCTTTACACGAAAAATGTCGGAACAGGGCATCAAGCCGATGATAATCGGCACTTACAATAATTCCGAAAGCATCAAGCAGGCAGTCATGGCAGGCTTTGGCATAGCTGTCCTGTCCGAACGGGTTGCCCGGCGGGAACTTGACGCAGGAAACCTTATCCAGTTTGCAATTCCCGGCATATCTTTTACCCGCACCTTCCGGATTGTCTGCCATATCAACAAATACCTGACGCCGGCCATGGAGGAGTTCATTGGCCTCTGCGCTCAGGAAGGAGATTCATAGGCAACCGCCTATGATAATCATCAAATCATAGTATTTTACAATTTACCTAGTGAGTGCTAGGATGTTTCCATAATGATATTCGAGGAGGCATCCTGATAATGAAAAAAGAACACATCCACGGTATTTTGCTGGCTCTGGTCATTGCCATTCCAGCCTGGCTCTTGGGCAGGCAATTCCCCATTATCGGTGGACCAGTATTCGGCATCCTGCTGGGCATGCTGCTGGCGGGAATAAACCGCCCCGCCGCGCTGGAGCCGGGTATCGCCTTTACCGGCAAGAAAATCCTGCAATATGCCATCATCCTGTTGGGTTTTGAGATGAATCTCTTCCATGTGCTAGACATCGGCAGCCAGTCCTTCTCCGTCATGATCTTCACTCTGCTGACAGCTTTTATGACAGCCTGGGGGGTAGGCAGACTGCTGCATCTTGACCGCAATACCACTACCCTTATCGGCGCCGGCACGGCCATCTGCGGCGGTTCGGCCATTGCAGCAGTTGCCCCGGTCATTGGCGCCAAGGACAAGGACATCGCCTTTTCCATCTCCACCATTTTCCTCTTCAACGTGCTGGCTGTATTCATCTTCCCCTTTTTAGGACATCTGATGAACATGTCCGACCTGGGCTTTGGTATGTGGGCCGGTACCGCAGTAAACGATACCTCTTCTGTGGTAGCAGCCGGTTATTCTTATAGCGAAGAAGCCGGCGGACTTGCCACCATCGTCAAGCTGACCCGGGCCTTGATGATTGTCCCTGTCTGCCTGATTTTTGCCCTGCTCATGGCACGAGAAAAAGCCAGCACTGGCGCTGGCTTCAACTTCCAAAAGATTTTCCCCTGGTTTATCCTGTGGTTCGTGGCAGCTTCCATCGTCAACACCACTGGCATTCTGCCGGAAACACTCTCGCAAACGCTGGGTACCTGCGGCAAATTCGCCATTGTCATGGCCATGACGGCCATTGGCCTCAACACCAGACTCGGGGAACTCGTAAAACATGGCCTGAAGCCCATCTTCCTGGGGCTCTGCTGCTGGGCAGCAGTGGCCTGCATGTCCCTGCTGGTACAGTATTTACTTGGCATTATTTAGATAAGAAACGGTCAGCTGACTTTTCACGTCAGCTGACCGTCTTTAGCTTTTATGATTTTTTCTGCAAGGAGCCCAGCTGTTCCCCCATTCTCTTGCCGTAGGTAATAAACAACTCCTCGAAGTCCTCAATATTCTGACTCATGCCTACAGGACCGAGATGGATAACGGGCTTTCCGCAGGAACTGCCCCCAGAATAAACCATCATGCCCGCCACCATCATAAACACAATCATTTCCTTGATGGCATTTTCTGCACCGCCGTGGATATACTGCTCCGTCGCATAGGCACCGCCCAACTTTCCTGCCAGATTCAGCTTCTTGATATTGCTTTCCAGCCAATTTTTCATTTTCCCCGTAACAGAAGCCATATAGGTAGGAGAACCAAAGATAACCATATCAGATTGTTTGATATAATCCAAATCAGCCTCGTCAATATTGAAGCACCTTACATCACTGTATCCAGTTTCCATAACCCCCTGGGCAATAAATGCCGCTGCCTTTTCTGTTGTATGTGTCCTTGAATCGTAAACAATCGCCGTTTTCATATATAAACCTCCAACTTGATTTCTGTAATAAGCTTATAATAGCATTATAGCCCCTTTTTTACCACTAAATACATTTTAAACTTTTTGTTCCCCGATTGGATTTCACCGACAGGTTATTTCATATACAACATAAAAAACATAAAATCAATCCCCGACTTTATGCTCAAGCAAAAGAATAACTCCCTTCCATTTATATGAAGACGCTGTGAAGATGCGGACTATAAAAAGTCACGTTCTTCACAGCGTCTTTTATCGCTTCCTTATCCTGGCGGCCCTTATCGACCTTGTCAGGCTGACCATGGATTTTCAAACAAGTATTGCTTAGTAGCAAAGACTTTCGCCATCAGCTGGCATATCATAGTCTTCCACATGACGGGCCATGAGCAGGGAACGCATCGTATGACGGGTAATGGTAGCGTGAGCAACATTATCCAAATGTGTAAGATAAAGTCTAGCCTGCGGTGCTTCCATGGCCACAGACCAAACATCCTCATCATTCATAATCAAACGGCCATTTTCTACCAATTCAGCAGCGGAACAGTTAAGGGCAATAACCTCCGGGCTGAACTTGCGAATATTTTCCTGCACTTCAGGATACCAAACTGTATCCCCAGCCAGATAGAACGTTTTCTCCTTAGGGGAGGTAAACATGATCCCCATGGCTTCACCACAAGGAACTACAGTTCCATGACGAGCAGGCACCTGCGTCAGCCTTGCCGCACCAAAATCCATCCCCTCACGGGAAAGGACGATAATCTTCTTAAAGCCAGATTTCTCGAAAACAGCTGCATCTTCCTCATTTTGACAGATGACTGGTACATCTTTGTCTAAGGGAGCCCCCACTGTGCCATCCATTGCCATATCAATGTGGTCCGGATGAATATGCGTTACCACATAATAATCAACCCCCTGCAATATTTCTTCCACGGACACGGGCAGGTCATAAAAGGGCATAGCCATGTTCTCCTTTACAGGATCTGGCACATGGAAGGGCATCCCCGGTATGTCAACAAACGACAGCACATGTTTGGGTGACAGCCATGGGTCAATCAAAAAAGTCTTGCCAGCAAATTCCAAACGGTTGGTGGCATTACGTATCTGTGTCAATTTCATGTTAAAAGCTCCTCTCACACATAGATTGCTGACTTATCTCTTACTGCTATTCTAACAATCGAATAATCCGTCAACAAGCAAATGCTTCGGCACTTGCCGCAACCATTCTGTTGCGGTAAACTAAAACCAGGAGGTGTTTCCCATGAATCAAAAACAACTGGAATACTTCATCGAGGCCTATCGCAGCCGCAATATTCAAGCTGCGGCTGATAAACTATATGTCAGCCGTCAGGGCATCAGCAAAATCATCCGCCAGTTGGAAAAAGAGCTTGGTCAAGTTCTTTTTAACCGCACACCACGCGGTCTGGAACCAACGGATTATGCCACCACACTGCTTCCCCATGCCCAGCGTCTTTTGGATGATTATCGCTATATCGAGGGCATGAATACCCTGGCCTCTCAGTCAAAAAGCGTTGTTACCATTTATGCCCTTGACCATATCCTGGCCTACCTGGGGGCCAATTTCCTGCTGGAATTTCATGCGGCCCACCCCGATATTATCCTCAGCGTTGTGGATACCACAGATGATGCTGCCCTTGACGGCCTTGCCGCCAAGAAATGCAATTTTGCCATAGTGACAGGCCCTTTGGACAACAGCCGTTTCCAGGGTGATGAGCTATTCTTTTCTCGATACTGTGTCCGCCTCCATAAAAACCATCCCCTGGCCGCCAAACCAGAACTATCCTATGCCGATTTGGATGGGGAAACCATCATCAGCAAAGGCCGGGCTTATCAATGTTTCCGGGATAATATTGACCGGTACATTCTCCTGCCAGGATTGAAAGTGAAGATTCTTGGCGAAACAGCAGATGAATCAATCATCACGGAACTGGTGGCTCAGAATCACGCCATCAACATCGGCTACGATTATGCAGCGGTTCTAAATACCCATGAGGATATCGTTCTTCGCCCTCTGAGCGAAGGCACAGAAAAAGGACAGAGTGTTTACCTTATCACGGATAAATACACTCTGCCCACAACGGCAAGCAAGAGATTCCGTCAGTTTATCTTGGATTGGCTGCCAGCAAGCGGCAAACACATCGTTATACCTAGCTGTTTCCCATCAGTCTAGCCCGGACCAAAGCTTCGTTGCCCTCAATTTCTCCCGCCCCGGTCACACCACCACAAAACAATACGTCTTTAAGCTGAGCTTTTGGAAAACAGGCCACCCAGCCTTCCATTCCTTTGCGGGCACCACCGACAGCATTCGCTTCTTCATCAGCAGCGGTTGCTAATAGATAGACCTCCCGAAAGTTATAATCTGTTGGGAATAACGGATTTGCTCTATCCAAAAGCGTCTTTACTGACCGCACATTTCGTAGTAATAGATAGGTGTTGCAAACACCAATATATCAGCCTTGCCCATCTTTTCCACAATATCGTTGGCATCATCCTTGATTACACACTGCAAAGTCTTCTGACAGGCAAGACATCCCCTGCAAAAACCTAAGGTTTTACCCCGCAGGGAAATCTCCACTACATTATGCCCCGCTTCTCTGGCTCCATCAGCAAACGCTGTTGCCAGTTGTTCTGAGTTGCTGTTTTTCCGCAGACTCGTAGAAATCACTAATACGTTCTTGCTCATACGCTCTCCTCCATCGTAAACGCCAAGTCAAATCAATCTATACCTCTTCGGCCTGTATATGCATACTGGCCGCACTATTCATCACGAAGCACTGCCCCCATAAATGGCCAGGTACTGCCACCGCTACCCCCAGGGCAGAATGCCGATAAAGCCCATCTCCGTGTTCAGTATGCTGAACACCCCCACAGCCAGGATGAACAAGCAACAGATTCTTGTTTTTCACAATTATACTCCCTCTTTGCAAACGAGCCCTCCCTGTGGAGAAGACTCGTCGGCAACTCACTTTAAGTTTTCTCCCAGCACCCACGGAGATGAACTGCTAAACTGGTTAGGCAAGCCTCTGGAAGAGCTGCATATCGCTGGTTCCTACACCCTGCTCTACAACGCCTCCCTGATGGTACGGGAGGGACTTGGCTGTGTTCTGGCCTTCGAAAACATCATCAATACAAAAGGGAGCGACATCTGCTGTCGCCCCCTGAAACCGGAGATTTTTGCTCAGCCATTTATCGCCTAGAAAAAGAATCAGGTATTTTCCAAAGCCTCTCAGAAGTTTTTAGAAGCTCTGAAAAATAGATTTCTGTAAACAGGAACATTCCTCAAACATTTTCTCTGATATTGACCAGACGATGGTTGAAAAACAAGAATAAAAAACTCAATGCAGTAAAAGAGCGTCATCAACATCGATGACGCTCTTTTGCTGTTATTTCATGTCCTCCCACCAGGGCCCAAAGTTCTGAGTGCTGCCACTGTCAAGATAAGCCACCTCCCCGATTTCCGGAGTCAGCATTTTATACTCCCGCCCCTGACTGAAACGGGTAAGCTCCCGATAAGGTTCCTGCCAGGGATGACGGGAAAGGGCGAATTTGCCGCCATGAGCAGGCAGGAGTATCCTAGCCCCCACATCCACCGCCGCCTGGGCCGTTTCCTCGGGCAGCATATGAATCGCATGCCAGGCCATATTGTACTGGCCGTTTTCCCCGAGCATCAGATCAAAACCGCCAAACTTTTGCCCAATGGCCTTGAAATGTTCCCCATAGCCGCCATCGCCGGTGTAGTAGACCTTGCGCACAGGCGTCACAAAGGCCATACCGCACCACAACGTCGGATTGCGCCTCAGAAAACGCCCCGAAAAATGCTGGGAGGGCAGGATATGGACGGAAAAATCATCCGCCAATCTGATCTCCGTATCCCAATCTTCCTCATGGATAATGGAGAGGTCAAAGCCCCACTGCTCGAAATATTCCCCCACGCCCAGCGGACAGACAATATTCTTGATTTTTGGCTTCAGCGCCATCACCGTGGGATAGTCCAAGTGATCCCAATGGTCATGGGAGATGGCCAGCACATCAATCTCCGGCATATCCGCTGCCGTATAGATATTGCTGCCCGGAAAGGCCTTGTTGATGAAAAACACTGGCGAAGCGTAAGAACTGAACACCGGATCGATCAGGATGCGCCGGCCGCCCAGCTGCAGGAAAAACGTGGAGTGTCCCATCCAGACAACCGCATCCTGCGAAACGTCCAATGTCTTCAAATCCGTTTTATCCGAGAGCATTGCCTCTTTGGGTGAGAGCTGGGACTTATCGCCGAACAGGAATTTCGCCGTGGCGACAAAGCGGTTTTCGCCGCTTTTCTCGTTCATGACCTGCACCGGCACCAGATTCTGGAACTGGCCATTCATATAGTGAGGCGATGCCTCCATACGGGCCAGCCGCGCTCCCTGGGGCGGCCTGCCAAATTCCGGGCGGTTCACAAACAACGCCCCATCGCCAGCCAGCATGCCCAATGCCCCCAAACCTCCCAAGATAAAAGTCCTTCGCTTCATACAACATGCCCTTTCTGCTAAAGGTTCAAATATTTTTGCCAACCTGCCGGGCTTTTTCCAAGGCGGCATTGCCGACAATATCGCCTGTGTCCGTCACACCGCCACAGAACAGTGTCGCTTTCAGTTCAGCCTTGTCAAAGCAGTCCACCCAGCCCTGGACGCCGACGCGGGTTCCGGCTACGGTATCTGCTTCATCCTCTGCCGCCGTAGCCAGCAGATAAACTTCACGGAAACGATAATCCGAGGGGAACAACGGATTTGCCCGGTCCAGCAAGGTCTTTAACTGGCCACACATACCATAATAATAGACCGGCGTTGCCAGAACGACCACATCCGCCTGACCGATTTTAGCCGTGATTGCATTGGCATCGTCGTTTATCACACACTGCATGGTCTTTTGGCAGGCCAGACAGCCTTTGCAGAAATTTATAGTCTTATCCCGCAGGG
>NZ_FRBC01000032.1 GCF_900142515.1 Pseudoselenomonas ruminantium | reverse complement strand
CTCTCGACAAGCCGAGTATCGGATTAGTCCGAACCAAGCAAGCGGTCTACGCAGCAACTACCACAACTGGACGCAGCACTACGCCCTCTACCTCATAGGCTTATGCTATTTGAGGTTACTTGTTTTTGCTATTTTCATGTAGGCGGCTTTGCCGCTGAACGAGGTGTCTACGTCAACCTTGGACATTTTTACAAGCCGTAAGGGCGATGTCTCCTCGAATACGTAGAAACGAGGCTCTTTTCTCGGCTCAACCTTTCTAAAGTGCAGTTCCCGTAGGTTCGTTACGTACATTATAACAAAATATTTAATATTTGAGAATAGTTTGTTTATTTTTGTTTACTATATATAAACGAACATTTCCCCTACCACTTATATTTCTCATAATAGATATCATGCAAACGAAAAGAACCGGTATCACTCCACTGACTCCGGTTCTTTCATAAAAAGATGTAAGGAAATGGGATACTGGAAACTGGGATATGTTTCCAGAGAAGAGACCGATAGGTTTTTACGGGGGCTGGTGGGATATCCAGCCTCTCCCCTATCGACAATTATATTGTATCATACTATAAAGAAAAAATATACCCCTTTACGCAAAAAATTTTCCTTTTTATAAATTTTTCTGTCTATTGCAAATTTAACTCAATCCTTTTTCACCTACCCTCAATATAGTATAATGGAAAGAGATTTTCTACGAAAGTGAGTGACAGACATGGCACTTTATCAGGCAAGAGTCTTTGGAATTGTTCAGGGCGTGGGCTTCCGTCCCTTTGTGGCACGATTAGCTTCCCGTTTTCATATCTATGGCAGCGTTTGCAACAAAGGTCCTTATGTCGAGGTTTTTGCTCAGGGAAGTGACGAAGCCGTAAATGCTTTTCTGACCGCCATCGAGCAGGAACCGCCAGAACGGGCTTCCATCCTGAAATTGACGCGTCAGTCTTTAAACCAGCCAGAACGCTATCAGGATTTTCAAATCATCGAAAGTGCCAAGGAAAAAGGCTCCATCTTTGTATCACCGGATATCGCCACCTGCGACAAGTGCCGGGCTGAGCTCTTCAATCCGCAGGATAAGCGTTATCTGCATCCTTTCATCAATTGCACAGCCTGCGGGCCGCGGCTGACTATCCTGGACTCCATGCCCTATGACCGGGAGCGCACGAGCATGGGGGAATTTCCCATGTGTCCGGATTGCCAGGCCGAGTACGACTCCCCTGCAACCCGCCGCTATGATGCACAACCAGTCTGCTGCAATCACTGCGGACCGGAAGTCTATCTTATCGGCGCGGAAGATATCCGGGGCACAGAGGCAATCACTCGCACCCGCAAGACCATCATTGACGGTGGCATTGTCGCCATCAAAGGGATTGGTGGCTTCCATCTCTGCTGCGATGCCACCAATGACAAAGTCATCCAGCGCTTGCGGAAACTGAAGCATCGCCCGGTCAAGCCTTTTGCCATTATGGCCAAAGATATGGCAACAATCAAGCGGGAATGCGTGCTGGAATACAACCAGCAAGAAATGTTGACTGGCCATCAGAAACCCATATTGCTCTTGAAACGGAAAGCGACTGGCCATATTGTGGATAGTGTTGCGCCCGACAATCCAAAAGTCGGCGTGATGCTGCCCTATGCACCTTTGCATATGCTGCTTTTTGACTATCCGGATGGACTGTCCATGCCCGATACCCTGATCATGACCAGCGGCAATCCGGCGGGTGCTCCCATCTGCCGGGATGATGAGGGGGCGCTCTCTGCTCTTGACGGCTTCTGCGATCTGATGCTCTCCCATAATCGCAAGATTCGTATCCGGGCCGATGACACAGTCATGGACTGGCTCGATGGCAAGCCCTATATGATTCGCCGCAGCCGCGGATTTGCCCCCCTGCCCTTCATGCTCAAAAATGACTGGCAAGGCGCCGTGCTGGGCATTGGCGGTGAACTCAAGAATACCTTCTGTGTGGGCAGTGACAATATCTTCTACCCATCTCCCTATGTAGGGGACATGAGCGACCTACGTACCATGCAGGCTTTACGGGAAACCGTCGGGCGCCTGACAGAACTGCTGGAATGTGAACCGCAGATGATTGCCTGCGATATGCATCCTCGTTATAATACCGTAACCATTGCCAAAGAGCTTGGTCTGCCTCTTTTCCCGGTTCAGCATCATTATGCCCATATCCTTTCCTGTATGGCTGAAAATGATCATGATGAACCTGTTATCGGCGTAGCCTTTGATGGCACAGGGTATGGCACGGATGGCACCATCTGGGGCGGCGAGATACTGCGGGCGGATCTGGCAGGTTTTGAGCGGCTGGAATCCATCACGCCCTTCCGTCAGGCGGGCGGCGATAGGGCGAGCCGTGAAGGCTGGCGCATTGCCGTCTCTCTGATTTATGACAGGACAGGCAGCCAGACCGAAACGCGCGCACTTGCACAGGAACTGCAGCTTTGCAATGACAATGATTTGAATGCCATGTTTTTTATGCTGGATAACGAGGTCAATATCATCCATAGTACCAGTGCAGGGCGTATCTTTGATGCAGTCAGTGCCATCTTAGGCATCCGCAAGAATTCCACCTTTGAAGGCGAGGCCAGCATGTATCTGGAATTTGCTGCCCAGAAATGGCACGATGAACATAAGGATCATTTGCCCATCCCTGCCACCAGCTCCAATACTGATGACATATTTGCCTTTTTGCTGAAGCAGCGGCTGGCTGGTGAAGATTGCGGCAAACTTGCATATCTCTTCCATGCGCAGCTGGCTCAGTTTATCGTGGCAGCCTGCGTCCGCGCCAATACACATACCCACCTGAATACAGTTGCGCTATCCGGTGGTGTGTTCCAGAATCATCTGCTGGTCGAACTGGTCTCAGCACAACTGCAGGAACACGGCTTCACGGTTCTGCGTCACAGCCTGATTCCGCCCAATGATGGTGGCATTTGTCTCGGACAAGCTGCAGCAGCCATGTATCATCTCAATCATAATTAATTATTCTGCAAAGATTATAAAAAACAATTGTCCACAAGTTGCTTTCGTGTTATAATTTGCTTAGAGATACTGTCCTGTTTGCGAAAAGCAAGGGAGGGATAGTTATGAGCGGCGCAAGCAGCATTGGCAATTTCAACTACCGTTGGAATTTGATGGCATCGGGGGTCGCTTCCGTTGATGCCGTAGCGAAATCATCGGATTTATTTCACCATGATCCTACGCTTCAAGATGACTCTGGTAACCGTAATACTGTGGAGAGCGCTACGATTACCAAGAGATTATCTGATGGTGCTATGATTATTTTTCGGTATGACAAACATGTGCAGGTTTCTTACGGAGTAGGAACAGATACCGGCAATCATGTAAATTTAACTGCTTGAATTCAGGCCATCATCAAGGACGGATATTACGGACAGGCGTATCTCGATAAATCACAGCAAGTAAAAGAACCGGCTGATTGCCGGTTTTTTGTTTTTGATAAGGAGACTCTTTATGAACCTCAACATTCCCCAATTATATTACAGCAAACTGATGCGTGCCATTGTCGAATTCGATATGATAGCCGATGGTGACCATATCCTGCTCGGAATTTCCGGCGGCAAGGACAGCATCTTCCTGGCCTATGCCATGTCCATCCTGAAGAAGCGCCTGCACAAAGACTTCAAGCTATCGGCACTCACCATCAATCCTCAATTCAAGGATGAAAATGGCCGTCCTGCTCTTTTCGATATTGAACGGGCCAAGGATTTCATGGCCGAGCTGGATATCCCTTATGAAATCATTGATGTGGACATTGCTGGTACGATTGAAAATACCCCAGAGAAAAATCCCTGCTTTACCTGTGCTTTTTTCCGCCGTGGCGCCATCAACCGCTACGCTTTGGAACATGGCGTGAATAAGATCGCCTATGCCCATCACCATGATGATGCCGTAGAAACCTTCCTGATGAGCCTGCTCTATTCCGGCCAGCTCCATACCTTTACCCCGGTCACCTATCTTGACCGCACCCAACTCACAGTCATCCGCCCGCTGGTCTACTTCCGGGAATCGGAAATGGTGGACGCTATCAAGATCCACGGCTTCGACCCGGTCAAGAGTCCCTGCCCACATGATGGCAATACCTGCCGGCAGGAGGTCAAGGAACTGATTGCCAGTCTTGGAAAAACCATTCCTGATGTCTACGATCATTTGGGCGCGGCCATGCGAAAAGGCGCACTCGGGGAGCTTTGGCCTGCTGCCAAAACCCGCGCCGAAATGCGCCAAACATATTTTGAGTATAAAAATAAATAAATGATTTTTTTGCGCAGGTCACGCCTTATGGTTTGCCGTGACCTGTGCATTTATTTTATCCAGCAATTCCTTTAATTCCTTATTTTCCGTGAGCTTATAGGCAATATCCAGGAAATAGTTGGCATGCTCATACTTTTTATTGGCCAGCATGGTCTTGCCGTACTGCATGGCAGTTTCGATGATTTTAGCATCAGGCCCTACAGGGAAACCGTACTTTTCACCATAGGAACGCAGCGCGCCGATGGACGGTCTCTGCGCCTGACCTTCGGTTTCCTCATGGATGTACTTGAGTTCCATTTCCGCCTGATAACGGCCTTCGGCATCGGCAAAGCTCATGCTCAGCAGATAACAGCCTACAGCTTCATCCCACATCTGTTTTTCCACGAAGTAATAGCCTAAATTGCGATAACAATGGGCGATTTCCTTGCGCTTATAGGCTATGGGAAACACTGCCACCGTGAGTTCCTTGAACTGCTCCCAATCCTTTTTCTGCTTGAAGATTTCCGCATGCTCAAAGGCAATGGCAGCACTCATAGGATTCCAATCCATGGCAATGGCCAGTGCTTCCTCTGCCTCATCCAGCTTGCCCTGCTCCAGCAGGATGGAACCATACATGGCATAAAGCCGGTTCAGCGGTTCTTCGATATCAGCCACCGGCTGGATTTCCGAGTGCTGCGTCTGGAACATGACCATTTCCATCAGGGTATTGAAGTCATAATAATCAGCATGACCGTCATTATAGAGGTTGAGCTGTTCAACCTTATCGATTTCTGCCTTCAGGGCCGCCTCTGCCTCGGCGACTTTTTTATTTTGCGCCAGGTCCACTGCCTGTGTCAGGATTTCATTGATTTCTTTGGTGAGGGCACCATTCTGCATATTTATCTTTCACTGCCTTTCCCATAAAAATAAAGGGGCCCTCAAGCCCCTTATTCTTTCTATTACAGCAATACTTTATGGCTAAGGTTCACACGACCCTTGTCATCAATCTCAACGACCTTGACTTCGAGCTGGTCACCCACCTGTACTACATCTTCCACATTCTCCACGCGGCGTTTGGCCAGCTGGGAGATATGGCAGAGACCTTCCTTGCCCGGCAGGAGTTCCACGAAGGCGCCGAACTTCATCAGACGGGTTACGGTACCGGTGTAGACTTCGCCGACCTCTACTTCCTTGACGATGTCTTCAATCATCTTGCGGGCTTTCTGCATGCCCTCTGCATCAGCGGAGAAGATGAAGATATTGCCATCCTCATGGATGTCAATCTGTACGCCGGTAGCATCGATGATGCCCTTGACAACCTTGCCGCCAGTACCGATGACGTCGCGAATCTTGTCCACCTTGATGGTGATGGTCTCAACACGCGGTGCATACGGGGACAGATCCTCATTCGGCTTATCAATGCATTCCAGCATCTTACCCAGGATAAAGGCGCGGCCGCGCTTAGCCTGCTGCAAGGCAGAGGACAGGATATTGCGGTCGATACCAGCCACCTTGATATCCATCTGGATAGCGGTGACGCCATTTTCCGTACCGGCTACCTTGAAGTCCATATCGCCCAGCGCATCTTCCATGCCCTGGATATCCGTCAGGATGGTGTAGGCATCCCCCTCTTTGACCAGGCCCATAGCCACGCCGGAAACCGGGCGCTTGATGGGTACGCCGGCCTGCATCAGTGACAGGGTGCTGCCGCAGACAGAACCCATGGAGCTGGAACCGTTGGATTCCAGGACTTCCGAAACGAGACGGATGGTGTACGGGAATTCTTCCGTAGACGGAATGACCGGCACCAGAGCACGCTCAGCCAGCGCACCATGACCGATTTCGCGGCGGCCGGGGCTGCGGATGGGCTTTGCTTCACCGACAGAGTAGCCGGGAAAGTTATAATGATGGATATAATGTTTCGTGGTCTCGGGGCCAAGGCCATCGATGATCTGCTCGTCGCTCATCGGGCCTAAGGTGGTCACCGTCATGATCTGCGTCTGGCCACGGGTGAAAAGACCAGAACCATGTGCGCGGGGCAGCAGGCCCACTTCGCAGCTGACCGGACGTACTTCTTCGAGTCCACGGCCATCCGGACGAATCTTCTCATGGGTAATCATATGGCGCACGATTTCCTTTTCCAAATCATGCAGGGCCATCGCGATTTCCTTGTCCATTTCCGGATAATCCACGAGGAAATGTTCCATGGTATCCGCATTGACTTCAGCGATATGGGCATCGCGGTCGAGCTTATCCGGGTTGCGGGTAGCTTCATCGAGTCTGTCCTTGGCATATTCGCGGATAGCTGCTTCCAGTTCTTCGGGTACGGTAAAGAGCTTGGTGATGCGCTTTTCCTTGCCGCAAGCCTGCTGAATCTCTTCCTGGAAAGCCACGATGCGCTTGATTTCCTGATGTCCATAGAGGATGGCATCGAGAATCACATCTTCGGGCAGTTCGTTGGCACCAGCCTCAACCATCATCACAGCATCCTTGGAGCCGGCAACGGTAAGGTTCAGCGTGGAAACCTTGCGCTGTTCTTCCGTGGGGTTGATGACGAATTCATCATTCACGCGGCCAACACGCACGCCGGCAATGGGGCCCATGAACGGAATATCGGAGATGCAGAGGGCAGCAGACGCACCAATCATGGCAGCCAGTTCCGGAGCATTGTCCTGCTCAACGGACATTACCGTAGCCACTATCTGCACATCATTGCGGTAGCCCTTGGGGAACAGCGGGCGAATGGGACGGTCAATCAGTCGGGCACAGAGGATTGCGTCACTGGAAGGACGTCCCTCACGCTTGATAAAGCCGCCGGGAATCTTGCCTGCGGCATACATCTTTTCTTCGTAATCCACGGTCAGCGGGAAGAAATCCACGCCTTCACGGGGTTCAGCGGATGCCGTGGCCGTAACGAGCACCACCGTATCTCCATAGCGGACGAAGGCAGCACCGTTGGCCTGTTTCGCCAGCTTGCCGGTTTCAATCGTCAGCTTGCGGCCGCCCAGTTCCATTTCAAAACTTTGCATAATTCTCCTCCTACGTCAAACTCATACTTTGGATATAGTTCGACATCTATTGTTTTAATCCTGTCATAAAGGAAATATACAAGAAAAAAAGCGGGAAAATCTCCCGCTTTCTTAAGTAAATCTCGCAATTAGCCGATCGTAGCGCGGATGCCGAGCTTAGCGATGATGGAACGATAACGCTCGATGTCCTTCTTGTAGAGGTAGCTGAGGAGACGGCGGCGATGACCAACCATCTTCAGCAGGCCACGACGGGAATGATGGTCCTTCTTGTGCTCTTTCAGATGATCCGTGAGGTACTGAATGCGAGCGGTCAGTACAGCAATCTGTACTTCCGGAGAACCCGTGTCACCTTCGTGAACGGCATACTTCTGCATGATTTCCTGTTTTGCTTCCTGAGTCAACATGTGAAAACTCCTCCTAATAAATTAAAAGATGTCCTACAGCTAAGATGGCGTCGGAGTTCTTCGCCGTCCGGGCTGTGGATTGGTGTCAAACACCTTTGTAAGTATAGCATAGGCCCATTGGCCTTGTAAAGATAAATCTTGAGCTTTGCTCCTTATTTCGGCAAATATTTCATAAAAACACGCTCATCCTGCCGGATTTCACCGGAAATATGCTTGTAAGTCACCATCTGTGTCATGCCTTGCACAATCCGATAGCCCAATTTCTTATGCGCTTTCAAAGAAGGCATATTATCCTTTTGGGTACGGCTCAGGATTCCCTTGCCCGCAATCTTTTGCCGCAGTTCCTGCTCCATATTCGAAAAGATATGCCGATGGCGATAGGCCTTGCCAACGCCAACATCTTCGAGGAACCAATAATCTGCCGGCTCAATCCCATTGGCTTGGGCAATGGCGGCAATCTCTGCATCCGCAGTCACAGGAACCGCTGCAACAAACCCCGCGCAACGGCTCAATTCCGCATCCAAACAGATGATTATGATGCCTTTATCCCCGTAACTTCTGAATAAACCGGCCACTTCTTCCGCCGTAAAATATTCCTCATAAGGCGGCTGGGCGAAACATTCCAGATAGATTTCGAAAAACTCGATTTTCGAAAAAAGCTCTGCCATTTTCTGGCCGGAATCAACAGTCAAAAGCTCAAGATTATTCATATCACTTCAACTCCACCACAGTGGCACCTGTACCACCTTCATTTATGTCGGCAAACTGGAAGCTCAATACATTGCGATGATTTTTCAGATAAGCATGGACACCTTTGCGCAGGGCACCGGTTCCCTTGCCATGGATGATCAATACCTGGGAAAGCCCTGCAATCACGGCATCATCGATAAACTTGCCCAGCGTCATTTCTGCTTCATCCACCATCATGCCACGGATATCGATATCGCGGCCGATATTCTGTGTCTTCTGCAGGAAACTGCCGGACTGGGAGTTCTTGCGGCTGCCAGTATTCACACTGGGCTTCTCCTCCGCTTTGTGGGCAATAAAGGTGCAGGCATTGGCCTTGAGCTTGGTTCGCAGGGCTCCCACCTGTACGGTCAGATCCTTGCCCTGGATTTCGAGCACCGTGCCCTTCTGGTCCAGTTTCTTTACATAAACCGTATCGCCCACACGGATTTTCTTGAGGTCAATGCGCTGCCCCACGCCCTTCTGTGCCATGATGCCAGGATTGGCCTTGGCCGAAGCTTCATTGATTTTCGCCCGGGCATTCTGGATGGCCTGCTGACGTGCCTTGATTCCTTGATCGTCAAACTGCTCTTTGAGCTGGTTGATGACCTCTTCGGATTCCCGCCGCGTCTGACGGATAAGGGCAGCACTCTTGTCCTTGGCCTTGCGGATGATATCGCCCTTTTTCTGGCTGAGTTCTTCCTTGGCCTTCAGCAGTTTTTCCTCCAGCTTCTTCACGCGTGCCTGCCGCTCTGCAATATCGGCATTGCGCTGCTCGTACATCATCTTTTCGTTTTCGAGTTCATTGATGACATGTTCAAACTGAGCATGGTCTGCCTTCACCAATTGCTGGGCGCGCAGGATCAAAGAATCCGCCAGTCCCAGCCGCTTGCTGATGGCAAAAGCATTGCTGGCGCCCGGAATTCCAATCAGCAGCCGATAAGTAGGCCGCAATGTCTCAATATCAAATTCTACGCAGGCATTCTCAATTCCTTCCCGGGTATAAGCAAACGTCTTCAATTCCGAATAATGCGTAGTTGCAATGGTCGTGGCCTGCACTTCCAGCAATTTTTCCAGGATGGACATCGCCAAAGCTGCGCCTTCTTCAGGATCAGTACCAGCCCCCAATTCGTCCAAAAGCAATAAATCATCGCTTTCCACTTTATCAAGGATACTGACAATATGCGTCATATGCGCCGAAAAAGTGGAAAGACTCTGCTCAATGCTCTGCTCATCACCGATATCGGCATAGATATTCGCATACAAGGCGATTTCCGATCCCTGGTCTACAGGCAGATAAAGACCAGACTGCGCCATCAGCACCATCAGCCCCAATGTTTTCATCGTAACCGTCTTACCACCAGTATTCGGGCCGGTAATCAGCAGCATCTTGTAATCCTCGCCAATACGGATTGTGGTCGACACCACTTTATCCTTGGCAATCAGCGGATGACGGGCGTTATTCAGCACAGTACGGCCTTCATCGTTAATCAGAGGACACACTGCCTTCATGCTCCCCGCCAGTCTGGCTTTAGCGAAGGTGAAGTCAATATCCCCTAAAATTTCACAGTTGGCATAAAGTGTTTCCTTCTCCCGCTGGATTTCACCGGACAACTGGCGCAAAATGCGCTGAATTTCCTGTTGTTCCGCCAGCGTCAGCTGCTTCACATCATTATTGAGCTCCACCACTGCCATCGGTTCGATGAAGAGGGTGGAACCGCTGGCCGACTGGTCATGGATCAGCCCTGGGAAATGCGCACGATATTCCGCCTTGATGGGAATAACATAGCGCTCGTCACGAACCGTGACAATCGCATCCTGGAACATCTTCTGATACGCACCATCATGCAGGATGCTGTTGATCTTGTCCTTGATGCGGGTTTGGGAGGATTTCAGCTCCCGACGGATACGCCGCAGTTCCACGCTGGCATCTTCCCGCATATTGCCGTGCTCATCGATGACATTATTCAGATTACGCTCCAGCTGTCCCATGATTTCCAATGAACGTGCCCATTCCTGCAGGATAGGCGATTCCATTTCCAAATCCCGGAAGAAATACTTGATGGTGCGCATGGCATACATGGTGTTCATGATGTTCTGCAACTCTTCAAGCTCCAAAATGGCACCTTTGTCCGCTTTCTTTAAAAGCAGACGGATATCCCGGATTCCCCCTAATGGTGGTGCCGACATAGAAAGCACTTTGACAGCCTCTGTCGTCTGCTCCTGCCATTCCATCACTTCGGCAAAATCCGAGCTAGGTACCAAATCATAGGCTTTTTCTTTTCCCAATGCTGAACCGGCATACTCGGCCAGTTTAGTGGTTATTTTCTTATATTCTAAAACCTTAAACGAATCTTGTTCCATGAAATCTTTCTCCTCAAACCAAGTGAATCCTGTATATTCTTATTAATTATATTATATACAGGCAGCATCGTCTACTGAATCCAGGGAAAATCAGTATATTTTCACGACAAAAATGTCCTTCAGCTAAAATCATAGATTCAGCAACTGAAGGACACCTCAGAAAAGAAATATTCCGTTTTATGATTATCCTTTGATAGAAGCAAGAACGTCCGAAGCATTCAGGTTATTAGCCGTCATGTATTCCGTCAACTCTTTGAAGTCATCCTGAGCTTTCTTGGATTTCAGTTCAGCCAGCTGTGCTTTCAGAGCTTTGACTTCTTCCTGTTTCTTTGCAATTTTCACTTCGATAGCATTGATTTTCTCTTCATAATTTGCTTTTCTTGCCATTTTTCATTTCTCCTTTATAGAAAAATTCACCTGCTATTATTGTAGACAATAATAGCAGGTTTGGCAAGTATTTTTTGAGAAATTTTGCGAAAATTTTTAACCACGAGCTGTCTTTATTGCTTCGGCTAAATTTAAAGTTCCCATGTAAATGGATTTTCCAGCAATAACACCTTCGATACCATCCTGTTCATGAACCTTCAATGCCTGAATATCTGCCAAGGATTTTACCCCACCAGAAGCCACGATTTTTACGCCGCTTTCCTGTGCCAGTTTTACGGTGGCTTCTACATTAACACCACTCAACGTTCCATCCCGGGAAATATCCGTATAGATAATAGTTTTCACTCCAGCTTTTTTCATTTTCTGCGCCAGTTCAATCACGCCAATATTGCCGGATTCTCCCCAGCCTTCCACAGCCACAATCCCATCTTTGGCATCAATACCCACCACAATACGCTCGCCATATTTAGCGCAGGCCTCTTTTACCAGTTCAGGATTTTTTACGGCTACGGAACCCAGAATTACCCGGGTAATTCCTAACTCCAGCAGCTGGTCAATCTGTTCCATTGTCCGGATACCACCACCAAGTTCCGTGGGGATAGCGACCGTTTTCAAAATCTCCTCGATGGCGGCAAGATTCTTGGAAGCCCCCGCCAAGGCTCCATCCAAATCCACCAAATGCAGGTACTCTGCCCCCTGCGCCTGCCACTTAGCAGCCATCTCAGCCGGGCTATCGGAAAACACCGTTTCCTGAGCAAAATCCCCCTTGAAAAGCCGCACACACTTACCGCCCCGAATATCAATCGCCGGAAAAATAATCATCCAAGAAATCCCCCTTAAGCACACATGTCACGCAAACACGTTCCCCGTTACCTTGGTAACCCCGGCGTCCAAGAATGGACGCCCGCAGACTTTAAATCCCGTGATGGGATTTAGTCTGCCAGTTTCTTTTGGTACTTTTCTTTGTCCAAAGAAAAGTACCTAACCACACATTAACTTAAAGCGCACAAAAGTTCCTAATTATGCTAAGCCCAATATCCCCTGACTTTTCAGGATGGAATTGAGTTGCAAAGATATTCCCCGCCTGCACGGAAGCAGTAAGACGCTCTCCATAATCCGTGGTGGCTGTTACAACGGATTCATCTTCCGGCACCGCATGATAACTATGCACGAAATAAACGTATTCCTTATCCTGTGCCAGCCCGGCAAATAAATCCTGTTCCCGCCGCGGTTCAGCCAGATGCAGGCGGTTCCACCCCATATGGGGAACTTTCAGGCCTTCTGCCTGAATCCGTTCCACCTGACCGGGAATAAGCCCCAGCCCCTTTGCCGCTGGCGATTCCTCACTGCCGTTAAAGAGAATCTGCAGACCCACGCAAATGCCCAACAGCGGCTTGCCTGCCGCCACTTCCTCCTTGATCAGGGGAATCAGCCCGCTCTCTTCAAGGTTTTTCATGCAGTCGCCAAAAGCACCGACACCGGGCAAAACCAATTTTTCAGCAGCTTTGATTTCTACCGGATTATTGGTAATCTTCGCCTCTGCGCCCAACGCTGCAAAGGCCTTTTCCACACTAAATAAATTGCCTACGCCATAGTCGATTATTGCAATCATCAGCAGCCCTCCTTAGAGCATACCTTTCGTCGATGGAACTCCTGTAACCTTTGGATCATTGCTTACCGCAATCCGCAGCGCATGTCCCAAGGCCTTGAAAATCGCCTCAATCTTATGATGGGTATTCGTGCCATAAAGGATTTTCACATGGAGGGTAATGCCCGCATGCACAGCAAAAGCCCGTAGGAATTCCTCCACCAATTCCGTATCAAAACCGCCTACCATGGGCGCCATTTCTCCCCCATCATAAACTAGGAACGGCCGTCCGCTGATATCCAGCGTAACAAAGGCCAAAGCCTCATCCATAGGCAGATAGAATGTGCCATAACGGCAGATGCCCTTTTTATCGCCGATGGCTTCTTTAAAGGCATCGCCCAAGGCAATGCCAATATCTTCCACACTATGATGGCCGTCTACTTCCAAATCGCCATCACAGCGCAACTCCAAATCCAACAGGCCATGAGCTGTCATGAGATTCAGCATATGGTCAAAGAAGCCGATACCGGAATCAATCATGGATTTGCCCGTACCATCGAGATGCAGGGTCAGGGCAATCTTTGTTTCGGCGGTTTCTCTTTTAATGGAAGCTTCTCTATTCATGCCCGTCCCTCCACAAAGGCTTTCATTTCATTATACCAGGCATCATTTTCTTCTCTTAACCCCATGGAAATACGCAGGCAGTTTTCGAGCCGCGGTGCTTTGCCGAAGCTGCGCAGGCCGATGCCTTTTTCTTCCATATATTTATTCAGTTCTTCTGCCTTGGCATATTTAATCAGGATAAAATTGGTTTCCGAAGGATAAACCGTTACACCGGGCAATTTATCCAATAAAGTCATCATACGTTTACGTTCCGCAATCATCATCTGGATGCGGGGCACATATTCATGACGCATCTGATAGACAATATCGGCTGTTACCAAAGATAAAACATTCATATGATAAGGCATATAGGACTTGCCAATCATTTCGACGATTTCCTTAGCAGCCAGCATATAACCGACACGGGCCGAAGCCAGACCATAGGCTTTAGAGAAAGTCCGCGCCACAATCATATTGGGATATTTGGCCAGTAATCCCATAGCCGTCTGACCATAGAATTCCATATAAGCTTCATCTACGAGAAAAGCGCAGTTGCTATGGATATTGGCAGCAATATACTCGATATCTGCCAGGCTATAACCATTGCCAGTGGGATTATTGGGATTGCAGATAACGGCTAAACCTGCCTTTTCCTCGTTGACCACCTGGACGAATTTTTCCTTGTCCAGCGAATAATCCTCATTCAATTCCACGGCAATTCCCTGGGCCTGAGCGGCTTTGGCATAGATGCCATACATGGAAAATGAGGGCACAGGATAGACTATTTTTTTCGCCTTGGTACCGCCAAAGCAGTAAAAGAGTTTTTCAATGATTTCACTGGAACCATTGCCCAGCAAAACATTCTCCTTCTGCAGATTGTGATTGTCCGCAATCTGCTCGCAAAGATAGTCGTATTCCTCGTTGGGATAGCGGTTGAAGGCCACCCGTGAAAGACGGCCCATGACTCTGTCCTCGACCATGGGCGGCAGATTCATATTGCATTCATTGGCGTTGACTTTGATTTTCCAGTCCCGCTCCACCACATCATAAGATGGCATATCCTTCAAACCTGTACGGTATTTCAACATCATTTATTCCTCCTCAAACGAATGGCATTGGCATGCGCCTGCAGCCCTTCCGATTCTGCCAGCCGGATGATATCATCGCTGACTGCAGAGAGTGCCGGCTGGGTATAAGAAATCAGGCTCGTGCGCTTCATGAAGGTTTCCACGTTCAATACGCTGTAATAGCGGGCCGTCCCCCCCGTGGGCAGTACGTGGTTAGGCCCGGCAAAATAGTCGCCCAGTGGTTCCGGGGAATAAGCGCCCAGGAACACGGCCCCGGCATGGCGCACATAAGGCAGCAATTGGAAGGGTTCTTTGGTCAGCAGTTCCAGATGCTCCGGTGCAGACGTATTGGCAAAGCGCAAAGCCTGCTGCATATCCTCGGCAATGACAATCAGACCGTTCCTGTCCAAAGAAGCCCGGGCGATTTCCTGCCGGGGCAGTTTCTGCAGCTGGTTTTCGGCCTCGATGGCCACCTTGCGGGCCAGTGTCTCGCTATCGGTAATCACGATGCTGGAGGCCAACGGATCATGTTCGGCCTGGCTCAGCATATCTGCCGCCGTATAGACAGGATCAGCACTTTCATCAGCCACGATGAGGATTTCGCTTGGACCTGCCAGCATGTCGATATCCACATGGCCGTAGACTTCCTTCTTGGCCAATGTCACGAAGATATTGCCGGGGCCGGTAATCTTGTCCACCCGGGGGATGGTTTCCGTGCCAAAGGCCAGCGCGGCGATGGCCTGAGCACCGCCAATCTTATAGATTTTCTTGACGCCGGCCAATTTAGCAGCCACGAGTACATAGGGATTGATGGCACCGTTCTTCGGCGGCACCATCATGATGATTTCGCCTACACCAGCCACGGCCGCAGGCATAGCATTCATGATGACGGAAGATGGGTAGGCTGCCGTACCGCCAGGCACATAGATGCCCACCCTATCCAGAGGAATCAGGGACTGCCCCAAAATGGAGCCCTGCTCCCGGTAAGTCATCCAGGAATTAGGCTTCTGCTCCTCATGGTAGCGGCGCACATTCTCTGCCGCCCGCTTCAAGGACTCCACAACTTCAGGGTCTGCCTGTTTTTCAGCGGCGGCAAATTCTTCCTCCGTTACCAGCAAATCCTTGATATCACATTCCACTTTGTCGATGAGCTTGGTGTAACGCAGAACGGCCTTGTCGCCTTCAAAACGCACATCCCGCACAATCTGGGCTACCAGTTCTGCTGCCGTCATATCCTTGCCAAAAGTCTTCTTATTGGCCTCCCGGATTTTCGGACTCAGTTCCACTTCATCAAAGGCAGGTTTCTGCAACATTTTATTGATGGCTGCCTCGCCTAATTCACTTGCTTTGACTATCTTCATTTTGCCGCCTCCGCTTCTAAGACCTTCCGCAATTCTTCCACCAACGTATGAATCCGGTCAAACTTCAATTTGAAGCTTACCCGATTGGCAATGAGCCTTGCAGTGGCTTCCTGAATGGAGACGATTTCCTCCAAGTCATTTTCCCGCAAGGTGGTGCCGGTCTCCACAATGTCCACGATGCTCTCGGAAAGGCCCACGATAGGCCCAAGCTCGATGGAGCCATTAAGCTTGATGTACTCCATCTGCATGCCCTGCTGACGGAAGAACTTTTCCGCCAGATGAGGGAATTTCGTGGCCACTCGGGTATGGTTGTAATCCATGAGTCTGGGCCGCTTCTCAGCCTTGGGCACCGCCATCATCAGATGACAGCGGCCAAAGCCCATATCTAGGAGTTCATAGACATCTTTTTCCGCTTCCAGCAATACATCCTTGCCGATGACGCCGATATCTGCCGCCCCATATTCCACATAAGTCGGTACATCAGCGGTCTTGGACACGATGAATTTGATTTTCTTTTCCTCATTGGTGATGATGAGTTTCCGGGATTTATCAGACAGGCCTTCGGCGGTATAGCCGATCTTGGCCAAGAGGTCTGCCGACAGGCCAAAGAGCTTCCCCTTGGGCAGGGCAATCGTAAGATACTCCATTTCAGACTTCATACACGAGCCTCCAATTCTATCATTTCATTGACCAATCAGATCTGACCGGTCAATTGTCAAATTTCAGTTCAATTCGTCCGCCGCCCGCAACAGCTTCAGTTCCGGCGGTTCATTTTCCTTTGGCTGGGCATGATGATAGCGAATGATTTCCGCTTCCTGCACCATGCCGATATGCTGCAACTTTTCTGCGCCAATCTGTGCATGATTATAGGAAATATACATGATATGACCCAGATAACCTGTACCATTCAACGCTAGTTTCAAGGCCAATCCAGGGAGAAAATGCTTCAACAGCACCGCCCAGACCTTGCCGAAAACATCCATATCTCCCCGCATCTTGCCCACATCATGGAGCAGGGCTGACCGCAGGAGCAGGTTCCTGTCTCCCGCTGGCTGCTTTTCCCATAAATCCAGCGCCGTACGCGCCACATTCATGGCATGATACTGGTCAGCTGGGTGCATGGCGTAAAATAGCTGCTGCGCCTTATCCGTCAAGCTCTCCTGCACCCACTTCCGATCGTCGGATGTTATCCGGGCCGTGATGGCCAGATAAAATTGCTTTATCCGCTGTATCATGAGATATACTCTAAAGCCGCATAATTTTTCTGCTGCTGGCTTTCCTGCGCGGCCTTTTCCGTCTGGCTGCTGACTGCCAGTTCCACAGATTTGCCCTGCGCACGCAAAGCTGCCGCCCGCTCAATCGCTGCGGTTTCCTTGCCAGCTGCATAACCCACATATACATCACGGGGCAGGCTATGCATGGGCAGTTTCTGCCGCTCAATGGCCAGCAAGATGCGCTCAATGCCCAAAGCAAAGCCCGTAGCCGGACAAGCCGTGCCAAAATCTGCCAACAGATGGTCATAGCGGCCGCCACCACAGAGAGGATAGCCCAGCCCCGGCGCATAGACTTCAAAGACCATGCCCGTATAATAGCTGAAATCCCGGATGATGCCCAGGTCAAAACGCACGTATTTTTCCACTTTATAAGCCTTGAGCAGGCGGTAGATTTCTGCCAGATTGTCCAAAGCCCGACGGCTCTGCTCGTTGAGCGCCAAATCATAGGCTTCTTTCAGCAGTTCTTCCCCGCCATTCAGCAGCGGCAGTTTCTTCAGGACACGCTTGGCATTTTCTGGCAGATTCAGGGCGTCCACCAGTTGATTGAGCTCCACCAGATTACGACGTTCCATAGCTGCCTTCAGTTCATCCTGTGCCTGCTGAGCGAGGCGATATTGATTGAGGATGCCTGTGAGGAATTCCACCTGCCCAAGGCACACAGTGAATTCCGTAAGACCGGAACGCAAGAGTCCCGTAACGGCCAGAGCCACTACTTCCGCATCGGTGGCAGGGCTGCCCGGGCCCATGAGCTCCACCCCTGCCTGATAGAATTCACACTGGCGTCCCGCCTGTGCCTGTTCATAGCGGAATACGCTGCTGACATAGGAGAGCTTCAATGGAAGCGGGCTGTCCTGCAGACGGGTGCTGACCAGCCGGGCAATGGGCGTAGTCATTTCATGGCGCAGAGCCAATGTCTGATTTGACTTGTCAAAAAGCTTGAACAGATGGTCGCCGATATTCTTGCCGCCGCCCAACCCAAGCGTATCCAGATACTCGATGGACGGGGTGACCACTTCTTCATATCCCCACTGGGCGAAGAGCTCTGCCAGACGGGTTTCCACCACCCGTTTCCCTGCTGCCTCTGCGGGCAGGAAGTCCCTTGTTCCATAAGGGATTTTCAGTAAACTGCAATCTTTTTCCATGAACACTACTCCCCTCAACTATTCTCCAAAATGATACAATCAGTCAGCCTTGTCTGCCGGTATCCTGTCCAACACGATCTTATAGCCATCCGCCCCGTAGTTCAGGCAGCGCTTTACCCGACTGATGGTAGCGGTGCTGGCACCGGTACGGGCCACGATATCATCATAGATATGCCCCCCTTGCAGCATCCGGGCCACTTCCAGCCGCTGGGACAGCGCCTTCAGTTCACTGACCGTGCAGATATCCTCAAAGAACTGATAGCATTCCTCCAAAGTCTCCAAGGATAAAATGGCTTTAAAGAGCATGTCGTTCTGCGCATCACGCAGTTTAGGATTAACCACTTGTCTCTCCTCCTCACTGTACTTTTTATCTTTAATCCTTTAGTTTGTGAAATTATGTCACTCATTATAGCATAATCGTAAACAAAAAAAAAGCCCTGGAAATATTTTTTCACTTTCCAAAGCTTTTTGTTTCATGATGTATTATTCAAAAATACATTTATCCTTTTTGCTATGGAGTGACTGTCTCATTTTCCATGACCGGCTTTTTCTGCACATCCCTCTTCTTAGCGGGGATACAAATATTCAACGTCAGGCAATCCTCACTCTGTCTGTGATGTTTCAGGAACGAGCCCTCATAATCGACTTGGATTGCTGATGCACCTAAATATCCTGCCTCAAATACCCCATCAGATTCAGGCAGCGGCTCCGGGGCTTTCCAGCGAAGATTCCTGCTTCATTTTGCCCTTATGACGTCATATGGTTTTCCAGAAAGGCAAATACCCGCTGAAAGTATTCCTGTGGATCAGTATTTTTAGCATCAGCATGACCTGCTCCTGCCACAATGAATTTCTCTTTAACAGGGGCTGCCGACGCTGCATATAGCTTTTCCATCATGTCAAAGGGCACCAATTTATCGGCGTCACCATGGATAAACAGCATAGGTACTTCAGTATGAACAACACTGCGCAAGGGTGCTGCATTCGAAATTGCGGCTCCTGTTTTCGCGCGGCTGACAATATCCACACAGTTCATCACAGGAAATTCCGGCAGCCCAAATAATTTGTCAAGCTGCACCGTAAACATATCGTAAGCACTGGTATAGCCACAATCTTCAACAGCAGCTACTACGTTTTGCGGATGCTTTGCCGTAGTCATCATTACCGTGGCTGCTCCCATGGATATCCCATGCAACACGATCTGCGCATTTTCGTCCTTCCGGGCGATTTCCTTTGCCCAAAGGGTAATATCATCACTTTCCTTTACCCCCATGGTAAGGTATTTTCCCTCACTCAGTCCGGCAGCACGCAAATCTGGTGTAAGGACATGATAGCCTTGCCTTATGTACTCAGCAGCATAATCCCAGACAAAACTCTGATTGCGCCCGTATCCATGTACCAAGATAACCCAACGCTTGCTGGGTTTCTCTGGAGAAAAATGCGTTGCCACCAGTTTTATGCCATCCTGAGACATGATTGTCCATTGTTCATTTTCAGCATAAGGTTTGTCCGGAGAATCCAATCCCCGCTCCACAATTTCCACCGCCGCTTCCGGTATCGCGGTAGGATCTTCCTGATCACTCCGAAGCAAGGCGTAGTCCACAAACCCACTGCCAATCCAATATCCTGCTCCTGCCAGTAATAACAGGAATACCATACATAAGACACAAACTGACATTCTGCACGAATCGATTTTTAACATAACCTTATATCCCCTAACTTGTTCTGACTCATGATTTCCCTTGCAGCTTGCTGACATAGCTGCGTTTTTCAGCAGGAATTTTATCCCAGACGATTTCATTGACAGCAATATGCTTTTTGATTCCCCATGCTGCGGCAATCCCTGCCGCTTCACCGATGCTCATACAAGTGGGCTGGATACGCATGGAGGCTTGCAGGATAAAACTGGCACTGATGCAGCGCCCTGCCACGATGAGGTTTTCGATTTCTTCCGTCACCAAGGAGCCATAGGGAATCTCATAGAAGCCTCCCTTGGGAAGTTTCTCCGAAACCTTTTCCCCGTGGGCATCGATAAACCAGGCAGTACGGCATACGGCATCAGGGAAACGGCTCTGGTTATGATAATCATCTTCCACCAGATAATGCTTCCCGCGGATACGCCAAGACTCCCTGGCTCCCAGCATAGCTGCCTCGCGGCTGATGAATGCCTTCTCAAAGCCAGGCAGGTGACGGATGAGATAAGCGGCAATATTGTGCATCATCCGTCGTCCGTAGGCTACGGCTTTGCTATAAGAAATGGGGTCCGTAGCCGAGAATTTCACGGGAATCTCTGGACAATTCATGCTCATGACCCCATTCTTGCCGATAATGGTATAGGCTTGCATGTACTCCGCCTCTTCCTGGGTGATCTCTCCAGACGCCACTCCCTTGTCCATCAATTCCTCCAGTTTATAGCGCTGTTTGCGGTGCATGGCCTCAGCTATCTCAAAATAGGGTGGCTTGGACTTGCACCAATCTTCTTTCAACTCCACTGCCACATGCTGATAGAGTCGGTCGATATCAATACCGCCCATTTCAAAACGGAAAGAAAGGGGCTGGTTGTTACCAGTCTTTTCATACCCCCGCTCGAAAGGAACACCTGCGGAGCGGGAAAGATAGGCATCCCCTGTACAGTCAATAAAGATCCTGGCCTGAATGGCCGCCAGGCCAGCAATGGTCTGGACAATGCAGGCCGTAAGCTTGCGTCCCTCCACCACCGTATCCATCACTACCGTCTGAAAAAGAACATCCACACCAGCTTCAGCACACATCTCATCATAAATGAACGTCAGTGTCTCTGGATTGTGCCAGGTCTGCTGCGTCACGCCGTCAAATGGCTCAATGCCATGCTTGCGCAGGCGTTCCTTGACTTCCGCCACATATGGCGTGTCGCTGTCCGGTGCATGAGTATCCATGAAAGGATAGACACATCCCAATACCGCCAGACCGCCCAGAGCCACGCCCCGCTCAATCAGCACGGTCCTTGCTCCGTTACGAGCCGCCATGATAGCCGCCGCAGTTCCCGAAGGGCCTCCGCCCGTCACGCACACATCCACGGCGAACAACACGGGAATCTCCTTGCCGGCATAGGTCATAGTACTGCCAGACTTGCGGGAGGCCTCCACGGTAACTGCCCCGCCAATAGTGCCCTCTGCCAAAGCCCCCACGGTGGCCATGCCTGCCATTTTCATAAAATCTCGGCGCGATATCGGAATCAAAAAAGATTTTTCCATTTCTTCATTCCCCTCCAGCCAAAAAAGAGAAGCCATTGTATCCCTATATCAAATTTTAATTCTACAAAAATAAATCCAATTCCTGCTCATTCCTCAGTTACCTGATTTTACTCTCTTAAAGTAACCCCACAAACGAAAAAGGACTGCAACAAGACAGCCCTTTTTATGTGATATGAATCAATGTCCCTTCATTCTATTTCGCATGGGAATCCTGCTCTGCACTGCGAATGTCCTCGGACATATCTTTGGCAAGGTTCATTTTGTGGAAATCCTTGTCATCATGCAGGATCAGGGAAAACTTGTCCGTCTGGTCAAGCTGCACTTTTCCATTTTTCACGGCCAGTTCCAGAATATGCCCGCCGTGCTTCCGGTCATCGGAAATGAAATGGAAGTGCCAGCCTTTCGAATTCAGTTCCCCCATATAGTTTGGGCAGTAAAGCCCCACCAAAGTTCCTTTGATATTCTTCTTCGTGAACTCCGTCTGCTTGTCCTTCAAGGCCTCAACCAGCGTGGGATATGGTTTCTGGCTCCCGTATTCACTGCGATACAGGATGTAGGGGAATTCCGTATGCAGCTTCACGACATAAAAACTGTTTTCCCCATGCTTCTTCACGGCCTGGTTCAGCACGTTCTCAAAAGCGGCCTTATCCGCGATATTGGATAATTTTATGGCGACATCCTTATCAAAAAAAGTCACATTGGCAAACGGAATGATTTCCTTATCATCAGCCACAACCACTCTGCCATCGCCTAGCGCCTGATAGACCGTGCCATCCAGCACGATCATCTCCCCGTTCAGCCCTTCAAAAGTGCCGATACCAATATCGCCCAGAGCACGCAGGTCTTTTACTGTGACTGTTCCGCCAAAATATCCCTGCGCCAGAGATTGCAGCAAGGCCACCTGCGAAAGGTTTTCCCTGTCAGCAGTTGCTGCATATCCGGTGCTGCCAATCAGCAGGCCCGCAAGGATTGAAGCAACGATTTTCTTGGTCCGATACATTTCCCAACACTCCTTTTCATCTTATCCTTTCCTGGCAACTATATATTCCTCAAACGTCACTCCCCTGCGGCAGATTTCCTTGGCTACATCTTTCCCTACATAACGGAAATGCCATGGTTCGTAACTGTAACCGGTAATGTTTTCCTGCCCCTGTGGATAACGCAGTATGAATCCATAATCAGCCAACAAAGGGTGTATCCTGGCAAAGATATCTTTTTGGGCTATCATCTCGTCGTTATCATCGATAACCTTACCATCCACTACCAGACAAATATCCACCGCCAGCCCGGTATGATGCTCAGAATAACCGGGGACAGCCACATACTTTTTAACATAATCCTCTCCATATTTTTCGGTAAATTCCTTCACGATCTCCTGCTGCCGGGCTACGCTCCGATAAATGGAATCCATCTCAATCTGAATGCCCTGCTTCAACAGAGCCTCACGCAACTGGACAAAATGGGCATATGTGTCGCGCTCAACCTGGAATTCGCGCCCCATGGAATTCTTCGCCGTTACCAAAGGTACCTTGGCTTCATAATCAGCGGGAAGTTTGTGCATCTTATTCACCAAGACAAGATAATCTATGCCACTTGCCTGTCCGTCCTCCGCCGCCCAAACATGGTTTGTGCCCAATACCGGCAAATATGTCGGCATGATTGGTGTCAGCATACACGCAGTGACCATGGCCATAAGGATTTTTTTACTTTTGAGCATTTCGTCCTCCTCATCTGGTTCTATTATTTTCCTTAGATTACTTCGCCATGTTTGCCATCATTTCCTGCTTCCAAACAAAAGCCAAGGCGTGAACTTCCTTGTACCAAATAATTTCATTTTCTATGATTTCCAGATCATTCCCCCAAAGCACCATTTTTATCTCTAGATAATGGATTATACTTTGATAGTCTTATACGAATCATACGACTTCCTTAGCAAGCACATTTGTTGAATGATACATTTTGTTTTTTCACTTCTGCGAATAACGTTTCAATATTCTTCTTACTGCCGCAAGGTATGATCGGCCAAATAGATTCAAATGGTTCAGTAAATGATACAGATTGTATAAATCCCGCCGGCCAGCATATCCCGACTCTTTGGGAATTATCTCATGATAGGCATCATAAAACTCTGGCGAGAACCCGCCAAACAATTCCGTCATAGCAAGATCTACCTCATGATGGCCTATGTAAACAGCTGGATCGATAAGCATCGGCCTGCCGTTTTGATCTGGCATTACGTTTCCACTCCATAAATCGCCATGGACAAGGGATGGAAATTCTGGTTCCGCAAGGTATTTATCCAGATTATCCAGCAGATCCCGACACATTTGCCTGTCATCTTTTTCAAAATACCCATCAGCTAATTTCATTTGTGCAGCCAGTCTTGACGTTCTGAAGAAGTCAATCCAACTGTCTGTCCTGATATTTTTCTGTCTTGTCTGCCCTATGTAGTTATCCACCTTAAAACCAAATCTGCTATCATCATCTATATCTGTCATTTTCTCCACTGGAGCACGATGTACCTGCGCCAGCATATAGCCTAAATCTTCCCAATACGTTTTTTTCGGACGGGAACTTCTCACATAATCCAACAGCAAATAAGACAGGTTACCCTTCGTTTTTCCATAGGCAATAACCGATGGCGTAACAGCTCCAGCCTTACACAAAGCCTCCAGTCCTGTCTTTTCAGCCTCAAAGAAATCTTCTTCTGCATAGGCATTTATCTTTATAAACAGATTTTCCCCATTACTCAGACGAAGATGATAAGCATCATTTATATCTCCACCAGAAATTTCTGTTCTTTCCGCTATATATACTTCTTCACCATATATCTGCAAAATTGCATCTGCCAGTTCCATATGCAACAGCCTCATCTCTTTTTATTTTATTGCCATCATACAGCAAAATCATGCAAATTTTCGTTCGTACGTAAAAAGCGGCAGGTGTAACTTCTGCCGCCTTCTTTTCAACAAGCAATATCTGCCTCTGTATCTATGATTTTCACTCTGAATATATATATTCAAAACGATATTTTTGCCTGGTTTGCGGATATTTCTGATGATCCACTTCGCTCATGAACATATCCAGCGGACGGCAGTATACACCATAAGAGCCATATAAAGCCTGGTAAACACAATAGATTTCCCGCGTCTCCGTATGAATGACCGGACAAGCTATAATCTTGTATTCATTCTCCTTAAAATGATGCCATACTTCATCCGCGCTCGGTATTGCCCTGTGATATTTCGCATTTAACAGTTCTCGCTGCTTCTGCACTTCTTTTGTCTCTTCCATAACGGTTACTCCAGTTGTCCTTTCATTGCTGTCATGATCAGTGTTTCCAGCTTGGCCATATAGTTATCATTATCAATCAGTCTTTTCCTGGATATTTGTCTCACGCTTTTTCTCTTCTCCACCTATGACATACCAGTTCCATGCCATCCGCTCTAGCCAGGATTCCATAAGAAAATCCGACATCATCTGTCACCTCTCTGCCGAACCAGTCTGGTGGCACAAAAGATTTGGCATCTTCTACCGTGGGAAATTCAACCTCTACATAGTTAAAACCTGCTAAATGACCGTCATGCACATGCAGTTCTGCGATGGATCCGTCTTCCAGCTTTATATGGTATCGACGCTTTTCAATCATTTTGGTTCCTGGCTGAAGCCTTGCCGCCAAATTTTCATACTCCTGCCGGGAAATATCGGTTTCCCATTCTTCCCGGATCAGGCCGGCTCCTCGCTTGACCGTCAGCACAAAATGACCGTTTCCTATTTTTCGTATGCGGATTTCCGGCTCCAGGGCCACATATCCTTGCTGTAATTCCTCATAATCATCCAACAAAACCGGTAATTTGGCCACTAAGAATTGACGCTCAATCTCCATTACCGCACCTTCAAATCCAAAGCAACTTTATCGGTTTCCCATGGAGATATCACCGTATAGGGAATCTTCCATTTCTCCAGAACAGCCACTATCTGCTCATCTTTTTCCTTAGCCTGCGCCAGATTCGTTTCCTTACGGCCGTCAATGCTTATGAACTCATCATTGCGCCGCAACAGATAATTATGATTCTCATAGCGGTTGAACTCCTGCATAACCAGGGCATCAAAAGCTTCGCTTGGCTCTCTGTTGTAAATGATATTCAGGGGCAACGGCGAATCACAGACCGCATACTCTACGCCGTATTTTGCCAAAGTCTTTGTCCTATGTGCCTGCTCTGCAAAAAGATACAACTGATCTTCCACTATTTCTGTGGCATTCTGATACCATAGCCACTTGGCATATTCGCCTACCAGTTCTGTCTTATACCCCTTGCGTTTAAGCTTTGAAAATACATCTGCCGCAATAGTGCTCTTGCCAATTCCTGCGCCACCAAAAAAATTTAATACCTTCAACTTGATTCCTCACAATGCACGAAAGGCAACGCCTATAAGACGCTGCCCCTATTTATAGTCCTCTTTGTAAGATTGTACCATGCGATATCGGTAAAATCAAGATTTCTCCTGTACCCGCCACAATGAACGGTGATCTCTTATATACCTGCTGGCCAGCCCAAGCAAAACCACCAGCAGACTTACGCCCAGGCCTACAAAAATCGGCGATACCTCCGTATGAAGCAGCCCTGCCCCTATCGCAGCCCCTAACGAAAGAATCATAGACGCCAGTGCCCATTCAGGTGACAGCGCTTTTGGCTTGAAGATAGCCAACGTCAGAGGAATAAAGATGCCACAGCCTCTAAGTGCCATGGATAAATAATTCCAAAACAAAATCTGAGAATCCCTATTGGCCATGGCAATGACTATAGCAGCAAGGATTGCGCCTACTACAGACAGCCTCATCAGCGTAAGCTTATTCTTATCCGACCTCACCTGCAGCAGCGGTTCCAATATATCCCTTGCCACCATCGTACCTACGCCCAATGATAAGCCAGCAATCGAACCGATAACCCCCAGGACAATACCGCCCAGCGCCATACCTCCCACTAATGGAGACGCATGATGGAGCAGATAGGCCGGCAAGGCCAGCATGGCAGGCAGTTCCGGATGAGCAGCCTGCATATAGATTCCCATCATAGCGCAAGGCACGCCAATAGGAATTGCTGCCATTGCAGCCAGGATAAGACCCACAGCAGCTGTTCTGGGAGTTGCCGCAGAGAAAATTGCCTGTATATATGTTTGCGTGCAGATCATGCCCACAATTACGGAGGCCAGATTATTCAGTATGGCCCCCGTACTGATTCCCCAAATGCTGAAAAATCCTGCAGGCTTATCTTCCAGTATGGATGGTGTTTCCATAATTCCCTGCCAGGCAGCATAACCCAGAGCAAATAACGTGACAAAGAGAATCAGCATCTTCAGGATACCTCCCACAGAAGCTGTTTTCATGCCGCCAAAAAATGCATAGAGAACAATCAGAAGCAGCAATATTCCCGCCGACAACCAGTAGGAACAGCCGGTCAACGCTGCCAGGATGCCTATCCCTGGCAAGGTACTGGCCACGGCACTAAACAGTATTCCCAAGGACGTTGCAAAACTCGTGAACCGCCCCGCCCCCTTGCCATAATTTTCCACCAGATACTGCGAAATGGTTTCCAACCCTGTGTATCTAAGGGGCCGGGCATAAATAAGCCCCATGATCAGCAGAGATGATCCCACACCGATGGTAAACCATACTGCAGACAGCCCAACAGAACTAGCCAACTGTGCTGTCCCTATGGTTGCTCCGCCACCAATACAGGTTCCAGCAATGCTGCCGGCAATCATGGGAATACCTGCTGACCTGCCGCCAAGGCTGAAGCCCTCTGCCGAATGTACCGACCTGGCTGCATACAGACCTCCTGCCAAAACAAAACCTATTGTCATGGCCATAATGACCAAATGGGCCAATGAAAAATCCAACCGAATACGCTTCCTTCCTATAAGCAAAATATCACAAGCATCCAGCTTATTGTAGCACCTGTCATTATTGCCAGCAATGCTTCATGCTGATATTTCATTGCTCCCTAATCCCCTACACGCTATAATATAACTTGATTTCGTGTGAACGTACCCCCGCCTATAGAGGCGGGAGCTTCCTGCTTCAACGAGAACAGCACTGCATACTCCGAAGAGTTGCGGCGACTTATACTCTCTCCACAGGCGTAGATTCCCGTGCGACCCACGGTATTTTATGAGTTACGTCAGGCAGATATCCGCCTAGCTTCTTCTCGAATGTTTATTGCGGCGTTCTTGTCACGGTTATGGTGACTACCACACTTAGGGCAATCCCACTCCCGCACTGATAAGTCTCTGGTTTCATTATTTTGGTAGCCGCAAACATGGCACAACTGGCTGCTGGGATACCATTTGTCTATCTTGACAAGCT
>NZ_FRBC01000012.1 GCF_900142515.1 Pseudoselenomonas ruminantium | reverse complement strand
AAATCCTCCTCAAGATTAGGTACGTACATTGTACCATGTTATGGGCTCATTTAGGATTTCTCATTTTGACTTGTACTATTTATATTCTAACTCCATAAATTCTATAATTTAATGTATAGTGTCGTTTGGGGAGTATCGCCATTTCTAATTATCTATATAGCATTGATGCTGGCTACAATATCCAGGCGAACCTTAGTACTTAAGCATGGAGAATTAATCCAAGCAATCACAGTGCTGTTGTTATTGGTTGTTCCTCCACTATATGAAATGGTCTTATGGATAATATATGTTGGCTTATATTTTCTGCCGGGTAATAAAGAAAAAACTATCCAAGCATAAAGATTATACTAATTTTGAGAATGCTGTCGTATAATTAGAGGAGAAATAATATGTCAATAGATGAGAGTGATAAAGAAATATTGGGTTATACGCTTGATGGATTCTTTACAAAGTTATACAAGCGGTGCTAATGTATGAATAAGGAGGCAGTTTATGGAGAAGTCTTTTGTGTCGATATGGGCTGGGAATGTAGAAGATGAGGATTCTTTTTATGCTTATACAAGAATAGAATTTGATGATGATGATAATTATGTATGCGCGTTTGCCAAGGATTTTCAGATTGATCAAGATGACATTGATGAAGATTTTATAGAGGTGTACTGGAAAAGAGAGAAGTTATCTCCTGTTGAGCTCTTGGAAGGATGCTCATATTACGATAGTTTGAAAGATGAAGTAGGAAAATTTCAAGATAGAAACAAAACGTATAACTGCTTTGTCCTTTTCTATGACTATGAATATACAGGGCCTGTATGTGAAAGCCCTTCTGGATTAAGTTATCTTGGTGTATTTGAATATGAGAAGTGATTGGAATGAAAACAATGGATATACAGGATGTTGTTGAGTTTTTAATAACAGCAATAGAGATTGTTGCTATTGTTATCTTAATTAGTTTGGGAAACCGGAGACATTGGCCTTTGTTATGTTTGGATAATAAACTTGATAGGCAAAGTTTTATTTTTAGAGTGCTGCCGTTTTTTATATGTTTGCTTAGTGCATTGAAAATTGGTAATGCAGAATTATTCTTGATGATCTTTCCATTTTTAATAGTACTGAAAGGTATTATGTTTGCTGCGATAATTCAGCGTGGAAATAAAACGCAAATGAAAAGTCTGACTGTAGAAATGATGTTAGGCGCGGCTGTCGTTGCAGAACTATTGGACTTAGTGGATGCTAAGATATATTTATTGCTTTGTATAAGATTGCTTTTTGCTAAGGATAAAGCGTCAGACCGGCACAATGTCATAACAGCTTGAATGAAAATTGATTTTGGACGGTGAAGTGAATAGATGATACATATAGATTTTTCCAGAGAAAGCGTATGCATGGGGGATGATTATTACGCTGGAACATATAGCATGGAATTCGCGGAAGATGCAATGATGAAGGATTTAGTAACTGTAATCCTTCATGGCGGGCATGGAAATACATGGCCGGTTGCACGAGTCGCTTCCTGGCGGGAAGACTGGATAATTAAGACAAATGCTGGTATTCTGGCCGATATTCATGCAAAGTTTGGTGGCGAGTGGAGGGTTAACTATCAGGAGTTTACGGAAAACAGTCTGCTTAAAGACTGTGGTATTGTCTGGACATACGCAGAAAGGATTTCCTAGGGCGAATACAGCATATAGTGTTTTTTCACGGAGGTAGTTTTCTATGGCATATGAATCTCAATATAATCTTCGAGTACTGATTAATGATTTGGTAAGAATGGGATCATGGGATTTGGACGGAGAACATGGTCTTTCCTTTTATGTCGAAACCCCGGAGAGTAAATTCATTTTTGATTGCGGACATACCGGGGCAGCATGGGATAATGCTGAGAAAATGGGTGTGGATTTGTCGTTGGTGGATTTTGTAGCACTAAGCCATTCGCATTATGACCATGCTGGCGGCTTTCCATCTTTAGTGAAGCGTGTAAAACCAAAGGTACTTTATACCGGCCCTGATTTCTGGCAGGAAAAATATTCCCATGATTGTGAGAAGGATGAATATGTGTATAAAGGCTGTGGATTTACAGATGCTGATTTGGTAGATTGGAGAATAGAGCAACGGGAATGCCGGGATATGATAAAACTGGACAATTATGCATCTTTGTTTACTGGCTTTGAAATGCAAAATGATTTTGAAACTATCCCGGAAAAATTCGTGCGGGGGAAAGATAAAGCGCCTGATTCCTTTGATGATGAAATCTGTCTGCTGCTAAAAGAGGGGAATGGACTTGCCATGGTAGTAGGCTGTTCGCACCGGGGTATTGTAAATATGGTATCGGCAGTAAAAAAGCGGACAGGAATGACGGTTCTTCGCGTTGTGGGAGGTATTCATCTTGTGGGTGCCAGTGATGAACGTGTGAGCAAAACCTTTAAGGAACTTAGGAAGCTCGGGGTTGAATCATTCAATCTGTGTCATTGCTCAGTCGATAAGTGCCATACTTCAGGAGTGTGGCCGATGCATCTTGATACCATTGCCGGTGGCTCATCGATAATGATGGAACGGTGTGATGGTGTGCCACTTATGGCGGCCATTATCTATGATTCTCGAACTCATAATACGGAAAGAGCAGCTGCCTTTATTGCTGAAGGAGTACAGAAGGCTGGATTACAGCCTGCCTGTTTCAATATTGACGAAGCAGACCTTGAATACATAGAAGGTGCAGATTTGATTATTCTTGGCTCACCAACTTATATGGCTTCTGTTACTGCTAAAATGAAAATCTGGCTTGAGGAGAAAATGTCCAGACTTGAATTGTCAAACAAGCTCGGCGGAGCTTTTGCAACGGAGCAGTATGTCCATGGTGGTGGGGAAAATGCGATTCGGGAGATGCTGACCTTTATGATGGTGCAGGGAATGATGACCTATTCTGGGGGCAAATCCTATGGCAAGCCCATCATTCATCTGGGGCCTGTGGGCATGAGCCAGGATATAGAGTCCTTCAGGGATCTGTTTGTGGCTTATGGAGAGCGTATGGGGAAGCAGACTGTCTGGCTGGATTGAGTTTATCAAAATCTTATCAGCACCGTTACGGAAGAAGTAAAGAATGATGCAGAAATTCGTCTTATCGGTTTTGGTACCTTTAAGAAAAACCAGCGTGCTGCTCGCAAGGGGCGTAATCCGCAGACCGGCGAAGTAATTGACATTGCTGCAAGCGAAAGCCTGGCATTCAAATCCAGCGTTAAATATTAATCTCTAATGCAGTCAGCTGTCGATGTGGTAGTCAGCTTGATTTTGCTGTTGGTGCATGATACAATTCCATAAAGATGGCTATAACTTAGGGGCAAGGCTATGAAAAATGTTGACTGGAAGAAAGTCATTAAGGTACTGGCGAAAATTCAACAGACAGAAGGCAAAGATGATGGAGAATTAAATAAACTGCTGGACAAGTGGGAAGAAGTTTATGATGACGTATTTAAGGAGCCACTGAAGTGTTCGTTTTGCAATAAAACCCAGCATGAGGTAAAAAAGCTCATTGCCGGGCGTATATATTTGCGATGAATGCGTTGAGCTATGCTGTGAAATATTGGATGAGGAATCCCAGGATAAGGAGCATAATCATGGTGCACTGAAGAAAATCTGTAACCATAAACGGTGCTGTGACGATTAGGAGAGCAAAAAATGGAGAGCAAAATAGCAAAGCATATCTGCCTGAAGAATCACCCTGTTGCAGTACTTAGCGCAGATAGTATGCCGGAGCAGTCCATAGCTTTCAAGGAAGGCAAGTGGGGCTGTGTCGTGGCACTTATAAAAGCAGCCTCCCAAGGGAAGATTGCAGCTGCAGCAAAAGACACAACGGTATGTATGGGCGGACGTGCAGGCCTTGGATTCCAGGGCTATGAACATGGCTGGATTGAATACTTCCTGTCTACGGGAAATGATAAGATTCCGCACAGCGAATTTTATAAGAAGACGCCAGAGCTGGCCAAAATATTTACGGAAACCATCCCAAAAGTAGAGTCTCCTGCCTGTCTTGTATTCAAGCCCTTGGATATGGTGGGGGAAGATGAAAAGCCGGAGTGCATCATCTTTTTGGTTAATGCAGACCAGTTGTCCGGCCTGACCACCTTAGCCAATTACGATAGGATTAGCCAGAATAATGTACAGGTCAACTTTGCTTCCGGCTGTGGACAGGCTGTGCTGTATCCCTTGGCGGCAGAAGAAAAAGGAGAGAAGACATGCTACATAGGATTGACAGATCCATCTTCCCGTAAGGTTATCAGCAAAGAGCTGATGTCCTTCAGTATCCCCTATAGCCGGTTCGTGGAAATGGAGCAGGAAGCAGACGGCTGCTTCTTTGCTACGGACACATGGGAAGCGATTAAAAAGAGAATTTGAAGGAGTACCCAGAAATTGAAAGAAACAAAGGAAGTACAGGAGCAGCGAGAGCTGCTGAGCGCCAAATATCGCAGGGCGATACCGATGGCAGAAGAGATTTGGCATCATTTTAAGGATAACGAGTACAAAATCATTGCCTGCCCGGTTATTCATACGGAGACGAGGGAAATCTATTGCGTTTATCAGGCGCTGTATGGATCCTATGGTGTATACTGCCGGCCGCTGGATATGTTCATGAGTGAAGTGGATCATGAGAAATACCCAAAAGTCAGGCAGAAATATCGGTTTGAGCATAAAGAATAAATGTGGCAGGAGGGAAGGCTGTGCCCGAGAAGATTATTACAGAGAAGGATTGGAAACTATTTCGCAAGATGCTGCCGACTTGGCAGGAAAGATACATGGAGACGCTGATTAATGATTATGAAGCTATTTTGGTCAGCGCTGCTGATGCCTTTGACAAGTTCTGGAAATTGGAAAAACGCATAAGGAACGACAAGAAGAAATCCGGCGTGTGCGTTACAGAAATGAGCCGTTCGCAAATGTTTGCTAATATTATGGTGCTGTTGGATGAAAAGGTCATAACGTTGGATGATTTGGAAGGTTTTAGCGATTCCCTAAGGGAACGTATTGAATTTTTGCACAGATGAGGCTGCCGTAAAGACCTATATTCAGGAATATCTTGAGGCAAAAGAACAGGTGCTATTTTGCGCATCAATTACTGGGTGAAGGTAAAACGGTGATGAGTGGGGAGCTGCTGGCAGTATTGCAAGTGGTTCCCTATTTTTGCATATTATTCCCTTAAAGATTTACTTTCCCCTTAAATGTATATATAATATAAGGGAAAACATGGAGGTGTAAGGGAATGCGTCAGTTTAATTATAAAAAAATAAAGGAAATGACATGGGATTCCGAGATACTTGGCTATATTGCTGCTATCTACAAAGAGGCTGGGAAGCAGGAACTTTACCTGAAGCAGCGGCCGGAGGATTTAGAAAAACTAGTGGAGATAGCTAAGATTCAGAGTACGGAGGCATCTAATGCTATTGAGGGCATTGTGACTACCAGCACTCGCATCCGGCAGCTGGTAGAAGATAAAACAACTCCGAGAAACCGTGATGAGCAGGACATAGCCGGCTATCGTGATGTACTGAACATTATACATGAGAGTTTCGATGCCATCCCCATCACGCAGAATTTCATCTTACAGCTACATAAAATCATGTACAGTCATATGGGAAATTCCATGGGGGGACGAACCAAGAATGTGCAAAATTTTATAAGTGCTACATATCTAGATGGGCATACGGAAATACTGTTCACCCCGCTGCCTCCATTTGAAACGCCAGAGGCGTTGGATAAAATCTGCGCAGAGTACAATCTCGTAATCGGTAATGCAGAGGTAGAGCCGCTTATTGCCATCCCTATCTTCATTCATGACTTTCTTTGCATATACCCTTTTAACGATGGCAATGGGCGTATGAGCAGGTTGCTGACTACGCTTCTGTTATATCGCAGCGGTTTTTACGTTGGGAAATATGTATCGTTGGAAGCAAAAATAGCCAAGCATAAAGAAGATTATTATGATGCATTGAGACAGTCGCAGCATGGTTGGCATGAAGGGGAGGAAAATGTTGTTCCCTTTATAAAATATCTCTTGAGCACTATTATTGCTGCCTATAGAGACTTTGAGGATCGTTTCTCCCTCGTGGAGACGAAGCTTCCTGCCTTGGAGATGGTACGGAGAGCATCCATGAAAAAGCTGGGACGTTTTTCAAAACAGGATATAAGAGAACTGTGCCCGTCCCTCAGCCTGAGTTCTGTGGAAGGGGCACTCCGTAAACTGGTTAAAGAAGGATATCTGGGCAGGGAAGGAACAGGACGGTCTACCCGATATATACATCTGAAGTAATTATGCGGTGAGCCCGGAGTCTGTAAACATTTTGATGGTTCACATGAGACTTTCGATTACGGTAAACTATAATCAAAAAGAAATGGGCTGATGCATGATTTTGTCACTGCATCAGCCCTGTTTGTGTGTTTATCTGCTTACAGGTTATGTACGATTGACGAGGTAATCGGCTTATTTACATCGGCTAAGGGGGAAGAACTGTTTGGCAAGGAGGGAGCCGCCAGCATGGCTGAACATGCCAAGGAAGTCAAGGCACAGGGCAGCAAATATTGTGATTGCCCGGCCTGTGCTCCGGGTAAGGAACTCATGGATGCAGAAGCAGATACTGATTGCTAATCTGGCCGTTTATGCTGCCAGTAAGGCATTCTTGCTGTCATACAGTCGGGCTCTAAGTGTTGAACTTCAGGATTCTGGAATAAAGGTAACGGCAGTGTGTCCCTTCTGGATAAGGGATACAGAGTTTACAGAGAAAGCACTGGAAACGGATAGGCACCATGCATTCAGGGAAATGCCCGGGGCAACTAATGTGAAGCATGTTGCTAAAGTATCCCTAAGGGAAGCAAAGGCTGGCAAGGTCGTCTGTACGCCGGATCCTGTAAGCACGGTGCATCGTATAGTGGCATCTATATTGCCGCATTGGCTGCTGGCGAGGATTTGTAAATAATCGACGGATTTGAGTTGGGATAGGTATATATACAATTGCGTGATACATTTTAAGAGAATCTTAATTTTTGCATAGTATCATGGACAATCGGAGAGAAAAAATCTAGGAATAGATGCTCGAATAATTCAGAATCTGATTGAGGGGAAGTGAGCTTAATATAAATATGACATTAGAACAATACATGACAAAACTAAACGTACGAAAAAATAAGCATAATATTAATGGGGGATATGCCATCTCCGAAGAGTTAAGATACTTCCTGAATACGAAGATACTGCAACAACCTACACAGCTATACTATACAATAAAGTCAGTTTATCTACATTGGTGCTCATAAAAAACATATTGGGCCTACAAATATCTTCAAAGGACTTATTGGATAAATCAAAAAAGTGTCCAAGCATTCTAGGGACAGTTTCTCATAAGTCCATGAAAAAAGCAGATGATAAAACTTATGAATTCATAAAGAAATATGTACTATTCAACAAGTGTGATTGTTAAGGTAAGAAAGGGAAAGAATGGACGATAAATTTCAGCCGATAGTGCAGGAAGCTGTAGATTTAATTTGGAAGCATAATGATGCTAAAAGCCGTGAAAAGGGGCAGGCTATGCTGCGCAGGGCAGCGGAAGACGGAGATGCAGAAGCATGGGCATTGCTGTCCTTGACCTATTTGGGAGCGCCTTGGGTAGGGGAGAACAGCAATTTCGAGAAGGATATAGCAGAAGCCGAACACTGTTTGAAAAAGAGCCTGTCAGAAGGCAGTCCTGTAGGTTTGCTGGCGATTCTTGCAAGACGTGGCCTTTACCCTACGGAGGAATTTGATTTTTGGGATTATTGGGCCGATGAAAAAGAGACAGCAGTTGTAGAAATGGAAGAATATACTGAGGGCGATGGAAATGGAGAAGGCCTGGCAGCATATCTTTTGGGGATGGCTTATCTGCGGGGCGGTATTGATATACTGACGGGCAAAAGACTGGAGAAAAGAGAGCGGCAGCAGCTGGCGAAGCCTTTCCTGGAACATGCCCGGACTCAGGGTATAAGGTTGAATTGCAATCCGGAGGAGATGTCAAAGCCCGACGATTCGGATGCTGACTGGAGGTTAAAGCTTTGGCTGCAGAATGGCTTGGTTATTACCTTTGACCGCTATGATACAGAAGAATTCCAGACAGCATTGGAAATAATGGAAGACACCTATAAAGTCATAGAGCTATATCATGATAAGGATTACCTCTCTGTTCGGCAGACAGAAGATAATTATGAACTCCATGCTATGTTGAACGGCCAAGCTGCCTTGCGCAGGGAAGAGTCAAGTGAACAGGTTTTATGCCTCCTGCAGTCGTGGCATAAGGGGAAGACAGACCTTTCATCAGAGGATTGGCAGAATGATGACCAGGCAGTGCAGTACGTAAAGTGGCAACGGTATCTGGATAACGCGGAAGTTTGCAAAAATCGTGATGACATAGAAGAAATGGTAACGGCACTTAAACAGGCTGCTAATATGGACTGTGGAAAGGCTATGGTTCGCTTGGGGTGTTATCATCAGGAAAAAAGAGAAAAGGATGCTGCCAAACAGTGGTTTTTGCAGGCCATAAAAACGGAAGCGCATGATGATGTAAAAGATGCCTGTTATTATCTGGGCTGCTTGGAAGATGGCCCGTTGGCTGTGCAGTATTTGAAAAAAGCCGCTGAGATGGGAGCTGCTTCTGCTTGGGCAAAGCTGGGGAACTGTTATAGTCAGGGGATGGGGACTCCCATGGACAGCGAAAAGGCCATGACCTGTTACCAAAAAGGTGCAGACCTTGGGGACTATGAGGCTTTGTATGTGATGGCATGCAGCTGCCGGAGCGAAGGTGGAACGTGGCAGGATATACCGAAAGCAATATCCTGTTTGCGAAAGGTAGTATCCGAGGAAAACGATTGGCAAAATGAGGCACGTCTCTTACTGGCACAAGTATTTATGGCCCAGAATCCTGGGAAAAATGCCGACCGGGTAGAAAGCTTGCTGGCGGAAACCAAATACGCCAAATACTTCCCCGGCTGGCTGGAACTGGCCCATTACTATAAAGCGCATGGCAGAATCTATCAGTATGGCCAGGATATGGATGCCCTAATCAAAGCAGGCTATGAACCGGCCATAAAAGAAAAGGAAGATATGTATCGTGGCAGTGAATGGAGTATATTATTTTAAGAAGGATAGTGATGTTTCTAATGTATGATTGGGATGTAATAAATGCTATTGTTAGCGTAACAGAATTAGTCAATATGGTGGCAGATGAATTTGATGAAATACCAAAAGAAATCGTTGATGAATTGAATCGTCTTACGGGCAATTCGTGGGATTCTGATACTTATATTGAATATTGTTGTGAGTATTATGAATCCCCTAATAGTTTAGCGGAAGTAGTATATGCACTATTTCATGAAGGAGAATTTCCTCAAAATATTGAGCATACAGATGAATTGAATTCTAATTTGATTAAGTTTATATGTAAAGATTGATTAAATTTAAAAACATAATGCTGATGGAGTAGAAATTATGGAAGTGCAAATACAGCAGGAAATCTGTCCGCCACCGGATAGTCTTACTTTTGCGGATGTGGATTCTAAGCTGCTAAGGTGGATAGAGGCAGAACAAGCTATAGTCAGGGTCGTCAATGGATGGGAATGCCATAAAGATGATGTACAGAAGCAGAGAAAGGGGAGACGTTATCTGTTGGAAAAGCATGAGGCAGGCTCACGGCCTCAGTTGATAGATCAGATTATGAGCTTGGGAAGTTTGTCTCCTAACTCAGTTTGGGACATGTCAAAGGCCATCGAACTGGCAACCATCGGATATTTAGCGGGCTACCTGACTTTGCGGGAAGCGTTGAATGTTTCGGTTACTGCAGGTAAGCGTATACAGAAATGTACCAGCAGCTGGGAAAACATGGGAATGGCCTATCTTCGTTATCTGAAAACCTTTGAAGGCAACTCCGAAAGGCTGAGAGCCAGCGAGGCAGCCTTTGAACAACTAAGGAACTCCTTGGATTCTCCTTATAAAGCGGTGTCGTTTGAAATGGAACTAAAAAAGACCTGGTAAATAGGGCTGTGGATTATGAGAAAAGAGAGCAAATTACAGAAGTATATAATCAACAGGCGTGTGGCTGAAAAGCACAGCCGAGAAGAATGGCTTGACGTTCAAAGACAACACAATGTTAAATTCCCCAGTGATTATATTGAGTTCGTTGATTCATATGGCATCGGTGCGATAGATAACTTTCTTTGGATTCTTAGTCCGTGGACAGATAATGATAATTTAAATTTCTTTATTAATATGAAAAAGTCCATGTGGGCTTATCAATATTTACATGAAGAGTCACCAGAAGATTATCCATTTGAGCTCTATCCTGCTGCAGATGGACTCCTTCCATTTGGTTTGACAGATAATGGTGATGAGTTATACTGGCAGAATACAGATGATAATCCAAATTTGTGGAAGCTGATTATATATGAAAGCAGATCAACTGTATATTACGAATACAATCTTTCCTTCACTGATTTTCTTGTAGGACTGTTCGTAGGAGATATTTCTTGTGAGATTTTACCAGAGGAATGGCCCGAGTACAAGAGAGTAATATTTATACCATGTTTAGATGCTGCAGGAGAGGAAAAACAGAAATTGACCACTTTACTAAAAAGGGAATTGAATATGAATATCGAAAAGAACGAGGAAATATTAAAGAATACATGCAAATTAAGAAATGAGTATGAAGTAGAGTTGTTTGAAAAAGCCATTGAGGAGATTTGTTCCACACAAAGAGCAGAGTATGTACTTAATTTATGTTCAGGCTTTGATGACGATACGGAAGATGAAGAGGTCATGTTTGGTCTCGTCCATGCCGTGGAGGAGCTAGGAGGAGATGATGGCCTGTATTGGACAGCTATGGGGCTAGAGAGAATGTGGAGAAATAAAGAGTGGTGTAAGATACTGCTCTATAGGATACTTAACTCTGATGCGGATAGAATAAAATATCCGGAAGTGATAAACAGGCTTCCTTGGCGGGAAAGAGACCGGAATATATCCTTATTAGCGGATATCCTCCATGAAGATAAAGAAGTGTTTGCCGACAAGATAGATGAGGTTTTAAAAGATTGTTCTGTGGTATATCAGATAAACAAGTACCCAAATGGTGAGATAATGGTTATTTATGACCGAAATGGAGCTGTATGGAATGGTAAACTGGATACGATATATGAGTCAGATAATGGGCTGGATGATGGTGAAAGCGGGTATGAAGAATATCATGCCTGTTTGTTTAAGGTTATAGATGTTATAAAACCTGGTAAAAACAGCATAAAGGTAAATGATTGGGTAGAAATAAGTCGTCTTAATCCGCCTGAGCAGATTTTTGATTCAAAAGGCCTGCAAATATGGGGACAGTCAAGGGAGGATAGACAGTGCTAGACCTAGAAAAGCGTGAAATGATCCTCCAAGGAATTGAAGCCGTTATAAAAGATATGGAAAACAGGTATTCATTTATAGAATTGGAAGGCGGTATTCTTAATCTAATATATGTGAGATACAAAAAGGCCTATGAAATAATAAAACAACATAAGGAAGATGATTCGATAATTTATATAAGTGGTGGAGGTCGTGCATATTTGGATTCGTATAGTGACTGGGATAATCCGTTGCTAGGTAAAATGTGGGATGTTGAGAAATTATATGATAAATACGTTATGAAGCATCCTAAAACAAAATGATTATGCAGGTAACAATTATGGCGAATAATGAATATAAACATTTAATTAGCAATTACGATGTACGGAGTACTGTAAAGTATAAAGGGAATAAGATAATCTTATTAAAACCGATTTCTATGCAAGTGCCAGTTGATAACGTGTTTTGTTTAGATGCTGACAATAATATAATTTGGCAGGTGGAGGATTTGAGGGAGAAATATCCTCATGATAGGAAAATGCCGTATGAAAATATGTTTTATCATGATGGCATTTTAACAGTATCTACTTTTATAGGCGTGGGGTACGATATTAATCCTGATGGTGGTATGATTATCAGATCACATATTGTGAAATGAGTAAATCTATAATAGTTGTGTTGATAGATTGTATTATACCTATTTGATGTTATATGAAATACTTAGATAGGAAACTAATAGAAACTTTGGACTCATATTCTTTCGATGAGGATATCGTAAAATGGGTTACAAGGTTGGAAGATGAATTTGATGTAAATGATTTGCTGGCTTTAAGTGATGCTGTATGCCAAGAAGGAGCATGTAAGGAACTGGCATTTGCGGTCCTCCCCTTTATGTTACGCTTAAGCGAAGATGTTTCAGAGGAAAATAAGCTACATTTATTCGTAGAGTCTGCAATGATTTACGCATACAGCTATGAAATCGAGGATAAAATCCCGGATAATTTAATGTGTTGTTTAAAAGAGACAGTAAGTATAGAAATAAGATTCTGGAATATTATTTAGCAAATTCCTTTGAATTGACAGATGAATACTATCTGGTAGCCGCAATCATGACATTTTATAATCAAAAATGGGGCGCTTCTATACTATATGGGAATTTGTTTCCCTATGAAAGTGAGATAGAATTGGATTGTTGTTGCCCTAATTTACATGATATTGTCCTGTATGTTAATGATGACGGCATCTGTTGTCTTGGTGAGCAGCCAGCAACTAACAGATCGGCTAGTAATGTGATGGAATTAAGTCCAAAAGAGGATAAGTCAAATATCCAAGAATTGTTGGACGTGATTAACAAAGTACTTGTTGATAAAGGCCTGCATACATTAAAACAGTTCGAGGAAATAAGTGAATCAGAAGCCGGTGTAGTGTTTATTGTAATGGGAACTATGTTGATGTATGCAGGATATAACGGGCAGGCAAAAAGGTATTATTATATGTTGAATAGCATTGAATGTCCTGTCTGTCATCAGAAATTTATCCCTGCAGAACAATGGGGGCGTTGAAAATGAATGTTCATGACAGTATGGTGGTGAGGTATAGTGCTGATTTGGAAAATGAAACCTTTGCTATGTACCTGAAGCCTGATACGGAAGAAGGGGTTAAAGAAGTAAATTTTGAAGGTGTGTTAGCTCATTGGTTTGAGTATGTTGCTTCATGGAATGTTTTATATGATATTGAAGAACTTGATGTTAAAACATTTACATCATATTTTAAGAAAGTTCTATTAGAGGGGAAAAGTGATGGCAGTGCAGCCGTAAAATTTCAAGGGGAGTTTATTGCTGCAGCAGATTGGGTCAGCGATTCGGCAAAGAGAGAAGAGCTCTTTCATAGAACGCCGGGCTACATATCCATTCAGGATGTGTACTGGCTGGCTTGTTGTGATGATTATTGTCAGTTTTTGCGCTATGTGGATGATATCAATGACCTAGATGAATTAGGCTGCCAAGAGGAGTTGCTACAGGAATATGCACAGCGTAAAGATTCGCATCCTCTTGACTTTGTGCGGAAATACCTGCATCGGGATTGGGATGTGCGCGGCTATTTGTTTAAGTGCATGCATTGTGGGAAATATCATCTGTGGGTGGATGTAGATTAGAGGCCTTTTCTCTGTTATATTATTGGCAAGAGAGTATAATGATTCAGTTATTAAAGCGTTTGATTTCAATATTTGACAATAAAGATTAAAGGAAATTGCTCTTTTTGGATAAAGGATACAGAGCTCACGGAGAAAGTAAGGGATACGGAGAAGAATCTTGCATAATAGGAACGGATGCTTGTAGGTTAATATTATTATGAGAGAAGGCTAATGATTTTATGGAAGATGCATGGAATAAAGCTGTAAATTGGCTTGGAGAGAAAAAGTGGAGAGGCTACTGTTTTGGATTTATGTTTTCATATATAGTACAGGTTTTTACAATGGTGTTTAGGCGGGGAGATACATCTTGGTATGCGTTTGATCCGCTTAGATTGTTAAACTTTGTTTTGGCATATGTTATAGGGTTAACATTATATGGTTCAGTTCATAAATACGATAAAGAGTATATGAAAAATAGAATGATGAATGTGTTCATTGCCTTGGGGATAATCATCTTCCTTGCAGTTGTTATAGATTTAAATTGTCATTTGGGACTACTTATGTGGATTTAGAGAGTATGAAAAAATCTCTGTAAATGAATTTTCCTCGAAAACATAAGGTCTTCTATGATAAACTATAATCAAATCATAGGAGGCCTTTTATCATGGCAAGACAGAAAAAAGAGATTCACAAAGTAGAAATGACCGATGGCAAGCGTGCCATCATCCAGCAGTTGTTCCAAGAGTACAACATCGAGAGCGCTACTGATATCCAAGACGCCCTGAAAGACTTGCTGGGCGGCACCATCAAGCAAATGATGGAAACGGAAATGGATGAGCATGAACCGGTTAGGCTGGCCGTATGAAGTGCGGGAATTCTGGGTATATTAAGCTCGGAAAGAAGTTGATTAATCGATTTAGCAGTGGCTTTTAATAAAAAGCTAATAGAATTATAATGAAATTCTAATTGAGATGGTTTATTATTTAACATGTTGTGTCGAGAATAAAGCAACAACATGTTTATTTGCCGATGGGGGCACCATGCCATGGGGATTTAACCATGGTATGGTGCTTTTTTGCGTGCATGAATCAGTTGGGAGGACGGAGCATTGAAAGGTAAATTTGAGAGTGTGGGAAGGTTATTATCTGTTGTACTATTGATAACTGGAATTATGGGGATGGCCGGTTGTGGCATACACTCAGATGCAGATGAAAGTCATCTCCTAGGCAAAAAGGCAGAGTCAGGAGACGGATATGAGTTGCGTACTGTGGAGTACGCCCAAACAGATGGGAAAAAGATGAAGGTAGAACTGCCCTTTGAATTGGAAAAAGATAACACTGAGGAAGGCGTTAGTGGCTGGAGAGAGGATTCTTACAGCCATTATGATTATGATAGATTCTTATCTATAGAAATGGTTCATGTTAGCGGCTGGAGGCCGGGGCGTGTATTTGATATGGAAGGGTTCCTCAAAGTAAGTTTTGTTGATCCAGAAGGACTTAAGGTCACGGTGAAGGACAGGGGAACAAGGGCGGTCAATGGACTAAAAATGACTTATCTGGATGTGCAGTTGCTGGATGAGGAGAATGGCAGCCAGCGTCCAGCCAGACTGTTGAACCTTGGCTTTTTCGGTGGCGAAGGTGAATTCTGGGCTATTTCATACTTTGCATACGAAGATGACAAGCTCGGGCAGAAGATGATAGAAAAATCCATTGAGTCAATAAAAGTTGAATAAATTCAAGCTGAAATGATAAGATTGAAAATTGTGGCTCAAGAAAGAATATAACATGAAAGAGGAGAGAGTTAAATGTTTGATTTTTCATGGGTGAAAGAGTGTTCATGCATCGATGATTGTAACAGAGTACATGAAGATGAATATGTTCATAGTTTTCACAGTTTAAGCATTGATGATATTGTAAAGCAAGAAAAAAGACTAGGGTGTGCGTTTCCTCCAGAATTGAGAGAATTCTATCTACAAATAGGTTGGGGAATGTTATGCTTCAAAGATAAAGAAGCACTAAATGAGATTATCGATCCAGAACAACTTACAGATATAATTATAAAAGAAGGCTATTATGAAGGTTGGCAGGATGATAATATAGAACAATGGGATAGAAAACGAATGTTCCCTTTCTTTTATACCATAGATCAAATATATTTTTGTTTGGATTTAACGCGAAAGGATAAGGATGGTCGTAGCCCAGTTGTAGATCCTAACGAATGGGGAAAAGGGTATACTCCAATAGCTGACTCTATTGATGATTTTATAAGAAAAATGACTCTAAAAACAAATTATTATTATGATATATTTGAAGAACTATAAATAATGATATAATAATTTCATACATATTATTAATGAAATCGGTGATTGAAATGGATGCGTTTTTAAAAGATAAAGTGAGAGTCTTTGGTTTTTGGTATGTATTAGTATATATTGTTACAGTATGTTTTGGGATGTTTTATTTTGGATGGTATTCAATAGAAGGATTGTTCCCTTTAAAGTTATACCCTTTTTTGTTTGCTGAAAAAATAGCAAAATGGATAAGTAAAAAAGACAATAATGAAATATGTCCACCTAAAGAGGTGGAGCGAGATTTTAAAAGGATGTTTTTTATTGTTGCTATTATGGCGATGATTTGTGTTGTTATATACAAGTTCACAGGAATAAGTTTTATTTGGCTGATAATATAAGGACATATGGGATTCAGCGACGGACAATAATGGAACGGATTTTAAAAGTTTATTTAATATGTGAATTAGAAAATCCGTCGGCTTATATTTACGACGCGTCCATAAGTGGATTTTGTACAGGGGGTAAGGCACATACAGAGCCTTTCCGCATATTTTGTTTTTCGGACAAATATATTTGGCCCTGTACCGCTTACAATCTGTACCATTTGGTTTCATGGGGAGCCCTAACGGGCAAACCGGTACATCGTCAAGCCCTATGGTATACCTCTTAGCCGCTGGAGATTTGAGGCCGCGTGGGTTCAGATCAATGAAGGGCGTTTGATAATAATGTGGGGATGATATGTAATGAGAAATAAGGTTTCTAATATTATAGTCTTAGGAATGATATTGTTTTTGTATAATATCACTGTGGATTATTTTGTTGATGGTGATAAAACCAAAGAAGATACTAGAACTTTATATGAAATATATGATGAATAGCCTGTTCCTGAATTTGCAAGTGAAATAGGAAAGAAAAAGATAATAAGAAAAAGATATTGTATTTCATTGGTAATCGATTATAGTACAGAGTTAAATAGTGCTCAAGTGGGAGAGTTTTATATTGAAAATTTAAGTAAAAAAGGATGGATTCAAATTAAAGATAAAGGCGGAAATGGTATTGCGTTTAAAAGAGGGGAATGGGAAATATATATCCATAAGGAAAAAGAAAAATATAATTTAGATATTTGCAAATTTTATAGAGACTAGATAATATAAACGAAAGTTATTGAGATCATCAACACGCTGAAATGCTTATTCACATTAGGTACTTTTGTATTTGCAGGTTGTGTAGCATAGTGGATAAGAAAAAAATAGAACACAAGTGTTGACAATATGACAGGCGGATAAATGGAACAGGTTACACTGGGGCAGCTAAAGGTCGAAGACTTGCCCTATTATCGTATAGAAAAAATATATATCGAAACCAAGGCGGGCAGGCATGGGATATGTGATTTACAGATTATGGTTCACCCTATGGAGAGTCCTTCTTTATTAAGAAATCTGGAAGGGCAGAAAATTCAGGGACGGATTAAAAGACTGCTTAAATAGAAATAAGAGTAAATTGTTGACAACTACAAAATGGGTTGATACACTTAATAGCTCTTTTGGTGCGAAAAATTTATACGACCACATAAAAGAAAAGAACGATGCTTTTCTTGAATTTGGGATTGTGTGGCTTTTGTGGTGGTACCTTAGCAAGAAAAATGTGGCCGGGAGCTTACGGCAAGCCGAAGAAAGTAGGATGGTATTGTGTAAAGGCTTATAAGAACGGCAGAGCGACATGTCCATATTGCAAAGCAATTCCAGAGGATGCGATTAAAAAGGCTTTTGTGGACAGCTTCAACTTATGCCTTGGTCGCAATAAGGAAATGGTAGATGAACTTCTGGATTGTATAGCGAAGGAACTGAATGATGAAACAATAACCGTTAATCAGCGGGCATTGTCACGCAAGATATCCAATGTGGAAAAAAGAATCAGTGACTTGCTGAATCTAAAGCTTGATGGCAAAGTAGATGATTCTGCGTATGAAATCAAGTACTCAGAGCTGTATAAGCAGCTTAATGAGCTGAAGGAAGAAAGAGAACACAATCAGATTTTCAGTTCTAAAGCTCAATCAAAACAGTTGAGGCTGGAAAGATTCCAAGAGATATTGGATGATAAAGACAAGCTTGACAGCTTTGATGATGCTGTATTCAAAACAATAGTCGATAAAGTAATCATTGGTGAAATGGGAGAGGATGGTGTCCCAGACCCGTGGAAGAAATTGAGGAGACCCACGATGATATAAGAGTGCAACCTCCCACAACCGACTCATGTCGAAAGCGTCTGTCCGCTGACACGAAAAGATAAATAAGAACGCTGAAAGACCAGCACGAAGAAGCCCACCACAAATGCTAGTTGCTTGTGGTGGGCTTCGTTGCTATGTTGCTATATGGAATGGGGAAGATCAGCGAATCAGGTCAAAATCGGCTACACGGCAGTCTATAAGCTGGGCCGGATCAACATTGGAGTAGATACCAGTGCGAATTTCATACATATTGAGGTTGTCGGAGTTTTCCTCCATAATCATGCGGTTGTAATTCTTAACAAAGTTCAAAAACATATTCATCATGGTAAATCGCTCCCTTGTTCAAAATGTTCATAATTTTTATATATATAACGATGTATATTTTATTTATTTACATTATGACATAAAGGTGTATGGGTGTATAATATTATTTTTTGATAGATATATAGGTTTATACTATTAAAAATGCTTATGGAGAATGATATAATAACAGTAATAAAATTTATTAGGTGATCCTATGGGTGAAGTTGACAGGCTATTGCCAACTGCCGAGTGCATTGTCGTAGCCGGTTTATTATAGTATCGGAGGAGTTATGATTTGAGTTTTATGACAATATATCCTGATTTTTATCAGAATTTCTGCTGCAAAGCTAACCGATGTCAGCATACCTGTTGTGCTGGTTGGGAGATTGATATTGATGCCGCAACGGCGGCAAGATATCAGCAGCTCATAGGGCCGCTAGGCGAGGCTATCCGCCAAAATATCGTCGTAGCTGATGGTACCTGGCAGTTTCGTTTGGGAGCGGGTGAACGCTGCCCGTTCCTGCAGGAAGATGGTCTTTGTGAGCTCATCCGCAGGGCTGATGAGTCCATACTTTGTGACATTTGCACGAATCATCCGCGTTTTTTCGTGACTTTGGGTGATTATGAATTGGCCGGTGTGGGGCTTAGCTGTGAAAAAAGCTGTGAATTGCTATTGGAAGACGTGGGAATGCTAAGCTTGCGGACGGAAACCGGTGAGAAGCTGTCGCTGAAGGAACTGTTGCAGCGCCTGTCCTTGCCGGTGTGTGACGAGGATTTATGTTACCAGACGGGGCTTGCTTCGGAGGATGCTGATTTTGTGCTTGCCTGCATGCAAAAGACAGAACCCATTGATGAGGCGTGGACGGCACAGCTGGCGCAGCTACGTGTGGAAGGAATGGCGGCGGAAGCTGTGGTACCGCAGGTTTTTGACCGCATCTATCAATACATCCTTTATCGTGCACTTGAGCATGTGCCGCAATATGGTTTGGGCACAGTGCTTTCCTATGTGCAGTTGAATACGGATTTCATCTATTTGGCTTATCAGTTGACTGGTCAGCTTGGCGAGTCTATTCGCCGCTGGTCTGAGCAGATCGAGTATAGTACCGAGAATGTCAGGATCCTGCTGGATTTGCTGTCTGGGGATGTTTGCCATTAGATTTGGATATGTCTGGGATTTTATAGACAGGGAGGAAGGGAATGGCAGGTTTTTCCTGCCAGAAGGCGAATCTATAAATTATAATGATGTGGATCTTTTGTTTATTGGCGTAGGAGATGGTAGAGATGCATAGGATATTACTGATTTTGCTGATGTTATTTACTGTAAGCAGCAGTATGTGCTGGGCAAAGGTCCTGCCTCCAGCTGTGGCGGAGGATCAGCCGGTACCCGGGGTGAGAAAACCAATCGTGCTGCCTCATCAGCATACAGAGCAGTGCCGTTTGACCAAAGCTGAGCCGGTGCAGATAATCTGCATTCTCGACCGTTCGGGCTCCATGCGGCATTTGGCAGAAGATACTATTGGCGGTTATAACTCTTTCCTGGCTAAGCAAAGGCAGGAAAAGGGGGCCGCTGAGGTCACGACAGTTCTCTTTGACGATAAATATGATAAAATAGTTGAAGCTGCGGATATAAAGACTGTGCCAGAATTAACCGCAAAAGAATACTATGCCAGAGGTATGACGGCACTTTTGGATGCCGTGGGCAGGACCGTGATGGATACGGTGAACAGGATGGATAAGGATGGTGTTTGCCCGGCAAGGCGGCGGGTGTTATTCCTGATTATGACGGATGGAAAGGAAAACGACAGTAAGGAGTACAGCAAAGCAGACATCAAATCCATGATCGAGACAGCTGCCAAGGAGTATAACTGGAATTTTATTTTCATGGGAGCGAATATTGATTCTGTATCAGAAGCGCAATCGATTGGTATCGGTGCAGATCACGCGATTGATTATGACCATAACAGCAGTGGTGTGAGACAGTCTTTTTTACGGATGGATGCGGCGGTGACAGAAATGCGCGAAACGGGAAGCGTTGGTGACAATTGGAAGAAGGCGGAATAGGCGTCGAATGAGAGACAGAGAGGAGGATGTTTGTGTGAAGCAGAGATGGAAGCAAATCTTTTTAGGCGTGATTTTATGGGGGTTGGCGTTGTCGGTGAATGTTGGAGAAGCAGCTGGGAAGATACTGTTCATTCCCCATGATGACAGGCCGATTTCTTATCATCAGACGGTGGATGTCCTGCGGCAGGCTGGGTATGAGATGGTTTTGCCACCGCAGGAACTTTTGAGCAATGCTACGAATATGGGCCATCCTGATGAGCTTTGGCAGTGGTTGCGGGAGAATGCCCCGGCAGCTGATTCGGCTGTGATTGCTTCTGATTCCATGTTGTATGGCGGTCTGATTCCATCGCGCAAGCATGAGATTCCCGAGGAGAAACTGGCAGAGCGTCTTGCCGGTTTTGCGCAGCTGCGTCAGGCTAATCCGCAGCTGCATCTCTATGTTTTCGACTCGTTGATGCGAACGCCTGCTGGCGGGCAGGAGGGCGATATCGAAGAACCTGCATATTATGCTCGATATGGTGCGGATTTTTTCCACTACTCGCGTTTGTTGGATAAACAGGAAACAGAAGGGCTGTCCAAGCAGGAGAAAAAGATGCTGATGGAACGGAAAGATGCAATCCCGGCCGAGTATCTGCAAGACTGGATGGCGCGTCGTAATAAGAATCTGGCGGCGACGAAAAAGCTGATGGACTATGCCCGTGATGGTATTATTGATTATTTGATTCTCGGACGTGATGACAATGCGCCGCTTTGCCAGACGCATCGTGAGAATCGGGAAATCCTCGCTTATGCTGCAGAAAACAAGCTGCCGCGGACGAAGTTCCAGTCCATGCCGGGGATTGATGAATTCAATGTACTTCTGCTGAACCGGGCTGTCAATGATATGAACTACGAGATTCCTTTCGTTTATGTAGCCTACAATGAAGGCAAGGGAGGCGATACGGTACCAGCTTTCTCGGATGAAAAGATCATGGCCTCCGTAGATGCTGCTTTGGCAATTGCGGGGGGGATAAAAGTGCCCCATCCTGCCCGGGCGGATTTTGTCCTTTTGGTGAATACGGATAAGCGTGGCAAGACGATCAACACGCATAATCGCTTTCCGGATGGCGGGGATTTTCAGCCAAAGCTGACTCCTGACAAAAGTACGAAACACTTTGCTGAGTTGGTGGAAGCTTATGTGGCGAAGGGCTACCCGGTCGGCGTAGCGGATATCAAATATTCCAATGGTGCGGATAATGCGTTGCTGGAGCAGTTGCGGCAGAAAGGCTTGTTGTTCAAGCTGCGTGCGTATTCCGGCTGGAATACCGCGACTAATTCCACGGGGTTTGCCATAGGGACAGGAATGCTGGCGCCGAAAATGACGGAGGCTGGCAAGAACAGACTGCTAGCCGTACGCTATCTGGATGACTGGGCTTATCAGGCTAATGTCCGTACGGAAGTTGGCAATGAACTGGTGAAACGATTCGGTAATCCGTCTTATTATATAAAACTGCAGGATAAGCTTTCCTTTGCGGAACAGCAGAACAATGAACGCATGCAGGCCTTTGCTGCTAAGAATCTGCCGAATTTTGACTTCCTGCAGGGATTCAAGGTCAAAAATCCGTGGCTGCGGATGTTTGAGTGTGATATTGTCCTGGCTGAGCCAGCAAAATGATTCTGCATGAAATGAAGTTGAGGGAGAATAATGGGGAGAAAAAATATAGCAGATAAACTGATTGTATGTATCGTGGCCTTCGCTATGCTGATCCTGCCGGGGCTATCTGCTGAGGCAGGGCATCTGGAGGATATTGCGGCGCGCGGGACTATCCGGATTGGCACAACGGGGGATTATATCCCGATGTCGTATCACAATCCGAAAACCGGGGAATATGAGGGGATTGATGCAGAACTTTCCCGTATCATCGCAGATTCTTTGGGTGTGAAGATCGAATATGTGCCGACGTCCTGGCCGACGCTTACAGCAGACACACTGGCTGGAAAATTTGATATTGCCCTTTGCGGGATTTCGCGCAATTTCGCTCGGGCGAAGCTGATGGCCATGTCCGATGCTTATGGGGAAGGTGTGTTTGGTAAGACCATTCTCTGTCGGAAGGCAGATGCTGGTAAATTTCAAAGCCTTGCGGATATCGATAAGCCTTCCGTCCGGGTGATGATCAATCCCGGCGGTACCAATGAGAAGTTTGCCCATGCGAATCTGAAGCAGGCACAGCTTATCGTGCATCAGGAAAACGCAGCTATCCCCCGGTTGATTGCTGAGGGGAAAGCCGACATCATGATCACTGAAACCGTGGAGGCGGCTCGCTATGTGGAAAAGGATGCACGGCTGGCCGCGCCGCTTATCCATGAGCCCTTCACTCGTCATTCCTGCGGTATCCTGATGGCCAAGGGGGATCAGGAATTCCTGAACTATATCAATTTCGTGCTGGCCGAATTGCGCATGGATGGGACGCTGGCAAAGCTTGAAGCGAAGTATTTGAAAGTGCGTTGATGGAATTTTTTTCTAAAATACTATTGACATGCTAGGTGTAATACTGTAACATATAGACATGCCAAAGAACAGATGGCAGATAACCTAAAAGAGAAAAGAACTGACCAAAAAAATTGGAGGTTCCGGGAGCAAGACACCTTCGCGGGGTGGAGCTTTTGGAACCTCTTTTTGCTTGATGAAGGGGGATTTTATTATGAGCCAGTACAAATTTGAGACCTTGCAGCTACATGTAGGACAGGAACAGCCGGATCCGGCATCGGATGCCCGTGCCGTACCTATTTACCAGACCACTTCCTATGTATTCCGCAATAGCCAGCACGCAGCTGATCGTTTTAATTTGACGGATGCCGGCAATATCTACGGCCGCCTGACCAATTCCACGCAGGATGTGCTGGAGAAGCGCATCGCTGCTCTGGAAGGCGGCACGGCAGCCTTGGCGGTAGCATCTGGTGCGGCAGCCATCACTTATACGATTCAGGCACTGGCTGCCAACGGTGGACATATCGTTGCCCAGAAGACCATCTACGGCGGCACTTACAACCTGCTGGCTCATACCTTGACGGAATTCGGCGTGGAAGCGACTTTCGTGGATGCACATGACTTAGCAGAAGTGGAAGGGGCTATCAAGGAAAATACCCGGGCCATCTATTTGGAAACCTTGGGCAATCCCAACAGCGATATTCCCGATATCGATGCGATTGCGGAAATCGCTCATAAGCATGGGCTGCCGCTGGTCATCGACAACACCTTTGGTACGCCGTATCTGATTCGTCCGATTGAACACGGTGCCGATATCGTGGTTCATTCGGCTACGAAGTTCATCGGCGGTCACGGCACGACGCTGGGCGGCGTGATTGTGGATGGTGGCAGCTTTGACTGGAAGGCCAGCGGCAAGTATCCGGGAATTGCGGAGCCGAATCCGAGCTATCATGGTGTATCCTTTGCTGATGTAGCTGGCCCGGCGGCTTTCGTGACCTATGTCAGAGCTATCCTGCTGCGTGACTTGGGCGGTGCGATTTCTCCGTTCAATGCCTTTCTGCTGTTGCAGGGCGTGGAAACCCTTTCCCTGCGTTTGGAACGTCATGCAGAGAATACCAAGAAGGTCGTGGAATTCCTCAGCAAGCATCCGCAGGTGGCGAAGGTCAATCATCCGTCCCTGCCGGATCATCCGGATCATGCGCTTTATGAGAAGTACTTCCCAAATGGTGGGGCTTCCATCTTCACCTTTGAAATCAAGGGGGGCAAAGAAGCGGCCTGGAAGTTTATCGATAACCTCGAAATCTTCTCCTTGCTGGCCAATGTAGCTGACGTGAAGAGCCTCGTTATCCATCCGGCATCCACTACGCACTCGCAGCTGACGGATGAGGAACTGGCCGATCAGGGGATTTCCCAGAGCACGATCCGCCTGTCCATTGGTACGGAACATATCGATGATATCATCGCAGATCTGGAAAAAGGTTTTGCCGCTGCCAAATAACGGCAAGGAGGTGCATACTAATGGCAAAGATTTACAACAGTGTTACGGAACTTATCGGCAATACGCCGTTATTGAAAGCAAATAATTTCATCAAGGACAATGGATTGCAGGCCAATATCCTGGTCAAGCTGGAATACCTGAATCCGGCGGGCAGTGTCAAAGACCGCATTGCCAAGGCCATGATCGAGCAGGCCGAAAAGGAAGGCAAGATCAATAAAGATACGGTCATCATCGAGCCGACAAGCGGCAACACGGGCATTGGCCTGGCCAGCTTCGCTGCTGCCCGTGGCTACAAGGCTATCCTGACCATGCCGGAAACCATGAGCGTGGAGCGCCGCAACTTGCTGAAGGCTTATGGTGCACAGATCGTGCTGACCGATGGGGCCAAGGGCATGAAGGGCGCCATTGCCAAGGCCGAGGAACTGGCCAAGGAAACGCCGAATGCGTTCATTCCCTCCCAGTTCACCAATCAGGCCAACCCGGCCATCCATGAAGCGACTACCGGTCCGGAAATCTGGCAGGATGCAGACGGACAGGTGGATGCGTTCATCGCTGGTGTCGGCACAGGTGGCACCCTTACGGGCGTGGGGCGTTATCTCAAGAAGCAGAAGGCTGCTGTCCATATAGTGGCCGTAGAGCCGGAAAGCTCGCCGGTGCTCAGTCAGGGCTCGGCTGGCCCGCATAAGATCCAGGGCATTGGCGCAGGCTTTGTGCCGGAGACCTTGGACACCAAGGTCTATGATGAGGTGCTTCCCATCAGCAATGAGGATGCCTTCAAGTTTGGCCGCCAGTTCGCGCATAGCGAGGGCGTGCTGGTTGGTATTTCTGCCGGCGCTGCGCTGGCTGCCGCCGTGCAGCTGGCTAAACGTCCGGAATTTGCGGGCAAGAATATCGTGGCGTTGCTGCCGGATACGGGTGACCGTTATCTTTCCACGGAACTCTTCAACGATTGACATCACACAGAAAATCGCTGGCTGTCCAGGCCAGCGATTTTTTGCTATCGTTCACAGGGGGATTTCCTTTTGAACAATAGCAACGAATATGCTATAATGTTTCTGTTAATTATGAATGCAGCAGAGGTTCCAGACGTATGATTAATGTATATTCACTGGTCGAACAATTTTATGAGGAAAACAGCGCTGCCCAGCAGATTATCCCGCAAGGGACAGTGGAGGCTTATTTGCGGCGCAATGCCTGGCATGGAGCAGAGGATGAGGATCTAAAACGCATTTGGGGCATTATCTCTTTGCTTATTGAATATGTGGATCAGTTGAATTTATATTCGTTGGCGTCATTGACGGTCTATGATTATCAGGAAATCATCTATCGTTATGCTAGTGTGCAGGCAGATTTTATGCTGGCAGAGGCGGATGTGAATAAATTCTTTGCCATGACCGATGCGTTCTATGCTTATCTGCAGCGTACGCAGAAAACGGAGGATTATCGTCCAGGCCTGACGGCGGCCAAGGAGGCACTGTATGAAGGGGGCTATTTCTTTTTGCCAGATCGTCGGGATGGGGATGAGTTTTACAGCTCGCTGGAACATATGGAGGAAGTTCCTGCCGAAACCATGCAGCGTTTGAATATGATGCTGGATTCCTTGTTGCATAAAGTGGATGATTATTACAAGCAGCAGCCTTTTCGTCGGGATATGGACCGGGCCATGACCATGTATGCCGGGCCGGATTATGATGGTGGCGATGGCATGACGGCAGATGAACGGCATAACTTCTGGTTCGGCTTTTGGGATTTTTTCCTGTTTGACTATCATCTGATTGGTTCCGACGATATTCCGCTGCGTTATTATTATGAGCATGAGCGGGAAATGCTTTCCACCTCAGAACAGGATATTTTGCGGGATTTGTTGCGTTCAAAATTCACCGTGTTCCGGATTGAGTCGGTGGGAGAAGATTTTGTCGCCTGCCGGGATTTCTTCACGGGTGAGAATTTTGAATTGCCGGTGCCGGAACTGGCCATTGGCAATTACAATACCTGCCTGCTCTATGGGCATATCCATTCTCATGGGGTGATGCTGCTCAATTACATCACTTCCTTGCAGGCCAGCCCGAAGCTGCAGAAGCGGATGCGGGATGTGATCCTGCGTCAGTTTGACTTGTTCAAATGTCAGGACCCGCAGGCGGAACTCAAGGATTTCTTTGTGCGCCATGCTGGTGCTGTGCGTCATACTTTGCAGATATTGGTCAGTTATGCCCAGTTGAATGTGCTGAAGAGCCGTAACATCATGCCGTTGGTGGAAGATAATCCGGAGGTGCAGGAGCAGTTTGCGGCAGATATCGATATGTTGAAACGGGTGGCCAAGCATGTCGGTTTCAGTCGGTTTGAAATCAAGTTGCTGCTGAAGTTTTTTACGGATTATGTGTCGGTGGCTGCTGTTGAGAAAACTGACGATATCATGATTACGGCGCTGATCCTGCAGTTTGCGCAGTTGAACGGCGTGCAGCTGGCGAATCAGACAGAGATTTATGAATTGCTGGGCATTGATAGTGCCCGGGTGAAGGCAGATATGCGAAAGATTTGTGAGACGTTGGACTGTGAACTCTTTGATCCCCGTTATCTGACGGAGGAAGCTTTTATCAAGAGTCTTTATTATTGAAGCAAACGAGGTGAGAACCATGGAACAGGAAGAAAACAAGGTGCGTGTCATGTCCCCGGATGAACGTAATGCCTATGATGGGATAACCATTGAAGAGGGCGGCGACAGTCAGGAGCCCCGTTCCCGGCAGCGTTATGGTGGCCGGGATTTTGGGCAGGGGTTCCAGATCCATACTTTTGGCTGGAAGGATCTGCTGTTCGGTCGGAAGAGTGTGCTCCAACGGGTGTTGATGGCAGCCGGGATTGTGGCGGTGCTGGCGTTCCTGTTCTTTGTGGCCCTGCCTGTGATTATCGTGATGCTGGGTGTGGGCGTGGCTGTATGGCTTGTGCTGCAGCTGTTCTTTGGAAAATAAGGGGGAATTGCGATGGATTTTCTTGGTATTGCCGATGAGGAGTTTATCCGTCAGGATGTGCCGATGACCAAGCAGGAAATCCGGATTTTGAGTCTGGTCAAGGCGCAGATCGCTCCGGATGCGGTGGTTTATGATATCGGCGCAGGCACCGGTTCTATTTCGATTGAGGCGGCAAGACTGGCGCCGCAGGGGGAGGTCTTCGCCATTGAGCGGGAAACGGCAGGGATCAATCTGATCCGTGCGAATGTGGCCAATTTTGCCGTGCCGAATGTGCGGGTGATTCAGGCAGAAGCTCCGGATGGGATCGCCAATCTGCCTGAAGCGGATGCCATCTTGATTGGTGGTAGCGGCAGCCGGTTGCCGGAAATCCTGGAGGCGGTGACGCCGAAGCTCAAGGACAAGGGGCGGCTGGTACTCAACTGTATTACGGTGCAGACGCTGATGCAGTGCATTGAATATATGCGGACGCATTCCGATACCTATATCTATGAAGCGATTCAGGTACAGGTTACGCGTCTGCAGCAAGTAGGAACCTACGATATGGCTAAGGCGAATAATCCAATCTATATCGTGACCTGCTGGAAAAAATAAGAGGAGAGGGATTTTAGGATGGTACACATTGTGGGTGCAGGCCCGGGAGACCCGGAGCTGATTACAGTCAAGGGAGCTAAGTATTTGAAGGAAGCGGATGTCGTTATCTATGCGGGTTCGCTGGTGAATCCGGCGTTGTTGGATCTTTGCCGCGAGGATGCGCAGATCCATAATTCGGCTTCCATGACACTGGATGAAGTGGTCGCTGTGATTGAAGCGGCTGAAAAAGAAGGCAAGATGACGGTGCGCCTGCATACAGGTGATCCGTCTGTCTATGGTGCTATCCAGGAACAGATGGATGCCTTCCGCAAGAAAGACATCGAATTTGATATCGTACCAGGCGTCAGCTCCTGTTTTGCTACGGCAGCAGCTCTGCAGCAGGAATATACCCTGCCGGGCATCAGCCAGACCGTGATCATCACGCGCAATGAAGGCCGTACGCCGGTGCCGGAAGCGGAAAAGCTTCGCAGTCTGGCCCAGCATCAGTCCACGATGTGCATTTATCTGTCCATCACTATGCTGGATAAGGTGGTCGAAGAACTGATGGCGGGTGGGTATCCTGCCGATACGCCCATCGCTATCGTGCAGCGGGCTTCCTGGCCGGAACAGAAGATTGTGCGGGGCACGCTTCAGACGATTGTCAAGGACATCGAAGGCAAGGATATCGACCGCACGGCCATGATCGTGGTCAGTCATTGCCTCGGGGCAGATTATGACCTGTCCCGTCTATATGCGCCGGAGTTCTCTCATATGTTCCGAAAGGCTGTGAAGTAATGCGCTTGGCTTGTATGGCACTTACAGAGCAGGGATTGCAGCTGGCGCAGGCCATTCGGCAGTGTCTGGACCAATATGTGGATATCTATGTCAGTGAGAAATTGGCACCAGATGAAGCTAGCAGGAAAAAACTGCAGGTACATACCTTCCATAAACTCAGCGAGGCGGTGGAGAGCAATTTCACTGCGTACGAAGGCTTGATTTTTGTCATGGCCACGGGTATCGTGGTACGGACTTTGGCTCCTTTGCTGAAGGACAAATTGACGGACCCCGCCGTGGTGGTATTTGATGAACAGGGCAAGCATGGCATCAGCCTTCTGTCCGGTCATGTGGGCGGAGCCAATGAATTGACGCGGCAGCTTTGTCAGGCCATTGGTGCCGGACCGGTGATTACCACGGCCACGGACGTCAATGAGCTGCTGGCCCCGGACGTGCTGGCTACAAGGCTGGGATTGCGTCCCTGGCCGAAGGTACGCATCAAGACTTTGAATGCCGGCTTGTTGGCAGGCAAGAAAATACACTGGCGCATTGATCGCACCTTGCCGCATAGTGTGTTCTACAAGCGCAAATTGGAACAGTATGGGCAAGCGGCTGATTTATGTGTGACCAGTCAACTGCTGGCTGTGATTCCTGAGGAAAGGGAGCAGCTGGAAGTGGTCATTATGAGTGAGGTCAATCTGCCGGAACTGTCCAATCTGCCTGCAAACATTCTCTGTTTGACGCCGCGCAAGCTGATTGCCGGCGTCGGCTGCCGGAAGGGAACACCGGCGGCACTGGTGATGTCGGCGTTGGATATGGCCTGCCGCATGATTGGCCGGGACCGCTCCTTTATTGATGAGCTGGCCAGTACCATTGTGAAGAGGCATGAAGCGGGCATCATCTATGCTGGCGACAGTCTTGTGCGCCCGGTGAAGTTCTATGAGAATGACAAGATGTCTCATATGATAGAGGCGCATCAGCTGGAAGAATCGGCCTTTGTCCGGAAACATATCGGCATCGGCAATGTATGCGAAGCGGCAGCCTATTGTTCTGCGGGTGAGCGGGGGGGCAGACTGGCGCTCAGGAAAACGAAATTTGAAAAGGTAACGGTGGCATTATTATGGGAAAAATAACGGTTGTAGGCATTGGCCCCGGAAGTCTCCTGGATATGACTCCCCGGGCGCGGCAGGCGATTGAAACTGCTGAGGTGATTGCCGGTTATAATACCTATATCAAATTGATAGAAGAACTCTTAGGTGACCGCAAGGTTATCGGCACGGCGATGATGCAGGAGATTGACCGCTGCCGGATGGCGGTGGCAGAAGCAGCTGACGGTCATGATACAGTGGTGGTATCCAGCGGCGATGCTGGTGTCTACGGCATGGCCGGACTGGTATTGGAACTCGTGCTGCAGCAGTCGGAAGACAAGCGCCCGGAATTCGGCGGCGTGATTGCCGGGGTATCGGCCGTCAATGCGGCTGCCTCGGTGCTCGGCGCGCCTTTGATGCATGACTTTGCAGTCATCAGTCTCTCGGATCTGCTGACGCCCTGGGAGACCATCGAGAAGCGTATCGAGATGGCGGCACAGGGAGATTTCGTCACGGCGCTCTACAATCCCAAGAGCAAGAAGCGTGTTGAGAACATCGAGCGGGTACGGGAGATCATGCTCAAGCACCGCAAGGCAGATACACCTGTGGGCATTGTGACGGCGGCCAGCCGCGATGGTGAGGGCAAGATCCTTTCCAATCTGGAAGATTTCACCAAAGAAGAAATCAATATGTTCTCGCTGGTCATTATCGGCAACTCCATGACCTATATCAAAGATGGCTATATGATTACGCCGCGCGGCTATGGCAACAAGGAGCCGGGTTTATGATTTTTGTTGTGGCGGGCACGCAGGATGGCCGGGAAATCGCCAAACTCCTGCTGGAAAAGGGGTATGATGTGGCGGCCTCTGTGGTCAGCCGCTACGGTGGGGAACTGCTGGCGCATGATTGCGGGCAGGAATGCCTGATCAACGATAAGCCGCTGGATGAAGCGGCTTTGCAGGCTTATATGCAGGAGCATGAAATTTCCCTGCTGGTGGATGCCAGCCATCCCTATGCGGCCAATGTCAGCATCAACGCCATCAGAGCTTGCAAGGCGCTGGATATTCCCTATATCCGTTATGAGCGTGATTGGTCAAACCTGGACTATGGCAAGCTTACGGTGGTGCATAGCTATGAGGAGGCAGCAGAGGCGGCAGCCGGACTGGGAAGAAGGATCTTTCTGACCACGGGCAGCCGCAATCTGGACAAATTTACTCGTAGTCCGGCTCTGCGGGAATGTGAACTGATCGCTCGGGTATTGCCTACCGCAGAGGTTATCGGTCTGTGTGAGCAGCTGGGCTTTGATGCCGGCCATATTGTAGCTTTTCAGGGGCCGTTCTCGAAGGAACTCAATCTGGAATTGTTCCGGAAATATGGTGCAGAAGTTATCATCACCAAGAACAGTGGCACCATCGGGGGTACTGATACGAAGTTTGCTGCAGCTGCTGAGTTGGGGCTGCCCATTGTGCTGATTGACCGGCCACAGCTGGAATATCCTTGTCTGACACATGCGTATGAAGATATTTTGAAATTTGTGCAAAGTAATGCAAAATAAATAGAGAAAATAATCCCTGTTTCAGGCAGGGATTATTTTTTTATGCGCGAATAAATACAGAGAATAATAATAAAATTGAAAAAATGAGGAGGTTAGCTTTATGAAGCTGCAGACAAAGGCGGTTTTGGGAATAAATCTGTTCATTATCTTTGCTTGTCTGTGTATGGGGATCCTGGGCTATCGCAGTGCAGCGGAAGGCTTTGCCAAATCTCTGCAGATGAAGGCCGATTCAAATGTCAAATCCATCCAGGAAATCATGGAAGACCGTTATCCTGGGGACTGGCAGTTGAAAGATGGTGCGTTGTATAAAGGAAGACTGAAGATTGAAGATTCTACAGAAGTTGTAGACGTTCTGGGCTCTATGATGGGAGGACATGTAACCTTCTTCCGCGGGAATACCCGGGTGGCCACCACAGTACAGAAAGAAGGAAAGCGCTCGATTGGTACGCAGGCTTCGGAACAAGTTCAGGAAGTGGTGCTGAAGCAGGGAAAGAATTATACGGGCAGTGCTAATGTTTTGGGGGAAAATTATGAAAGTGCTTACCGTCCGCTGAGAAATTTCAGCGGCGAAATAATTGGTATGGTCTTTGTGGGGCTGTCGGTTCATGAACTGGATGATATTCAAAATAAATTCATTGTATCCACCATCATTGCTATGCTGATCATTGAGGTACTGATGGGCGGTATTGGCTGGTGGCTGATTGGCCGGACATTGAGTCCTCTGCATCAGGTAGTAGCTTCCATGCAGGAAATTGCTGAAGGTGATATGCGAGGGGATTCGCTGAAGGAAACGGCTGATGAAATCGGCGAGTTGGCTTCTAGTGCCAATCGGATGCGGGAGAAATTGCGTCATTTGCTGATGGGCGTCACGGAATCCACGGACAGCGTCACGGAATCGGCGGAGATGCTCAAGGAACAGGCTGAACAGACACGGCTTTCCATTCAGCAGGTCGCAGATAGCGCGGTGCATTTGGCGGATGGTACGAATAAGCAGGTACGGATTGTTACAGAATTGCAGGATAATTGTGCTCGTATGCGCCAGCATATGCATGAGTTGCATGCAGATGCGCGGGTGATGGCCGAAGCTGCCCAGCATAGTCAGGAAAAAGCTGTGGATGGCCGCAAGACCGTAGGGCAGGCTGTAGACCAGATCCAGAATATTGCCCATCAGGTCAATGCTTCGGCTGAAGTGGTAGGAACACTGGGGAAGCGTTCCTCGGAAATCGGCACGATCGTGGAGACCATTTCCAATATTGCGGATCAGACGAACCTTTTGGCACTGAATGCGGCAATCGAAGCTGCACGAGCTGGTGATGCTGGCCGTGGCTTTGCGGTGGTGGCAGAGGAAGTCCGGAAGCTGGCCGAGCAATCCAGCAATGCTGCGCGGAACATCACGGAATTGGTCAAAGCGATCCAGCAGGATACCGATAGGGCGGTAGCCTCCATCAATGAAGGAAATGAGAGTGTCAATGAAGGGGCAGCCAGTGCAACTGCTGCCGGGGATGCTTTCCAGATGATCGAGGCGCAGATTGACAAGCTGAACAATACTGTAGAAAATGCCATTGCAGCCATTGAAACCTTGAATTCGGTTACGCATGATATTGCCCATAGCATGGATGATGTGATGGATGCCAGCCGTATTGCTACCGATGAAGCACAGAATGTATCGGCGGCAACGGAGCAACAGGCTGCTACCATGCATGATATTTCCGAGGCGAATAATCAGCTGGCAGAAATGGCGAAGTCGTTGAGTGCAGAGGTAAAGAAATTCAAAGTATAAATGAATGGAATTGCTTACAGGGAAATGAAAATATAAGATTTTGGGGCTGGCAGATTCATCTGCCGGCCTTTTTGACAGTAGTTATTTTTTTTGCTATATTTAACACATTGTACGCATAGATACGGAGAGGTGCTTTATGAAAATCTCAACTAAGGGTAGATATAGTGTGACAGCGCTTTATGAATTGGCCCGCCACTATGGTGAAGGTCCGGTGTCTTTGAAGAGTGTAGCCCAAAGTCAGGGGTTGTCAGAGAATTATCTGGAACAACTGATGGTTCCTTTGCGGAGAGGAGGCTTAGTACAAAGCATCCGAGGGGCTCAAGGGGGGTACATGTTGGCAAAATGCCCGGCAGAGATCACCATTGGTGCCATTATCACCACCGTGGAAGGGCCTATCGCTGTCGTGGATTGTCTTTTGGCGGAGGCTGGGGCTGCTGACCAGAAATGTGCCAAGGCCAGTGGCTGTGTGACCAGAGGTGTGTGGGGACAGGTTTGTGATAGCATCAGTCAGGTGCTGGAGGGCATTACATTACAGACCTTATTGGACAAAGCCTGCAGCAAAGAAAATATAGGGTGTTCCATCAGCTGATGGTGTGCCAGTTAGTAGAGAGCGCTGTTGGTTGCGGTCAAAAAAAATTTGTATTACGTTGTATATTTATGTATAATGATGTTTGGCAGTGTTTTCGAGACACTTTGATATAAGGGAGGAATTTACAGCATGATAGGGGACACGTTGCGTTCCGAACGGGAACGCCAGAATCTGACAATTCAGGATATCGCTAAGGGCACCAGTATTCGTGCTCTTTATATAGAGGCCATTGAAAATGGTGATTATGACCAATTACCAGGTACGGTGTATGCCAAGGGATTTATTCGCAACTATGCTAACTTCCTGAAGATTGACGCGGATGCAGTGGTGCGTCAGTTTATGGAAGAAAACCATCCGGAAGAGGCAGCTGCGGCAGAAGAAGCCAAACAGCAGCTGGCTGAGGCCGAGGAGGCGAATCGGGAAGAAGTGAAGCAGAAACTGGCGACAGGCAGCGAGTATCGGGAGCATGTCTCATCGTCCAGCAATCGTTCCAACAATCTGCTGATCGCACTGATTGTCCTGCTGGTAGCAGGCGGTGCCTATTACCTCTTTGCCATGGATGACAGCAGTGCTCCGAAGCAGCCGGCTAAGGCTGTGACCCAGACGGCAAAAGCGCCGGCTGGAACCAAGGCTGAAACTGCGAAACCTGAGGCAGGCAAGGAAGTTCAGCCCGCCAAGGTTGACGGTGTTGAATTGGTGGCTAAGTTCACGGACAAATGCTGGACACAGGTTGTAGCCGATGGCAAGACTGTTTATGAAGGCACGATGGAATCCGGCAAGACGGAAACCTGGAAGGGCAAGGAGAAAGTGGTCATCACCGCTGGTAACGCCGGTGCTGTAGAAATGAAGGTTAACGGCAAGGATATGGGTAAGGCAGGCAATGCCGGACAGGTTGTGGAAAAGACTTTCACTGCCGATAAGGCCGGACAGCCCGCTGACGCTGCAACTGCCGATAAGAAGGATAGCAAGTAATAATGAAGGAATTTTTGCCAATCAGCAAAAAGGATATGGAAGAGCGGGGCTGGGAGCAGCTGGATTTTGTGTTTGTGTCCGGGGATGCCTATGTGGATCATCCCAGCTTCGGCCCGGCCATTCTTTGCCGTTTGCTCGAGAAGCATGGCTATAAAGTAGGAATCATTCCCCAGCCGGACTGGCATTCTACCAGGGATTTTGACCGCCTGGGAAAACCACGGCTGGGGTTTCTTGTCTCTGCGGGGAATATGGACTCCCTGCTCAACAAGTTCACTGCCGCCAAGAAGATGCGCCATCAGGATGCGTACTCGCCGGGTGGCAAAGCTGGTTTCCGTCCGGAACGGGCCACGATTGTCTATTGCAACCGCCTGCGGGAGCTATATCCCGATGTGCCCATCATCATCGGTGGCATTGAGGCCAGCCTGCGGCGCATGGCCCATTATGATTACTGGTCGAATGCGGTACGCCGCTCCATATTGGTGGACAGCGGTGCTGACCTGCTGGTCTTTGGCATGGGAGAGCGGGCGCTTTTGCAGGTGGCTGCTGACCTCCAGCAGGGCGTGGAAATCGGCAATATCCAGGATGTGCAGGGTACCTGCTACAAGGTGCCCAATATGGATTATGTCTGGGATTATCTGCCGCTGCCTTCTTATCAGGAGGTATCCACGGATAAGCGCAAGTTTGCCGAATCGTTCAAGGTGGAATATCTGGAACAGGATGCCTTCCGCGGGCGCAAACTGGCCCAGCAGAATGATGAGTGGTGCGTGGTACAGAATCCGCCGGCAAAACCGCTTTCGGAAGAGCAGATGGACGAGATTTACGATCTGCCTTATATGCGTACCTGGCATCCCATCTACGACAAGGATGGCGGCGTGCCGGCTATTGCCGAAGTGCAGTTCAGCCTCCTGAGCCAGCGGGGCTGTTTTGGCGGCTGTAATTTCTGTGCTATCATCTCCCATGAGGGACGGATCATCCAGCGGCGCAGCCATGAGTCCTTGCTGCGTGAGGCGAAGATCCTCACCCAGCAGCCGGGGTTCAAGGGGTATATCCATGATGTAGGCGGCCCAACAGCCAACTTCCGCCGCACGAGCTGTGACGGACAGCTTACGCGTGGCACCTGCCGGGGCAAGCCCTGCTTGTCACCGATTCCGTGCCAGAATCTCGTGGCTGACCACAGCGACTATATCAAGCTGCTGCGGGAACTGCGGGCGATACCGGGAGTCAAGAAAGTCTTTGTGCGCTCCGGCGTGCGGTTTGACTATCTGCTGCTGGCGAAAGATGAGTTCTTGAAGGAACTTTGCGAACATCATATCAGCGGCCAGCTCAAGATTGCCCCGGAGCATATCACCGACCGGGTGACACGCATGATGGGCAAGAGCAATCGCAAGGTCTATGAGCGTTTTGTGGATAAGTTCACGGCGATGAACAAGAAATTGGGCAAGAAACAGTATCTTGTACCTTATTTCATGTCGAGCCATCCTGGTTCCCAGCTGGAAGATGCCATTGAACTGGCGGATTTCATCCGGGACAAGGGCTATCATCCCCAGCAGGTGCAGGATTTCATCCCTACACCGGGAACCCTTTCCACCTGCATGTGGTATACGGGCATCGATCCCTTGACGGGAGAGGCTGTGTATTCGGCAAAGTCCCCGGAAGACAAATTGATGCAGCGGGCGCTTATGCAGTATTGGCTGCCCAAGAATCAGGCCATTGTGCGCAAGGCGCTGACGAAAGCCGGACGGACAGATCTGATCGGCTATGATAAGAAATGTCTGGTACGGCCTGCCAGTGATAAAGCGGACAAGTCAAAGCATGACCGGTCAAACAGGTCTGGTGCTGACAGGTCAAAGTTGACGCGTCAACCGTCAAACGGGCCGAAAAATAAACGAACAAAGAAGGTGCGGCGATGAAATGCCCATATTGTAAAGAAAACGACAGTCGAGTAATAGATTCAAGATCAGCAGATGATGGGGCAACCATCCGCCGCCGCCGGGAGTGCACGTCCTGTGGCCGCCGTTTCACCACCTATGAAGTGGTAGAAAAGCAGCCTTTGATGGTCATCAAGAATGATGGCCGTCGGGAGGTGTTCAAGCGGGACAAGATATTGAACGGAATCATCCGGGCCTGTGACAAGCGGGATATCTCACTAGAGAGCATTACCAATCTCGCCAATGAGATTGAGCGGGATATCCGCAACAGCATGGAACAGGAAGTCAGCACAGCCGAGATCGGCAAGCTGGTCATGAGCAAACTCAAGAATTTCGACGAAGTGGCTTATATCCGCTTTGCTTCGGTTTATCGGAAGTTTGCAGACATCAGCAGCTTCATGGAAGAACTGCGGGAATTGCAGGCCCATAAGCAGGCTGTGGAAAAAGAGTAAGTTTTGAAGTGAGTTAAAGGAGTAAGGCATTTGGCTTGGGAGCTAAAACAGGAGTTAAAGGAACAATTGGCAGCGGAAGAAGGCTATTACCGCTATCCCTTGGGCACACGACTGCCCGTGGCACTGGCTTATCCCAATTCCTATTTCGTGGGCATGTCCAATCTGGGGCTGCATATCATCTACGAGCTCTTGAACAAGCGCAATGATACGGCTTGTGAACGCGTGTTCCTGCCCGAGCGCAAGAGCATCGAGCGCTATGAGAATACCCGTACGCCGCTGATGAGTGTGGAAAATCAACTGCCTTTGCAGCAGTTTGCCATGATTGCCTTTGTGCTCTCCTTTGAGATGGATTACTTCAATGTGGTCAGGATGCTGGAACTGGGCAAGGTCAGAGTGCGTGCGGCAGAACGGGGTGATATGGACCCGCTGGTCATCGCGGGCGGCCCTTGTGCGACCTTCAATCCTGAGCCGCTGTCAGCTGTGATTGACGCTTTTGTCATCGGTGAAGGCGAAGTCATCATGCCGGCTATGATGGATGTGTTCTATCAGGCACGGAGTGAGGGTGTTTCCCGTCAGGAAATGCTGCAGCGTCTGGCTCAGGTTCCCGGTGTCTATGTGCCTTCTTTGTATGAACATCGTTATACCGAAGAGGGCCGCTTGCAGGCCATTGTCCCGCAGGCGGACACACCCGCGACCATCAGTCGTCAGTGGGTGCAGGATTTGGATGCTTATCCGGCTCATACTGTGGTGCGCACGGATAATACGGAATTCAATTTCTATCTGATTGAGACCGCCCGGGGCTGTGGGCGCCATTGCCGTTTCTGCATGGCAGGCTACTGCTTCCGCCGCCCCCGCAACCGCTCTTTGGGAGTGGTGACACGGGAGGTGAAAGAAGCTCTGCAATACAAGAAACGCATCGGCCTGATGGGGGCGGCGATTTCCGACTATCCGGAAATCAACGAACTCTGTAAGGATATATTGGGCGAAGGCTTGTCCATGTCGGTGGCTTCCTTCCGGGCGGATTCCGTGACGCAGGAGCTGGTGGATTCGCTAGCGGAGAGCGGCCTCAAGACATTGACCATGGCTCCTGAAGCGGGCAGCAGCCGCATGCGGGCTGTTATCAACAAGGGCATTGAGGAGGAACATCTCTTCCGTGCCATGGATATGGGCCTGCAGGCTGGCATCCGCCATTTCCGTCTCTATATCATGATTGGCCTGCCTTTTGAGCAGGAGGAAGATGTGGAGGCCATCGTGGATCTGGCGGGGCGTCTCAAGGACTATATGGAGGAGCATGGCAGCAAGGGAACGCTGACACTCAGCGTCAATCCTTTCATTCCCAAACCGTTCACGCCTTTCCAATGGCTGCCTATGGCGGATAAGAAATATGTGGAAAAAGCGGCGAAGACCTTGACACAGGGCCTGCGCAAGCGCAAGAATATTATTGTGGGGGTGGAATCACCCAAAGAAGCATTCGTTCAGGGTGTGCTGGCCCGAGGGGACCGGCAGGTGGGCGAGGCGTTGCTGTTGGCCTGTGAAAACGGCGGCAGCAAGGCATTCAAGCGGGCCATGAAGGACTGCGGCCTGTCCATGGACGATTATCTTTACCGGCAGCGGGGAGCCGATGAGTTGTTCCCCTGGGAGGCTCTCGATATGGGCTTCAGCCGGGAATACATCTATCAGGAAATGAAGAAGGCCGAAGAATTGAAACCCACCATCCAGTGTTTTGACGGTTGTCATCGCTGCGGTGTTTGTGGATAATAATGGCAATGGGGTGAGCAGATGAGTTTTGCAATCGAACATCTGGGCAATAATCTATGGCGGGGGAAGTTCACTTCCTTTGCGGAAAATATCTGTCAGCACGCGTTTTCTGCGCGGCTGGGCGGTGAAAGTGTCAAACCCTACAAGGGCTTGAATATGGCACTGCATGTGGGTGACGAAGCCGATATCGTCTGGGAGAACCGTCAAAGATTCTTGCAGGCACTGGAGCTGAAGGCTGAGAAACTGGTGACGCCGCAGCAGGTGCACGGAGCGAACATCCAACGCGTGACTATGGCAGATGCTGGCCGGGGGGCAAAGGATTATGCCGATGCCATTGCGGACACCGATGCCCTGATCACCAATGAGCCAGGGGTGCCATTGCTGCTGTGCTTCGCTGACTGTGTGCCGGTGATTTTCCTTGATCCGGAGAAAAAGGCTGTGGGAATCGCTCACGCAGGCTGGAAAGGGACCGTGGCAAAAATCGCACGGGAGACCGTCTGGCGCATGCAGGAAGAATTTGGCTCCGATCCGGCAGATATCCTGGCGGGAATCGGTCCATCCATTGGCCCCTGTTGTTTTGCGGTAGGTGAGGAAGTGGCGGAGAAGTTCCGCGAGGCGTTTCCCCGGCATACCGATACGCTGATCACCACGCGGGAAGGCCAGCTTTATGTCAACCTTTGGGAGGCTAACCGCCTGCAGCTGTTGGAGACGGGGATTTCCGAGGAAAATATCGAAATGGCTGACACCTGTACCGACTGCCAGCATCAGTGGTTCTATTCCTATCGGGCCGAAGGCGGGCAGACAGGGCGTATGGCCGCCATAATTGCACTGAATCAGTACTAATGGATTTGTATCAGGGGTGAGTGTTTTGGGGCAGGAAATAGCAGAGCGTTATCAAAATGTTGTAGCAAAGATTGAAGCAGCCAAACAGCGGCGCACCACCGTGCCAAAGGAGGCAGCGGTCACCTTGGTGGCGGTGACGAAGAATCACGATACCACCGCCATGCGGGAGGCCATTGCTGCCGGAGCCGCGGATGTGGGTGAGAACCGCGTACAGGAGGCCAAGACGAAATTCGTCGAGATTGGCAATTGCGTGACCTGGCATCTCATTGGTCATCTGCAGACCAACAAGGTCCGGCAGGCGGTGAAGTTTTCCGACCTGATTCACTCGGTGGACAGCCTGCATCTGGCTGAGGCAATCAACAGTGAGGCTGCCAGGATTGATAAAGTTCAGGATATCCTGGTGCAGGTAAACCTGGCCAAAGAAGAAAGCAAGTCTGGTATCTATAAAGAGGACCTGTTTGCCAGCCTGCAAGCGATAAATGCCCTGCCGAACCTGCGTCTGCGTGGCCTGATGTGCATGGCACCGAACTACGAGGACGTGGAACTGTGTCGGCCGCTTTTCCGGGAAATGTATAAAATTTTTCAGGATGTACAGGATTTAGACTTGCCGACGTCGAATATTGATACGTTATCGATGGGTATGACTCACGATTACGAAATAGCCGTAGAAGAAGGCGCCAATATGGTGCGGGTAGGCACAGCCATCTTTGGGCCGCGCCAGTATTAACGAAGGGGAATAGTCATGAGTATAATCGATAAAGTTTGCGGAAAGATGGGACTGATGGATCCGCCAGATGAAAAACTGGATGCCATTGAAGAACGATTGAAAGAAAGCCGGGATTATGAAGAACCGGAAGAAGAGGAAGAGAGTTTTGACATGAGCCATGAACGCAATGAGAGTGCCCGGAATGTAGTGGACTTCCAATCCGCAGCTTCGGCCAGGGAGAACAACACGGTGACCAATATGAAGATGAAGGTTATCGTAATCGAGCCCAAGACCTTCGACGATGCCCAGCAGGTAGCCAACAATTTGCGGGAGAAGAAGCCGGTGGTCATCAACTTTGAAAAGACTGAGGCGGATGATGCCAAGCGCATCATTGACTTCATCAGCGGCACTACCTACGCATTGAACGGTGAAATCAAGAAAGTGGGGCACAACGTCTTCCTGTGTGCACCGAGCAATGTCAACGTGAGCTATACGGAAGAAGAGAAGAAAGTTTCGGCAGAGATGCCCTGGCTGAAGAAATAAGGGACAGATTTAACTATGGCAAGTGAACAGAAAGAAAAACTGATTCGGTTCTATAAAGGCACCGAAGGTGAAGAGATTGTGGTCAAACTGGTGGATTTGGCCGAAAATATCCTGCGCACTCAGAAGTTCCGCATTTCCGGTTTTCTCGATCCCTTTGGACAGGAAATCGCTGAAACTGTGGCGGCCAACTATGGCAATATCCGCGTGGACTTTGCCGGCGGCTATCAGGGGGCCGAGCGGGCTAGGGCTGTCTTCATCCATGAGGACTTTGCTGGTACGCCAACCAGCTTCGGCATTGATTGCATCGAAGCTAAATGGAATGGGCAGTTTGCCCGGCTCAGCCATCGTGACGTGCTCGGGGCACTCATGGGGCAGGGCATTGAACGGGATACCATCGGGGACCTGTTGGTAACCAATGATTCCGTGAAGATCATCTGTGATGAGAAGATGGCTGATTTCCTGCTGGCGAACCTCGATAAGATTGGCGCTGTGGGCGTGGAATGCCAGCGCGCTGACCTCAGTTCCATCGCACCCAAGGAAGAGCGATGCAAGGAAATCCGCGCTACGGTGGCATCACTGCGTGTAGACTCCATCGCTGCTGCCGGCTTTGGCTCCTCCCGCAGCAAGGCGGCCTCTGACATCGCTGCCGACAAGCTCAAGATCAACTGGCAGCCAGTCAAGAGCGCTTCCCAGAATGTCAAGGAAGGCGACATCCTCTCCATGCGTGGCAGAGGCCGGCTGGAGGTAGCCGAGGTCCGGGGAACCACGAAAAAAGGACGCACTGTGGTTGTATTGAAGCGATATTTGTAATGTGAGAGAAAGCTCCTGCTCGGGAATGATCCGAGCAGGAGTTTTTTGTGTTATGGTTTTATGATTTATAGGGATTGATTTTCCTCTGCCAGCCAGTCTGCAAGTGTACTGGGATTTTTTATTTGTTCCCAGTCAACGGATATGGAATCTTGACAATAATAGCAGCGTTCAAATGGCTGCATTAGTTTTGTTTTCAGAATTTCCGTAGTCAGGCCGGGCGTGTATAAATCTATGGCGCCATCTTCAGGCAGATGTTGATGGAAATATTCGTTGAAATATTTTGTGGTAAAAGGGAGAAAGCAGGCGGCAATTTTGCCATCATACAGGTTATGGCAGCGGGATTGGGAACAGCGGTAAAAATAATCGGGAGAAGCAGTCTTGCGCAGTGTTTGTTTCATTTCGAATTTGTGTATGAGTGGTGAAATATAGTAGGAAATCCCTTTTTTTTGCAAAAAAGCTTCAATTTCTGACATTTTCTTTTCCAAGGGGGGATAAAAGGAGATATGGATGTTCGTGTCGGTTTCTTTCAGAGTATCATAGAAATGTGCGGGCATTTTCATAAGGAGTATGGCATTGGTGACTACGAAGAGGTTGGCGGCTGGGTATAACTGGCGGCTTAGTTGGATATAATCATCAATTTTAGGATTGAGCAATGGTTCTCCGCCTAGAATGCGGATGATACCAATATCACTGATGAATTGATGGAGTTTGTGAAAATCTTGGGTAAATTGTTTGAAATCAGGATAGTGGGGAGTTTTTACTAGACCAGAATAATGCTCGCAAGCTTTGCAATTCAAATTGCATTGATCTGCGATATGGAATTCCAAGTAAGGTAGATAACTGGCATTGAGCCATGGACTAAGGAAGGAGAGAATCTGTTTTTCTAGCAGAGCTTTTTCGTTAAGCCGTCCGGTTAGATAGATATCTTCCACGTTGATGCCATTGCGGACGATAAGCGATACTAAATTGGTTTGGGATGAAAGGAGTTCCCTGGGGATAATAATGCCGTTAATAATTCCTTGCGTATATAAGGCTCTCATTTGCAGAAAATCCAAAACAGGCAAGTCTTCCTTTATTGATTCCTGAGACGCAGCTAGATTCCAGAAGGCAAGCACTTTTAAGGGGGCACCACCTGCATTGATCGTAGCCTTGTTATACTGATTTTCGATGGTATGTCTGATGATGGTGCTGAATGTTTCCGAGCCGTAGATTGCAACGTGGAACATATATGAATCTCCTTCCGTGATTGACTATAGACTAAATCCTAACGGATATTTCGCTGAAATGGTAGCGATATCCTTCTTATGGCAGCCTGTCTTTTTTTACAAAGTAGCATTTTTGTAAAAAATATGTTAGTATAGTCTAAGTAGTAAAAGAAAACTGGTGGATATGATTCTGCTATACAGATAGGGGATAATGATTTTGCTTACACCAATGGACATACACAACAAGGATTTCAAACGCAGCTTCCGCGGTTATAACGAGGATGAGATCGATGATTTCCTTGACAAGGTAGTCAATGACTATGAAAAGCTTTTCCGGGAAAATGACCGTCTGAAGGAAGATCTGGCCCGTGCGCAGAAGGACAACGAGCAGTATCAGCAGTTGGAGCAGAACCTCAAGGACACCTTATTGGTGGCCCAGAGGACGGCGGAGGAAGTGACCAGCAACGCCCGCAAGAATGCGGAGGAAACCCGGGAGAACACGGCCAAGGAATGTGCCAACAAGGTGCAGGAAGCTGAGATGAAGGCTGACAAGATCATCGAGGATGCCAAGAAAAAAGCACAGGTGATTGTAGAGGAATATGACCGTCTGGTGCGGGAGAAGAACAATTTCCTGCGGAAAATCAAGGTGACCTTGGAGTCGGAACTGGCTGTGATTGATGATACCATGTCCCAGCTGCCGGACCCGGAGAAGGAAGAACGGGAGAAGAAGGCCATGGGCACGCAGGCAGAAGCCTTGCAGAAGGCTCTGAGCGGGCATCAGGCTGTTCCCTATGAAGCGCAGGAATTAGCGAAGGAAGACGATGCCGCGGACAAGCAGGAAGGATAAGCGTATATAGATGGCTGGAGGATTGTTTTTTGTACTGCTGGCCTTGGACCAGCTGGTTAAGTTACTGGTTATGACCACCATGACACCGGGGGAAAGTGTTCCGGTTATCAAGGGCATCTTTCACATCACCTATGTATTGAATCCGGGGGCAGCCTTTGGCATGCTGCCTCATCAAAGCTGGTTCTTTATTCTGGCTGGCGCAGCAATGATTGCTGCGTTTTGCTTTTATTATCCCCGGCTGAAACAGCAATGTGGATTTTTCCATTATGGTTGTGTATCTCTGCTGGCAGGTGCGGTAGGCAACTTGATTGACCGCATCCGTAGCGGCCTCGTGGTGGATTTTTTTGATTTTCGCATCTGGCCGGTGTTCAATATCGCGGATATCGCCATCGTGCTGGGGGTTATCAGTATGATGTATGCCATACTCTACAAGGAAAAGGAAATGGATGAATAATATGGAACCCGTTGTATTTACCGCAGAAGAAAAGGGGCAGCGTCTGGACGTGTTCGTCGTGGAAAAGTGCCCGGAGCTATCCCGTTCCCATGTGCAGAAACTCATTGAGCAGGCTCATGTGCTGGTGGATGGTGCGCAGCGCAAAGCAAATTTCAAGCTGCGGGGCGGCGAAGCTGTGCAGGTAACCTTGCCCGAAGCTGAACCCATCAGCGTAGAGCCGGAGGATATCTCTCTGGACATCCTGTTTGAGGACAAGGATATCATTGTGGTCAACAAGGCACGGGGCATGGTGGTACATCCGGCGTCAGGCGTGTATAGCGGCACTCTGGTCAACGCGCTGTTATATCATTGTCAGGATCTGTCGGGTATCAATGGGGAGATCCGTCCCGGTATCGTGCACCGTCTGGACAAGGATACCAGCGGCGTGATGGTCTGTGCGAAAAATGATACGGCCCATCTGGATCTGGCCGAACAGATTCGCACGAAAGCTGCTCATCGCACTTATTGGGCCATTGTCTATGGCAACATCAAGGAAGAAGCGGGCATCATCAAGGGCGATATCGGCCGTCATCCCACTGACCGCAAGAAGATGGCCATTGTCCGGGAAAATGGCAAGCCTGCTGTAACCCATTTCAAGGTGCTGGAGCGTTTCGGGGAGTACACGCTGGTGGAATGTAAGCTGGAAACAGGCCGTACCCACCAGATCCGCGTCCATATGACCAGCATTGGCCATCCTTTGGTCAATGATCCCAAATACGGGCCGAAGAAATCCTCTCCCTTTGCGATTCAGGGACAGGCCCTGCATTCTTTGCAGCTGACATTGACACATCCTGTCACCAGAGAAGAAATGACGTTTACGGCACCTTTGCCTGCTGATATGGAGAAGATTCTGACCGGTCTGCGCAATAAGCGCGCCAAGGCCGCACAATAAAGAGGAGGCGTTATTATGCCAGAGTTTACCGACAAGACCGTCCTGATGGATAGCGAAGGGATTCGCCGCGCTTTGACGCGTATTTCTCATGAGATTGTGGAGAAGAACAAAGGCGTGGAGAATATCGTGCTGGTAGGCATCCGTACCAGAGGGGTACCCATTGCCGAACGGTTGGCCAGCATTATCGAAAAGATTGAAGGGAAGAAGCCTCCTGTTGGGGTGCTGGATATCACTCTTTACCGTGACGACCTGTCCACTTTGGGATATCAGCCGATCGTGCGGCCTACGGAATTGCCTGTGGATATCACGGGCAAGACTGTGGTACTGGTAGATGATGTGCTCTATACAGGTCGTACCATCCGGGCCGCTATGGATGCGGTCATCGACAATGGCCGTCCCAAGACCATCCAACTGGCCGTACTGATTGACCGGGGCCATCGGGAACTGCCCATCCGCGCTGATTTCGTAGGCAAGAATGTGCCGACATCTTCCAAGGAAGTCATCAGCGTGCAGCTGGAGGCCACAGATGCCACGGAAAATGTTATGCTGCGTGAAATAAAAGAATAAGCGGTTGCCTTGACCAGTCAAATCGACTGATCAGGGCAATTTTTAGGTGAACAATAAGACTCAAAAAGTAGTTTATTTAGGTAAAATATGATAAGATATTAGTGTTTGTGCGTTTAATATGCAAAGCACTCATGATTTTTAAAACAGGGGGACTTATTTTATTATGGCAAGATTATTTGGTACCGATGGTGTACGCGGTGAGGCAAATGTGGATCTGACACCGGAACTGGCTTATCGTCTGGGCCGGGCAGCAACGATTTACTTCGGCGGGGACAATGGCGAGCAGCCGTTGATCCTCATCGGCCGTGATACGCGTCTGTCCGGTGAGATGTTTGAAGCAGCGCTGACGGCTGGTATCTGCTCTGCTGGCGGCCGTGCCATGCTGGCTGGCGTGATTCCAACGCCGGCAATCGCTTATCTGGCCCGCCGTCATAAAGCCAAGGCTGGTATCGTGATTTCTGCTTCCCACAATCCGTTCCATGACAACGGCATCAAATTCTTCGGCGGTGACGGCTACAAACTGCCGGATGCAGTGGAAGATGAACTCGAAGCTATCGTGCATCAGCTGGAAAATGATGACAATCTGGCCCGTCCCACGGGAGAAAACATTGGCCACATCGAGTACCGTACGGATTTGCTCAACCAGTATATTGAATTTGTCATCAGCACCTGTCAGGAACGCTTTGATGGCATGAAGGTCGTGCTGGACTGCTCCAATGGTGCTGCTTACGAGGTTATGCCCAAGGTCCTGCGTGAGCTCGGTGCCAAGGTAAAGGTCATCCATGCCCTGCCCAATGGCGTCAACATCAACGACAACTGCGGTTCCACGCATATGGAATCCCTGCAGAAGGCTGTCGTGGAAAACAATGCTGACTTCGGTATCGCGCATGATGGTGACGCTGACCGCTGCCTCTGCGTGGACGAAAAAGGCCAGATCATCGATGGCGACCATATCCTCGTGATGTGTGCGCAGGATATGATCAAGAAGGGCACCCTGCCGCATAAGACTGTTGTATCCACGGTCATGGCCAACATTGGTTTCCACAAGGCCATAAAGGAAGCGGGCGGCCGCGTGGAAGTAACGCAGGTTGGTGACCGCTATGTGCTGGAGAACATGCTCAAGAGCGGCTACAAGATTGGCGGTGAGCAGTCCGGCCATATCATCTTCACGGATTACAGCACTACAGGTGACGGCCCGATTACGGCCCTGCAGGTTCTGTCTTCCTTGAAGCGCAGCGGCCGCAAGGCATCCGAACTCACGGCGCTCATGACGACTTATCCGCAGCTTTTGGTCAATGTCCGCGTGGCTACCAAAGAAGGCTGGGAGAAGAATGAGGCAATCTCTGCTGCTATCGCTCAGGGGGAAGCAGAGCTGGGCAATGAAGGCCGCATCCTCGTGCGTCCCTCCGGCACGGAACCCCTTATCCGTGTCATGGCAGAAGGCCCGGATCAGGCACAGCTGGACCGTATCTGCAATGAGATTGCAGAGGTTGTGAAAAAAGAGCAGGGTTGATATGAAGAAGGCGATTTTATTTGCGAGCTTTGGCGTAGCTAATGAACAGGCCCGCCATAGCTGCATTGATGCAGCCGCTCAGCGGCTGCAGGCCGCTTATCCGGACGTTGAAGTCCGGCAGGCCTATACGTCGGTATTCATCAAGAAGAAACTGGCGGCGCAGGGCATCCATGTGGATTCCCTGCCTGAGGCTCTGGAACGCCTGCTGGCCGATGGCTTTACTCATGTGGTGATACAGCCGGGGTATTTGACGGCTGGTGAGGAGTATGAGAAAAAAGTCATCCAGGTGGCCACAGGTTTTCAGCAGAGGTTTGTCCAGTTGGGCGTTTCCCGTCCCATCATGGAAAAGAATGCTGATGGTGCCGATGTGCTGGCGGCGGTGCAGGAAATGTTCTCGTTGTCTCATGATGAGGAACTGGTGTTGGTGGGGCATGGTTCGCCCCATCAGCATAATCCGGCCTATGAGAATCTGCAGGATCTGGCTGACAAGACAGGCTTTCCTTTGCATGTCGGCGTGATTGAGCCGACGGATACCCCGTCATTTGCCGATGTTTTGGCCCGTCTGGAAGGCAAGGGGGTGCGAAAGGTGCTGTTAGCGCCTTTGCTCCTTTCTGGTGGCAGCCATGTAAGTGAGGATATTGCAGGAGATGAGCCTGAATCCTGGCTTTGCCGTCTGCAGGCTGCGGGCATTACGGTGCGTACCCGTCTCAAAGGGATGGGCGAGTATCCGGTATTCCAGGATCTTTATGTGAAACGCTTGCAGGAGTGGGAATGGGATTGATAACTTGCGTCTATAGATAAAATTCACATAAAATCTATTTCTTTTTTTATAAATATGGGTTATAATAACCTAGTGTAAATCTATCCAAATGGGCAAGGGATGCCTAAAAATCGAATGAGGTGAGTATATGTCACATCCAGTAACAACCAATCCGTTGATCATCATGCTGATTAACATGACCGTGGTGTTCTTGGTGCTTATCGCCTTAGGTGTGGTCATCAATCTGATTCATTATATTGACCCCACGAAACCTAAAGCAGCACCGCAGGAAGAGGCTGCGCCAGCCGTGGCAGAACCTGTAGCCGATCCTGAGCCGGTAGTGGCGGCGGCGCCTGTGGAAGAGGGGATTTCTCCAGAGGTGGTAGCTGTGATTGCTGCCGCAGTGGCCAGTATGGGGTACGGTGCGGGCAGTGTCCGGGCCATTCGTCCTCTTGAACGGAACAATTGGAAAAATTCCGGGCGCAATGCGTTGCAGAGCCGGGGTTAAAGCAGGGAAGGAGGAATTATTATGGAATTATTGAATGCATTTGTCGTTTCCCTGCAGGCTGTCTGGGCTGACAGTGGTTTTTCTGCGTTCACTATGGGCAACGGCGTCATGATTCTCGTCGGTCTTTTACTTCTTTATATGGCTATCGTCAAGGAATTCGAGCCATTGCTCTTAGGGCCTATCGCCTTTGGCTGTGTGCTGGCCAACTTCCCGCGCACGGGATTCTTCACAGACCCTGGTCTGATGCAGGCCATCCACTATGGTATCGAAAATGAGATTTTCCCGCCGCTTATCTTCTTGGGAATTGGTGCCATGACGGACTTCGGTCCGCTGCTGGCTCGTCCGATTACCTTGCTTTTAGGTGCAGCTGCTCAGATTGGCGTGTTCGTAGCTCTCGTGGGGGCAATGCTCTTGGGCTTCACGGTGCAGGAAGCCGGCGCTATCGGTATCATTGGTGGTGCTGACGGCCCGACGGCTATCTACCTGTCCATCCAGATGGCGCCGCATCTTTTAGGTGCTATCGCCGTAGCCGCTTATTCCTACATGTCTCTGGTGCCGCTGATCCAGCCGCCAGTCATGAAGCTTCTGACCACGCAGAAAGAGCGCGAGGTCGCCATGGAACAGCTCCGTCCTGTGACGAAGTTCGAACGCGTCTGCTTCCCAATAGTGGCTGCTATCATCATCAGCCTGCTCCTGCCGCCTATCGCATCGCTGCTGGGCTGCTTGATGCTGGGTAACCTTTTCCGTGAGTCCGGCGTTATGGATCGTCTGTCCGATACGGCCCAGAACTCCCTGTGCAACATCGTCACGATTTTCCTGGCTACCGGTACCGGTATGACTATGAATGCTGATGACTTCCTGCGCACGGAAACCCTGCTGATCATCGGTCTGGGCCTTGTGGCCTTCATCGCTGGTACGGCTGGCGGCGTCCTCTTCGGCAAGATCATGTGCCGTCTGTCCGGCTGGAAAATCAATCCGCTGATTGGTTCCGCTGGTGTATCCGCTGTGCCTATGGCTGCCCGCGTCAGCCAGGTTGTAGGCATGAAGGCAAAACCGGGCAACTACCTGCTGATGCATGCTATGGGCCCGAATGTGGCAGGCGTTATCGGTACGGCTGTTGCTGCTGGTACTATGCTGGCCATGCTCAAGTAAATGAAATCGCAATAAAAAAAGAGGCATTTGCCTCTTTTTTATTGCGATTTTACAGTTTCTTTTCGGTCAGTACCAAATCCAGGGCATTCAGCACATCATTGACATTTTCCTCAGTGATGACGAGTGGCGGCTGGAAGGCCATGACATTGCGGTCTACGCCGTTCTTGCCAATGATGAAACCGCGGTCTTTGAGGGTTTCCAATACATCATCGAGGACTTCCGGTGCAGGGCTGCCGTCGGCATGGATGAATTCCGCGCCGTCCATCAAACCAAGGCCGCGCACATCCCCAATAACGGGATGCTTCTTCTGCAGCTCCCACAGACCGTTTCTGAGCTGCTCACCGCGGGCGGCGGCGTTTTCCATAAGCTTGTGTTCTTCGATATAATCGAGGACTGCCATAGCTGTAGTGGAGGACACCGGGTTGCCGCCGAGAGTGGAAGCGCCGGGACGGGTGTAGGTGTCGGCAATCTTGGCCGTGGAGATGAAGGCCGAAATCGGCGCGCCATTGCCCAGAGCCTTGGCCATGCACATGATATCGGGCACCACGTCATAATTCTCGATGGCAAACATCTTGCCACTGCGGGCAAAGCCCGTCTGTACCTCATCGATGATCAGCAGGGTGTTGTACTGGTCGAGGATTTCCTTGACGCGCTTGAAGTAGCCTTTCGGCGGTACCACGCAGCCCGCATTGCCTTGGATGGTTTCGGCGATGAAAGCGCCGGGCTTGCCGGAAGTGGACGTTTTGATGAGGTCTTCGATGGCATTGGCACAGGCGTAATCGCATTCCGGGAACTTTTTGTTCATGGGGCAGCGATAGCAGTTGGGGTTGGGGGCAAAGTGGATGCCGCCAACGGGATTGGGGTCCGTGCGCCACATGGTGAGGCCTGTGACGCTCATGCCCAGCTTCGTGCGGCCGTGGAGGCCGTGGCGCAGGGCGATGATTTCGCTGTTGCCCGTGTAGACGGAAGCCAGCAGGAAGGCCCCTTCGGTGGCTTCGGAACCCGTGGAGCAGAAGAAGGACTTCTGCAGATCGCCGGGCGTGACCTGCGCCAATTTTTCGGCCAGGTTCACGAAGTTTTCCGTCAGGTAGATATTGCAGACATGCTGCAATTCATCAATCTGAGCTTTCATCTTCTCCAGGATTTCCGGATTGCAGTGGCCGCAGTTCATGACGGACACGCCGGCATACATATCCAGATACTTCTTGCCCGTGCTGTCCCAAAGGTACTGCATGGAGCCTTTGACCATCTGGGCCGGCTCTTTATAGAAATGCCCAAGGCAGGGCATGATGTACTTTTTTTTCTTTTCGATAATGGCCTCAGGGCCAATGAATTTTTTGCTTTCCATAACAAAGTCCCCTTAAAATATGTTAAATGGAATTGCGGCTCTGACGGAAGCGGTAAGTGCCTAAGCCCAGCTCCCGGGGGCCTTTTTTGAGTGTGGCGAGGTCGTCTTCGTGGAAGGCTTCCTTGCCAGCGGCGAGGTTATCCAATGCGCTGCGGTAAATGCGGGTTACCATGCCGGCAAATTCCGGCGTGTAATCCTGTGCCTCGATGCGGTATGCGCCCAAACCGTTGAACTTCTTGAGGTACGGATAGAGGCAGAGGTCCTTGGCAAAGTAGATATGGTTGCGGCCGAACTGGTCAATGCGCAGGGAGTGCTTTTCACCGGCCTTGTCGAGCAGGGCATAGCGGCGGTCGAGGACTTCCGGATTGTTCAGTTCGTTGAAGAAAGGCAGGCTCATGCCCGGGATATTGTGGTCGCAGATCATGGACTCGTAGGAGCCGTGTACCACAACTTCGATGGGCAGTTCGGAGCTTTCCACGATTTCGCGTAGCTGTTCAAAGGAGAGTTCATAGGAAGCCGTACCCATGACCAGGCCGTTTTCCTTGAGGAACTTGGCGGCCAGATGGTTGAAGAGGTTGAAGGACAAATCCGCCTGAATGGGCAGGTTCGTCAGGCGTTTCGCCAGCTTCAGGGAGCCAAGGTTGCTGACCATAAGGCCGTCAGCCTTGAGTTCGGGACGCTGCTTCAAGGCCGTGAAGAACTGCTCCAGTTCGCCGCATTCCCGGCGCATGGTGGTGCGCGGCGTATTGATGACGACTTTTGCCTTGCCCTTGGCATAAGCGATAACTTCCGCATAATCGTTCAAAGAGCAAGGCTTATTGGGGCGGAAGGCTTCGCCGCCGACATAAACCACATCAGCGCCGTTGTCGATGACCGCCTTGGCGGCAGCTACGGTGCCCACACGGACGCTCAGTGTGCGGTGGTCAGGATTTGACTTGTCAATATCCCGTTCCTGCTTGAGGATTTCGTCCTGGAAACCGGCTTCCTTGATTGCATCACTGAAGAAGCGGGGCTCACGCTGGCCGTCAAAGCCGATATCCTTCTTGTCCGTAGCTCCGAAGGCAAAGGTGGTCGTGAAGTCACGGGCGCGGTTCTCATAGAGGCTCTTCCAGCCTTCTTCGTCAGGCTGCCAGCCGGCAGGGTCGGCGATGTATTCGTCGATGGCCTTGCGGTAGGTGCTGACAATGCGGCGGATAAAGGGCGCCGGACGCATGCGGCCTTCAATCTTGAAGGAGAAAACGCCAGCCTGAATCAGCTGGGGGATATGGCGGTACATGCACATATCCTTGAGGGCCAGCTTGTAGGCACCTTCGCTGTCCTTGTCCAGAACTTCCCCAGTCTTTTCGTCAATAAGCTGATAAGCCCAGCGGCAGGGCTTCAGGCAGCGGCCACGGTTGCCGCTCTGGCCGAAGAGCACGCCGGAGTGGATGCATTGGCCGCTTTCGCTCATGCACATATCGCCATGCATGAAGTATTCCACCTCGATGCCCGTGCGCTCACGGAACAAGGACAGCTCGGAGAGCGTCATTTCACGGCCAACAACCACGCGGGTGATGCCGTATTCCTTGAGCTTTTCGATGGCGTGCTCGTTGTGGGTGTTCATCATAACAGAAGTGTGCACGGGAATCTTGATGCCCATTTCATGGATGAGTTCCAGCACGGCAAAATCCTGCACCAGAATGGCATCAGGACGGATTTCATTGAGATAGGTCAGATATTCCCGCAGCGCCGGGATTTCCTCGTCACTTATCAGGTTGTTCAGCGTGATGTAGAGTTTCACGCCATGTTCATGGGTGTAGGCGATGGCTTTTTTGAGCATCTCATCATCAAAGTTGAAGTCACCTTCATGCATGCGCATGTTGAAATGCTTGCCGCCTAAGTAGCAGGCATCAGCGCCGGATTCCACACCGGCCACCAAAGCATCCCAGGTACCAGCTGGAGCCAGCAGTTCTACGGATTTACGATTCAGAATCATTTAATTACAAACCCCTTTATTGGATATAGTTTTTTATTATAAGTCCCAACTAATAAGTATAGCAGAGAATGAAGGTGCTATCAATATTCATGGGTAGGGTGATTTGTACATAGTCAGCGTGGAAAGGCAGCATCTTAGTGAAATATGGAAAAAATCTTTTCTCTATGATAAAATGATGCTAAAGGGGGGATTTCCTATGCAAATTGCATTGATAAAAGAGGCAGTCTTGCAGGTGGTATTACGTTATCCGGTCAGCCGTGTTACGCTTTTTGGCTCTCAGGCTGCGGGAACCTCGAAAGAAGACAGTGATGTAGATTTAATTGTGGAATTTTCCCAGCCAGTGTCCTTGCTGACGCTTTCTAGTATGAAATGTGACTTGGAGGAACTGCTCAAGAACAAGGTTGATTTGATACATGGGCCGATTAGGGCGTCGGATATGATTGAAGTCGGGCAGGAGGTTGTCCTGTATGCAGCATAGAGATAAGATTATTTTGCAGAAAATTATTTCAGAGATAAATGTTGGCACAGAAATGCTTGGTAACAGCAACTTGGAAAATTTTTTGCAAAATGAAATGCTTAAAAGAGCTATTGGCATGACTGTCATCAATATCGGCGAATTGATAAAGAATGTAACGGATGAACTGAGGACAGGGTATCCTGATATTCCATGGAAACAAGTGGCTGGATTTCGTGATATCACAGCACATAAATATCAGACTTTGCGTATGGAAGATGTGTACCAGGTGGTAGTGGATGATTTTCCTGTATTGAAAGAACAGTTAAGTGGAATACTTTCTCAAGGGACAGATTAAAATTGTAGTAGTAGAGGGGCTCTCATTTTGCAGATTGCAGGATGGGGGCTTAAGTTTTGGCTGATTTTGCACGATATACATAACAGGATGGAAAAAATTTCGTCCTTGGCAGGATTTTGCTGTTAAGGGGCGAAGATTAAAAACTATGATTGCTGAAGTTGTTATCGTTGCGAAAGGCGGGATAGGTATGAAGACATTGGCGTTACAGGGCGGGGAAATTTGTGGCGTTTTTTGTGTGCCTAAATCTGTCCTTTCGGGGGGGGACAACTGTCGTTTGATCATAGCTGGTTATCAACAAGTCAATAACGGTGGATTTGAGCCTTCCTTTAGCGGGACGGCGGGTGTTTTCTGCCCGTCTGCCTGCTGAGGGAAGGCTTTTTCGTTTGTTGATGGGAAAGGAATGAGGCAGGATGAAAAGGAATGACAATCTTTCACGGAAAGCCCGTTATGGGATATTGGCGGCAATTATGGCCGGGGCCTTCAGCATTATGCCGGCAGCGCAGGCCTTGCCCACAGGCGGAGCATCGGGGACAGCCACCATTACGCAAAGCGGTTCCCAAATGGATATTGCCAGCAGTGTTGCCAGCAACTTGCTGACCTGGCAGGATTTTTCCATTGCCAAAGATGAAACCGTAAACTTTGCCGGAGCCAACAGTTATCTGAATGTGGTGCTGGGCGCTAACCGTTCGGAAATCTATGGTGCCATTACCGGCAGTGAGGCTAATGTGTATCTGGTGAATCCTAACGGCATTTTGGTTGGGGATGGGGCCACCATCAATGTGGGAAGTCTGCATCTATCTACCGCTGACATCAGCGGCAGTGTAACGGATTTCACCACTGCCCAGATTGCCCTTAACAGTGCAGTGGATTTCAAAGGGGATGTGGTCAACAAGGGAATTCTGACTGCGGCCCAAGATATCACGGTGGACGGCGATAATGTCACCTTCAAGAATGTGGCCAATGTGACGGCACCCAATTCCTTTGCAGTCAAGGCGAAAAACACCGATGCCTTCCATGTGGGACGCACGGATGATACGGCCCTGGCACTGGCCAGCGGCAGTACAGACCCTACCTATTACAAGCTGGTCAGCACAGCGGAGGAACTACAGAATATCAAGAATAACCTGTCCGGCAATTATATGCTGGCAAATGATATTACGCTGACTGCTCCTGCGAATACGGCGAGCGGTTCGAACTTCACCCCCATAGGGAGTACGGGAGTGTCACACTGGAATGTAGATGCGGAGAAGTTTACTGGCAGATTTGATGGGTTAAACTATACCATCGACAATTTATACATAAATGTCAACACGAATGAGGGTTCTGTTAGTGCGGGCTTGTTCGCAACCATCGGAGCATCGGGAGTGGTTGAAAATCTGAAATTAGGAACAGGGAAATCAACCTTGACTTTAACCGGTAATGGCTATAACGGCAGTGTTGCAGGTATTAACTACGGCACACTGCGAAATGTTGTCAATGACAATGTGGAGGTGACAGGTAGCAATTACTCAAGTGGCGGCATTACCGGATACAACCTTGGCTTGATTGACGGGGCAAAAAATAATGCTACAGTCACCGCAATAGCATCCTATGCTTCGGGAGGCATCGTGGGGACAAACGACAAGACTCTGAAAAATGCCACGAATACTGGCAATGTGACAAATACTACTGAGAATATAAACGAGGGTGTTGGCGGTATTGCCGGCAGTAACCGCAGTGATTTGGTTGAGAACGTCAGCAACAGCGGAACGATAACTGGCAAAACAAGGGTGGGCGGTATTGTAGGCCTGAACCAAAAAGACATAAAAAATGCGGTAAACACGGGAGTTGTATCAGGCCAGCAATATGTTGGCGGCATTGCAGGAAAAAATACCCAAAACATAAGCAATACCTATAATACTGGGGATATTACCAGTACGGGAAAAGCGATAGGTGGTATTACAGGCCAAAACGAGGGCATTATTCAAAATGCTTATAATACAGGTAATGTAACTGGCTCTGCATATTATGTAGGAGGCATAGCTGGAGAAAATGGCGCAGCAATTGATGGTATGGCTATAATTCGCAATGTCTACAATACAGGCGATGTTGTCGGCGGAAGTTCCAGCGTTGGCGGTATCGTAGGTTGTATGGGAGAAATATCGGCTAATCAAGGTATAAATCATACCTATGGCGGGGAAATTACGAACGCTTACAATACAGGTAACATAAAAACGACTGGTGGAAGAGATTATATTGCTGGCATAGTTGGTGCTCCCTTACGAGGGAAAATAGCAAACGTATATAGTTCTGGTACAGTATCATCTGACCAAACATCTGAAATCCCTTATTGGGAAGATAAAGTAATAGGCAGAAGAAATAATGATTCCCACGCAGACTACGAAAATGCAAAGGCAATCAGCGATGCGTCTGCAATGAAACAGGCGGCTACCTTTGCTGGATTCGCTATCGATAAAGACGGTACCGACACCACTGCCCCCTGGCGCATCTACGAAGGCAAGACCATGCCGCTGTTGACGGCCTTCCTGACGCCGCTGATACTAGAAAATACCACCGTTACCTATGACGGACAGGCCCATACCCTGGGCAATGTTGCCAAGCTGGATACCACGAAGATTTTGGGCGGTGAGTTGCCGTCCTATACGGAAGTCGGCACCCATAGCTACAGCGGCATTACCAGCCTGTATTCGGATCAGCAGGGCTACAATATCAAGGCGGCCAGCGACACTGCCACTTTGACCATTTCTCCCATCGCCCTCGAACTGACAGCCAGTGGTTACAGCAAGACCTATGATGGTACCACCACGGCCACCGGCGGTACAGTGGTGGCAACCAAGGGCAATATCCTGGGCGGTGTAGGTTCATTGGCAGCAGCCTATAGCGATAAGAATGCAGGCACGGATAAAGCCATGATCGTTACCGGGCTGGGGAAGAATTATCAGGTAACCACCACTAGCACGGGGAACACCATTACCAAGAAAGCTCTCAGCATGACGGCGGAAAGTTTCACCAAGGTCTATGATGGCACGAATGATGCCACTGGCGAAGCCAGCATTGTGGGTGTTGTTGAGGGAGATGATTTCGGCGCCAAGGTTGTGGGAACGTTTGACAATGGTGCGGTTGATGCCGGGAAGAATCAGCCTGTTACCTACACGGCCATTGATATTCATGGCACAGATGCAGGCAATTATGATTTGACAAAATCCTATCAGAGCACAGGAACCATTACGCCGAAACCCCTTACAGTAACCTTTGCGAACATCAGCAAGACTTATGACGGCACGACTGCGGGAACTGCAGGAGCAGGTACACTGGCAGGAGTGCTGGATGCAGACAAGAATGCTGTAAGCGTCAATGCTGACGCTGCCTATGATGCGAAGAATGCCGGTAGCCGCACGGTCAGCTATACTGAAGTTTCCCTGACGGGGACTAAGGCAGACAACTATTCGATTGATAAGACGGCAACAGGGGCAGGAATCATCACCGCCGCCCCACTGACTTTGACAGTTGTCGATACCAGTAAGCAGTATGATGGCACCACGGAAGTGACCGATGGCCAGTACGCAATGCGCGGTACCCTCTATGGCACAGACAGCCTGAGTGGTGGCACTTATGCCTATGCGGATAAAAATGCCGGCACGGGCAAGACAGTTAGCTTGACGGGGGTGACGGTCAATGATGGCAACGAGGGCAGGAACTACGATTTGACCATCGTGAACAGCACGAACAGCACCATCACCGCCGCACCGCTGTCACTGGCAGTTGTCGATACCAGCAAGCAGTATGATGGCACCACGGAAGTGACCGATGGCCAGTACGCAATGCGTGGTACCCTCTATGGCACAGACAGCCTGAGTGGTGGCACTTATGACTATGCGGATAAAAATGCCGGCACGGGCAAGACAGTCAGCCTGACGGGAGTGACGGTCAATGACGGCAACGAGGGCAAGAACTACGATTTGACCATAGTAAACAGCACGAATAGCACCATCACCGCCGCCCCGCTGACATTGACGGTAAAAGATTATACCAAGGAATATGACGGTACGGTCACGGCTCCCGGAGCAGAATATAGCCTGACTTTCGGTCAGCTGCTTGGTGAAGATGCGTTAAGCGGCGGAATATTTGCCTTTGACAATAAGGAAGTCGGTACGGGCAAGACTTTGACATTGTCCGATGTGACCGTCAATGATGGCAACGCCGGCCAGAACTACACCCTGACCTATGTGCCCAGCACCAACAGTTCCATTACGGCCAATGCACCGTCAGTTGTGGTGGATGTGATGGAGGACACGTTGAAAGATATGGGCTCCTCCATTGAAAAGGTGGAAGAGGTGGTGGCCGTAGCTGCTCCGGCTCCGGCAGCGGTTGTACCCAGTGTCGAAACGGTTGCGCCAGCCGCACCGGAACCCGCACCTGCACCTGCTTCTGTGGCAGAACCACAGGCGGCAAGTTCGGAACCTGCTGCAACCCAGGAGGACAACAAACAGGAGGAGAGTGTAGAGACTGCCTCCACCACGGCGACCACTCATGGTGACAGCGACAAGCAGGAAGAAACGGCACAGTCCGTTGGCGAAAAACAGGTAGTGCATAATGTTTTGGATGGCGATGGCATTCTTACCGTGGAAAACGATGGTGTCAACCCGCCGGATTCCATGAATGCCGAAAAGGTAGCAACTCAGGAAAGTGAATAAAGCATAGAAATCGAGGTAGATGGATTTGAGACAGACAAGAGCAAGACGCATCAGAAATCAACGCAGACAAGAACGCTTCGTGAGCAGCACTAAGGGGCTGGTTTCGCTGTTAGCGGCCACTTGCATGATGGTTCCTTTTACCGCCGGGGCGGCACCTGCCGTGCCGAGCCCTGGGGAAAGCCTGGAAAAGCCACAGGTGACGGATAACAAGGTTGTAGTGGAAAATGATAATACCACTCCTGCGGCTGTCCCCACAGGTACGAAGTTCAAGCTGCAAAGCATCAAGGTAAACCATGATGGCATGAAGCTGAAAGAGGCAAGATTGCAGGCCATCACCCAAAAGATTGTCGGCAGGGAAATAACGGCTCAGGAACTCAATGCGGCTGTGGCGGAAATCACCGCCTATGCCCGCAAGGCAGGTTATCCGGCTGCCATTGCTTATATTCCCGAACAGACGGCCAAAAAGGGAAATCTGCAGCTCAATATCGAGCCGGGACGCTTCGATAAGATCACCATTGTCAATGATGGCGTCCTGCAGGAGCGTCTGCCCAAGGGTTATCTGGCAGGGCTGAAGACCGGAGATATCGTCCGTACCAAAAAGTTGGAAAAAGCCCTGCGCAACTTGCGGGACCTGCCGGGCATCAATGTCCGGGCTAGCCTGTCGCCGGGTGCAGAACAGGGTACCAGCAATCTGACGGTCAAAGTGGATAAAGGCGATGTGGACGCCTATGTGCTCTATGCCGAAAACTATGGCAGTCGGGCTTCGGGCCGTTACCGCTACGGTTTGCAGGCTGACTGGCGGAATCTGGAGGGCTCCGGGGCCAGGATCAATGCCGGTGGCTTGATTTCCAACAGTCATCAGCGGGGCTATAATATCGGTCTGGAAACACCGGTGGGACATAGCGCCACAGTCATGGGCGTAGGTTTCAGCCATTCCAACTATGAACTGGGCAGCATCTGGAGTCAGCTGGGAGTGAAAGGTAAGTCCAACACCATCAGCCTCTATGGCAGAACCCCGCTGCAGAATACAGCCACGAATGGCCTGAACCTTGTCTATGCCTATAACTACCGTCAGTTGACGGACGAATTCAACCATGTGGATTTCGGTGACCGCCATTCCCATAGCGTGAGCCTTGGCCTTGATGGACGTGCCCGCACAGCCCAAAGTGCCTTGCAGTACAATGTGACATTGCATAACGGCAACTTGGTGCCCGGCTCCCAGGTGGCAGCTGTCCTGGCCGATGCCGGTGCCTACAAAGGTCATTTCTTCAAGGGCACTTTTGACACCACGGCCCTGCAGAAACTGGGCGGCCCCTTCGATGTGATGCTGAAACTCTCCGGCCAGAAAGCCGCCAGCAACCTGGACAGCAGCGAGCATATCTACTTAGGTGGTGCCAAGGGGATCCGGGCTTACCCGCAGGGCGAAGCCTCCGGTGATGAGGGCATCCTGGGCAATCTGGAACTGCGCTACCATACCCCCGTCAAGGGCTTGACGCTGTCCACCTATTTTGATGCCGGACGGGTAAAAGCCGAAAAATCCGGCAGCAATGCTACCACCCTGAAAGGCTGGGGCCTTGGCCTGACCTACGCCCAGCCCAACGACTGGTTTGCCAGAATAGACTACGCACGGCGTATCGGCTTTGCGGACAACCTCTCCCGCGACGCCGAAAGCCGCGGCCGCATCTGGTTCATGGTTGGGAAAATCTTCTAAATCAAAAATAGAAAAGCCCCCCTGTCTTTGCATCTTGTGCTGGGCGGGGGCTTTTGCTATACTGTCTTATGGTGGCATTATGAAGAGAGGGGGCTGTTTATGGAGGAGCAGGATTTTCGTCGTATTGCGGAAGTCAGTTATTTGAATACGGACAATACCTGGCGCTATCGCTCTATTTTGCATTTTTGCTTTAAGCGCCATGAACATATGCAGACCTATGTTTATCCTGAGGATATTTTTCACGAGCTGAAAAAGGATCCTCATTTTCAGGCGTATACTTTCGAGCAGTTGGAGCAGGATCTTGCTACGCTGGTGGGCTGGAAAAACCTTATTCCCCATCAGGAAACAGGACGCTCCAAGAGCATTGCGGACTTTAAGAAGAAACGCTATCGCTATCAATGCACGCCTTATACGGTGGAGATTGAGCGCATGGTGGAGAAATTGCAATCCCTGGGCACGGAGTTTAGCGGTTCACTGGAAACTACGCAGTTTGACCGCATTCTGCGCGCCTTACGGGATTTTTTAGTGTCCGGGCAGGAACTTACATCGAAGGAACTGAATCAGACCTGGGTGGATCTGGAGCATTATTTCCATACACTGGTGCAGAATTCTTCCGATTATCTGGCCCATCTGAAGAGCGCCAAGGTGGAAGAACGGATGCAGACCACAGCCTTTGTAGCGTATAAGGATCGTTTTACCAAATATCTGCAGACTTTTGTCATTGGCCTGCAGCGGTCGGCCAAGCGGATGGAAAATCTCTTTCAGGGCAGCACACCTGAGCAGGAGGCAGCCTTATTTTCCCGGCTGACGGATTATCAGCTGTCCATTCCCCGGCTGGGGGAGGAGAAGAGCCGGGAAACCTACATGGAAGATTATCAGGAGAGTTTTCTGGTCATGCGGGAATGGTTTATGGGCAACAGTTATCGGGAAAGTGAGTTGTCGGCCCTGTCCAAGGAAACGGTGGACACCATCCGCCGCATTACGAAATTTGCCCAGCGGTTGGCGGAACAGCATCAGACCTTCCGCAGCCGCAAGGCTGAGTATATCCAGTTGGCGCGTTGGTTCTCCCATCTTTCCAGCAAGGAGGAGGCGGATTGCCTCAGTGCTGTGGCCTTTGGTCCCGCCGGCGGGCGGCATTTCTATGGGGAAAGCCGGGAAATGGAGGATATGAACAGTCATATTCAGGATGAAGTGCCGACGAGGATTATGCTGAAGCCACGGGTGAGCACCTATCGGGAACGCCAGCGGCAGGTACCCATCCGCCAGTATGCTGCGGCTAAGGAAGAAGCCCGTCAGCAGCATCTGGCCCAGCAGGAAAAGCTGGCAGTGGTGATGAATGGCCTGACCGCTGATGGCGTAATCGATTTTGCCTCGCTGCCTGTTATCAGCCGCGAGGCGCGGCAGATGCTGCTGAGCTGGGTGGCCCGTGCTTTGCAGCGCAATCCTGTGCGCACGGAACTGGGTAGCACGGTGGAACTTATCTATGACCGGCAGGCGAAAGGGCGCATTACCCTGCACTGCGAGGATGGTGACTTCTCACTGCCTCCCATGAAGTTTCGGATGCAGAAAGGAAACGGATAACAGATGGCAATTACAGACGGACAGGATGAACTCCGGCAGGCCGCCCAGCTGCTTGTGGAAAACCGCTGGGTAACCCGCAAGGACATGCCCGATGAATACTTATTGGTACGCCGTAACGAAAAAGCGTTGCGGCAATTTTTCCGTGACAAATGCGGCTGGCCTCTGCTGGTAACGCCGCAGTTTTACAAATTGGAGAAAATCCCCGCCAATCCCCGGCCTTTTATGGGCATAGAGGCCATGCAGAGCGTGGAGGATTATGTGCTGCTGGCCTGCGTCATGGCCTTTTTGGAAGAATATGAGGCCGGCGGGCAGTTCCTGCTGGGGGATTTGGCTGAGGCATTGCTTTCCTATTATCCGGAGGGTGCTTATACTCCTAAGTTGAATTGGGAATCCTACAACTGGCGCAAGTCCCTGATTCGGGTGCTGAAATATCTGGCCGATGAGGGAATCCTGCAGATTGTGGATGATGAAAGCGTGGCCTTTTTGAGTCAGGGCTATGGCAGCGATGGCAATATTGCCGGCGAGGCACTCTATGAGGTGACGGTATTGGCCCGGTATTTCCTGCGGAATTTTCCCCAGGAATTGGGGGCCTATGACAGCCTGGCAGAACTGGGGGCGGCGGATTTCATGCCGGAGATTGATGAGGAGGCCACGGCTCTGCGGCAGCGGCGGCACAGGCTATATCGGGAAGTGCTCTTAAGTCCTGTGTACTATCGGGATACAGAGTCGGAAGGGGATTTCCTCTATCTGCGCAAGCGTCATGGCCGGCTGGAAGAGGCGATGCTGGAATGGTTCGGCCTCCATGTGGAACTTTATCAGGATGCCGTGATGGCGGTTTCTCATGAGCAGTCATCCTGGGTCAAGGACAGTTTCCCGGTCCGGTTCCGGGGGCTTCATGATGTGTTGTTGCATTTTGCCCATTATTGGCGAGAGGTTTCGCCACAGGTGACTTCCCTGAGCAAAACGGAATGGCAGGTGCATATGGAGAAATTACAGGCGGCTGTGGGCCACGGTTGGACCAAGGAATACCGGGAAATGAGCGTTAAACGGCTGGCGGAGAATGTGCTGGCGGAAATGACGGCCTGGGGGATGGCCAAAGTGGCAGAGGATGGCCTGATTACATTATTGCCGGCCCTGCTGCGCTATGATGGCAGCTATCCCACGGATTATCAGCCAGGCAAGAGTGCCGAGCGGGGCAAAACGGAGGACAAGGAATGAGCGACAATCGTTGGCAGGCCTATCGGGCAGGCATTTTGAATTATTGGTATTATGATGAGGCGGAGTTTTACTTTGCCGATGGCAGGCTGCTTTTGCGGGGCAGCAACGGTTCTGGCAAGTCCGTTACCATGCAGAGCCTGATTACGGTGCTGCTGGATGGCGTGAAGCGGGCGGATCGTCTGGACAGCTTTGGTTCCAAATCCCGTACCATGGATGATTATCTGTTGGGGGAAAAGGAAATCAGCGAATACGAGGAACGTACTGGCTATCTTTATCTGGAATACAAGCGGGCAAACAGTGAGCAGTACATCACCACAGGCATTGGCCTTCATGCCCGCCGGGGCAATTCCAAGGTGGACTTTTGGGGCTTTGTACTGCAGAATGGCCGCCGTATCGGCGAGGATCTGTCTCTCTATCATCTGACGAAGAACCCGGAAACGGGAGAAGAACAGAAGATTCCTTTGACCCGCCGGGAATTGGAAAATGCCATCGGCCAGGACGGCCGGGTGACCACGGAGCAGCGGGAATACATGGCCATGGTGAATCAGTATGTCTTTGGCTATGAGGATATCTGCAAATACGAGGAATTGATGAAGCTGCTCATTCAGCTTCGCAGTCCGAAATTATCCCGGGATTTCAAGCCCAGTGTCATCTATGAGATTTTGAATGCCTCTCTGCCCACCCTTTCGGATGAGGATTTGCGGCCTTTGGCGGAGACGCTGGAAAATATGGAAAAGACCAGGCTGGCAATCGAACAGCTCAAGCGGGAGCGGGGGGCCTTTCAGAATATCTGCCGAGCGTATACCGCCTATAATACGGCGGTGCTGGCAGAGCGGGCTTTGGCTGAGGCCGATTGCCAGAAGGCCCTCAACCGTCTGAACAAGCAGGCGGGGGCCCAGCAGGAGGAACTGCTGGCGGCAGAAAAACAGGCGGCAGAGGCCAGTGAGCGGTTGCAGAGCCTGACGGTGGAAGAAGAAGCCCTGCGGCAGGAACAGGCCAGCCTGCAGGAGCATGAAGCCTATAAGGCTGCCGAAAGGAAAAAGGAAGCAGAATTGCAGCTGGCTAAAGAGCAGGCAGAGAAACAGCGTAAGGATGACAGCCTGCTGGAAAAACGCCGGCGGGAACTGTCCCTGCAGGAGCAGATGCGGCAGGAAGAGGCTGATCTGGCCCAATTGGAAAAACAGGTGGCTGATATTCTGGAGGATTTGACGGATCTGGCGGAGCAGGCGGACTTTGACAGCCACGCCGCTTTTCAGGAGGGCTTCCAGCTGTCCTCGCCGGATTGTGAGGAGCATTTCCACCTCTGGCGCCGGGAACGGCAGAATCAGCTGCAGAGCCTGCAGAAACTTCATAAGCAGATGCTGCAGTACGAGCAGTCGTTGGAAAAGCTGCAGCAATGGGAGCAGGAACTGGGCGAGGAAAACCGCCGGCTGGATCAGTACCGCCATGAAGAAGAACGGCTGACAGAAATGCTGGTCCAGGAACGGGAACAGCTGGTCGAGGCCTTCTATGAATGGAAAGCCCGCTGGCAGGCCCTGCTGCCAATGGACAAAGACGCAGAAATCCGCCTGGCTGGCAGTTTGCGGGAACTTTTTAGCACAACCTCCTGGCTGGATATCCAGAATCAGCTGGGAACCATTGTCAGCGAAAAGCAACGCAGCCTGAATGCAGCTATCGGCAAGGTGGAGCTGAATAAGCAGGAACTGACCGGTCAGCTGGCCGAAGCGCAGGCAGAACTGGCAAGCCTGCGTCAGACAAAGGAGGCTGAACCAGAACTGCAGGAAGCCTGGGCAGCTGCCCGTCAGGAACTGACAGCCCAGGGCCTCGCCTATGTGCCCTTATACGAAGCCACGGAGTACAGAAGCACGGTTTCCTCAGACATGCGGGAACGGCTGGAATCGGCATTGCTGGAAGCTGGCTTACTGAACTCTTTGCTGCTGGCTTCCAATGAGGCGGCGCAAAAACTGCCGGAATCCATGCGGGGCACGGTGCTCTTCAGCGGCGAGCCAGTGATGCTGGCTGAATCCCTGCTGGATTATCTGGAACCTGTGCCCGGAGAGAGCGGTATCGCCAGGGAACGCATTGCTGACGTTTTGGGCAGCATTGCCATCAGCAGTGAAGTATACGGCAAGGGCAATGGCATTGCCCTGAATGTGGTGGATGGAGCTTATCGGCTCGGTACACTGGCAGGACGGGCAGCCCAGCGCCCGGCAGAGCTCTTTATCGGCAAGCAGGCCCGGGAAAATTACCGCCGTCAGCAGATTGCCGCTAAGGAAGCGGAAATTGCCGGCTTGCAGGCAGAGTTTGCCCATGTGCAGAAGCAGGAAAGCAGCCTGCTGGCTGAAAATGACTGCCTGCTGAAGGCTCGGGAGGATTTCCCGGATCAGCAGGAGGTACAGTCGGTTTATGATGAACTGCGCAGCCGGGAACGGGATATTGAACGACAGCAGCACAGGCTGGGTGAATTGGCGGACAGGCAGAAGAAGCTGACCCTGGAAATGCGGGACGAACGGGCCGGAATCATTGCTGAGCGTGGCGATACGGGGCTGGCGTTTTCCGCCATTGCCTATGAGGAAGCTTTGGCCGCCCTCCACGATTATGGCGAAGTCTGGCACAAGCTCACCCTTATGCAGGCTAACTATGCCCATAGTGCGGAGCTGTTCCGGCAGCAGAGCCAGGAGGCGGAATATGTCCGAGAGGAAGTGGATGCCCTCAAGGGGGAACTTCTGGACAAGGATATGAATATCGCCCGGTTGGAGAAGAATATCTCTGCCCTGCAGGAGCAGCTGGCCCGGATGGATGCGGCGGCCATTGAAGCCCGCATTGCCGAAGTGGTGGAACGCCTCAGGCATATCCCCCAGGAAATCCGGCAGGTATCCCAGCTGCTGGGACAGAATGAAAGCAGCCGGCAGACATTGGCTAGTCAGCTGGAGCAAAGCCGGCGCCGGCAGCAGGTCTATGGAAAGCTGCTGGTTTTATGGCAGAAACTTCTGCAGGCTGAGCAGAAGCGGGGCTTTGTGGATTTGGACAAGAAGAATCTGCGGGAGCTTATGCAGGCCCGGCAAAAGAGCCGTGACAACAAGACCCTGCATTCTCTGGCCCAGGATGTGGAAAGCCAGTATGCCAGACAGCGGGATGAAATTGCTGAGTACCGCTTATCCCTGCGGGAAAATGTGGACGAACTGGGCGATTTGCCGGAAATTTCCCCGGAAGATGAGGAGATTTTCCTGCCCCGTCTGGATACCCTGCGGGATTATGCGGTGCGGCAGCTGGCTTTGACTGAGGCCGGCGGCAAGCCGTTGAGCCCCTATGAGCAGCTCCAGCAGCTCAAGGACCATCTGCTGGAACAGGAAAGCCTGCTGTCCGAGCAGGACAAGCGGATCTATCAGGAGATCATCCTCAACAGCATCGGTCGCACCATCAGCGAAAAGATCTACGGTGCAGAGGATTGGATTAAGAAGATGAACAAGCTCATGGGTAAAAGCGAAACCTCCAGTGCCCTGCGGTTCCGGCTGGAATGGAAGCCTCTTACGGGCGAGGATGATAACGAGCTGGACACGGCCGAACTGGTGGAACTTTTGCACAGCGATCCGGAATTGATGAAGGAAGCAGACATGAAGCGGCTGGAGAAACATTTTTCCTCCCGGATACGGCGGGCCAGGGAAGAGGCTCAGCTGCAGGAAAAGGATGCAGATGCCTTTCAGGCTTCGGTGCGGGAACAGCTGGATTACCGGCAGTGGTTCCGCTTCCGTCTCTATTATGACAAGGGTGAGCAGATTCAGCGGCGGGAACTTACGGACAAGGCATTCTTCCGCTTCAGTGGCGGCGAAAAGGCCATGGCCATGTATGTGCCCTTGTTTTCGGCGGCTTATTCCCGCTATCTGGATGCCGGCAAGGATGCGCCCCGTCTGATTACGTTGGATGAGGCTTTTGCCGGGGTGGACGAGCAGAATATGCGGGATATGTTCCGGCTGGTGGAGCAGATGGGCTTCAACTACATCATGAACTCCCAGGCCATCTGGGGCGATTATGATGTGGTGCCCAGCCTCAATATCTATGAGCTGCTGCGTCCTCTGAATGCCAATTATGTATCGGTGCTGGGCTATCATTGGAATGGCCATAGCCGTGATGTGATGTTGGAGGATAGCCGTGAAGGATAAGCTGGCAGCGGAAGCGGCGGCGTATTTTAAAGGTCATGCAATATTGCTGGCGTTGGCGAAAGAGTTTTGCCGCAAGTATCGCAGTCTGGGCCATTTCGGCGGGCGGGTGTCCCTGACTTCGCTTACGGTGGAGGAACAGCGGTCTTTAGCGGCCTTCCTGCGCCGCAAGTTTGGTGAAGCAGATTCCGTGTCTTATAAGGAATTTTCCGCAGCCTGGGAGAAAACCCGTTTCGGGAGCATTCCCTTGCCGGATTTCCTGCTTTCCCTGATGCCCGGGAATTTCATCACCAAGCGGGAAGAACGGCAGCAGGAACAGGCGAAACGGCAGGAAATCATGGACAGGCTGCTGGCAAAATACCCGGCTGGACCTGCCAGGCGCTGGTTGCAGGCTTTGGCCCAGGGAAATCTTCATCTGTTTGCCAAAGAATTATATCAGCAGGAAGATGTTCTGGCTACGGTGGCCTGCGCTTTAGCAATGCTGCCCGCCAAATATGAGCGGTTGCCCCTGTTTGCCAACCGGGTGGCGCAAAATCCCCATGCATTGGATTTTGACCGTACCGAGGGACGGCTTTTCTTGCAGGCTCTGGCCTTTTTGCAGGGGGAGAACGTTCCATCTGCTGCTGACGCACGCACAGAGCTGCTGTATAAATACCGCCTGATCCGTGACGATATCCTGAACTTTGCCACGGTTTACGGCCTGAAGGCCTACGGCGAAGATGGCGGAGAAATAGCCTATTGGCGGGAGGCGGCCAATAGCTATGCTCCTTTGAATGTGCCTCTGCGGGAAATTGCAGCCGCTGAGCGAATCCTGCCGGTGGAGGGAAATGCCGATACGGTCTATATCGTAGAGAATTCCGGCGTGTTCTCCACCTTGCTGGACGGATTGCAGGCTCGGCAGAAGTCTGTGCCGTTGGTGGCCCTCCATGGACAGCTGAAGGCTGCTTCCTGGGCATTGCTGGATCGTCTGGCCGCAAGTGGTATCCGCCTGCTATATGCCGGGGATTTCGACCCGGAAGGACTGAGCATTGCCAGCCATATCCTGAATCGCTACGAAGGAGCCGCCCTCTGGCATATGTCTGTGAACGAGTACGCCCAGGCCAATCTGCTCCTGCCGGAAAACCGGCTGAAAAAACTGCCCACAAGCAATCACCCGCAGCTGACGCCCTTGGTGGCAGCCATGCGGCAAGAACAAAAGGTGCTGTATCAGGAAAGTTTGCTCCAGGAACTGCAGGCTGATTTGTGGAACAAGTAAGGCGGGCGAATGGAAAATATTGGTTGATACTATAATATGTTTATGCTATAATGAGAATAATAAGAGAGGTCCTGCTTTAGTGGACGATTCAAAATAAAGGGATTATCGTATTGGCGGTAATCCCTTCTTAAATTGTACGGAAATGCTTGGAGAATGGATTTAGGGTTATATAAAGTTGATGCCGATTATTTGAGATTTTTGCATGGTATTGATTCGCGTGTCAGTGTGAAATTCAATAATAGACCGTTTGAATGATAAATGGAGTCAAATATGTGTTGCCACTCACCTCGCAGACCACCAATGAACGTAAGAAAAGGGGCAAGAAAAAACGTGCAGCAGTATTGACTACTTTTGTCAAGGAAAGTAATGGAACGGAAATTGCGAACATATTACACAATAATATGATTCCTGTGTTTGATTCGGTAGTGACACCTCTTAACATAGATGTGGAGAAAGACTCATATGAAATCAATGAAATCCGTTATATCCGTAAGAATCATGAGGAAATTATCGGCAAAGCCAGTAAGGTCTATGAAAAACGTGTCAACAATTATAATGATTTTTATGTAAAGGCATGTTGCGACTTTAAGAAACTGGAACAAGAGATATCTGGATACAAGAAGTGAATTGATAACGTCGCCTCCATTTTGCAGCTGGCAGACAGCGGTGCAGAATGAATAGATTTCGCACTGAGATAGCCTTCAAGTAATTGATGCCCCCTATTGTGATAAAATTTAGGTAGAATTATTTTTTCACGATAGGGGGGATTATTATGTTAAAGTGTAGAGATTGGCTTAGAAGGGCACAAAGACGCCTTATACAGCAAAAAGATCGTTGCATTTTTTATTTTGTCTGTATACAAAGAAGCGCTCAGGTCGAAAACCGAGCGCTTCTTTGCGCCTTTCCACCGGTTGGTTAGTCCGGCTGACAGGCAATCGTGTTTGCCGCTGTTACGGATCGTGTCGTAGAGCCACGCGGCTACGAGGCTGCTGACCATTCCTATGCTAATATGCATAGGGAGGGATGTCTGATGACATTGGAATCTATGCTTCTATTATGCAAATCGGGAGATTAGCGTCAAATCTTCGCTTGATTTTTCAGTAAATTGCGTTTATTCAGCATCGCCCCCGCGGCTCAGGCCCTGCCGGTGGGCGGGGAAAGTGCCACGGCAACTATTGCCGTGACCGGCAAAGTCATGAATATCACTGGTGCAGAAAATAATCTGATTACCTGGCGGGATTTTTCCATTTATCTTGTCAATCTTATGTTGGCGGTATTGTGGGCTATAATAGAAATGGAGATGGCCATGTAGAAAATGCCTATAACACAGGTTCTGTCAGTGGTACTGATGACACAGATTGCACTATCGGCGCATTGAGGGAGCTAGTGAAGAAGGTCAGCTAACCAATGCCTTTTATGCCATCACGGATGAAAATCGTGTCTCCATAAATGCTAATATGGGCGAGGGGGGAAAAACGCTGGCCGAGTGGAAGCAGGCCGCAACTTTTGCGGATTGGAATAAAGAAGCCGTACCGCCACGGCTGCCTACGACAATAAGAACGTAGGCACCGGCAAGACCGTCACTTACAGCGGCCTCGCCCTCACCGGGGACAAGGCCAAGAACTACACCGTTGCCCCAGCAGGAAGCCTCAATACCGGCAGTATCACCGCCGCCCCGGTCACCTTTAAGGCCGATGATTACACCACATACGCCAGTCAAGGGCCTGACACTTTCCACCTACTTTGATGCCGGCTGGGTAAAGGCAGAGAAATCCGGCAGCAATGCCACCACCCTGAAAGGCTGGGGTATTGGCCTGACCTACGCCCAGCCCAACGACTGGTTTGCCAGAATAGACTACGCACGGCGTATCGGCTTTGCGGACAACCTCTCCCGCGACGCCGAAAGCCGCGGCCGCATCTGGTTCATGGTCGGGAAGGTATTCTAACACAAAATAAAAAAGCTCCCGCAGTGCGGGGGCTTTTGTCATATATGAATCCAAGTTTGGGGAAGCCTGATAATGGGGAGTTATCGGGGGATTCAAACACTTATTAATTATAGGAACAGTAAAGCAGAGAAACAACCGTCAAAAACGGATAATTGTCGTTGATTTTGAACAATACGTGAATTGCTATATCGCTGTGCCGGCCTTTATGGTAGGATAAGGCTGGGGGTGAATACATGAAGAGCTTTTGGCAAATGATTTGTAAGGGGGTGTGGCTATGGATGGCTGTGCTGGCTTGTGGGGGATGTGGCACTATGGCACAGGAGCAGAAAAACGAGGCCTTGATTGTATATAGTTCACATCCGCAGCGTTTTGTGCAGCCGCTGGTGGATGAATTTGAACGTCAAACGGGAATCACGGTCCGGGTGGTGCATGGAAGCACAGGAGATCTGGTGGATCGTGTGGCGCAGGAACGGCCAGTAAGAGCGGATGTGTTTTGGGGTGGTGCCATATCCAAAGTGGAGGAGCAGGGGAGGTTGTTTGCGCCGTATGTGTCATCGCAGGATAGTAACATGTGCCCACAGTTTCGGAACATGGATGGTGTCATGACGCGGTTTACCGATGTTCCTGGAGTCCTGCTGGTGAATGTGAATCTGCTGGGAAACCGGGAAGTCACAGGTTACAAAGATCTATTGGCACCTTGGCTCAAAGGGAGGATTGCTTTTACGGATCCAGCGGTTTCTTCATCAGCTTATGCGCATCTGCTCAATATGATTGATGTGATGGGAGAGGGGGATGCAGCGGCTGGTTGGAATTATATCCAGTCTTTCGGGGATAATCTGGCGGGACAATTACTGCCTGACTCGCAGGCCGTATGTGCAGGTGTAGCGCAGGGAAAGTATGCAGTCGGCTGTACCTTTGAAGAGGCTGCAATCCTTGAAGTTGCCAAGGGAAGCCCCGTGAAGATAATCTATATGGAAGAAGGTGTCCACAGTGTTCCCGATGGCGTATACATTGTCAAGAATACTGCGCATCAGGAGGCGGCACAGGCTTTCGTGGAATTCCTGGTGAGCAGGGAGACGCAGCTGTATATCGTACGCAAGCTGCATCGCCGCAGTGTGCGCCAGGATGTTCCGCCACCAGACGGCAGACCGCTGCTGCCGCCATTGTTGGGGGTGGACAGTGGAAAATTGGGTCAGGATACGGTGTCTCAGGCGGAACTTTTGGTGAAGTTCAAGCAGTTCTGCAGGCAGGAGGATTAGTATGTATGATTTTCAGCGTATCTTTCGCCGGGCGCTGCTCAAATATGCCCTGCTGCCAGCAATGTTGTTTGGCGGCATCAGCTTGATCTTTACCATCTATGGCTGGAATCATTATGTAGTGGGGAATAATCTGGCTGTGCGGACCTGTCTGGTACAACGGCTGGAGGGCGGGTTGCAGGATGGCGCGGCTGTTCTGAACCAGATGGAGCGCCGGCTGAAGAATGAATCAGGAGCACTGGCACAGCAAAGCGATAAAGCAGAACTCTATGGCGATCTTTATACGGTGGCGAATAAAAGTGTGGTTCCGTTGACTTTTTATCTTCTGGATGAGCAGGGAAATCTGCTTTTGGGAAGTCAACCGGTTTTGCCACCAGGCCTGCAGGATACAGATTGGGGTGTCCTGCGGCGTTTGCGCCGAACCAGCTTGCCGTGTTGGGAGTTTATCCGCAAGGATACAGTCAGACAGGATTTGGCACTGGGAAAGGCAGTGTCTATGAAGAACGGAGAAAAGGGATTCCTGGTCATTATTCTTTCTGGTGAGAAAATCTTTGCGGGCAGGGAAAATCCGGAAGTCCTGCTGGCGGTGACGGATGCATTCGATAATATAACGGCAGCGGCAGAGGCTGTGCCTGTAGACGATCAGGGGAAACTGCTGCCAATACTCTGCGCGACTGACGGAGGTTTAGCGGAAGCGGGACGGGAGATTTATTATGTGACACAGAGCAGGTTGCCGCAAGGGCTGCAGGTGGTGGCACTCACACCGGTACGCAGCTTGCTGGACCGTTATCTTATGGGCAGTGCGTTGTCATTGGTATTTTTCCTGTTGTTGATGCCGTTGATCTTCAGAGGTGTGCAGCGGGAAAGCCAGTTGCGGGCACAAGCCGTAGAACGGCTGACCGCAAAGGCTGAGATGCGTCAGCTGGAATCCCAGTTCAATCCGCATTTCCTGTTCAATACTCTGGAAAATATCAAGTACATGGTCAAGCTCGATCCTGCCGCTGCAATACGGATGCTGATTGCCTTGTCGACGCTTTTGCGCTACAGCATCAACAATTCCCTGCAGCAGGTAACGCTGGCCGATGATCTGGATTATGTGCATCGTTATATGGAAATCCAGCAATACCGTTTTGGCAGACGGTTGGAATTTACCGAAAAGATAGATGAGAAAGCACTGGTCTGTGAGATTCCCAAGCTGGTGTTCCAACCATTGCTGGAGAATGCCATTAAATACGGCGCTGGCAAAGGCGGAGTGAGAAGCGTATATTTGGAAATTACGTGTCTGGCTGATGGCTTACAGGTGGATGTCGTGGATCAGGGAAAGGGCTTTTCAACTGAGGCCTTGCAGGCTTGGGTGTTGTTGCAGGAAAATGAAGAGAATGATACGGCCCATACAGGGCTGTTCAATATCCATCGTCGTATCCAGCTGCTTTATGGCCGGCAGTTTGGTGTAGAAATCCGGTCAGGAGCAGGGAGAAACTGTGTGAGATTGTGCCTGCCACGGCGGGCGGAAGAGGAGGGATTGGCATAGATGCTGAGGATTGTATTGGTAGAGGATGAGGATATCATCCGGCGTGGGCTGGTGGAGACTGTGGATTGGGCAGCCATGGGCGCAGAAATCGCAGGCGAGGCTGCTGATGGTGAGGAGGCACTGCCACTGATACGGGAGCTACGGCCTGACGTGTTGATTACGGATATTCGCATGACCAACATGGATGGTTTGGAGCTGGCCAGAAGGCTGCGGGCTGAAAACATCCGGCCCAAACTGGTCTTTTTGACGAGTTATACGGATTTTGAATATGTACGTGAGGCTTTGCGGCTGCAGGCTGCGGATTACCTGCTCAAGCCTGTGGATGATGAAGCTTTGGCAAAGCTTATCCGCAAACTGGGGGCAGAGCAGCAGGAGGATTTGCCTTTCGCGGCAGAACTTTCTCGGGCAGCAGCCAGCAAGAACCCCTATGTGCGGGCTGCTTGGCAGGCCATCACGGAGAAATACCAGCATCATATCAGTCTTGAACAGGTTGCTGAAGAACAGCTGGTATCGGTCAGTTACCTTTCACGCAAGCTTAAGGAAGAAGCTGGCGATACGTTTGGCACACTTTTGGCCAAATATCGGCTCCAGCAGGCTGTGCAGCTGCTGCGGACAGGAACCCTGCGCGTTTATGAAGTCGCTGAACAGACTGGTTTTGGTGACTATAAGAATTTCTGTCAGGTGTTTCGGCGTTATCTCCATACGACACCCAGGACAATCATCCAGGAGAGCATAGGCGGATGAGATCGGTAAACATTGTGCATGCTCTGACTGTATTGACAAAATATTGGGAAACTGTTAGACTAAAGATAGTTGAATAGGCTGTGCGGGACTGACGGATTAGTGGAATTGACCACATGTACTGCATGGTTTTGATAGCCGACCGTCTGGGCAGAGGTTTTTGTCCAGGCGGTCTTTGTTTTTTTGCCCGTCTGGTGTAAATCTCGTTTCGGTTGCTGTGGGAAACAGCAGAAAGGATGGTTTTCATGCGGAATCGTTGGCTGATTGCTTTGGCTGCAGTGGGAATCCATATTTCCATTGGCAGTGTCTATGCCTGGAGTGTACTGACGCGGCCGATCATGGCGGAGATGGGCTTTACCCTGGCAGAGACGACCTGGACTTTTTCTTTGGCGATTTTGTTCCTCGGCATGTCAGCGGGCTTTTTGGGCCGGTTTGTGGAAAAGCATGGCCCGAAGAAAAGCGGCCTGCTGTCCATGCTGTTCTTCGGCACGGGGATGTTCGGCACGGCGCTGGCGCTTCATCTGCACAGTCTGCCGCTTTTGTATCTCTTCTATGGCGTGATTGGCGGTATCGGCCTGGGTGTCGGCTATATCACGCCGGTGTCCACACTGGTCAAGTATTTTCCCAATCACCGCGGCTTTGCCACGGGGCTGGCCATCATGGGGTTCGGCTTTGCGGCACTGATTGCCGGCCCGGTCATGCAGTATCTGACGGCACAGTTTGGTCTGGTGGAAAATTTCCTGCTTCTCGGCGCGGTCTACATGGTGTTGATTGGTGCATCGGCTATGTATTTGAAGCCGCCAGTCATGCCGCAGGGCAGTATGGCCGTGAAAAAACTCCAGCATGGGGCAACGGCGGCTGAGGCCATCAAGACCTGGCAGTTCGGTGCGCTCTGGTGGGTGTTCTTCGTCAATATCACCTGCGGCATTGGCCTGTTGGCGGTTGCTTCGCCCATGGCCCAGCAGGTTACGGGGATGGATGCCGCACAGGCGGCCTCCATGGTGGGCATTATCGGACTATTGAACGGAGGCGGCCGCATTCTCTGGTCCACCCTTTCCGATTACCTGGGGCGCGGTCTTACATATATGGCGTTCTTTGCCTTGGAGGTCGGGGCTTTCTGGCTGTTGGCAGGCACCCGCGATGCCATGCTCTTCCAGATGTTGGTGTTCCTGATCATCAGCTGCTATGGCGGCGGTTTTTCCTGTATGCCGGCTTATCTTTCCGATATCTTTGGTACTCGAGAGCTCAGCGCCATCCATGGCCGGGTGCTTACGGCCTGGGGCGTGGCTGGTGTCGTGGGGCCGACCATCGTTTCGTGGTTCTGGGAGCACACCCATAGCTATGCGGATACACTCTATTTCTTCGCGGCCTGCTTTGTGCTGAATCTTCTGATTGCCACGGCGCTGAAAATTTATGGCAATTCGACGGCAGCATCCGTAAAGATCGCACAGCCGCATTCCTGAAAACTATCTAAAGTCCCTCGACCTGTGCGGTGATGAGGGCAGCCATAATGCTGGTCGGTTTATGGCGATGAATTGGAAATTTTTGGTTGGCATGACGTGCCAATGGAATTTTCGCAGGCAAATGATGACTGCGAAAAAGCTTCAGCTGTTCCCAGAATGGGATAGCTGAAGCTTTTTTTATAGTCATTGTTGTTTAAATATGTTCCAGATATTTTTGGATATAGGGAAGAGCCGCGCCAATGGTGATATTGTGTTCGGGCATTTTGCTGATCTGCAGGAAATCCCATTCTTCGGCAAAAGGTGTCTGGGTAGCGATTTCTTTATACAGATAGTTGAGGTCTGCCTGTTGCAAATACGGTGCCAGATAGCCTCCAAGAATGATTTCCTTGTCGTAAATCAGATGGAGTATGTTGATGGCACGTGCCAGGTTCTTCAGATAGGAAATCCAGATTTCCTGTGCCTTCAGGTCGGCATTGCGCACCTGTGTGAAGAAGGAATCGATCTGTTCCAGGTCATGGTGAAGGGCGCGCAGGGAACAGAGGGTTTCCAGACAGCCGCGATTCCCGCAGTAGCAGAGCTCCCCTTGGGGGTCCATTTGGATGTGTTCGATCGTGGCATTATGTCCATGGATGCCGGAGACAATTTTGCGGTTCAGGATCATCGTGGCACCCAGATGACGGCTTAGGGAGAGATAAAAGGCATCCTGAAGGGAGGGCGAAGCCCAAAGTTCTGCGATAGCTGCGCTGCTGGCATCGTGGATGAAACGACAGGGATAGGGCAGATGTTTCGTTATGGAGGAAATTTCGAGACCAGTGCAGTCCTGAATCTTACCATAGATGACTTTTTTTCCATCTGGTGCGATCAGCCCCTGCATGGCAAAACCGATGCCAAGAATCTGCGTATCGGTCAATTGGCAGGTGTCTTTGAATTGTAAGATGTGTGCACAGACATTTTGGAAATATGCATCGTTATGTTGGAAATCCAGCTGGAAGGTGTCGTAACTGATCTTGCGTCCGTAAAGGTCAATGGCAATGATCTTGACCTGATGGCTTAGCAATTCAACACCGAGACTTACCCGGTGTTGGGGGTTGATAGCATAGGCACTGGGTTTGCGACCGACTAATTCGCTGTCGATTTGTCCTGCTTCATTGACAAGTCCTTCCCCTTTTAAATCTGTCAGGTTAGTGGTAATGGTTGGACGGCTTAGATGCAAGTCATAGGCGATATCCTGCTGGGAGACATTTTGTTTCTGATAAATGTATTGAAAGATGCGTTGACGGTTGGTTTGGCGAATCTCATAAGGGGTGATACTGTTCTTCATATAGATTCCTCATTTATTTTGTAAAAGTACTTTATGAATTACTATACTCATTATAACAAAAAATACAAAAGAAATCCATACAAAGTAGTTATATTCGACGCCTTCTTTCATAGTCTTTATCGATTTGTTTAGTTTTTTTGTAAAATCGCTTGACAAAACTACTGAATGCGATTATTATGTAAGCAGATTTGAAAAATAGTTTTACAAAATGTGTAAACAGAAAAGGAGTTGTCATCATGGGGATCATCGAAAAAATGAAATTGACGGGTAAAAAGGGGTTCGTTACGGGGGCTGCAAGAGGTATCGGAAAATGTACGGCAACAGCGTTTGCTGAAGCTGGTGCCGATGTGGCGATTGTAGATCTCGATATTGAGACTGCTAAGCGCACTGCCGCAGAAATTGCGGAAAAGACGGGACGTAAAGTCATTGCCATCCAGACAGATTGCACGGACAAGGAGCAGGTCGAGGCAATGGTGCAGGAAGTGGTCGAAAAGCTCGGAGGCCTGGATTTCTGCCATAATAATGCAGGGATATGCATCAATGCTCCGGCAGAGGAAATGAGCTATGAACAGTGGCTCAAGGTCATCAATATCAATTTGAACGGAATCTTCCTGACGGATATCGCTGCGGGGAAATATATGCTGGCTCATGGCGGTGGTTCTATCATCAATACGGCATCGATGTCAGCTCATATCGTCAATGTGCCGCAGCCGCAATGTGCCTATAATGCATCGAAGGCCGCTGTTATCCAGCTGACGAAGTCCTTGGCCATCGAATGGGCCAAGAAGAAAGTGCGGGTCAATAGCATCAGCCCTGGATATATCGCAACGGAACTTACGATGAATTCGCCGACATTGATTCCGTTGATTGAGCAATGGAATGCGATGGCACCGATGGGGCGTATGGGGAAACCGGAAGAATTGGAAGCAATCTGTGTTTATCTCGCCGGTGATGCCAGCACATTCACCACAGGTACTGATGTGATCGTAGATGGTGCATTTACTTGTTTCTGAGTAAAACAAGATAACCCGGCCAGCAGTCTTTATGCTGGCTGGGGGAAAGGAAGAAACGTTATGACGGCGAAAGCGGATATTTGCAATAAACGCACGGCACTTGGTATTGAATTCGGGTCAACACGCATCAAGGCGGTTCTGGTTAATCTTTCCGGGGAGGTACTGGCCGTTGGTATCCATGACTGGGAGAATTCCTTTGAGAATGGAATATGGACCTTTCATCTGCAGGACATCTATGCGGGCCTCCGCAGCTGTTATCAGTCGTTGAAACAGGAAGTCAGGCGGCAATATGGTATCACGCTGACAGGTTTTGGCGCGATGGGAGTCAGTGCGATGATGCATGGCTACATGGCGTTTGATGCAGCCGGTGAATTGCTGGCGCCTTTTCAGACCTGGCGCAATACGAATACACAGGAGGCAGCCAACCGTCTGACTGAGTTGTTTCAGTTCAATATTCCCCTTCGGTGGACGGTGGCGCATCTCTATCAGCGCATTCTGGATCAGGAAAAACATGTGCAGGAGCTGGATTATGTATCAACGTTGGCTGGCTTCATCCACTGGCAGCTGACAGGAGAGCGAGTGATCGGTATCGGGGATGCTTCAGGAATGTTTCCCGTAGATCCGGTAAAGAATGACTATGTGGATGCCATGGTGCAGCAGTTTGATGAGCTTCTGCAGCCATATGGATATTCCTGGCAGCTTCGCCATGTATTGCCGCGGGTTTTGGTAGCGGGAGAAGATGCCGGCAGGCTTACGCAACATGGCGTGGGATTGTTGGATGCAGATGGCGATCTGCAAGCGGGCATTCCGTTTTGTCCGCCGGAAGGCGATGCCGGAACTGGCATGACGGCTACGAATGCCGTCGCTCCTCGTACAGGCAATGTCTCAGCTGGGACTAGTACCTTTGCGATGATTGTTCTGGAACGCCCGCTGGCGAACCTGCATCGGGAAATCGACATGGTGGCAACGCCCACGGGGGCACCTTGTGCGATGTCTCACGCGAATAATGGGACTACAGATCTCAATGCCTGGGTCAATATATTTGGCGAATTTGCCCAATTGATGGGATATGAGGTCAGCAAGGGAGATTTGTTCACCCAATTGTATACGAATTCTTTGAATGGCGATGCAGATTGTGGCGGTTTGCTTCCTTATGGATATTATTCCGGGGAGAATATCACCATGATCAACGAAGGACGGCCCATCTTTTTGCGTACCGTGGACAGCAGGTTCAATCTGGCCAATTTCATGAAGGCGAATCTTTACACTTCCTTGGGGGCCGTGAAGATGGGGCTGGATATCCTGAAAGAAGAAGGCGTAGAGGTCGACCGCATCATGGGGCATGGCGGTTTTTTCAAGACGAAGGGTGTAGGACAGCGTTATCTCTCTGCGGCTTGCGAAGCACCCGTAATCGTTATGAATACAGCCAGTGAGGGCGGTGCCTGGGGCATTGCACTGCTGGCGGCTTATCGGCTTGACCGGCAGCCCGGGGAAAGTCTGGGGGATTATCTCAATCACCGTATCTTTGCGGAATTGGACGGCGATAGCGTGGAAGCATCGCAGGATGAGATAAATGGATTCAATAAATTCATGCAGCATTATCGTGCTGGTTTATGTGTGGAAAAGGCTGCAATTGCCGCATTGGACTGGTAAGAGGAGGGAGCAGAGATGATGAGTAAATGGCGCATCCGCATTGGATACGGTATGGGTGATCTGGGCTGTAATCTGGTGTTCAGTACGATGGCTTCATATCTGATGGTGTTCTATACCGATGTTTTTGGTATTGCTGCTGTGGCTGCAGGGACGATGATGCTGGTAACGAAGTTTATCGATGCGATAACGGATACGGTTATGGGAATCGTAGTAGACCATACGAAAAGCCGTTGGGGGCAGGGGCGTCCTTATTTCCTGATTGGTGCTGTTCCCTTTGCAATCTTTACATTCCTGACCTTTTATATTCCTGATTTTGACGCAACGGGCAAACTGATTTGGGCTTATGTGACTTATTGCCTGTTGTGCACCGCTTACACGGTAGTCAATATTCCGCTCAATACGATTGTGCCGCGCCTTACCTCGGATGTTCATGAACGTGATATTCTCGTATCAACCCGTATGATCTGTGCCATGATTGGTACTGCTGTCGTTATGTCGATTACGGCACCGTTGGTTGATTTTTTTGGCGGGAATGACCCGGCTCAAGGATATTTGGTTACGATGACGTTGTACGGCATTGTGGCCATGTGCATTTTTTTCTTTACCTTTTCCAGCACCAAGGAAGTGGTGCCGACCACAGTCACGAATGAGCATGCCAGCTTGAAAGATAGTCTCCAAGGGCTTACAGGGCAGGCTTGGATTTTGTTCTTCCTGAATCTCTTTTATTTTTCCCTCTATGTGGTTCGCAATACGACGATTATCTACTATTTTCGGTATAATCTGAATCATGCGGATTTACTGGCATTGGTTGGCGTTCTAGGTATTCTTTCCGGGCTGCCGATGTTGCTGGCACTGCCCGCGTTGGAGAAGCATTTCCCCAAGCGCAGCCTGATGTTCTTTAGTGCTGCTTTATACATTGCGGGAGACTTGTTGATCTACTTTGGGCAGGATTCCCTGGTGTGCCTGTTGGCTGGCCTGGTCATTACAGGATTGGGGATGTATGGTATTTTCGGCATCACCTTTGCCATGCAGCCAGATGTCATTGACTATTCGGAGTATAAGAAGAATAAGAGCGTTGCTGGCCTGATTGCAGCTTTTCAAGGTTTTTTTGTCAAAGGTGGCATGGGGCTGACCAGTTTTGTCGTGGGGATTTTCCTGAATATGGGAGGTTATGTTCCTAATGCTGTGCAGAGCGCTTCGTCTCTTTCGGCAATCGAGACCTGCTTTATTTGGCTGCCGCTGCTCTTGTGCGTTGTGATTGCGTCGCTGATTTATTTCTATAAGCTGGATGCGATCCGTACGGATATGAAGGCGGAACTCAATCTGCGCCGGCAGATTTTGGCACAGCAGGAAGAAACACCGGAAATCATTCAGGCAATTCCCTGTTATGATCCGCAGGCGCAGCGATAAGCTTGAACCAATGAAAGGGAGGATTTCCGCGGATGGAAAAGACATTGATAACGATTTCCCGCCAATTTGGCAGTGGTGGCCGGGAGATTGCTGAGATTTTGACGAAAAAACTTCACTGCCACCATTATAATAGCAAGCTGGTGGAAATGGCTGCGCAGAACCTGCATAACGGCATCCACATTGAAGAGGCCATTGCGCGTTCCTATCATGCCCCGGAGGAGGCGCAGGGGAATCTGGACAAATATGAGGGGCGTGAACGCATTGTCGAGAACAACCGGATGTATATTGAGCAGGCCAAGATCATCCTGAATTTGGCAGAACGGCCGGAAAGTGCGATCTTTTTGGGGCGTTGCGCAGATTATATCCTGCGCAACCGTAAAGATGTATTTTCTTTCTTCATCTATGCAGATGATGATTTTCGATCCGCACGCTGCAAGACGAAGTATCAGGGAATGACGCTCAGAGACCTCAACCGGGAAGAAAACCGCCGTAAACAGTATTACGAGTTCTACACTGGTCAGATTTGGGGAGAACCCACAAATTATGATCTGATGATCAATACCAGCAGTATACCATTATCAGTGGCAGCAGATACAATCCTTGCCTATATTGAATATAAACGGGCAGCAGCTGCCCGCGTTGTATGCGGCGAGTGATGCTGGCTACTATTCAAATGATCTATGCACAAAACGGCCCACTGGCATTTTTGCCAGTGGGCCGTTTTGTGTCATTTTAACCTTTTGCATTGGGGAATTTATCCTGCAATACTTTCATTAGTTCATCCTGAGTCAGTGTTTTGTCGCCCATGGTGTAGGTGTTTCCTTTGCTGAAGCCACCATGGTCATTGGAGGTGATTCCCATGTCGTTCAGAGCAGAGCGCATGCCATCCAGATTAGGCAGAACGCCTCCTTTGAGTACATTATCATATCCTGCCTGGTTGAGGAAGTGGCAGACCTGCATGCTGTCGATATAAGTACCGCCTGCTACGTTTTCCAAATCCTTCGTGTCGAGGGTCGTGCCTTTGTCAAATTTTGCCATGGTAATCATCCTTTCCATAGAAGTTTTTCTTTCTGTCTCTATATATGCAGGTGTTACCGATTCCTGACAGGAAAAATGCATTTTTTATCGATTAGGATATGGGATGGGATTTTGGTAAAAGCAGGACTTTGTCTATTTTTTGCGAATATTTAAATCAAAGAAAAATAAGGGGGCCATTGCAGTTGAAAAGATATTTTTATCTGGCTATCATGATCATCCTGATGATTGCTGGCATGATTGTAGTCTATGGCGCTTATCTTAACTATAATGATGAGAAACAGATTGCCAGCCGCATGGAGAGCCGGGTGGTCAGCATCACCGGCGCCAGAGTGCAGGTGCGTCCAATCCGGCCGCGCCTGGAGATGGATACGGTGCAGTTCTATAGCCAAAATATGACGGATGCCGTAGCGCTGGCCTCTGGACGGCTCACGAAATGGCATGTGGAGAAGAACAGCCCCGTGCATAAGGGCGATGTGATCCTGAGCATGGACAGTGAGCAGATTCCCATCAAGATGCAACAGGCAGCTACCAAGGTACGGCGGGCAGAGGCCAATCTGGCCAGGGCGCAGGGAAGTTTCCAGCGGCAGGAGCAGCTGCTGGGCTATCATGCAACTTCTATGGAGCGTTATGAGGAGGCAAAAGCACTGTATCTGGCGGCGCAGGAAGAAGTGAAGTCTGCCAGGGCGGAAGAGGAACTATACGGCGTGCAGGCCAGCTGGCTGCAGGTGACTTCGCCGGTGGATGGGGATGTGCTCATCATCTATCAGCGTGAAGGTGCTCATGTGGAGAGCGGCACACCGGTGGCTTTGATTGGCGATTTCAATCACTTGCGCTTCAACATGACATTGGGGGACGTGGATGCCAGGTACATGGAGCTGGGCAGTCAGGGGCTGCTTCGGTTTGCGGATAACGGGGCTTGGCAGAAGATATATGATACAGGTTATGCTGCGGGAAATCGTGGGCGCCGGCAGGAGATCCGGGCAAAATTGGTGGAAATCACGCCGCCTTTGTCGGAACCCGCTGATATCCGCCGGGCAGTTTGGGAAGTGGATAATTGCAGCCGCCTGTTGGAGCCGATGACCTATATGGGCCTTATCCTGAGTTCTGAAAAAAGCCATGACTGTCTGACGGTGCCACGCAAGGCGATGGTGGATGCGGATTTCAGCCAGGTAATGGTGGTGGATGGCGAAGGCATCATCCATCTGCGCAGCGTTGCTGCTGGTATCAGTGATGAAGGCTTCGTCGAAATTTTGGACGGGCTTCAGGAAGGTGAAGTGGTCCTTACGGGAAATCTGGAAGGGCTGAAAGATGGCATGCGGGTAGATGTGAGCGTAGGAGATGAGTAGGGTGAATGGACAGGAAAAGCAGCAGGCACATAGCTCGATTTTCAGTGAAGAAGCCCTGCTGAAGATGCGCTCGCCGGATGAGCTGGATTCCATCCTGCCGATTACGAATCCTGTGGGCTGGATGGGCCTGATTGCCGTAGCGGTGATGATTTTTGCCGTGATTCTGTGGTCGGTATTCGGTTCTTTTACCGTGAAGGCCGATGGCATGGGGATGATCATGGATGCCAACGGCGTGACCAAGGTAGCCAGCCAGGGCAGCGGACTTATCGATGAAGTCTATGTGCATAGCGGAGAATGGGTCAGCAAGGGTGCGCGCATTGCCCATGTGGTGCAGGCTAAGGAAGAGGCCAGCACCCGTATGGCCAAATACGGGCCAGGTCTGGCTGCCAGCCAGCGGGAAGCTGCCAGCCGTGCGCATGAGTTTGATTCCTATCGTTATCAGCGGGATGTCACCGAGTATGTCCGGACGGCTGTGGATGGCATCGTGGATGAGGTATTGGTAGAGCCAGGCAGTATCGTGGGCAGTGGAACGCCTGTGTGCAGGCTGCGTATCAGCGATGCCACCGAGGGGCTTACCGGTGTGCTCTATATCCCTGTGGACAAGGGCAAGCGGGTGGAGGTCGGTCAGACCATCCAGCTTGCACCCAATGGTGTGGATGTGTCACAGTCCGGCAGCCTGATGGGAACCGTGCGTACGGTTTCCCAGTATCCTGTTTCCCTGCAGGAAATCCAGAAGAATCTGGGCAATGAGCAGATGGCCGGCTGGATCGTGCAGGCACAGCAGAGTTCTGTGATGGAAATCAAGTTCGACCTGGTGCGGGATGACAGCGATGCTTCCGGCTATTTATGGACGTCTTCGGTGGGAGAGCACAAACCGATAACGGCGGGCAGTTTTGTCAAGGGGTCGATTATCATCGAGCGGCGGCCGCCCATTGAACGGGTATTCTACAAATTGAGCCAATGGCTGCGGACGAGGTGAGTCTATGGGATTATGGGAAAAGCTGATAACATGGAAGGGAAAGGAAAGCTGCCGCTGCAAGGTGCCGACTGTACTGCAGATGGAGGCCACGGAATGCGGCGCGGCATGCCTGGCAATGGTGCTGGCCTACTATGGACAGTGGGTGCCGCTGGAAAAGCTGCGGGCTGAATGCGGGGTGAACCGCGATGGCTCAAAGGCCAGCTGCATATTGAAAGCGGCCAAGGCACGGCACTGTGAGGCGGATGGTTATCGCTGGACGCTGCAGGAGATTTTGGAGCTGATTCCAGAAAAGCCATTTCCCTTGATCATCCATTGGGAGTTCAATCATTTTGTGGTGCTGGAGGGCATCAAGGAGGGGATGGCGTATCTGAACGACCCAGCCATGGGACGCCGGCGGGTGCCGCTGGAAGAATTCCGCACCTCCTATACGGGGATAGCTCTCTATATTGAACCCGGGGAGGGATTCTGTCCGGAAGGGAAACGCTATAATGTCTTTGCCGATATCTTCCGGAAACTGTTCCGGGATAAATGGGCTGCCCTGTTCGTGCTGATCCTGGAACTTTGTGCCATTGTACCGGGGCTGGCCACGCCGGTGATGAACCAGATATTCATGGACGATATCCTGACGAAGAAGCATCCGGACTGGATGTTCAAGTTCTGCCTGGCCATGACGCTGGCCTTTATCCTGTCGGGGCTGATGGCCTGGCTGCGGGCCGTGGTGCTGACCACCTGGCAGCGGAAGCTGACGCTGGCGGATTCCTCCGGGTATTTCTGGCATCTGCTGCGGCTGCCCATGCAGTTCTTCCAGCAGCGCTATGCGGCAGAGGTGGCCGGGCGCGTGGGCTTCAACCAGTCCATAGCCGAGGTGCTGTCGGGACCGGCGGCAACGGCATTGCTGGATCTTTTGGTTGCCCTGTTCTATCTGCTGCTGTTATTACAATACAGCGTTACGCTGACTCTCATCGGCATTGCGTTCAGTTCCGTGGAAATCATCCTGTTTTTTGCGATGCGGCGTCATCTGACGGATCTGAACATGCGGATGCAGCAGGATGCGGCCAAGGCTTATGGCGTGGCCATGAATGGGCTGCGCATGATTGAGATCATCAAGGCCAATGGGGATGAGGGGGATTTTTTTGCCAAATGGGCAGGTTACCAGACCAAGGTGCTGGTCGCCTCTCAGAAAACGACTCTGTGGTCGCTGTCTGTGCGTTTGCTGCCCACGTTGCTGGCTGGTGTCAATAGTGCGCTCATCATGACGTTTGGTGGTTTTTCCATCATGGAGGGCACGATGACCGCGGGTATGTTCATCGCTTTCCAGCAGCTGATGGGAAGTTTTCAGGCGCCGGTCAATGCGTTGGTGGGATTGGGTTCTACCTTGCAGGTCACGGAGATGCAGATGCAGCGGCTCAACGATGTGCGCTGCTATGAGGTGGATGATTTGAATTTTCCAACTCCGGCCCAGCAGGAGCGGCAGAGTTTCTCCCGTGCGCGCCTGTCGGGAGAGTTGACGCTCACGGACGTCTGCTTTGGCTATAGTCCGCTCGAAGCGCCGCTCTTGGAAAATTTTTCCCTGCACGCGGCGCCGGGGGCCTGGATTGCCGTGGTGGGAGCTTCTGGCAGCGGCAAATCCACGCTGGCCAAAATCGTTACGGGACTTTATGAGGAATGGCGGGGAACGGTGGCTTTCGATGGAATTCCCCGCCGCGACCTGCCGCGGCAGGTCATCATCAATTCGGTGGCAGCCGTGGATCAGGATATATTCCTGATATCCGGAACCATTGCGGAAAATATTGCGCTCTTTGACTGCACCGTGGCCAAGAGGGATATCATACAGGCGGCTAAGGATGCCTGCATTCATGAGGATATCCTGCGGCTGGAAGGCGGTTACGAAGCACGGGTGGCCGAAGGCGGTTTGAACTTTTCTGGCGGGCAGCGGCAGCGGTTGGAAATCGCCCGGGCCTTGGCGGTCAATCCGGCCTTGCTGGTGCTGGATGAGGCAACTTCGGCACTGGACCCCATCACGGAAAAACAGGTGCTGGAAAATATCCGTCATCGGGGCTGCACCTGTCTGGTGGTGGCGCATCGTCTGTCCACGATCCGGGACTGTGATGAGATCATCGTCCTTGACCATGGGAAAGTGGTGGAACGGGGCCGCCATCGCCAGCTCATCGGGCAGGATGGCCCCTATAAACGGCTGATTGCCGAACGGGATAATACTGCCCGGCAAGGGGAAGGGGGGACTGGATATGCACCTGCCTGAGCATGCAGAAACAAAACTATATGGCGGGGACAGATTCCTGCTCGCCGCAGATGATATGGCTTATGAAGTGGTGACAGGCCGGGTGGAAGCCTATGCCGTTACAAAGGGAGAGAAATCCTTCCGGCAGTGTTATCTGCTGACGCTGGCACCAGGACAGGCGGCATTCCCGGCACTGGATGATTTTGAACAGATCGAGGTGCAGCTTTATGCGGTGGAAGACAGCGTAATCCGGCCCCTGTCCCTGCAGGCAGACTGGGACGAGAAATTGAGGCCGCTGATGAAACTCTGGTTCCGCAATCTGGCGAAGCTTCCCTGGCTGCGACAGCTGGCTGAACAGGGGGATGACACCATAGGAAGCTGGCAGCGGGGGACGGTGATGAATAGCTGTGCCGGGCCGGAACTGCTTTCGGCCTTTGGCCAGAATGAGAGCATCTTTGCCATGCTGCTGGGCGTGCGCTTTGGTTCGGAGGACAAGCGGCTGGCCCGCCGCACGAAAATCCGTGAGCACAGCAAGCAGCTGCTGCTGGAAAATGGTGTGCGCAGTCTGCTGGGAGAGGAAAAACTTTATGCGGCACGCCTTCCTGGTCAGAAGAGCGAAGACCGCATGGATTATGTCTTTGTGGCGAAACAGGCAGCTAAAGCTTTGGGGATGTTTGCCGAGGATATGGAACTGAATGCTGAGACCATGGAGTCGCTGGATGATATCGCCCTTTGGCGGCGGCTCTTGCAAAAAGCCAACATGCAGATGCGGCAGGTGAAGCTCACCACTGGCTGGCAGGCCAAGGATACCGGCACCATACTGGGCTTTTGGGGCAAGGAGCGGATTCCGGCGGCCTTTGTTCCGCAGACACCGGAGTCCTATAAAGTCATTACCGGACAGGATCCGCAGGGAATTTTGCTGACGGCGGACAATATTGGGCAGGTTCAGACGGAAGCGTTTCAATGTTATGCCGGTTTCCCAGCCCGGGCCTTGAAACTCTGGGATCTGATCCGCTTTATGTTCCGGCAGTGCTGGCGCAGTGATTATCAGGCAATCCTGCTCTGCAGCCTGTTTGCCGGATTGATTCCGCTGGTTACGCCAATCATCACGGAAACTGTGTTTGAAGATATCATTCCCATTCTGGACCGGCAGGGGCTGGCCACGGTCACGCAGGCTTTGATGGTGACCAGTTTCACCACGGCGGCGCTGTCGGTGGTGCGTTCCATTGCCGTCATGCGCATCAGCAATCGGATTGAAATGAGCGCCGAAGCGGCTATGTGGGGGCGGCTATTATCGATGCCGGCGGGATTTTTCCGCAGGTTCACAGCCGGGGAGCTGGCCAGCCGCATGGGCGGTATCGGCATTGCCAAGAATCTGGCTTCTGGGGAATTCGTGGAGGGTATCCTGTCTTTCCTCTTTTCCTTTTGGAGTATCTTTCTCATGAGTTACTACAGCTGGGAATTGACGAGCACAGCGGTAGCTATCTGGTTGATCTACGGCTTGTTCATTGCCTTTGTCTATCGGAGAGTGCTGTTTTTCCAGCGAAAGATCATTGCTGCCGGGAACAAGAATGCCGGTACGGTGCAGCAGATCTTTGCCGGTTTGGCTAAATTCCGGGTACAAGGGGCTGAGGAACAGGCCTACAGTCTTTGGGCCAGGGATTTCGGGGAGAGTTGGAACTGGAACCTGCGCCTGCGCTGGCAGAACAATTATACCAGCATCATCGGCAGTGTCCAGCCCTTTATTCTCACCATGGTGCTTTACTGTGTCGCTGTCTATGGCATGGAAATCCTGGGACCGAACGGGCAGGTGGAAACGGGTCTCAGCTATGCCCAGTTCATTGCGTTCAATGCTGCCTACAGCAGCTTCAATGCTGTAATGGGCGGTTGCATCAAGCTGGTGGGGCAGTATTTCGGCATTCAGCCCCAGTTGGAAAATTTGCGCCCGATCCTGCAGGCTGAACCAGAAAACACCGGAGATAAACAGGAAGCTGGCCGTATTACCGGCCAGCTGGAAGTGAGTCATCTTTCCTTTGCCTATCCTGATCCACAGACCGGGGAATGGGGCACGGAGGTGCTCCGTGATGTGAACTTTTCCATTGCAGCGGGAGAGAATGTGGCCATTGTGGGGAAATCCGGCAGTGGCAAGAGCACATTGGTGCGTCTGCTGCTGGGTTTTGAGCAGCCGAAGAGTGGGGGCATCTATTTTGACGGTCAGGACCTGGCCGGGTTGAATCTGCCTTCGGTGCGCAGCCAGATGGGGGTCGTGCTGCAGAACGGTCAGCTGATGACCGGTGATATCTATACCAATATCGTGGGTACGCGGCTGTTGCCACAGCAGGCTGCCTGGGAGGCTGCTGCTGCTGCAGGCATTGATGAAGATATTGCCGCCATGCCCATGGGCATGCAGACCGTCATCAGCGAAGGCAGCAGCAATATTTCCGGCGGCCAGCGCCAGCGGATCCTGATTGCCCGGGCCTTGGTCGCTAAACCGTCGCTGGTGATCTTTGACGAGGCGACCAGTGCCTTGGATAATCGTTCGCAAGCAATCGTGACGGAAAGTCTGGAGAAACTCAAGGCTACCCGTATTGTCGTGGCCCATCGTCTGTCCACTATCCGCGGCTGTGACCGGATCATTGTCATAGATGAAGGCCGGGTCGCAGAGCAGGGGACGTTTGATGAACTGTTGGCCAGACAGGGGATTTTTGCTGATTTGGTAAAACGGCAGGTAGCTTGATCGATTACAGGAGGGGCTTATGGCAGAGTGCGTTTCAGTGAGGGACACTTTGTATTGGAATCGGGTGGCGGAGGCTGCGGTAACGCAGGAAAAGGCCTTTGCCCAGCTCTATGATGCGTTCTTTCCCGTAATCTATCGGCGGCTGCTGGCGAAGTCCTGCAACATCGAGCTGACGGAAGAGGCGGTGAGTCGTGCTTTTGTGAAGATGTATGAGCATCTGGGGGCATTTGATGCGGGCAAGGCCTCCTTTGCAACCTGGCTGGTCTGTATTGCCGATAATGAAATGAAAATGCTCTACCGGGGAAAAAGCTATGCGCGGGCAGAAGATTGGCCGGAAGATTTTCAGCCCCCCGCTCCGGCGGAGGAGGAACCGGAAAACTGTGCCTTGCGCCGGGAAAAGCAGGCCGAGTTGAAGGCAGCTTTGACGCAGCTACCGATGAAGGAACAGCAGATCCTGCAGATGACTTACTGGCTGGATATGTCTGCAGTCCAGATCGGCGAAGCCCTGTCCATGACGCCGGATGCTGTCTGGAAGAATCTCAGCCGGGCCAGGAAGAAACTGCTGGAAATCCTGCGGTGATGTCAGGGTTTTGGCTGTCGCGCATATATAAGGATAAAAGATAGATTAAGGGGGGGCCTGAGATGGATGAGGAAAAGCTGGTGGAGTGGCTCAGGCAGTTTGATTTCTCGGAGCTGAGCCCATTGAAACAGTCCTTGCGACAGGAAATGCTGGCCCAATACCGTCGGGGGAAAAAATCCCTTTGGCAGAAAACATTGTCTGCAGATGAGCTGGATTATGTGTCAGCTGCCGGCAATCCGCAAATACAGGAATATAAGCCAAGGGAAAATAGGTGAGCTGGGGATGTAGAATATTTCCTGATACAGAAGGCCGCTCTTAAAAGCGGCCTTTTGACTATTGCAGTTTGTTGACGAGTTCGTGCTGAAGGTATCTCGTTCATACGCTGTCGGGGATCACGGGGGAGTGCTTTTTCTGTTTCCGCTAAACGACCCTCCCTGTAAGGTTAGAGTTGTTTAGCTGGATTGCGCCGGGCAGGCCAGCGGCGCGT
>NZ_FRBC01000031.1 GCF_900142515.1 Pseudoselenomonas ruminantium | reverse complement strand
CTTTTTTTAACACGTCAAGCGCGTCTTTCGTATCCCGCAATTCACGGCGTAATCTGGCAATTTCTTTCTGCTCATCTGATTCGTAGTTGCCGGAACCTCTTACAACGATATCGCCGGAGTCACGAAGTTCTTTGCGCCACTTGGTCAAAGTGCTGTAACCGATGCCTAGGTTATTGGCGCAGCCACGCAAGCCAAGCTCCTTATGATCTTCGTAATATTGAATTGCGTCAAGTTTAAACTGTTTGTCATGTTGTTTAGCCATTCTGAAATCCTCCTCAAGATTAGGTACGTACATTGTACCATGTTATGGGCTCATTTAGGATTTCTCATTTTGACTTGTACTATTTATATTCTAACTCCAGAGATTGTCGTGGAGCGCCTTTCCTTCCCGCAAAAACTCCGGCGAAAAAATGATATTTTCCGTCTTAAACCGATTCTTCATCTGCTCTGTGTAGCCAACAGGAACAGTGGACTTAATGACCATTACAGCCTGTGGATTAATATCCAGAACTTCTTCAATAACGGTTTCAACAGAAGATGTATCAAAGAAATTCTTATCGGGGTCATAATTCGTAGGCGTAGAAATAATAACAAAATCCGTATTCTCAATGGCCTCCTGCAGATCTAAAGTCGCACGGAAATTAAGATTCTTGTGCGCTAGAAAATCCGATATATCCTCATCCACAATAGGCGAAATCCCTTTATTGAGCATTTCCACCTTTTCCGGCACAATGTCCAAAGCCACTACCTCATTATGTTGAGACAACAAAACGCCATTGGACAAACCAACATATCCTGTTCCTGCAATTGCAATTTTCAAAGCTACAACTCCCTTTCAACTATGCCATGTTAGCATATATAAATTCATACTCACTAAAAAAAATCAGTAACATAAGGCCTATTTTTATCGTTTATTATTTAGATGATTCACAATAAAGAATCTTGGATTTGCATACTCGTTATCGCCTAACAAATAAATATCATTCATACAAACGTCATTATTCCATAACACATACGGTAAACTCAATTGATCACGTTGTATTCCAGAAATAAATTCAGTCCACCAATCTTCCATTATTTTTATACAACGTTCATTATTATGTTTTCTTACAATAATAGTAGCTTCAAGTAACTTAACTGAATCATCATATCCTTTTTTATAATAAGACTCAATTTGTTCCATCATTTTCTTCTTTGATTTATAATTCACTTTACCACAAGAAAGCAGTGCATTTGCTTCACTTTTAATCTTTTCACGGCAATAATGCAAATGTATCCCAAGAAATTTATTGCCCATATGCTGTCTCAAGATAATTGGCATTATATCTGTCACTATAGTTACATTACCATCGACATATATCGAATAGTCATATTCTGGAAACAATAAATGTGGATGCATTTTTATCCATCTATTAATTTGCAAATTATTAAGACCTGCCGGAATGCAATCAGCATATCTGTCTATCGATATTATCTCCCAATTACTCTGCTTATCTACTTGATTATCCGTTATTGCCACATAATGACAATTTGGTGATTTATATAAAGGCTCTGAAAAATTATCATATTTGCCTGTTATACACGTATACACAATCACCTTCGGCAATTCTCCACTATATACACATGAATCAAGACCTACATACTCGCTAATTTCCGATATTTTTTTATCAAAAAGGCTTGGTCTAAATCTAAGATGTAATTCTGATATTATTTTATTTACTAATCGTGTTAAACGTAATAATTTAGAATTATATCCGGATGTTAAATATGATGCAAGTAAGCACTTTTCTTTATTCAATAAATATAGCTGTTTACTAATTGAATCTTCTTCATATATTTTATTCATCATACTATCCTTCACATACTCATATTTTTAATTTTTTCAAAATTAACTATTACTCCATTTAGATGAAACCTTCTGCTCATTTAATTTCTTATAGTCTACAAATCCTTTTATTGTCGATAAAATTTTCTTTATTTTTTCTTTTTCAAAACATACAATTTTTATTGTTCCTAAAATTAATCGAATCATCTCAATCCACAAAGCTTGACCACCATAATACTTCTGCTTATAATACAACCTATTTCTAACTTGATAATATCTACGTATATAATTATGATTTGTACACACAATTTTAAATCCTAACAGAGAATGTGTTGTTATTCTTCCTATTTCATGCATCAAAACAACGTTATTACATCTATATATCATACCTCCCGCGTCAAGCATTCTTTTTTGAAAATCAGTATCAACGAAATCTATAAAGAGCTTTTCGTCAAATCCACCTATTTTTATCGCTTTATCTATGCAAATACATGAACCTGACGTAATTACATCCTCAGGATTTTTAATCCATATCCCATCACATGCCCCACCTAAGTCTATTTTCTGATTTACGTCAAATATTCGAGGACAAATAATACCTACATCATGAGCTTCTATGTGTTTCTTATAAACAGAAATCATATTTATTGGAGGTATAGAATCCTGATCCAATGTAACAAGCCAAAAATAACTATTATTCAAAGCATAGTCCAACATTTGATTTAAAGCATATGCAATACCTTTATTTTCTTCATTATCTATAATTTTAATTCTATCATCAATTAATAAGCATTTTTCACTAAAATTTATTGAAGCATTGTTCACTAATAAAACAGAATCTACTTGTTCAAGCAAAATAGCTATATTTCTATTTAATCTTGAGATGTCAGGATTAAATAGTATTATCCCTGCTATAATTTTCATTATTATTCACCCAATAAAACATTATCAAAAAAAACCGGAATGAATACAGATTCTCGCAAAGATTCATTTCCTAACAAAAACATTATCACGAACACCATCACAAAAAAACACATCGCAATTTGATAATACGTAATAACATAGTTCCTAATATCACGAAAAAAATTTATATTAGAAAATACACTATAAAACAAAACCAAAATACCATGCTGTATTCTATAAATATCCCCTGAAAACCATACTAAGGGTAGAATCCATAATAATATACAATTAATTCTATAAGCAATCTCCACAGATTTTTCTCCATAGGAATTATCTATATCCGATTGCATTCTCGAAGCATTTCCAAAAAATCTACAAGCTCTACCTAGCATATAATTCATAAATAAGAAGAATATTAATACTTCTAGTGAATAAGTTATTCTATAAGTAAACTTATATGCCATATCATTTGCCAGTACTGTTTCAATAAATTTATCTGAAAAGCCAAACCATGAAGCTAAATATCCTGCAATGAAATACAACATACCTGACATCAATAAAACATATAATACCGTTGTTATTCTAACAGAAATAGTCAGCACTCGTTTATGTGTAAATCTTAGCATCCATTTTGACAAAGGTAATAATAAATAAAAAATGCAAGAAACATGTATCAAGGTTGCTATTATCACTGATATTATCAATATTATATTGCTATATTTATAGTCCTTCATAAAGAAGACTAGGCCTAGTAAAACTATTGACGTAGCATAAAACATTCGTACTTGTGTGATATCCATTATATAAGGAAACAAAAGATATAATCCAACAACAATATTATGCCTTTTGCTCATCCCCAATATAGCTATCATCCTAATAAGCAAAAAAACAAATGTCATGTACTTTAAAAAAGAATTGTAATCCAGTGATTGTTCCTGTGCTATATTCTGCAAATACACATACAAGGGTTCTAATGTAGCAAATGAATACAAAGAGTATATATACCTTCTCAGATATATTTCGTAATCTGCAACACTATAATTCCACCCCATCAATATCCACATAAAAAAGAAATCAAAAATAAATAATTTTTTTGATCTTGGAAAAATAAAGTTTAAAGCTATAACTATTATATATAAAAACAATAAAATCATTGTGTTTTATCCTCTTTTATATACCCACGCCTATTCTTCAATCCTGTAAAAATACACCAAAAGAAAAAATATACATTTCTAAGTTTTATAGACTCTTTTATCCCCCATCCTATAACTTTCATCCAGCCTAATATGTATCTTGTAGTAGACTTGCGACAAAACCATAAAAAATCAGGAATCATTATTGAATATCTATTTTTCATTTTTTCAATATTACTTACTTTATTTTTTATAGAAAGATTATGTTGAATTACTACGTCCATTTTTTTAAAAGTTCTTCCTATATTACGTTGATCTTCAAAGAATTGATGGTCTACCTGATCAAGAAATAACTGTACCGTATATCTATATTTTTCGTATACTCTCATTCGTACAGCAGTACAGCTATTAATTGCATTAAATCGCAAACAATCGATAGAATCATCTTTATTTTTTAATTGTTTATTTCTAAGAAAATGATATTCATTAGGTGACAAATATTTTCCATCTTGACCTTGTATTACAGGGGCAAATATATCTATTTGACAGTTTTCTAAAACATCTTTCTCTAGAACATCAAAATATTCCCTTGTGATATTTGTATCGTCATCAAGCCAAATCACAACACCATCTTTATCCTGTATTAAGTCTAAAGCTCTATTGTAAGCTTTCGACAAGCCAACATTTCCATTCATAGACATATATGTCCATCCACTTTTTTCTGCTAACGATCCATTATTAAAATTTTCAGTACTATTATCAACTACAATAACTGAAACATTATTTTTATTTATATTCTTGAGATTATTCAACGTCAAAGAATTGTACACACATATATTATACACGACAACCACAGCATAAAAGTGAATATGGTAACTATTATAATCCTGCAAAAATTTCCCACCTTTCAAAAAAATAATACAAATTAATAATCATTAGGCAATCACGATAACTTGAGAATCTTTCCCATATGTACGCTAAACTAAGTAAACGGAAAGGAGGCAGCAATCATGATGACACCTGAAGAATAGGCGTATGTTTGTAAGCTGGAAGAAACAATCGTCAAATTAGAAGCTCGCATAGCCGAACTGGAACGTCGTCTCAATATGAATAGTTCCAATAGCTCCAAACCGCCTTCCACGGACAAGCCAAGCCAGAAAAAATGCAGCCTCCGCAAACCGTCAGGCAAAAAGCCCGGCGGACAGAATGGTCACAAGGGAACTACCTTGAAGCTGCCATGCGCCCCCTCCAAAACTATTCCATGTAATCCCGAAGAATGTAAGGCCTGTGAATTTGCTGGCCGTTGTCAGGGAAAATGCTTAGATGGTCGCTACAAGATTGATCCTGAAATCATGGGTTTTGTCCACAAATATTGTCAAATGAAATATCTATGCCCAAAATCTAACACATACCTTCGTGGGGCGTTTTCCCCCAAAATATTACAGCAACAAAATGCTATGGCCCTAACATTCAGGCATTAGCTATTGCTATGAATACTTATTGTGCTTTTTCGGTCTATAAGATCCATGAGCAAAACATCAGTCAGCGCATACTACTGCCGATTATACAAAGGATATTGGGAAGGCCTAATTTACCAAGGCAAGCAATAAAATCCTATAGAATATACCGACAAAGGAAGTACAAAACGGAACCTCGCTAGACGATTGATAGACAGGCTGGAAGCATACGGCGAAGATTTTCGCCGATTCTTCTGGGATTTCCGTGTGCCTTTTGACAATAACTAGGCAGAAAGAGATGTCCGGCATGCCAAAGTAAAGATAAAAGTTTCAGGATGCCTTCGCTTACTGGAAGGTGCTAAACAGTTTGCTAAAATTAACTCTGTATTAAGCACTGCCCATAAGCATGGAGTGACTACCATGAATACCATAATGGCAACACTTAGTCAGACTACTTGTATTCCATGAGCGTTGCCTGCTGAATAGTTACGCGAAAACTTAACGGCATTTTATGCCGCATAAAAGGAGGTTGCTTTTTGCCATTTTCTAGGATTTTTAAACATCTAATGACTGTTTTTGAAACACGCCGCATCTGACTACATCATCGACGACTATTTATGCTATATTGAGACGAGGCCGCACACTACACCTCTTCACGTTTGTATTGAATAAATCCATAACAAAAGCTTATTAAACAGCCTATAATAAGGCCAACTGCAGTATACAATTTCTTTCGTGGACTTGCGGGTTTATCTTCGTCCGGCAAGTTGGCGGGGTCGATGATTTGAACATCCATGCTTTCCATAGCTTCCTTGATTTTGCTCTGCTCGCGCTGCTTGACCAAATTGGTATAAATTTCCTCCTTAATGGCTGTGTCACGCTGCAAATTCAGATATCCCAGCACATCCTCGGGGAATTTTTCGAGTTCTTTTTCCTTTTCATCCCTGCGGGTACGGATGGCAGATTCACTTGCCACCGCTACCGCCATGTTAGCTTGAGCATTAGCTTCTTCACCAACCAACTTGGCCTGAGCAGGATTCATGGTTGTATATTTTGAAGCGACAATTGTATCTACCTCTTTAGTCAATTGTTTCTCTAATTCCTCAAGCTTTTCCTTAGCAGAGACGACATTTGGATGTTCTTCGGTATAACGCTCGCGTAAATTGACTAATTCAAGCTGTGTGTCCACAATCTGCTTACGCAAGGCAATTACATTTTCATTGTCATTAATATTGAAATTTAAGCTACTAGCACGCATATCTCCCAATTTAGCCGATACTGTGTCTAGTTTGGCCTGCTCAGCTTTCTGTTGTACCATCATTTGGGTGAGCGCTTCATCAAAGGCCGCCATCTTTGTCACAGCTGCCTTCGTCTGTGCATCCGGGCTATATACCTTATGCGTCTGCTGATACTCGGCAAACTTAGCACGAGCTTCCTCAGCATCTTTCTTAGCATCTTCAATACGTCCATCGAAAAATTTCACCAGCAAGCTCTGAGTTTGTTGACTTTTGTCCGTTTGCATCGCTAGAAAATTATCCACCACACTCTGGCTAATCATCTGAGCCTCCTCTGGAGTCTTCCCCTTTGCTGTGACCGTAAGCAGATTAGTTTGTTTAGTATTCTCAATTTCAATGTATTTCTTGACAAACTCTTTAACTTCTGGTTTCTTTTTTTTATCATCCCATTCCATTTGTTCGATGATTGGCTCTAAGACCGTGCGAGACTTCATTAATTCTATATAGCTAAGTGTTTGTGATGACTGCCCCCCCAAGCCCATGCTAGCTGCCATCATTGCAGCAGTTCCATTAATCATTTTATCGGCACTACGTGTCTGCACTAGCGTAGTGGATTCATATGTTTTAGGCAAGATAAATGCGACAATCAGAGCCAAGGTCGTACAACTGCCAACAATGGCACCCACAGTCTTTTTTTCTCTACAAATAATATGCATGAATTTTTTCATGTCTATTGTTTCTTGCATCTGCTGATTTTTTTCCATGTATCATTCCCTCACTTTTATATTTCAAGACACACTCACAACACATACTTAATAAATTACTCCATTCTCCCCAGTATAGCAGAGAGATTATGATAATCATTTACAGATACTCTCAGCTACCATTCCAGCAAACTTGGCAGAAAACGAAATGTTTTATTCATCATTTTGTTTGATCACATGCTTTTGGAACTAATATTACTATATCGACTAGTGTAGCATCTTACTGATAATAATACTTTAAGCTATTCTTGCAGACTATGTTGACCTGTGATTGGCAGCTTGGTGCAATATATGGTTATCAGTCGAACGCTACACTAGCGCTATTGCTGTTCATGGCTAAAATAATACATATATCATCAATCTAAATTATATAGCGTATAGGTAGACTGAAAAAACAATCTAATACTTTTATACCACCCTTTAACCAAAACCATTACAGACCTACTCTTCATTGCAATTTGCAGTGATAAAGCATAACACTTTATAAAACCAAGTAAAAGGTATTTTGGGTTTTCCATCAACTCCGCATGTTTCATTATATCTGTCAATCGCAAATTCATTCTCTTCCACGCTTTATCTGCATCTAATACATCTCCTCTTTGATAGAAATTCTGCTTGATAACTACATCGATTTTCATGAATTTCCGACCCAATTTACGTTGTTCACAAAAAAAATATTGATCAACTTGGTCTATAAACAAACTTTCATCAAAACGATAATTAGCGAAAACACGCTCTCGAATAGCTAAACAACTAGCAATTGCATTAAACCTTTCTTGAGGTACAATTTGGTGAACATTTTTCATAAAATGATTTCTTATAAATGAAAATTCATTCGGTGAATATATAACTCCATCTTGTCCATACACAATTGGAGCAAACACATCCACATCTGGATTTTCATTAACCGCTTTATTTAATTTATCGAAATACACTTTATGCAATTCCGTATCATCATCTAATAATATCAAAATATCTGCATCTACTGCATCGATTGCTGTATTATATGCTTTCGATAGTCCCTTATTACCGTTCATTGAAATATACGTATAACCTAAATTATGGCATATATCTTCATTATTCATATCTTTTTCGCTATTATCAACAACTACTATTTCGATATCTAACGAAGACATTTTTCTCAAGCAATTACACGTAATAGAATTTTGAATATTTTTGTTATACACCACAACAATGGCTGCATATTTTATCCCTTCCATGTTATTCCCTCTTTAATTGTTCAGCAATATCAGCATCTACGATTTCTTCCCCCGACTTTTCTTTCAACTGCGCTTGACTTGCTTTACTCAACCCATTATTCACTGTCGCATTTATGTCACAAGTACTAAGCTTATCCAGTTCTGCATTCGTTACTTTTCCATTATGTAACTTACGAACAATTTCATTTTCATACATGCTATATTTAAATCCAAGTATATTTTTTATTTTATGCGTAAAGACCCACCACGCAGGTTTCCAAATATATTTGTGCATGGCAGGTGATACCGACCCTATCATCCAACAATTCCTTCTACAATTACGTACTTTAGCCCTTACCGATTCTGCTTTTTCGCTGTTCCATAACTCATTCCAAGATTCTGTATTTAAATTCCCCATCACCTCCTTATCTCTCGTCCCATTACATGGCATTACATCGCCATATGGGTCAATGAAGAAAGTATCAAAGCTCATATCACATGGTAATAATCGTTTTTGTCCATAAATGTAGTTGATTAGACCATGATTAAAATAGGCACGAAACCATTTTTTAGGGCTATTAGATGACAAGAGACGATTTGCAAGTTTTTCGAAATTTTCTGCAACCATCTCGCGATTTTTTATTATATTTTTTGTTTCGACAAAATAAAACGAATTATGCAAACTTGCAGTTGCAAACTCCATTCCCATTTCATTTGATATCTCATACAAAGGAACTAAATCTTCCGCATTTTTGTCTTGAACAGTCATTCCAAAACCAACATCAGACATCCCCATAGCTCTCAGTTTTTTTAACGTATTGTATCCACGCTGATATCCATTATTCAATCCTCTAATTTCATTGTTTGTTTTTTCTAAGCCTTCAATACTAATCCTAATTCCAATTTTTGGAAACTCTTTTGCCAATTCAATTATTCTGTCTGTAAAAAAACCATTTGTTGATATAACAATTCGATCTGATTTTTTATATAACTCACGCACAATATCTTTTAAATCGGTGCGAATAAAAGGCTCACCCCCAGTTATATTTGTAAAATACATTTGAGGAAGTTTTTTTATCGTTTCTATCCCAATTTCTTCTTCTGGTTTAGATGGTGCCTTATATCTATTACACATAGAGCATCTTGCATTACATCTATACGTTACTATAACAGTCCCATTAAGTTTTTTTGACATTAATATCAATCTCCATTATATAAATTAATAGTATTTTTAACTACATCGTCCCAATTGTACTTTTTACATATATACGACGCAGCTACTTCTTTATATTTCTTAACGACTTCTTTATTATTGATTAAATAATGTAATTTGTTTTTTAAATCAATAACATCACCTTTTTTAAAGACAACGGCCTTATCTTCAACTACAGATACACATTCATCTATGTCACTAACCAAACAGCAATTTCCATAACTCATTGCCTCTAATAGACTTAGCGGCATTCCCTCTAAATCAGATGGTAAGCAATAAACATACGCATTACTATATAATTCCTCTAACATACGTCCTTGTACAAAGCCCGTCCAAATTATACTATCTGTATTTTTTTTTAGTTCTTTTACATATGAATCAGTATCACTTGCCCCTCCTGCTATGACCAATTTCATATCAGTTTTTAATTCACTCCATGCTTCCAATAAATACTGAATTCCTTTTTCCGGAACAATCCGTCCTAAGTATAAAATGTATTTATTTTTTTCAAGTCCATATTTTTCTTTAATCATCTTTGCTTCTTGTATATTCGCAACATTGATTCCATTAGGTATAAATACCGTTTTCCGACCATACTCGTTCATGAAATAATCCTGTACATTTTTGCTAAGAACAATTATTTCATCAGAAAAACATACTGCTTGTTTCTCTCCCCATTTAATGTATTTGCTTGCCAGCCCTCCCCACTTGGCTCGTTTCCAATCTAAGCCATGTATTGTTACAACCACTCTTTTTCCTCTTAACTTCGGCAATAGACACACCGCCGCTGGTCCTTCAGCGTGAATGTGCACAACATCTGCATCACTCCACATAGCTTTCCAAGCAGCCACAAATGACGACGACAATGCAGCTAATCCTTTTTTTTCAATTGTCCACACTTTCTCTATTGTTACTCCGCGATAATGATTGCAATCTTTTTTATCATATTCCTTCCCGCTAACATGGTGTCCCATTCTATTATAGCAAATAACATTATGTCCCATCTTTACCATACGAGTAGATAATTCTTCAACAACTATTTCAACTCCCCCCTCACGGCTAGGCATTCTTTTCTGACCAAACATAGCAATATTCATAATTTTTATCCTTATATAACCTCTCATAAATAACAGATAGTATACTGCAAAGAACGATTTCGGCCCCTGACAATTATTAATTCATTATTAATTCAATATAGTGTAGAACCACAGAACCTCTTCCATATATTAATTAATTTCTACTCCGGTAGGTCTAGATACAACGAAACCAATTTTGCTTTTTCCTTGATAAATAATCAACAAATAGGCATAGGATTCTTATTTCGTTTATTTCCCCATGCTTGGATTTCCCTTTTCTCAACACTTTCAATACGTCTGTTAAGGCACTGTCTTGCTATCACATTAAGATCAATTTCGGCCATATTTAGCCAACTGCCGTGTTTTGGGCGTAGTGGATATTGAGTTTTTCAGCCTAGGATCTGTACCTCTTCCTTTTAGTCACTTTGTGACCACTGCCACCTGAATAGGAGGGCTTCTGTCAGTACGCTCCTTTGCCGAAGATGACGGCCGTAAATGTTTTAGCTAAATACATGATATCCAGCCATACAGACCAATTTCTAACATACCAGGTGTCCATATCCACACGCTCCTGAAAGCTGACATCGTTACGGCCGCTTACTTGCCAATATCCCGTTATGCCAGGCAAGCTCATGGTTATGGTACCAATGTTTTTGCCGATGTCTTCCTTTTCCCTGGGCAGGTATGGTCTTGGTCCCACGAGACTCATATCGCCTAACAGGACATTTAGTATCTGTGGCAGTTCATCGAGACTGTACTTACGCATCCATAATCCTACTTTTGTTACTCTAGGATCATACCCCCGCAGTTTGGCATATGTTTGCCATTCCTGCGCCGCTTTCGGGTTTTCAGTTAAATATTTTTTGAGAATTTCATCCCCATTTACATACATGGAACGAAATTTATAGCACTTGAAGTTTTTGCCATTTTTACCTATGCGTGTTGCGTTGTAAAACACATTTCCCTTGGAGTCCAGCTTAATGCATATCGCTAAAAGCAAAAGTATAGGACTAATGGCAATGCCGCCTACAACAGTTAATATTAAATCAAATAAGCGTTTATAAATCCGATTACGCCGCAACGCAAGATTATTCTTCATATTCAGCATAAGTATTTCTTCACTGAATAGCGATTGAGCTTCCACCCCCGCCATCGGGGTACCGATTAAGTCCGGTACATATGATAAGTTGCGTACATAAGGCTGAACAGTTGTAATCAATTGTTGCAATTTACTGCGGTCCATCCCTGGCGCAGTAATGATTACATTCTGTACAGAACTACTCTTAACAATTTTCTCTGCATCATTGACATTTCCTAACAAATTGTATCTTTTCGTAATTTTGTTGGAAATCGGTTTATCATCTAAAAATCCAATAACATTATATCGATAACCCAAGTCATCCTGAAAATAATGCAGCGACCGTTCTGCCGTCTTACCTGCACCTATAAAAACCACATCTTCATACAAATGATGACTACGCTTTAGCCACAAACTGATGGTCAACCGCTCAATATAGAGTATTGTCAACAGAATCAACCAAAACACCGCAAAGAAGGAACGTGCTGCCATCCAATCCGTAAAAAAATATAAGGCCACAATGTAAGCAATAAGACCATACGTCGTAGCATAAAAAACACTTCTAACTGTATAAATTATTGGACGCATCGTAGCATAGGCATTGGACTGAGATAAAAAAAGTAAAAACGTTAATGGTAACCACACATATATATAACTTTCATTAATAGACAAGTCATATAAATCAGTTGAAATCAGTCCGGTCAGTATAACTGCGATATAATCTGCCCCCATATAAACTATTGGCGACAAGTATGGGCGCAATCTTTGACGAATAGCATTATCATTCTTTTTCGCTGTCAATGTCATGTATTTCCTTTCTTGCCTATATTTGCCATCAAACAACACACCCTACTTTTCTGATTTCATATTCGCCAATGCATACTCACAACACTGACGCACTAGATTATTGACAGATACATGTTCTGCCTCCGCTACCTTAGTCAGTTCTTCCAGCAGGCTTTGTGGAAGGCGAAAGGTTTTGTTTATCATTTCTTCGGTTTGCCGTACTTGAAACATTATGATTTCTCCCCTATTCCACTTCTATTTTATCATACTGTGTAATAATATCATCTTTTTTTCATGGATGCAATGTTTTTTTGATTATTTTTTGCATTCTTGTCCACTCTCAGCTTTCATGTATTCTAATTTGTATTGTATAAAATTAAGATGATATTATAACAATATTCATTTCTCCCCCATATATAAATAGTGTTAATCTACCTCCCACTTATTTGCACCTGCCTAATTCATCCAGAATAAAAATTGCATTACTATATTAATACGTAATTCCATTACTATTTAACACGAAATAGCGTTTTTCACAACTAATATCTGCTCGTTGATTATATAATTCCGTCTAAAGCTAAAAATTACATATCGTTCACAAAATGCAACAAGTCGCTCAATTACATATCGTTCACAAAATGCAACAAGTCGCTCTCCTGGCCACACATCCAGAGAGCGACTTTACCTCATATTCACAGCTACTGCAGGATACTTGTATATTTCTGAAGACAACTTTTTCTTATTCACACTTACCTCCTTTACCATTTTGCAATGGGCACATCCACAGCAGCCTGCCCTAACATTCTTTTTAGGAAGCATCGTGCAAGCACATAACCACCTAATTGTGTAAGTTCTTTAAGGAGAATCTAAATTTAATTGCCACTCATGAGTGTCTAGCCTTCGCCATTTATAACCTGCAGAAGTACCCTGCCGCTTGATGGCATCAATAATACGGGCATAATGGACACCTGCAAACTTACTTGCCATTACCACACCGCTAAATACAGCCACGACTTCATTCGTCTTAGGATCTATCGCAGCCAAAGGACGCGTCCAGTTGTACTGCCTACTAGGCATTCGTCCTTCCGCGATTGCCTGCGCATTGCTAGTTGCCTGAACAACCATGCGTTTTTGCGCCTCAGGCGTATCAGCAGCTTGACTACGTTCGGCCCAATATAGATTCTCTACATTCAAATTGCTACGGTCGTGATCCTTATACATGACAATACTATTAGGATTTGGCATTTCTCCTATAAAGGATTCTGCCACCAGTTTTGCTACCGAACGATAATACTGCTTATTCTCTACGCAGATACGCACAATATATGAGCCAGCCCCTTTACCTTTGTCCATTCGGATTTTAAGAAGCCGACCTGTTTTTATACGGCGCACTCGCCCCAGATTGCTTACCTCAAATAGCGGGAATTCTTTGATAGTACGCCATTCTTCCTGCATCCATCTAAACCTCCAATCACAGATATCACATGTATACAATATACAAATAGTTTCACAATTTACTCTGCTCAGTATAGCATGCGCATGTGCAATGTACAAGAATTTTCTGTCGACTTTTATATTGCAACTCACATTTTAGGACATCACCATTTTGCGATAGTGACCTCTACACCTACACCTGTTTTGCCAGTCTGAGGAGAATGATATACTTCGTATTCGACATCTTGATTCTGGTATGCGACTTTGATATAGGTATCGTCATCCACCACTGCAACACCAGTTTTGATCCGGTGTTTTCGTTCCATATTAATAGCATAGTAATCATTTTCGATGACGCTGGTCTTATTGCCGGCGTCATCTTTTATTACGACTTCCCTAGACTCTTTGACTACTTTGTCGGCCTTCTGCGCCTTGGCATACTCCTTGGCCTTTGCGTCAGCTTCCTTCTGCGTTATCGTGTAGTAATGGTACTGGGGAGCCTGTTTTTCTTTCGCTCTTTCCATCTGATGAGTTATATCTTTTACTGTGGCTTCAGACTCCATTGGGAAATATTTCTTTACCTCTTTGGTGGATATGTCTGCTGGTACTCGGACTATTTCCGGCTCGCTCTTTTTCGTCAGCATAAAATATCCCCCGTACACTATTAATAGCACCAGTAAAACTCCTGCCACACGCATCATTATTTTTTTTACTTTCTCACTCATTCTCTTTTTCCTCTTTCCTTCTCAAAAGAAAACGCCCCTCACGGGACGCCGTCCTCATTTCTTTTCTTCTGACTGCACCATACTTGCAGTTGCATTTTTCAGCGTTGCAATAGGGTTCTCGCCAACTGGACTGTTCTTCCAGCTGTCCATGATATACTTCACGGCAGCCAAGGTACCGGCACCGCCGATAGCCTGAAAACCGCCCCAGCAACTCTGTAATTCAAAGTGCATGCCGTAAACTGCATTGCACACATATCCTACTGCCCAAAGGACGAACAGGATCAGAAATGCCGCCATCAATGCCTCGATTAGATACTCTTGCATTTTACTCATTTAGTTTTTCCTTCCTTATATAAATATATACATTCTTCAGTTCATTATTACCACCTCATGACTACCACAAATCACACTACAGTGTATTACAATGTATTTTCTTATAATATAATTAGGTTTGATAGAAGGTAATGTCTATGATACAATGTACCATAATAGATTACGGAGGTGATTCCTCATGGAGAAGGAAGACAACAGCACAGTTAAGAGCCTGCGTGCGCCGCAGGATACATTTGAGAAGTTAAAGGCGATCGCCGCCGACAACCAGCTCGGCTCCCAGGGCGAAGCACTAACTGCTCTTATACGTTTATGGGAAGTCAATAAAGCAAAGGTAGCTGTTCCAGACAGGGCAACGGAGATTGAAACCTTTCGCTCGTACCTCAACAAGATTGAGGATGCTTATATTCATTCCCTGGAAATCAATGTTGCTGCAGAAGACCGCATCAGAGAACACTTCGCTGGCCGACTTGAAGCTGATAACACGCTTATTAACAGTCTGCAGGAAGCCAAGAAGAATTTAATGGAGCAGGAAAAGGTATTGAAAGATGCTGTTGAGGAATACAAGCTGCAGCTGGTAGAGCAGGAGAATGATCTCCGCGCCGTTTCCGACAGCAAAAAATCCATGGAAGCCGACTTTGTGATGCGCCTTCAAGAGAAAGACCAGCAGCTGGCCGACAAGGAAACACTCATTGCTACGCTCACTAAAAAATCCTCCGCGGATGAGCAGAGGATTAAGGAACTGGAAGATGAACTTTTAGCTGGCGACGATTATCAAAAGAAGATTGCCGAACTCACTGCTCAGCTGAACGATGCTAACGCCAAGATTGCGATACTACAGAGTAACTGCGAACACCTGCAGAAGACTTCTGAACTAAACATTCAAGCCGCACGCTTAGAAGCTCAACAGGAAGCACAGGAAAAGATTGCAAAATTACAAGACTCTATCGCGGAGCGTTTTAGCAAATTAGAGAGATTTTAGGCCTTTACATACCATAACTTCTATATAACACTTGCGTAATTTACACTTACCTGTAATTCCCAACAGAGATAATATTTTGTCACTTTTGAAAGTGTTGGCACACATATCTTTATGAGGAGGAAGATTATAATAATGAGCGATATTACACACAGGCAACATTATGTTCCTCAATTTTATATGAGAAACTTTTCGTCTAATCCAACAGCAAAAAAAGAAAAACAAGGTATATCATTTGGTGATTTGAATAAAAATATTGCGAACGATAACATCCCTATAAAATCGATATGTTATGAGATTGATTTTTATGATACCGAATCACGTATTGAAAATTTCTTTAAGACCTTAGAAGGACAATGGTCTAATACAATAAAAGAATTAATTTACCGCAAAAAAATATCACCAAAAGATTTAGCTAGTATAAAATCATTTATTGTATATCAAAATAACAGAACATTAGCTATGTTAAATCATGTAAAAAAAATAGAAGAACAACTATTATGTTCCATATTAAAACATGACTACATAAATAATAAAAATAATTTTAATATCACACCTAAAATGCTCATAGAGTATTGTGATAAACTCATTTATAAAGTTAAGGATTTATCTGGTTGTTGTATTATTAATCATAGTGACGTCTCATTTATAACATCCGATATGCCTGTAGTTACAATAAATCCATTTAATAACCAATCATATGGTATGATAAACGCTGGGATTATTATGTTAATACCTCTCTCTAAAGAAATAATAGTAGCCATATATGACAAAAAAATATATTCAAAAACGCCTGATACAATTGATATTTTTGATGTAAAATACATTCACCAACTAAATAAATATCAATTCTTGAATGCGGAGAGTTACATTTTATCCGATAAAAAATCAAACCTAGAATTATATATAAACGATAATGAATTAGTCAATATGCGAAAAAAAATTAAAGAAACCAATATTATAAATCAAGCCACTGACAACAACAGCGGCAAATTACACCATATAAAAGCAAGGGGAGTACCATATAACTTTAAATTGCCTTTTTTCAAAATACCAAAATATATTGAAAATATTCCTCAAACTTGTAAATACGGGCTGAATCGTAAATATGATATTCGGCAAAGGACAGCTCTTATAATGATGAGAGATAATAACTTTAATGAAATCAAAGAAGTTTCTTCACAGGAAGATATCGATAACATAAAGAATGGATATAGAAAAATAATTGCATTTATGGATAAATACTGGAGAATAAATAAAAAAGATATTATTACTTCTGAAAAAAACGTGAAAAAATTTAAAATGACCTATTTAAAGTCAATATAGAAACAGTAACATAATTAAAAGAAAACATTTTTTAGGCCCATGATGAGGCGGTGAAGGAGTCTACACTTCAGTAACTAAAGTGTAGACGTAATTCCCCCGACCGGCCCGCCATGTGTAGCCCCTGACCATTTCATAGTCGACTGAATCTATAATGAACTGCTTATCGTGCAGTAATTGTCCGATATACAAGCCAGGTCTCTTTACGTAAGCGTTCAGTTTCCTGGGCCTGCCGGGTTTTCTTCTTATCTGCTTCGCTGATTCTATTCATAACACCTAGCCCTTCTTAGACTTGATGAAACAAGTAGCCGTAGCGGCAGCCATGAGGTCGCTGGACTCTGGGAATCGCTTGAATACATCTGATATGGTGTTCAGCTTTTCGTTCGCCGTTATCCGCCCATCCGGTGTACGCTGCGCCTCAAACGTCTGCGCAATAAAGTCTGTTACCGCTTTGTTGAGATTGATGCAGCGCAATGCTCTTAGCGTATTATGCTGATCTACTACGCAAATATAAAGCGGCAGGCCAACTTCGGTGGCAGCCTTCATCATGTGCATATCCTTCGGGAAGTTGTAGTCCTGTGCGTGGTACGGACTGTCACCTTCAGCAAATGGCTGCTGGTTTATTGAGAAGAACAGCATCTTGCCGAACCGGGACATGCCAATCTTTACCTGGCCATATTTGAAATCATCCAGCTCCAACGGTGTCGGATTCTTGATATGCCAGATAAGAGCCGCACTTTCGTTGCCGATAATCTGGAAGTGTGGCGTATTGAATGGAACCATCTTCATAGTGATTGGAAAGCGGTTACCAATGACTAAGGCCTGTGTCTTTTGATTTTGTTTATCTTTCATGTTCATACCTCACAGATTATATTTGACCAGGAACTTGGGATTGATAACCTTAAAGCTCAGGCGGCCACCAACAAAGCGCTTGTCATGTAGTCCATCAACATACACCACGGGGCGGATAACGATACCTTCACGCTGCGTATCTTTGCCACGAGTATCCAATACGCTCATGCCAATGGCCATGTCTACCAGCTCATCGATATTGTTTGTAAGCTTGAATTCACCCAGTACAGGTGCTTGCTTAAGACCGTCTTTCCAGCAATTATAAGAGAGTTCGTGCGGAGTGAAGTATCGCTTCTCTTCGGGGACATAGCACTGATAAATGCGAATCTCGTAATCTTTGAGCCCGTACTTATTCCCCTGAATGTTGGGGCCAAGGATTTCACCCTGATAGATGTTTGTCTTAATGAGCTTGTCTGCCAGCTTTGAAGCTGTTTTGAACATGAAGTCTTCCTTGTCGAAGATTTCACGATTCCGGGAGCAGACATGAAGCTTGCCCTTTTTGTCGAGCCAGAACGTAATGGAGCTACCATCCAGCTTTTCTGTGAACTGACAAGTAAAGCCTTCGTATTTGTCCAGGATATCCTGCAGCACCTGCACACGGGTTTCATCCGTCTTAGGTACAAGGTTGGTTGGGAACGGGCCAGACACAGGCTTGTAGATGAACTTCTTCCATAACCAGCGTCCAATTCGGAACTTCATGTACCACTTGTTCGGTACTTCCTTATTGCGATGTTTCTTCCACCATTGCTCATCATTGCGGATATCTGTTTCGTACTTCGTGATGCCGAGCTCCGTGGATACGTCTTGACCTTCCGTGACGCCCTTCTTCTGCAACCAGTCCGGCAGCTCGCTAATAGGCAAGCACATGCCCTGCGAGTAGATCCCCTTAAACCGACGCGTCTTCAAATACTTATCGGTAAATCCTGCACGCTCTGCCAAATCCTTCGGCAGTACAGAATCAATCTCCAGGTATACTACTAAGTCTCCCTCTTTGTAGAGTCCCTTCTTGACTACCACATGCCAGCCGAGCACAGTTGCTTTCTCAATGCGATCAGCTCCCTCGATAGCTTCAATCTTCTTAATGACTTGAATAGATGCGAGTTTACGCAAACATATTCCCCTTTCGTTTTTATGTCTTACGTATTCCCTATTACTGAAACAGGTCCCAGTTTTTTACATTTTGTAGAAAAATAGCATAAAAAAATAAGTCGCCCTATAATGAGCGACTTATTAGCTATTAGCCAAGCAGATACATCTTAGCTGCTACGAGAGCAACCATGCCGAACTCAATGAGCCGAGCCATGGGAACACCATACTTTGCCAATAGGCCGGCATCAAATGCCTTAATCTGTTCTGCATAGGCAACTACCATTGGTTTATTCGTATCAATGATAGCCTTGATGTTTTTCTCCAGCTTAGCGGCCTCTGCCTGTACTGCCGAATCCTGAACAGCCTTAAGAGCCGTCAGCGAAGATTGAACTGCTTCGAACCGAGTTTCCTGTGTCATGATAAATCCTTTCTTAGACACGCTGATTGCGATACCACTGAGCCTTGCCACGGAGGACGTCACCGCCACGGGAACCATCTTCGGCCCACGGATTATAAGCAGGGCTTTCATCCGTCTGCAGGTATTCCAGATCCCAACGCTCTACCGTTGACTTCGGGCCATAGTTCTCATGACACCAGTCGTTGCATTCGTTGTCTGCTGCCTCGCCATGGGTTGCGACATACTCTTTGCTGATAGTCAGCCACAATCCGTCTGCCAGTGCTTCAATAGCAAGAGCCATTGACTCAATCTGAGCTGCAGTCGGGGCTTCCGGGCCAAGGTCATTCGTGTTAGCCAGATAACCGCAAAGAAGGGTTACGCCGATAGCGCCAGTGTTGCGACGCCAAGTGTGCGCAAAAATGTCATCCAGCTCGCCGTAAACATAGATTTCGCCGTCTTCGTCAATCTGAACATGATAGTCGTCCCAGAACTGACCATAATGGCCGGCCGTCCAGTGAAGATAAATCTTCGGCTCACGACCAACTGACTGCGCCTGCGCCCAAATGCTCTCCCGGTAATCGGAAGCCATCTGACGGAGTTCCTCTACGGATACATGTCTCATTTCGGACTTGCTTACTACATGCGCCAAAATAAAAACCGCCTTTCCAATAATACAGATGTTAATTCTTACACTTTCTGTATTACCGAAATGGCGGTTCTATTTTACTTTCTTCTTTTTATTCAAACTTCATCCATCTGAAAAAGCCATCTATTATTATCATCCTCCTCGCTTAATATTTCTCGTATACGTGTCGTTATAATATATTTTTCCCAAAGATTTTTTCTGCAATCTTCTACGATTCGCGAAGGATTTGTATTCAATAATCCTGCTAATTCAGCTATTGCTATATTCATTACCCTCGAAAGATGTTCATTTCGTTCTGCATCAACATCATAATCTAAAAAGATATCCTCTCCAATTCCTTCTCTTATTACTGCTTCTATATTTTGTGTACATCCAGATTCAGTATCTTGCTTGACATAAATTTCAATTAATTTATATATATTGAGATACGAAGCATTATATAACCATTTACAATAATCGACAAAGTCTTCCGAGCTATAATGGACACAATATGTCAACATTTCAAGTATATTGATATAATAGATAATACTCGACGAAAGGCAACACGGCGAAATCGTAAAATATTTTTCCAGATGCTTATCCACTTTATATTCCATTTGATTTGAATAATTTACATTCAAGAGAAAATGTTTTTTACTGTATACTGAAAAACAACTTAACAAATCATCAACTAACTCCAACATCAAACAAATCTCTCTATTAAGTGTTTTCTTTTTTTTACCAAACTTGCTTGTCCCAAAATCTATGATACAAATTTCATCATTTTTCCCAACTAAAATATTTCTATTGTGTAGGTCACCATGTAAAATGCCCATTTTTTGATAAAACAATACCGTTTTAAATATATCCTTCGCTATGCTTATCCTTTGTATTTCCGAAGGATGATTGTTTAGCCATTCTTCTAACGAAATTCCCTCAATGTAATTGTAAACAGCCCAACATATCTTATCTCTATATATATTGGCATCATATATCGTCACAATATTCGGATGAGACATTTTACTTATCTTCCTTATCTCCTCAAAAAACTGATCACGATATCTCTTTAAGTCTTTACTTCTTGGTACCCATGCCTTTATAACGACATCACGGTCAGTAAATTTTTCATGAGCTCGAAAAACAACTCCATTAGCCCCTACTCCTATCACATTTATAAGATGGTACTTAGGAATAATAAAATCTATCCATTTTTGCTTAATGCAAAAAGATGCTTTTCCATTATTAAAGCGATAATCCTCATTTTCTTTCAGCATAAAAGCTCCCCCATTTTCTCTGTTATCATTCGTTTTAATCTGATTATAATCATACATTAGACTTCAAATAAGGTAAAATACTTTTTATCAATGCTATCTATAAGCTATTTTAATACGTTATTATAATATTGTATTATAAGCTTTTATATATAATAATAGCTATTTATTCTTCATTACCATCTTGATAATATCGATAATAAACTTACCCTTCTCATCCTTCTTGCCAGTGAATTCAAATTCTACTTCTGCCTGTCGAAGGTAGTTATTGCTTACTTCAATAGCTACTTTAGCATAAACACTGGAGAACATGAGTGCGCTGATTTCACAGCCACCGCTTACAAGTTCAGGGAATGCCATCAGGCGGCCGCGCTTGTCTGCTCGTTCATTCAGTTTGCGGATGCTGCCTCTGAATGTGATCTTCTGGTTTACTGCTACTTCATCCCACCAGGGCTTAACCGTGATGTAAGTACCCAGGGACTCTTTCTCAAACTCCATGGTAAGGCTGTCATTATATCCTTCTTCTACGAAGGGCTCAATTTTATCTTTGCGGGCAACGTGGAATTCATTGAGGATAGCAAGTCGGTTTTCATCTTCCCAATCGAAAGCGCCGGCCTTGATGAGGTTTTCACCAATACGCTTGTTAAAAGCTTTCTTCGGGATACGCTCAATGGCATCCGTTACGGAAGCATATGGACGATTAGCAAGAATTTCGGGGATAGCTGCATCGCCTACGCCTTTTACACTGCCCAGACCATACAGGATAGATTTACCATTGGCCTTGAAGTCTACGCCGGACTCATTGATGTCTGGAGTCTTGATGATAATGCCCATCTTATGTTCACAGATATCCGTATAGTAAGCGATGTCATCATTGTTATCCTGCATGGATAATACGGCGGCCATGAACTCTGCCGGATAGTAATACTTCAGCCAAGCTGTTAAGTATCCTACATATGCATAACAGCTAGAATGGGCGCGGTTAAAGCAATATTTTGCGAAGCCCTCGATTTTATCGAAGTAATCCAGCACTTCTTTTGCTGAATATCCGTTAACCAGTGCCCCTGTAATTTCTCCGCCATACTTTCCTTTCGGATCGTACCACGGTGCATTATCGTCGTTCTCCCAGCCTTCAGGACCTTCGCAGTTCTTCTTGCCGTATACGTGACACCGCTTCATCATAGGGAATAACTCCACTTTTTTTGCCCAGTATCTTACGCGTAATGGAGTCAGCCTGCATATCATTGAAGTTTGCAATCTTCTTTGAGATGGCCATCAACTGTTCCTGGTATACAGGGTTACCGAAAGTCTCATCAAGAATATCTTCGCACCCACGGATAGGATATTCGATTACGGCTTTACCGTTCTTTACGTCGGCATATTTCTTATCCAGTCCGATACTGATTGGCCCTGGGCGGCCGATAGCACAGATAGCGCCAAGATCGCCAAAGCAGTTTGGCTGAATGCGATCAACGATGCCTTTCATCATATCTGACTCAATCTGAAAGACTGCTTCCGTATTTTTATTAGCAATGTACTTCCAGACCTTTGCATCTTCGATATCAGCTTTGTCATATAAGTCGTTAAAATCTTCGATAGCATCAACTGCATCTATCGTCTTTTGTATGATATCCAGCGTCTTGAGCCCCAACACATCATATTTGATTGCCCCATAGTGTTCAAGCTGTGGGCCAGTATAAAGGGCGATTGCTACGCCATCTTTATAACGCACCGGGAAAAGGTCAGTAACAGGCATCGGCGTAACAAGGACACCGGATGCATGAACTCCCTGATTACGAGGAGTGCCCTCAAAAGCACGAGCAAGGCGGAAGAGCTCTTTATTATTGCTTTCAATACGGTCAAAATCTTGCCAAGGTTTCTTTTCATTTTCATCGCCATCCTTCATTGCGTCGAGGTCTTTGAACTTGAGGCCAGGGCTGTCGTTAATGCCATCAATGGCCTTTGTAATATCATTGATAGTCTTGAAATCGATATCTAGAACACGGGCTACATCCTTGAGCCCAGACTTAACACCCATAGCAGAATAAGTGCCGATGTGAGCCACACATTCTTCGCCATAGTAGTCCTTCAGATGTTCGATAACATCATCGCGATGCTCGTACTCGAAGTCCGTATCGATATCTGGCGGATCTTTTCGGTCTGCCGTGAGGAAGCGGGAGAACAGCAACTGATTTTGAATCGGATCGATGTTCTTCGTTACTCCAATAGAGAAGAGTGCAAGGCTACCTGCAGCAGAACCACGGCCTGGCCCTGTGGGGCAGTTGTTTTCGTTGGCCCAGGTTACATACTCTTCCACGGCCAGCATATACGGTGCAAAGCCTTTGGAGTTGATAATATCCAGCTCACTTGCCAGTCTTGCTTCGTACTCCTTCACATCGTATTCCGGATGCTTAGCAAGGTACTTATACATTCCCATGAATGCTTTTTGCGTGAGCCACGTTTCCGGGGTAAAGCCCTTCGGAACCTGTACGTTGGAGAACAGCGGCTTATCACTGCCCAGCTTGATGTTGCCATCCACTTTATCAGCTATTAACTGAGTGTTCTCTATGGCTACCTTATAGAACTTCGTATACTCATCTGCATCGTCAGCATCAAAGTCAGTCTTCTGCATTTGCTCAGCAAAGCTTTCGTACATTTCTTCTTCAGACTTAATCCAGAAGTCGTTGGAATAACGCATACGGTCAGTATCTGCTTTCTTCTTCCCTGTTCCAATGCAGAGAAGGGTGTCGTGGTCATCCCAGTCCTCTTTGAGGGTGTAGTGTACGTCGTTCGTAGCAATTACCTGTACTTCCATTATCACTCATTGCTTTATTCTTCTTGGCAACATCACATGTATTGGCCGCGGATGCTCCAGCCAATTACACGGTTTGGGACAGGATGCCCGCTGAAGCCGCAGTCAATGTAAAATTAAAAGTCCAGAACTCTGTAAATCTCTACACAGCACCGAATGGCAATAGCTTAGCTGGCAGTATTTCAGCCGGCGAGATTGTCAATCGCATCTCCTGCGTCGTCTATACGCACCCTAGCCGCCATGCCGTTCAGGTACTGAAAATGACCAAAGCTTATAAATACCAGCATTCCTCCCCCCTGAGTTCATAACGCTATCCCCTGGCACCGTAATCTATTTACTGCAATACACCGGCGAGGGCACATATCTTGCACTATGGAACGATCAGCTTCTTTGGTGGCTGGAAGGATATAATACCGCAAACTTCTCCAGTTCACATCCAAATGCTCCGTGGGGCACCTATATCGGCGAACCAACTGACCCAGCTCTGGGCATTGACTTATGGATGTGCCTCCGAAAAGCTGATGGCACAGTAGGCTGGGTTCATCCCAAGGATTACCCGCAAGGAACGTTCAATCAGTATTGGAAATAAAAAAGAGGCCTAACCTCATCACGTTGGAGGTTAGGTCTTTATTTCATTGCAGACCAGACTTGGTCTTTTATCTCATCCATTGTCATTATTCCATGAACCAGCGTGAAGTAATCCGGCAGCCTTTCCTTGCACCACTGGATATCGATGTTCAGCATGTCACTGGTTATGGCACTCAAATCAAAGCCAAAGGCATCCAGGGAGTAACGCATCTTATCCGGCTGGCGGCAGGGCTTTCCCGTTTGTCTGGTGCAATTATCGCATAAGATGCAGCCGCCGGAAGACAATGACACGCTTTCAGGATACTGCGCCTCAAGGCCTCGCATCTTTTCATCTACATCCAGCTTGACTGCAGACACGATTTTCCAACCCACATCCTGGATTTTCGCTGGCGTATCCGCCGCCTCTATTACCTGCGGTTCTATTTGTATCTTTGCTCCAACGATATTTACCCAGGCAAAGCGGTCTAGATACGCATCAGCATCAAATGACAGGGGCGGACAGCTCCATACCGTTCCATATTTCGGGCACTCTTTACAGTAGGCCAAAAACTTTTCAGCATCCTGATATCTTGCTCTGAACTGCTTCATTGGCAAGCTGCTTTTCCGGTACTCTACCGTGTAATCCATATCACCACATCCATTTATCAATCATCTGTGAAGCAATTTTTGATTCCATGCTGCCCAAAAACGCGAAAGCATCATAGATAGCTACTACCCAAGTCTTACCATCAGCCTTGCAGCATTTTCATGATGCAATCCTTGGTAAATTCCTTGCCCAGTCTTTCGTCAGTTATCCCCCTGCCATAGAAATCTACATACGCCCAGCCGCTTTTCCTTTTCTGGAGCAGTATGCCACCGAGACTGAGCAGGTCCTTGAATTCCTTGAAATTATTGGCTGAGACTGCACAATCCTTGATATTTTTCCGCATACGATTCAGGACTGTATCCCGCTCGGTCTCCCACATCCGCAGTTCCGACGTCTTATGATGCTTGCGGGTATTCTGTGCCTCCCATGCCTTTTCATGTTCGATATCTTTCCGGAGCTTGCGCCTGTCCCGCGCCTTCCTGACCGCTGCCTCACATTCATCCAGATGTTCCAGGATGGCCGTCCGGCTTTGATAAGCCGCATTCTCTGTCATATCCACCAGTTTTATCTGTGCCCTGGTAATCGCAACATAATAGAGGTTGAGCTCCTGAATGAAATCCTTGAACCGCTCATCCTGCTGCTCCAAATGGCTCATGCCTGACCGGAGCTTTGCCGAACCAAACCGACAGCTCATATAGCGGAAACCCAAATCCGGGAAATCATCCATCAATTTAACAGTATGCCATTCCAATCCTTTACTGGTATGCGCATTGGTCAGCACCACGGATGCGTCTGGATTGTTCATCCTACGGGCGATATCCAGCAGTTCATACAAGTCATCTTCATAATTCTCCGCAATCTTCATCGCAGACAGGATCTCCACATCTGCAGTGCTCTCAGCATAGTCCTGCAGTTCCTCCTTGCCATGCAGACGGTTCAGGAACTTGAATTCGCCCACAAAGTCATTGCGCCGGTCAAAGAGGAATTCCTTGACCGCGATGGCCGCCTTGAATACGTCATCGGGCTTCTTGACCAGATAAACCCGCTCTGGCTTTTCCCGATACTCATCAATCAAATCCACCAGCGCCGAATTCGTCCGGGTAATACAGGCGATCTGCTTATTCTTCAGTTTATCCTCATTGATCATGGAATTCATGGGATAGTACGGCACCTGCCCATCGTAGAGCATATCCATGAACACCGTCATATAAAGATTAGCCCTGTCCAGAATCGGCTGCCGGGCACGAAAGGAATTGGTCAGATGAAGTGTCACATCTGCTTTTTGCCGCGCCAAAGCATTGATAGCCCCGCGAAAGCCATAGATGGACTGATGCGAATCCCCGACGAAAATCCGGCTGCAAGAAGCCCGATTGATGATGCTGAGCGTCACAGGATTGCAATCCTGGCTCTCATCGACCAGAATGCAGTCATATATCCTGCCCAAACCTTGTTCTTCCGGCGAAAGCATCTGAAAAAGCTTCAGATAATGGTCATGAGGCATCGGCAGGATTCCCTCCGCCACCAGTTCAAAAATCTTTTTTATCTCACCGTTTGGGAAATCATGCTCAGCGGATATAAGGAATTCCTTATACCGGCTCAGCAGCAGGAAAAGCTCGTAATTCTCCTTGTGCGGAAAGCAGTCATGAAGCATATCTACTTTGATAGCCGCTAAGGTCGGACGTGCCCCCCTGCTGAAGAAATGCCTGTAAGCCATGCTATGCATAGTCATAGCCCTGGTATTGGCAGGGAATACCTGATTGGCCTTGTCGGCGATACTGCGATTGAAGGCCAGGTACAGGAATCTCTTCTGCGGATTTGCATTGGCCACAGCCACCAGCGTGCTGGTCTTGCCAGAACCAGCACAGGCGTCAATCTTCATGACCTGTCCAAGCTGCAATTCCTGTGATGCTTTTATTATCTCGATCTGTTCCGATGATGCACGCATTGTTCTCTCTCATTCTCTCATTCATGCTGTATTTATAAATAAACTCAACAATAAATGTTAAATATTTTTATAAATTTTGTTGCTCATTAACTGCTCTCGACAAGCCGAGTATCGGACGAGTCCTCAACCAAGCAAGCGGTCTACGCAGCAACTACCACAACTGGACGCAGCACTACGCCCTCTATCCCGTCAGCCGAAACATTCGGGAATACTTTTCTCATTATCTGGAAAGCTCCATTGACATCGGCATTTATGAGCCTGCCATCGTTTGCCCGGAATAGTCTGCGATGTATCCTGCGTGTCTTGTCATAGTTTTCCTTTGCCGGGACTTCTTCATCCAGGAATGATGTACCGCTCGTATAGCTTTCTTCCGTCAGGATGACCGCTATACCTCGTTCTTTTGCTTTGTATTCAAT
>NZ_FRBC01000043.1 GCF_900142515.1 Pseudoselenomonas ruminantium | reverse complement strand
GACTCGGTTCTCCTGTGACAAGAACATCGATGTGCTTGCACCTTTCAGCAAAGGCGTAGTAGTCTTTACGAGCGTACCTTTGGGTGGAGGTGGGGATGCTTTTTTCGCCGACGGAACGACTGCCTGAACGAAGTGAAGGCTGGCCCGCAGACAGCATTGGCTGGAAGCTTCGTTGATTGGAGCGCCGTTGGCCTGCCCGGCGCAGGTAACTGGAAGATACGTACTTCTGCTGGCGGGTCATTTAGTGGAGCGGCGAAAAAGTATTCCCACCGCCGCCCCGCTGAGCTGTAACAAATTGCGTTCAGGCACACACAAACAAACTGCAATTTATCTAATTTCATTGTGTAAATATAATAAAATATAATTTTACTTGCTTTAATTCACGATTGACTGTAAAATTTTACTGTAATGATACTCGTGATAATTGTCAGATTATTCATTTGGGGAGGCGGAAATGGATCGAATCAGTCAACATACTGCGCCGGTTTATGAGGCGATGCTGGAACTGCGCAAACGGCGTGTTGTTCCTTTTGATGTGCCCGGACATAAGCGGGGCCGGGGCAATCCGGAACTGGTGGATTTTCTCGGGGAAAAATGCGTGGGCGTGGATGTCAATTCCATGAAGATGCTGGATAACCTGAGTCATCCCATCTCGGTCATAAAGGAAGCAGAGGAGCTGACAGCAGATGCTTTCGGGGCTCGGCATGCTTTCCTGATGGTGCACGGTACCACTTCGGCAGTGCAGGCCATGGTCCTGGCCACCGTGCGGGCGGGGGAAGAAATCCTGCTGCCCCGTAATGTGCATAAGAGCGTCATCAATGCGCTGGTGCTCTGTGGGGGGATTCCTGTCTATGTGCCGGTGCGGGTGAATCATCAGATCGGCATTGCTACAGGTATGGCGTTGTCGGATGTGGAGCGGGCTATCCGGCAGCATCCTCAGGCTAAAGCGATTTTTGTCAATAATCCGACTTACTATGGTATTGCTTCTGATCTCAAGGGCATTGTAGAGCTGGCACATCAGGCAGGTATGAAGGTACTGGTGGATGAAGCCCATGGCACGCATCTGTATTTCGGGGATAATCTGCCCATTTCCGGTATGGCAGCCGGCGCGGATTTAGCGGCGGTTTCCATGCATAAATCCGGTGGCAGCCTGACCCAGAGTTCCATCATGCTCTGCGGTGAGGGCGTGGATGCAGAACACGTGCGGCAGATCATCAATCTGACGCAGACGACCAGTGCATCATATCTGTTGATTTCCAGCCTTGACCTTTCCCGCCGGAATCTGGCCCTGCATGGCCGGGAATCCTTTGAGAAGGTCAGTTCCATGGCCGAGTATGCCCGGGCAGAAATCAATGAGATTGGCGGTTTTTATGCCTATGGCCGGGAGCTCATCGATGGGGACAGTGTCTTTGACTTCGATGTGACGAAGCTGTCTGTTTTCACGCAGGGCATCGGCATGACGGGCATTGAAGTCTACGATATGTTGCGGGATGAGTACGATATCCAGATTGAATTCGGCGATATCGGCAATATCCTGGCCTATATTTCCATTGGTGACCGCATCCGGGATATCGAACGGCTGGTCGGGGCACTGGAGGATATTGCAGACCGCTCGGCGGCAGCGGACAAGAAAGAACTCTATTGTGGGGAATTCATTGCCCCGGAGCTTGTGATGAGTCCCCGGGAGGCTTTCTATGCGCAGGGCGAGAAACTGCCTTTGGAGAAAACTGTAGGCCGGGTGGCCGGGGAGATGCTCATGTGCTATCCGCCGGGGATTCCCATTCTGACACCGGGAGAGCGCATCACGCAGGAAATCCTGGATTATATCGAATACGCCCGGGAAAAGGGCTGTTCCCTGCAGGGAACACAGGATCCGGAGTGCAGGGAAATGCGCATCCTGACAGAAATTTGACAAGTCAATTTGGCTGGTCAGTATGACCGGTCAAAGGAGGGGAAGTTTATGGAAATATGGTTTTCCCAGATGGATACGGAAAACGTCAAGACTTCTGTGCGGGTGGACAGGCAATTATTTTCCCGGCAGAGTGAATATCAGCGCATTGATGTCTTTGAATCCCGGGAATTCGGTAGGATGATCGTGCTCGATGGCGAAATCATCTTCTCAGAGGCCGATGAATTCATCTACAACGAAATGGTGGTGCATGTGCCGATGGCCGTTCATCCCTGCGTGAAGAATGTGCTGATCATCGGCGGCGGTGATGGCGGCGTGGCCAAAGTGCTCACACAATATCCGGAAATCGAGTCCATCGATGTGGTGGAGCCGGATGAGATGTTCATCGAGGTGTCCCGGGAATTCTTCCCGGAGACCGCCAAAGGTTTTGATGATGACCGGGTGAAGATCACCAATATGGACGGCCTGCGTTTTTTGCGGCGCTGCCGGGATAAGTATGATCTCATCATCAACGATTCCACCGATCCCTTTGGGCATACGGAAGGGCTGTTCACCCGGGAATTCTATGGCAACTGCTATCGGGCCCTGCATGATGATGGCATCATGGTCTATCAGCATGGCAGTCCGTTCTATGATGAGGATGAGGCGGCCTTCCGGGCCATGCATCGCAAGGCCTATCAGAGTTTTCCTGTGAGCCGGGTTTATCAGGCAAGTATTCCCACCTGTCCGGCAGGCATATGGATGTTCGGCTTTGCGTCCAAAAAGTATCATCCCTTAAAGGACTTTGATGCGCAGCGCTGGAATGAACGTCAGCTGGAGACTTGGTATTATACGACACATTTGCATAAGGGTGCTTTTATGCTGCCCAAATATGTTGAGGATATTCTTTCAGAGGAGGAAATGAAAAAATGAGCAAATTGATGATTATCGGCTGCGGTGGCGTAGCAAGCGTGGCAATCCATAAGGTGTGCCAGAATGATGAGGTATTCGATGAACTGATGATTGCCAGCCGCACGGTTTCCAAGTGCGATGCCCTGAAAGAAAAACTGCAGGGCCAGACGAAGACCAAAATCACCACGGCCCAGATTGATGCCGATGATGTGGAAGCTTTGACCAAGCTCATCAAAGAATACAAGCCTGATGCGGTGCTGAACGTAGCCCTGCCTTATCAGGACCTGACCATCATGGATGCCTGCCTGGCTGCCGGTGTGGACTATATCGATACGGCTAACTACGAACCGGAGGACACGGAAGATCCGGAATGGCGCAAGATTTACGAGAAGCGCTGCAAGGAGCTGGGCTTCTCCGCTTACTTTGATTATTCCTGGCAGTGGGCTTATGAGGACAAGTTCAAGAATGCGGGGCTGACGGCGCTCTTAGGTACGGGCTTTGACCCGGGGGTAACTTCTGTATTTGCAGCCTATGCCAAGAAGCATTACTTTGACACCATTGACACCATCGATATCTTGGACTGCAACGGCGGCGACCATGGCTATCCCTTTGCCACGAACTTCAATCCGGAAATCAACCTGCGGGAGGTTTCTGCCCCCGGTTCCTATATGGAAAACGGCAAATGGATTGAGATTCCGGCCATGAGCATCAAGCGGGAGTATGACTTCGAAGGCGTGGGCAAGAAGGATATGTACCTGCTGCACCATGAGGAAATCGAAGCTTTGGGCCGCAATATGCCGGAAGTGAAGCGCATCCGCTTCTTCATGACCTTTGGCCAGAGCTACCTTGACCATATGCGCTGCCTGGAAAATGTGGGCATGCTGTCCACCACCCCCATCAATTACAACGGTCAGGAAATCGTGCCGATCCAGTTCCTCAAAGCCCTGTTGCCGGATCCCGCATCCCTGGGCCCCCGTACCAAGGGCAAGACCAATATCGGCTGCATCTTCACGGGCAAGAAGGACGGCAAGGAACGCTCCATCTATATCTACAATGTCTGCGACCATCAGGAGTGCTATAAGGAAGTAGGCTCGCAGGCCATTTCCTATACCACGGGTGTTCCGGCGATGATCGGCGCTATGCTGGTGGCTACGGGCCAGTGGAAGAAGCCCGGCGTCTTCACCACCGATGAATTCGATCCGGACCCGTACATGGAAGCCCTGAACAAATGGGGGCTGCCCTGGAAGATCGAAGAAAATCCGGTGCTGGTGGACTAAGGCATGAGCATGAAAATCGACAAAGTGCCCACGCCCGCCTATGTGGTGGATGAGCAGGCCTTAGAGAACAACCTGCAGATATTGCAGGAAGTCAAAGCGGCGGCAGGCTGTAAAATCCTGCTGGCCCAGAAATGCTTTTCCATGTTTGCGGAGTACCCTTTGATTGGCAAATACCTCGATGGTGCTACGGCCAGCGGCCTTTTTGAAGCCAAGCTCGGGCATGAGGAAATGAAGGGGGAGAACCATGTGTTTTCCCCGGCCTACCGATCTGAGGAAATCGAGGAGCTTGCGGCCATCTGCGACCATGTCATCTTCAATTCCTTTTCCCAGCTGCGCCGCTTCGGGGCCAAGGTCAAGGAAATCCAGCGGGCGCGGGGCGTGGAATATGGCATTGGCCTGCGCATCAATCCTGAGTGTTCCACCCAGGATCATGCTATCTATGACCCCTGTGCGCCTGGCTCACGGTTAGGCGTTACGGCAGAGGACTTTGCTCAGGCGGTGGAGGCCGAGCCGGAACTTTTTGCCTTGCTGGATGGTCTGCATTTCCATACCCTCTGCGAACAGAATAGTGACGCCCTGGCGGAAACGTTACGGGCAGTGGAGCAGAAGTTTGGCCGCTGGCTGGAGCAGGATTCTGTCCATTGGCTCAATATGGGCGGCGGCCATCATATCACGCGGGCGGATTATGACCGTCAGCTGCTGATTGATTTGGTCAAGGCCGCTAAGGAAAAATATGGCGTAGAAGTCTATCTGGAACCCGGAGAGGCTGTGGCCCTGAATGCGGGATATCTGGTCACCGAGGTATTGGACATGGTAACGAACCATGGCACGCATACCCTGTTGCTGGATGCATCCGCTGCCTGCCATATGCCTGATGTATTGGAGATGCCCTATCGGCCGCCTTTGAAAGATTCCGGGGAAGCCGGGGAGAAAGCCTATAACTATAGACTTTCTTCCTGCACCTGTCTGGCCGGGGATATTATCGGGGATTATTCCTTTGACCGGGAAATCCTGCCGGGCGACAGGCTCTATTTTGAGGATATGGCCATCTATTCCATGGTGAAGAACAACACCTTCAACGGCATGGCCCTGCCTGCCATCTGGAAGATGGATGCGGCTGGTGATTGCACGCTGGTCAAAAAGTTTGGTTATCAAGACTTTAAGGAACGATTGTCATGATGATAAAGGATAGTACACCCAAAGCCGATGGCTTTTATATGCCCGCAGAGTTTTCCCCCCATGCGGGTACTTTCCTGATCTGGCCCACCCGGCCCGGTTCCTGGACAAATGCCGGTGCTGATGTGCAGCCGGTGTTTGTGGAGCTTATCCGGGAGATTTCTGCGGTGGAGGAGCTTTATCTGCTGGTGGATGAAGAGCACCGCCCGCAGGCTGAGAAGATGCTGAGTGACCTGCCACAGGAGCATATCCATTATCTGGACATTCCCACGGATGATGCCTGGGCCAGGGATATGGGGCCTACCTATGTGGTGGACGGCCAGGGCAGGCGCCGGGGCATCAACTGGCGCTTCAATGCCTGGGGCGGTGATTTTGATGGCCTTTATCCGGATTATGAGCAGGATGATGCGGCGGCAGAGAAGATGTGTGCGGCCTTAGGGGATGAACTCTACGATGCTGGCGATTTTGTGCTGGAGGGCGGTTCCATCCATGTGGATGGGGAAGGCACGGTTGTCGTGACCGAAGCCTGCCTGCTGTCCAAGGGGCGCAATCCTGACATGTCCAAAGAGCAGATTGAAGCAATGCTGCTGAAGTATCTTGGGGCAGAAAAAGTCATTTGGCTGCCCCGGGGCATCTATAACGATGAAACCAATGAGCATGTGGATAATGTCTTTGCCTTTGTAAAGCCCGGGGAAGTATTGCTGGCCTGGACGGAGGATGAATCTGACCCGCAGTATGCGCTGAGTCAGGCGGATTTAGCGGTGCTGGAGTCGGCTACAGATGCCAAGGGGCGCAGGTTTGTCATCCATAAACTGCCCATACCGAAGAAGCCTGTCTGCATTACGGCGGAAGAAGCCAACAGCTTCACCTTTGAGGAAGGTGAGGACAGGCGGGAGCCCGGCGAGCGCCTGGCGGCCAGCTATGTGAACTTCTATCTCTGTAATGGCAGGGTCATCCTGCCGCAGTTCGGAGATGAAATGGACATAGAGGCCCAGCGTATCTTAGGGGAATGCTTCCCGGAGCGCAAAGTGGTACCTCTGCCTGCCAGAGCTGTAATCGTGGGGGGCGGCAATTTCCATTGTCTGACGCAGCAGATTCCTTTAACCTAGTACGCCAGAAGTCCTCCACCTCTTAGGTGGGGGACTTCTGGCGGGTCTGGCGAATTTACGTAAGTAATTGAGCCAGACAATTGCTTTTGTAGCTTATTTTGCGGTACAATCTTGGTAACGAATATCGAAAATCTTCGGAAGAAAGGAGAAGACCTGCGAAATTCTATAGACTGTTGTTCTACGGTCTCACGGAGTCTGAAACGTCGATAACCAAGGCAGTAAGCTCCCAGCAGGTACGAACAAGGGTTTTGTGATTATCCTCTCTTTCCCGTAACCATTCGGGATGTAACATGTGCGAAGTCAGATTAGCCGACAAATCACAACTACCGTAGGAACTACGGGAAGTTACGCCTGTGGAGAGTGTGTAAGACGGATATGTTCTCTTTTGGGAGAGCGTACCGCAGTTCTCGACGAATCAGGAAGCTCCAGCCTCTATAGGCGGGAGTAGTTCACGCACACAGACAAACGAGGTGAAACAATGCGCAAGGTAACCGTTGCCGCCATTCAGATGCAGATGACGGCAGATGTTGATGCGAATATAAATAAAGCCGAACAGCTGGTACGAAAAGCCGCGGGACAGGGCGCGCAGGTCATTTTGCTGCCGGAGCTCTTTGAGCGGCCCTATTTCTGCCAGCAGCGGCAGTATGATTTCTATGCTTATGCCACGGCCGTGGAGGAAAATCCCGCCGTTAGGCATTTCCAGCCCATTGCCAAGGAACTGGCTGTGGTTATGCCCATCAGTTTCTATGAAAAGGATGGCACCCGCTTGTTCAATACCATTGCCATGCTGGATGCGGATGGTTCCGTGATGGGGGTCTATCGCAAGACGCATATTCCTGACGATCATTATTATCAGGAAAAGTTCTACTTCACGCCGGGCAACACCGGCTTCAAGGTCTGGGATACCCGCTATGGCAAGATTGGCGTGGGTATCTGTTGGGATCAGTGGTTCCCCGAAGCTGCCCGGGCCATGGCCCTGCAGGGAGCAGAAATCCTGCTCTATCCCACGGCCATTGGTTCCGAGCCCATCCTCGCAACTGACAGTATGCCTCATTGGCGCCGCTGTATGCAGGGGCATGCGGGCAGCAATCTCGTGCCTGTTATAGCGGCTAACCGCATTGGCGTGGAGCAGGTGGAACCCTGCGAAGAAAACGGCAGCCAGTCCTCGTCACTGGATTTTTACGGTTCTTCCTTCATCACGGACAATACCGGCGCCATCCTGGTGGAAGCCGGCCGCACGGAGGAGCAGGTACTGACGGCAGGTTTCGACCTGGACCAATACGCTGAGGACAGGCTGAGCTGGGGCCTCTTCCGCGATCGTCGTCCGGAAATGTATCAGGAGATCATCAAGTAAGTGGATACAGCATTTGCCATACCATCCGTAACCTCAGCTTGGGAGGCATATATTTTCATTGCATTCCCTTTGTCTTTGTGTTACAATTCTATGTATTATGGCGATGAACAAGAAGAGTAGGTCTCATAGGCGTTTTCAGAGAGTCCCCGTTGTTGGAAAAGGGATAATGCCGGAGATTGAAAGTTCGCTTGGGAGCCTTTCGGAGGAAATGCCGGACGTAGGACTGCGTTAAAGTTATCGAGTGAAAAATCAGGGTGGTACCGCGAACATCAGCCTTCGCCCCTCGTGCACATATGTTGTGCGGGGGCGAGGGCTTTTATATTGAAAGTAATCAGGAGGTAAATAATGGAAGAGAAGATTGCTGAGCTGAAGGCTGCGGCTGCAGCTGAAGTCAAAGCCGCCAGTGATATGACGGCGCTGAACGATATCCGTGTAAAATACTTGGGCAAGAAGGGCGAATTCACCGCCATCCTGCGCGGCATGGGTAGCCTGTCTGCTGAGGAACGTCCGAAGGTGGGCAAGATTGTCAACGTGGCCAAGGCTGAGATTGAAGAGCTGATCAGCCAGCAGACCGGTGAACTCAAGGCTCAGGAAATGAAAAAACGTCTGGCCAGCGAGAAAATCGACGTGACCCTGCCGGGCCGCAATGTGCCGCAGGGCCATCTGCATCCGCTGACGCTCACGATGCAGCGCATCAAGGACATCTTCGTGCACATGGGCTTCAGCGTGGAAGAAGGCCCGGAAATCGAGCGGGATTACTTCAACTTCGAAGCACTGAACCTGCCCAAGGATCATCCGGCTCGCGATATGCAGGATTCTTTCTACATCACCGACGAAATCCTCATGCGTTCGCAGACGTCTCCGGTACAGGCTCGCACGATGCAGGCCAACGAACCGAATAAACCGATTCGCATGATTGCGCCGGGCCGCGTTTATCGCCGCGATGAATACGATGCTACCCATTCCCCGATGTTCACGCAGGTTGAGGGTCTGGTTATCGACAAGGGCATCAGCTTTGCTGACCTCAAGGGCACCCTGGAACTCTTCCTCCATCAGATCTTCAACGAAAATGTGGGCGTACGTTTCCGTCCGAGCTTCTTCCCGTTCACGGAACCCTCCGCTGAGGTCGATATTTCCTGCGTCATGTGCCATGGCGAAGGCTGCAAGGTCTGCAAGGGCACGGGCTGGCTGGAAATTCTCGGCGCCGGCATGGTTCATCCCCATGTACTGGAAATGAGCGGCTACGACCCGAAGGTGGTCAGCGGCTTTGCTTTCGGTCTGGGCGTTGAGCGTATCGCCATGCTGTCCTACGGCATTGACGACTTGCGCCTGTTCTACGACAATGACGTGCGCTTCTTGCAGCAGTTCTAAGTTTAGATAGGGAGGATACATAATGCAGGTTTCCATTAAATGGTTGAATGATTATATAGATTTCAAGGAAACGGCGGAAGAGCTGGCCGATAAGTACACCATGGCCGGTGTCCCCGTGGAAAATGTCATCCGGGCTGACGAGGGCCTGGACAAAGTGGTGACGGGCCGCATCGAGAAGCTCGAAGCGCATCCCGATTCCGACCATCTGCAGATTTGCCAGATGAACGTCGGCGAAGCAGAACCTATTCAGATTATCACCGGTGCCCAGAACGTGGCCGAAGGCCAGATCGTGCCGGTAGCTATGGTAGGCGCTCATCTGCCCAACGGTCTGCATATCAAGAAGGGCAAGCTGCGCGGCCTGCCCTCCAACGGCATGCTGTGCTCCGCCGAAGAGCTCAAGATGGATTTGACCAAGCTTACCGACGAGGAAAAGGACGGCATCTACATCCTGCCCGCTGACACTCCGGTAGGTGTACCGGCTAAAGACGTGCTGGGCCTTGATGATGTGGTGCTGGAATTTGAACTCACCGCCAACCGCGCTGACTGCTTCAGCGTCATGGGCTTGGTAAGAGAAGCTGCCATCCTCACGGGCAACGAGCCGAAATATCCGGAAATCACCGTGAAGGAAGATGATGAGGCAAAGGCTGCCGACATGATCAAGATTGGCATCGACAGCGACCTCTGCAGCCGTTTCGCTGCCCGCGTCATCAAGAACGTGAAGGTTGGCCCCTCGCCGGAATGGATGCAGCAGCGCCTCGAAGGTGCAGGCATCCGCGCTATCAACAACGTGGTAGACGTGACCAACTTCGTCATGGTGGAACTGGGCCAGCCCATGCATGCTTATGACTATGATGAAATCGCCGGCCACAGCCTCACGGCCCGCCTGGCCAAAGAGGGCGAAAACCTCCATACGCTGGATGACAGCTCCCGCATTGCCAAGGGTACGGAGCTCGTCATCGCTGATGCGGAAAAGCCCGCCGGCCTTGCCGGTGTCATGGGCGGTCTGGAATCCGAAGTGACGGAAAAGACTACGACCATCGTGCTGGAAGCTGCTTCCTTCAACGGTGCCAGCATCCGCCGCACTTCCCGCGCCTGCGGCCTGCACTCCGAGGCTTCTGGCCGTTTCGAGCGCGGTGTGGATGTGACGGCGATTCCCCGCGCCCTCGACCGTGCTTGCCAGCTGTTGCAGGAAATGGGCGCCTGCACCGTAACTCAGGGCATGGTGGATGTATATCCCGCTCCCCAACAGGAAACGGAAATCGCCTACACGGCTGAGCAGATCAACGCCCGCCTGGGTACGCAGCTTTCCGCTGCCAAGATGATGGAAATCCTCACGAGCCTGGGCTTCGTGGTACGGACGGAAGGGGATGGCTTCGTAGCCAAGGTTCCCTCCTGGCGCAATGACTGCACCTGCATGGAAGACCTCTCCGAGGAAATCTCCCGCATCTACGGCTTCGACAATATCGCACCGACCTTGCCCTGGGGGGCTGTGATGCAGGGCAAGCAGAGCCCGCGTCAGGACTTCATCGACAAGATCAAGGAAGTCCTCGTCGGCCTGGGGATGACGGAGGAGCTGTCCTTCAGCTTCACTAATACGGATTTGCTGGATAAGATGCTGGTGCCTGCTGACAGCGAACTGCGTAAGGCTGTGCCCATCATGAACCCGCTGACGGATGATTATCCGTTGGTGCGCACGAGCCTTCTGACCTCCATCATGGAGAACGCTGTACGCAACTTCTCACGCAAGAACATGGACCTGCGTCTTTTCGATGTGGCTCCTGTATTCTTCCCGAAGCAGCTGCCGGTAACGGAACAGCCTGATGAAGTCATCAAGCTTGTTGGCCTGATGACGGGCCGTCGTAATATGGTGGGTTGGAACCAGACCAATGACATGATTGATTTCTACGATATGAAAGGCCTGGTGGAAGAGTTGCTGGCCAGCCTTTCCATTTCCAAGTACACTGTGGAAGCTGGCGAACACTTCGCCCTGCATCCGGGCAAGACGGCGCTCTTCAAGAAAGGCCGCGAAGTCATCGCTACCATCGGCGAACTGCACCCGCAGGCTGCGGAAAACTTCGGCATCAAGCAGAAGGTCTACCTCTTTGAGATGGATGTGGAAGTGCTCATGAAGTACACCGCCAAGAACTTCCATTTCGATAGCCTGCCGAAATTCCCGGCAACTTCCCGTGATCTCGCCATTGTAGTGGATACGGACGCCGAAGCCGGCAAGATCGAACAGGTCATCACGAAGAACGGCGGCAAGCACTTCAAGTCTGTGACGCTCTTTGACGTCTACACTGGCGAGCATGTGGCCGAGGGCAAGAAGAGCCTGGCCTTCAACCTCCAGTTCCAGTCCAAGGACAAGACGCTGACCGATGAAGAAGCCGATACGGCCTTCAACAACATCCTCAAGGCGGTGGAAAAACAGTTTGGTGCCGAATTGCGTGCCTAAGCAGGTGATATTATGGCAGAAGAAAAGAATAGCCCATCCGCTCAACGAGTGGTCGTGGATATCTATGGTACCAGTTATCCATTGAAGACGGACAATCCTCAGCATATGAAACAGCTGGCCGCGGCGCTGGACAAGCGGATGAAAGTCATGAGCCGGGGGGTACGTACCTTTGATGAGCGAAAAATCGCGGTTCTCACAGCACTGGAAATTGCCGAGGAGTATTACAAACTGAAGAAGGATTATGATGAATTGGTAAACCTTCTGGACGAAAAATAAAAAAATAGCAGGATTTTTGAGCCTGTCCACGAATATAACCCGTAAAGACATAGGGATGCCTTTATGGGTTATATTTTTTATAATAAAGGAGCGGGTGAGAAATGGGATTATTGAATAATCTGCGGATGGCTTATAAGTTGCTGATTTTAGCCGCTTTCGCTGTGGTTGGCATGCTTTTTATCGGTTATGCCGGTTATTCGTCATTGCGACAGGCACAAGTGGACATGGAAATCATGTATACCCGGTCGGTCAAATCTCTTGACCATATTGGGATGGTACGCTATGGGATGCGCTATTCCCAGGGGATGGCGGTTATCTCGACCACATTTAAGGACAATCCGACACGGATGGAGTCTTTGCAGAAGAAGTTTGATACCGGTATAAATCTGGTGGAAGATAATCTGGCGGCTTATGAAAGTATTCCCGGCAAGAGTGCGGAGATCCAGAATGAGTTTGCGGAAATAAAGAAACAGTGGGGAAACATCAAGTCCACGATGAGCGACGTGATCAGGCTGTCCCGTGAAGGCAAACAGGAAGAGGGCCTGGAGCTATATAATGCAAAGGGTTCCAAGCTCATGGATGAAGTAGCACCTCATATCAATAAAATCAAGGCAGCAGAGTCAAAAGCGGCGGAAGAGCTGAATGCGAAGAACGACCAGGATACGGAAGACACCATCCGCAATATGATCATCTTGTTGGTGGTGGGCTTGATTATCATGGTGGCAGCTGCAATGTATATTACCCGGGAAATCGTCAATCCGGTCGAATCCATGATCCGTTCCTTGGAACGTCTGCGCAGCGGTGATTTCAGCGACCATCCTCGCACCATCGTCCGCGGTGATGAATTCGGTGTTATGGCAGATAAACTGGCTGAAGTGCGGACTACGCTGAATGGGTTGATGCGTAATACCAGCACTACGGCTGAACAGTTGGCGGCTTCTTCGGAAGAGCTTACGGCCAGCTCCCATCAGTCAGCACAGGCTTCCGAGCAGGTGGCTCAGTCCGTTACCAACGCGGCTGGTGCCGTTGCTGAACAGCAGCAGGACGTAGGAGATGTCATTGACTCTATCGATAATGCAGTACAGGCTATTGGGCGTTTGAGTCATACCGCTAATATGGTCTCGGAACATGCCAATACCAGCAATAAGGCTGCTGTTGAAGGCAATGAAGCGGTGAAACAGGCGGTCAATCAGATCAACAGTGTGGCACAGATCGTCAACAGCTCAGCAGAAACCGTGGATAAACTGGGGCAGAGCTCTCAGGAGATCGGACAGATCGTGGAGACAATCTCTTCCATAGCGGAGCAGACCAATCTGCTGGCGCTCAATGCGGCAATCGAGGCTGCCCGCGCTGGTGAACATGGCCGTGGTTTTGCTGTCGTAGCGGATGAAGTCCGTAAGCTGGCGGAAGCTTCTCAGGAAGCTGCTAAGCAGATTACCGGTCTTATCAGCGGTATCCAATCAGAAACTGCAGCTGCAGTTTCTTCCATGCAGAAAGGCAGTGCTGCTGTTAAAGAGGGAACTGCATCGGTAGAACAGCTTCGCGATACATTCAAGAGCATCTATGATGCAGCTTTGGGAGTGGCTCATCAGGCTGAAGAAATGACCAAAGAGTTGCGATTGGTGGAACAGGATACACAGACCATCAAGAACAAATCAGATGGTATTCTCCAGAAAGGGGGAACGGTGGCTTCGGAAATGGAAAGCGTTTCTGCTGCTTCCGAAGAACAGTCCGCATCTGCTGCTGAGATTGCCGAGGCCAGCACATCATTGGCAAATCTGGCACAGGGGCTGCAGAATTCCCTGCAAAAGTTCAAATTTTAACCTAATCCGCCAGAAGTCCTCCACATCTTAGGTGGGGGATGAAGGTGGGGCTGGCGAATTTACGTAAGTAATTGAGCCAGACAATTGCTCCGTAGATAGTTATGCGGTATAATCTTGGTAACGAATATCGAAAATCTTCTAAGAAAGGAGAAGACCTGCGAAATTGCGTTACGCAGCTGAAACGCGAAAACCAAGCAGTAAGCTGCCAGCAGGTATAACTAGGTGCGTGTACCATCTACCGCGCGAAAGTGGTAACATGATTAGGTGGTCAGTGCTAAGTCAAAAGGCCGACAAGTACACAACTACCGTAGGGACTACGGGAAGTTACGCCTGTGGAGAGTGTGTAAGACGAATATATTCCTCGGAATATATCGCA
>NZ_FRBC01000015.1 GCF_900142515.1 Pseudoselenomonas ruminantium | reverse complement strand
CTCAGTTCACTTCAAAGGAATTTACCGAATTCTGTGAATCGGCAGGTATTACCCAAAGTATGAGCAAGGCTGGCTATCCATATGATAATGCTCCGATGGAGCGCTACTTCAATACGCTAAAGAATGAATGGATTTACCTGCATGACTATCTGGCAGAGGACGATCTTTATGCATCTGTTGAAGAGTTCGCTTATGTCTGGTACAACCATGTGCGGCCACATTCATATAATGGTTACAAGACTCCGTTCGAAGCCAGGACAGGAATCAGCAATTATTAAGACACAAGTGTTACAAAAATGCTTGACCACTACACTATTAAGGTTAAGTATTCCGCCGAATAGGCGGCTTAGAAAGCCAGTATCTGCTGTGTGACGGTGAATCCATAGTGTTCCGCCGAATAGGCGGCTTAGAAAATCCCGCAAATGCACGGAGCAGAACATCATCCGTGTTCCGCCGAATAGGCGGCAGTTAAAAATACACCGGTATTGTTCTTTTCTAAATTATTTATCAATGATTTAGAAGAATATAATATAAAACAAGGATAAATGGCAGATGATATTGAACAATATAAGCAAGTGAGGTGATGTTGATGAGTGTGTTGACAGATTATGTGCAAGCAGAATCTGAAAAGAAAGGTGTACCGCCCGGACAGTGGCTGGCTGATACGGCTAAGAATGCCAGTAAGTGTCAGTTTGCTACGCATATAGGCCGTTTTATCAATCCGGATGTGACAGTCAATTGGCAGGCAAAGATAAATGGCAAACCGGATGATGTATATGTATCGACAGGTTCGGTGGCTTGTTCACCGGATATTTTTGTGGCGGCTAATTATTTGGCAACTGCCAGTTTGCTGCAACTGCATCTGGAAGATGGGAAGACCTTCTATGAACATTTGCAGTCTGCTGATGATGCTCTGCGGGAAGATTTTCAAATCATGCAGGCGGATTACGAGCAGGTGCGTGAAGATTTGTTGGCTGTGAAGTCGGAGGTATTGCCTGACTCAACAGACAAGCGGTTACGTCAGGTGTTTTTTCCTGTGAGGAAGGATGATTACCACTTATTGACGGTTTTGCCGCCCGCAAGTTTGATGCAGGAAGTATGCATGCGTATCCGAGCCATGGAAGATGAAGCCCGGCAGGCTTGCAGTAAGAAGTCGGATACTTATGGCCGTGACCATCGGCGGATATATAATCTGGTGCAGACTAAATTCGGAGGAACGAAACCGCAAAATATCTCCTATGGAAATAACCGGCAGGGCGGGCGCAGTTATATGCTGCCATCCTTGCCGCCTGTGTTGGAAAAGCGTACGATAATCTATCCTCGTAAGGATTTTTTCAAGGAAACTTTACGGTTGCGGGAGTTCATAGGTCTTTTCCAGCGTCTGCATAAGCGATATGTTGATAAAAGGAATAATATGGAAATCAGGCAGGTTGTTCGCAGCATAGAGCGACAGATAATGGAAATGGTTCTGTTGAGGGTATATGTACTGCGGGAGAAATGTAGCTGGACGGACAATCGCAGTCTGAGCAGGGCACAGTCAATCTGGCTGGATGATAAGTATGCAGAAGACCGGCAGATTGATGAGGAATGGCAGAAGAAGCTGGCAGGTGAGTTTGCTGACTGGCTGATGGCTGCTTATGAGAAAGTCATGAAACGGGAAAAGATAGAGTTCGGTGATGGAGAACTGACCGCACTGCGAAAAGAAGTGGCAGAATTTATTCGTAGTGATCTGCAAAAGCAGTAGGAGGGATAGGATGATGATCAAGCAATATCTGATGATTCCCCACCTGCAGATTCAAAACGCAAATGCGGCCAGCAGCCCTTATACGGTAGGTTTTCCAGCAATGACCGCCTGGCTGGGGATGACTCATGCGTTGCAGCGGCGGATCCGGCAGAGGGATGAACTGCAAGAAGTCGGCTTGCCGCGTGTGGCGGTCATTTGTCATGCCTTTGATTTGCAGGTGTTCAATGAAAAGGGAAATTTTTACGGCTCTTTGATTGGAACAGCGAATCCGCTGAAGAAGAGCAGGAAAACTGGTGAGTTTGAACGACCGTCCTTTGTTGAAGAGGCCCGTTGCCATTTAGAAATCAGCTTGTTGGTGGAACTGGCGGGAATGAAAGGCAGCTTCAAAGAGAGTTTTGAGGAAACTGTTCGGCGAGAATTACCGCGTCTGAAGGCGGCTGGGGGCGATATTGTCCTGCGGCACGGTGAGCAGCAGGATTGGCAGGTCGTGTCCGTTGACGATGATGACGAGCGGGATGTACGCAGGGTGAAGGCAAGGTTAATGCCGGGTTATGCAATCATTGAGCGGCAGGATTTGCTTCAGCATGAGAGCGGCAAAGATGCCTTGGATAGTTTGCTGAATGCTATGCAGGTGCAGTATACAGCCAATCGTGATGCGGAAGGGGCTTTTCTTGGATGGCAGAGAAGCAAGGTGGCTGCGGATGGCTGGCTGGTGCCGATAGCAGTTGGTTTCCGTGATTTGTCTGGCAATTTGCAAGTGAAGGAACAACGTTCCTATGAATATGAACATCATTTTGTGGAACCTTTGGTAACGGTGGGAGAATTTGTGATGCCCTATCGTTGTGAGGCTATTCAGGAAATGATGTGGGAATATGAATATAATGAAGCAGAAGGTTTGTATCTGTGTCGGAATATGGGGAAACAAGATTTGCGTGGGGAGGAATAGAAATGGCTAAAAAGGCAGCGGATATCGCATCGGTATTGGCGTTTGAAAAGAAATTAGTCGTCTCGGATGGCTATATGTATGGCACATGCTGGGATGATGAACATAAGGTAAAGGCTGAACCATTGAAGCTGGTGGAAAAATCAGTACGGGGGACGATTTCCAATCGGCTGAAGCCGGCAGTGCAGAATGATCCGGCGAAATTGAATGCAGAGGTAGAAAAACCTAACCTGCAACAAGTGGATTCCTGCGCATTAGGCATGGAACAGGATACCCTGAAGCTGGCCTTTACCATCAAGGTATTGAGTGGTGTGGAAAAGCCGTCGGCCTGCAACAATGCAGCTTTTGCGCAAAGTTATGCTGCGGCAGCCAAAGGCTATATAGAAAAGACAGGCTTCAAGGAATTGTCTTACCGCTATGCCTATAATATTGCCAGCGCCCGTTTCCTATGGAGAAACCGGCTGGGGGCGGAGAAAATCGATGTCTGTGTCAAGGTTGGCAGCTGGGAGCAGAAATTTGATGCGTATACCTATTCCTTGCGTGACTTTACAGAGCATGAGGAAATAAAGGCTTTGGCAGGAAAGATTGCAGCAGCATTATCCGGTGAGGAGCCATATCAATTCATTGAAGTAGAGGCTTATGCAAAACTGGGTGTTGGGCAAGAAGTATATCCCAGTGAAGAATTGGTGTTTGATAAGGGCAACAGCCGCAAGAGTAAGATTTTGTATCATGTGGATGGTGTAGCGGCAATGCATTCCCAGAAATTGGGCAACGCTTTGCGGACGATTGATACATGGTATCCAGATTTTGCAAGTGAAGAGGGAACTGGACCGATTGCCATCGAGCCGTATGGTGCGGTGACAAACTTGGGAAAAGCATTCCGGAATCCTAAAGATAAGGTAGATTTTTACACATTGTTTGATAAGTTTGCCTTGGGCGAACCGCTGGCCAGTGCGGAAGAAGAGCATTATGTTATGGCAGTTCTGGTGCGTGGCGGTGTATTTGGCAAGGGGTGAGCAGCGTGAAGTTTTATCAGGAACTCACCTTGTTGCCGGATGCGGAGATCAATGAGAACCATATCTGGAGCAAATTGTATCAGCAACTTCACTTGGCTTTGGCAACGCAGATGGAAGACGGCAGTAAGGGGCATATTGGTGTCTCGTTTCCTCAATATGAAGATGGCAGAAAGGTTCAACTGGGCAGTAAGCTGCGGATATTTGCTGAAACGGAAGCTCAATTGGAAGCATTAGCGATAAAGAAATGGCTACAGAGGTATGAAGATTACATTCATATGACCAGCATCCGTCCTGTGCCGAAGCGAGTGCATGGCTATGCAATTTATCGTCGTTATCATCCGGAAGCAAGTTCTATGCAGAAGGCCAGACGCTACGCCAAGCGGCATAATGTATCTTATGATGAAGCCTTGAAATTATTTCCGCAAGAATGCAGGGATAAAAAAGTTCCCTTTGTGCAGATGCATAGTGAAACGAATCAGCAAAAATACCGCCTTTGTATAGAACGCATTGTACAGGATTCGGATCAGGACGTTGGTTTTGGCAGTTATGGTCTGGATAACCAGTCAACTGTGCCGGAATTTTGACCAAAATTTCATCATGGTACGGGAACCCGCATAAAATAAGCGTGTGGGAGAAGGGGTAAAATTAGGGTGAAATGCTATAAATCTGCGGGAAGAGCTTATTTTACGGGAATCTTTAGCGATTGAATGAAGTGTTCCGCCGTATAGGCGGCTTAGAAACGGTTCCAGCGCCCCACCTATAGCCCCCACAGTGTGTTCCGCCGTATAGGCGGCTTAGAAACAGAGGGGGCGTATAAAGCCAAGACCAAGGCCGTGTTCCGCCGTATAGGCGGCTTAGAAATTGACGCCGATCATATCCTCATTCTTGCCGCCGTGTTCCGCCGTATAGGCGGCTTAGAAATCTATCTCAACGTGCAGGATCTGGTAGATGTGGTGTTCCGCCGTATAGGCGGCTTAGAAATTTCTCTGGAGGCCAGGCGGCAGATAGTCAAGGTGTTCCGCCGTATAGGCGGCTTAGAAATCACGGATCGCATTGGCGTAGCCCTGGAAAATGTGTTCCGCCGTATAGGCGGCTTAGAAATGAAGCTGTATCTGGAAGCCGAAAAAGCGGTTGTGTTCCGCCGTATAGGCGGCTTAGAAAAAATATTCGTTTGCCGTGACGACCGGCGCGAAGTGTTCCGCCGTATAGGCGGCTTAGAAAACTACTTCACAAGTGATGGCAGGATGATGCAGGTGTTCCGCCGTATAGGCGGCTTAGAAAGCCAGGGACGATGCACGAGGTGTGGAGACCTAGTGTTCCGCCGTATAGGCGGCTTAGAAATTCAAAGGGGAGGAAACGGGGCGGCTGATTCCGTGTTCCGCCGTATAGGCGGCTTAGAAATGTGCCACACTGCCGCCACAGCTTACCGGATCGTGTTCCGCCGTATAGGCGGCTTAGAAATGTTGGAATGTCCATTCTTCCCCCGGTTTGAAGTGTTCCGCCGTATAGGCGGCTTAGAAATTTCAGTAAGCGACGATTATTGTTCTGGATACCGTGTTCCGCCGTATAGGCGGCTTAGAAATTTAGCATGGATAGAAAATGCTGTTTGGGACAGTGTTCCGCCGTATAGGCGGCTTAGAAAACTGTCGCGGATGCTGCAGTCTGAATCCAGTCGTGTTCCGCCGTATAGGCGGCTTAGAAACACTGCACAATCAACCCACTCGCATACTTGACGTGTTCCTCCGCATAGGAGGTTTAGATGCACAAGACGTTGACTTTTGTTGCTGTATAGGGTAAATTCATAAGTATGATTAAGAAAAGCAAACACCAAGGAAGTGAAATGGAGAAGTTTTGCCGGGATATCTGGCGTACCATTGAAGATACGATTTTTGAACAACATGGCTGTCTGCTGCCGGCTGGCGATATAACAGTAGATGTGATTCTGCACTGGAACAAGGAGGAAGTGTTGGGATCGTTGAAACGCCGGGGCAAGATTGCCAGTTGGGTACAGGACAGAGAATTTGAAGATGGCAACATGCGCAGATACAAAATTATCGTAGATAGCGAGAAGATATGAAGGTGTTTTTTAGATGGTTGTTGCACACAAAAAATTCGTATTTGTTTGATTAAGCTATGAAATATGGTATTTTGTGAAGGCAGAACTGCTTCAGCATATGCCCTTTCATAATACATAAAGCCGCTCCGCTGATGGGGTGTCAGCAGGAGCGGCTTTTGGTGGCGGGGAGGCTATTTTTCAGTCGAAAACCTTGACGCGGGTTGTAATGTCTTCAGGCTCTTTGGCATCAGGTTCAGCAGCAATGCCGCCAAATGGCATTTGCGCAACGAGTTTCCATGAATCCGGGAGATTGAATAGTTTTTTTACAGCATCGTCAATGACTGGATTGTAGTGCTGGATATTGGCACCAACATTCAGGTCACGCAGAGCTGTCCAGATGGTGAACTGCAACATGCCATTCGCTTGTTGCGACCAGATGGGGAAATTGGGGGCATAAGCAGGGTACTGTTCCTGTAATTTTTTTACGACCTCTTCATCATAGAAGTACAGCACCGTGCCAGCTCCAGCCTTGAAACTGTCGATTTTCTCGCGAGCGACTTTTCCGCCAAATGCATCGTAAATCGCATCCCATAGCTCATCATGTTTGCTGTTCATGGCTAGGACGACGCGGGCTGACTTCATGTTGAAAGCATCAGGAACCAGCTCTGTGGCCTGTTGGACAGTTTCCTTGATCTTGATTGCATCAACCGGCAGATCTTTTGTAAGCTGGTAGTAACTGCGGCGTTTGTTGATGGATTCAAGCATACTCATGGCGTTTCCCTCCGTATCCTTTAAAAGATTCATAGGCTTTCACTTATTAGCTCTATTCGTCAAAGGGCGTTTATATCCTGCTGGAATGATGTTGGCAGCAGAAATGTTCTTCGGCTGGTGAAGAAATATTTGGACAATTATCCTTCTTCATGTTAGAATAGGATTAGGAGAGCGTTATATACGTGACGGAGTCCCCAAGGTTTTGTGTATTGACTTGGGGACTCTTTTCGTTGTAAAAATAATTTCCGATTATCTATTGATTTTCATTCTCAATGGTGCTATATTATATACAGGCTTTCGTTAAAGCTCTCCTAAAATATAATACACAGCAAAGAACCGGACGTACTGCTCATGCGTCCGGTTCTTTGTCTTCGGCATTGTCGTTTGTATCGCAGTTGTCAGAATCACTGCAGCTGCTGTCATCACTACTGTCGTGGTCATAGTATGAGCTGGAATGGTTATGGAAAAAATGGTCGTCGTCATCGCAGAAGGCATGAGCACCGAAAATGCTGAAATTGTAAATGGTTCTGTTGCTGCTGTTGGATTGATGAGTGCGGCCATCTGAATATCGATCACATTCGGCCAGTTCATCTAGCGCATCCTGAAGGCTATAGCCGTTGTCTAGCAGGTACTCGATATCATTGGCAGCGAAATATTGACCATTGGGCGCTTTATATTGGGAAAGGTATTTGGGGCAGCGTGAAAGTGCATCCTTGGCATCTTGGAGACTGTAGCCGTTATTTATCAGGTATTCGATATCATTGCGTTCAAAGAATTGACCGCTAGGGGCACAGTAGGGGGAAAGTCTATTCATTTCGTCATAGACTTTTTGTGTTTCGGGACTGGTCGTAATATTGTTGGATGACATAGAAAGTTCCCTCCGTATAAACGATGATATGTGTGACAAGTTTTTACGGACTTACCTTATCATAAATTTATTAAATTTTTCTTAGTTTCAGGGAAGTCTTTTCTCGAAGCGGAACATTCCTTCAGGGAATTGGTCGTCAGGAGGTTCATCTGTATGATGCGGTTCAGGATGATTATCCAAAACGCCGTAAAACCCCTAACTTTAGTCATGGGGATATAAGGCGTGTCCACCGAATTTACGTAAGTAATTGAAGGTGGACAATTACTTTTTAACTTGTGTTGTATTAGCTTTCTTAAAGTTGTATAATACAAATATGGGAGAAATAAAATATCATTCAAGCCACAATATCGTATATTCATGTAAGTACCATATCGTGTTCTGTCCCAAGTACCGCAGAAAAGTGTTGGTCAATGGCGTTGACACCAGACTAAAGGAGCTGGTCAAGTCAATCTGTGAAGAAATCCAAGTCGATGTAATCGAAATGGAAATCATGCCAGACCATGTGCATCTTCTACTGGAGGTTCACCCGCAGTTCGGTGTTCACAAAGCCGTAAAGACTATCAAGGGCAAGACCTCTCGTATCTTGAGGCAGGAATTTCCATGGCTGACAACTAAACTGCCTAGCCTATGGACAAACAGCTATTTTTGCTCCACTGTCGGTGGTGCTCCGCTTAACATCGTGAAGCAGTATATCGAGAGCCAAAAAACATCGCAAAGGAAGTGAGAAAATGGACAAGTACACAATGGGCTTCAAATTCAGAATATATCCGAACCATGCCCAGCAAGAACTAATTAACCGTACTCTGGGCTGTTGCCGATTTGTGTTCAATCATTTTCTCGCCATCCGTAGAGATGAATGGACTGCAAACCATAAGTCTGTAACCTACAATCAGACCAGTGCCATGCTGACGGACTTGAAAAGGTATGAAGAGTATAGCTGGCTGAAAGAGGTAGACAGCATGGCATTACAGGAGTCCTTGAAGAATCTCGACACAGCATACCAGAATTTTTTCAAACACCAAGCAAAATACCCACGCTTCAAATCCAAGCATAACCATAGCCAGTCCTACCGCACCAGGAATCAGAGCAAAGGCGTCCGTATCGTAGGGAATCGAATTAAACTGCCAAAAATCGGAGCTGTGAAAATCAAGCAGAGCCGTGAATTTGACGGGCGAATCCTCAATGCTACGGTCAGCCGTAATGCTTCTGGCAAATATTTTGTGTCTTTGTGTGTAGAATTGGACAGGGGAAGTTTGCTCAAGACCAATGACGGCGGAGAAATAGGCATTGACGTAGGTTTAAAGGAGTTCTATTCAGACAGCAATGGAAATACTGTTGCCAATCCCAGAATCCTGCGGCGTTTGACTAGAAAGCTTGTGCGAGAACAAAGACGGCTTTCTCGAAAAATGCCAAGGTCTGTGAATAGGGATAAGGCTAGAATCCGTGTTGCCAGAGTTCATGAGCGTATATCCAATATCCGCAGGGACTTTCTGCACAAAACATCTACGGCATTGGTTAGACAGAACAAGACTATAGCCATAGAACACCTGCAAATTAAGAACATGATGAGAAACCACAAGTTAGCTCGTGCTATATCAGACGTAAGCTGGTCTGAGTTCTTCCGTCAGCTTGAATACAAGGCAGAATTGCATGGCTCTGAAATCTTGAAGGTAGATACATTCTACCCGTCAAGCCAGACCTGTTCAAAATGCGGATACCAGAACAGGGAAACTAAGAATCTTGGTATCAGGGATTGGACTTGCCCTGCATGTGGTTCACATCATGACCGAGATGCCAATGCAGCAATAAATATACTGCGAAAGGCAATAGAACAAAAACAGGTTGCTTAACATAAATTAGTACCGTGGGACACACGGGAATTTACGCTTGGGGAGAACGTGTAAGTCGAACTGGTTACGGCTAGGCCGCAGTGTTCAGCGAACCAAGAATCCCCTGCCTTTAGGCATGGGGAGTGTCAAAATTCCTTCTTGGAGAAGCAGCGGCAGGAAAAGGGGCGTGCTGAGGTTACGACTGTCCTTTTTGATGACAAGTATGAAAAAATCGTAGAGGCCAAAGACATAAAGGCAGTACCGGAGTTAACCAATAAAGAGTACTATGCCAGAGGAATGACAGCCCTTCTGGATGCAGTGGGCAGAACCGTTGCAGATACCTTGGGCAGAATGAATCATGATGGTATCTGCCCTGCTAAACGGCGCGTGTTGTTCCTCATCATGACGGATGGCAAGGAAAACGACAGCAAGGAATATAGCAAAGCTGATGTAAAAAGAATGATTGAAAAGGCTACAAAGGAGTACAAATGGAATTTCATTTTCATGGGTGCCAATATCGATTCTGCGTCTGAGGCTGCCGCTATTGGCATAGGTGCTGACCATGCGGTAGATTACGACCATAATGCAGGCGGCGTAAGAAAATCGTTCGCGCGCATGAATGCGGCAGCAAAAGAGGTGCGGGAAGAGGGCAGCGTTGGCGAAAGCTGGAAGCAGGCTGCTGAATAAGAAAAACGATAGATTTTGAGTTTTAGATTAAAACCACCTGTTCAATTCGATGGGTGGTTTTATTTTGGGCAAAAATTCTCCCAAGAGTGCTCGTTGGTATTTACGCCGCAACTAAAATGAGATAAGATATTACACAGGAGTGTAAAGTATGTTAAAAGAATGGAAATTAAGTGCCGCTGCTCCTGAGGCAGTGGCTTTTGCAAAAGAGTTGGGCGTAACGAAGAGCCTGGCAAATATCTTATGGAATCGTGGTATCTGCACGAAAGAGGCGGCGGAGGTGTTCCTGCATCCGGAGAAGCAGCCTTTTTATGATCCTTTGCTGATGAAGGATATGGACAAGGCTGTGGCACGGATCATCGCGGCCATTGACGGCGAAGAGAAGATTGTGGTCTATGGCGACTACGATGTGGACGGTATGACGGCCACCACCTTGCTGGTGCATAACCTGCGGGCTTTGGGGGCAAAGGTGGATTTCTATATCCCGCATCGCGAGAAGGAAGGCTATGGCTTCAATCTGACGGCCCTGCAAGGCGTTGCGGATGATGGCGCGAAACTTTTGGTATCCGTGGACTGCGGCATTGCCTCCGTGGATGATGTGGCGGCGATGGCAGGCAAGCTCGATATCATCGTGACGGATCATCATCTGCCGGGGGAACAATTGCCGCCCGCTCTGGCGGTAGTCAATCCCCATCGGGAAGATTGTCCTTATCCGGACAAGAATCTGGCCGGCGTGGGCGTGGCGTTCAAGCTTTGTCAGGCCTTGTGGCAGGAAATGCATGGACAGGATTATACACAGGATTTGGAAATCGTGGCGTTGGGCACGGTGGCGGATATCGTACCGCTTTTGGGTGAGAACCGCAAAATCGTGGCGGCGGGACTCAAGCGTATGCGCAAGTCCTCCTTTGCGGGGATGCGGGCGCTGGTAGAAGTTTCCGATATCCGGGATGAAGAGCTCAATACCGGCCATGTGGGCTTCCGGCTGGCCCCTCGGCTCAATGCCGCTGGGCGTATCGGTTCGGCGCGCAAGGGGGTGGAGCTTCTGTTGACCAAGGATGCAGCGGAAGCAGAATCGCTGGCCATGGAGCTGGATATGCTCAACAGCCAGCGGCAGACCATCGAGCAGGAAATACTGGCCAAGGCAGAAGCGGAACTAAAGGGCGAGGATGTGAACAATATGCCCGCCATTGTGGTGGCCGGGGAAAATTGGAATCCTGGGGTTATCGGCATCGTGGCCTCCCGTCTCGTGGACAAGTATTACAAGCCGACCATCGTGTTCAGCAAGCAGGCAGATGGCGTCTGCAAGGGTTCCTGCCGCAGTATTGACGGCTTGCATATGTATGAAGCGTTGAAGGCCTGCAAGGAACATATCCTGCAGTTCGGCGGTCATTCGCAGGCGGCAGGATTATCCGTGGCGGAAAGCGAATTAAAAGCTTTTAAGGAGGCTTTTGAAGCGGTAGCCGAGGCAACGCTGACGCCTGAGGATTATGTGCCCAAGGTCAAGGTGGAGATGGAGCTGGCACCGGAGGAAATCACTTTCGATCTGATTGATGAACTGGCAAAATTGGAACCCTTTGGCATGAAGAATCCCAAGCCGTTATTCGGCGTGCGTGAGATTCGTGGTATGGCGCCGCAGGTCATTGGCAAGGAAGGCCAGCATCTGCGCTTTCAGGTGGGAAGTGCCAAGGCGCCTGTGACGGCACTGTTCTGGAACCGCAGCGATTATGCAGGGATCATCAACAGTGAAGTCATTGATATGGTTTATAGTCCTGCCGTTAATGAGTGGCAGGGCAATTGCAGTTTGCAGTGCATGGTGGACAGCATTGCCCCGGCAAATGGGGAGCGCATTTTCCCCGAGCGGGAGCAGCTGGTGGATATCTACAAATTCCTCTATCAGATTCAGCAGCAGGAGGATTATATTCCCTATACTGCCGAGGAACTCACCGTGGATTTCTGCAAGCGGGGCCAGCATATCTCGCTTTATACCATGAGCCTGGGCCTGCGGATTTTCCAGGAACTCAGCCTCCTGCGCATGGATATGGAGGAGAATTGTTATTATCTGCCCAAGGCCAGCGGGCGGATGGATTTGGAAAGCTCGCCGACCTACAGGCGGCATCGCTGAGGGAACTAGGGAAGGAGATGGGACATTATGAACGACAAAGATAAAGCACCAGTGACCATAGATTCCATACTGCAGGCAGTGCAGGCCTATGAGCCCAAAGCGGATGTTGCCTTGATTCGCAAGGCTTATGATTTGGCTGTGGAGGCCCATAAAGGACAGGTACGTGTTTCCGGGGAGGAGTATATCATCCATCCTCTGCATGTGGCAGAAATCCTCACGGAATTGCATATTGATGATGTGACTATCAGTGCAGCGCTTTTGCATGATGTAGTGGAAGATACGCTCTACACGAAAGAACAGATTGAGGAAATGTTCGGGGAAGAAGTGGCCATGATCGTGGATGGTGTCACGAAGCTGGGCCGCATCAAGTATAAATCCAAAGAGGAAGTCCAGCTGGAAAATTACCGCAAGATGTTCCTGGCCATGGCCAAGGATATCCGGGTAATCATGGTGAAGCTGGCAGACCGCCTGCATAATATGCGCACGCTTAAGTACATGCGGGAGGACAAGCAGAAGCGCATTGCCAAGGAAACCATTGAAATCTATGCGCCCTTGGCTAATCGTCTGGGTATTTCCAATATCAAGTGGGAACTCGAAGACCTCTGCCTGCGCTATCTGGAACCGGAAAAATACTATGACCTGGTGGAAAATGTCAAGCAGAAGCGCAAGGAACGACAGGCCTTCATTGACACGGCCATCGAGCAGATTGAGACGAAGATTGGCGAAGCCGGCATCAAGGCGGAAATCAAGGGCCGTGCCAAGCATTTCTACAGCATTTACAAGAAGATGTTGCGGGATAAGAAGGATATCAGCGAAATCTATGACCTCTCGGCCATCCGCGTCTTGGTGGAGTCCGTGCGGGACTGCTATGGCGTGCTTGGCGTGATCCATGCGATGTGGAAGCCGATTCCGGGGCGGTTCAAGGATTATATCGCCATGCCGAAATCCAATGGCTATCAATCCCTGCATACTACGGTGATGACGCGCGGCTATCCGTTGGAAATCCAAATCCGCACCTTCCATATGCATGAGGTATCGGAATTCGGTGTAGCGGCGCACTGGAAGTACAAGGAAAATGGCAAGGGCTCCACGGCAGGCGGTGCCATGGATCAGAAGATGAATTGGCTGCGGCAGATGGTAAGCCTGCAGCAGGAACTCAGTGATCCCAAGGAATACTTTGAAGCCCTCAAGGTGGATATCTTCTCGGATGAGGTGTTCGTGTTCACGCCGAAGGGCGATGTGGTAGATTTGCCCAAGGGCTCCATTCCCATCGACTTTGCTTACCGCATCCATACGGAGGTGGGGCATCATTGTGTCGGTGCCAAGGTCAATGGCAAGTTGGTGCCGCTGGAGCACAAGCTCAAGAATGGCGATATCGTCTCCATCATCACCAACAAGGCCAACAACGGCCCTTCCCGGGACTGGCTCAATATCGTAGCTTCCTCGGAAACCCGCAGCAAGATCCGCTCCTGGTTCAAGAAGGAACGCCGTGAGGAAAATATCGAGCGCGGCATGGAACTGATTCGCGAGGAAGCCAAGCGGCTGGGCTATGCGCCGAAAGAACTCTTGAAAGATGGACGCCTGCTGGAAGTGGCCAAGAAGCTCAACATCCTGAGCGAGGATGATCTGCTGGCGGCCGTGGGTTATGGCGGCATCACTGTGCATGGCATTTTGACACGGCTGGTGGAATTCCATAAGGAAGAAATCAAGGAAAAGACGCCGCTGGATGTGAGCCAGATGCTCTCGGCACTCAAGCGTCCGGCCAACAATCGCAAGAGCAAATCCAGCCACGGCGTATTGGTCGAGGGCGAGAGCGGCCTGATGGTCCGTTTGGCGCGTTGCTGCAACCCGATTCCGGGCGATCCCATCACAGGCTATGTGACCCGAGGACGTGGCGTGTCGGTGCATAGAACGGATTGTCCCAATGTCCTGATGGATACGGATATTTCCCGTATGATCGAAGTCAGCTGGGATGTGGGCCTGGATAAGCAGTACAAGGTCGAGCTGGAAATCGTCTGCAATGACCGCAGCGGCATCCTGGCCAATGTACTGGCGGTGCCCACGGAGATGAAGATCAACATCCACAGCATCAACGCCAACCCCAACCGCAGTACCAAGACTTCGACGATTCTTTTGGGGCTGGATGTGAACAGCTCCACGCAGGTCAAACAGATCATCACGCGCCTGCGCCGGGTCAAGGATGTCTATAGCGTAGTCCGCAAAATGGGCAGCAATGCCAATATGTAAATATTCGTGCATAAAAGAAGCCGTCCCCCGCAACGAACATGTTGCCGGGGGACGGCTTTTACGTGTTGTCCTTAGAATTGGTATACAGCAGAGACTGAACCGGAAAGTCCGCGTTTCTGTCCGGCGTAGCCGGTGAGATTGAGGTCAAAGCCCCAAGGCGAGCTTTCATTGGGGGTGAGCTTAGCCCCGAGTTCCAGGCGGGCGCTGCCGCCTTTGATGTCGGCGCTGCGGAGGGCGAAGCCGTTGTAGGTGCCGCGGGCCTGACCGTCAAATTCGTGTTCGTAGGCGAGGCCGGCGTAGTAGTCAAAGCTTGCGCCGTGCTTGGTATAGCGGGCACCGATACGCATCAGACTACTCTTGACGTTGTCGAGGTCATAGTGACCGCCGGCGTCGAAGGAGGAGCCTTTCTTGAGCGTGTAGAAATACTTGCCATAGACATCTAGCTGAGCGTCGTCATGGTATTGGAAGACCTTGCCGATGCCGAGGTGGGCGCCGTGGTATTCACTGCGGGTATTGTAGCCATAGGTGTTGCCTAGAGCATCCTGCAGGAAGCTGGAGGAATTGTCCTTGACCCGGCCGGATTTTACACTGCCTTCGAGGTAAAGGTCATTCTTCGTTGTCCATTTGGCGAGGAGGCCGCCGCCGGTGTATTTCGTCGTGCCATTGCCGTAGTGAGCGCCGTTGTGGGTGGAGTATTTGGCATAGCCATGTTCCACGAACGCGCCGTATTCAATGGCCCCCTGTGGCAGGCCGTGTTTCGTGCCGAGGCCCAGTACGCCGTTCCAGCTGTTGCTGTTGATATAGCTGCCGGTATGCTGGCGCATGGTGCCGCCGCCCATATTGGCGTAGACAGCCAGTCCTTCCTTGCCCTTGTTCTGGTCGATGGCCAGCCCTTCCAGCGTGTCTTCCATATAGTCATGGCTGAGGGCCAGATTGGAGAGAACCGCCGTCTGTCCCATCAGGACATTATGGGTCTGTTCATTGAGCTGGGCCGTCTCGATGGTGTAGAGGACATTGCCCTGTGCATCGAGGAACAGGGAGCCTGTGCCCTGCAGGCCGGTGCCGAGCGTATAAGCCGAAGCCGTGGTGAGATTGCCCGCCTGTACCTGCTTGTCTGCAGCCACCTTGCTTTCGTCGAGCAGCGTCATCTGGCTGCCTTTGCTGAGTTCGGTAGCGCCGGTGAAGTAGACATTGGCGGCGCTGACCTTGGTGTTGGCCAGGTCGCTGTTCGTCCCGCTGCCGATGGTCATAGCCGGTGTAGCTGTGTTCCAGGCTACGGTCTGGAAGTTGATGGTATTGAAGTTGGCGATATCGGCTACGGTCTGGCCGCCGCCGGTCCAGGGCGTGAAGGTATTGGTCGCAGAATCGGCAAAGCCGATATTGAGCACATTGCCGGTAGCATTGCTGAGATTCGCACCATAGAGCGAAGCCGTGCTGATATCTGCCGTGCCATAGAGGTTCACGGTATTGTTGTTGACCGTGCCGGAGGCATCGCCCACATAACCGCCGTAAATACCGCCTGCCAGGGAAAGTGCCACTTCATTGGTGGTGTCCGTGACGGAGTTGCCCAAAATCGTTCCGCCGGAGAGGTTGACGGTATTGCCCGTCACGGTCTTGCCGGCATAGGCACCGTAGACGCTGCCCTGCACCGTGCCGCCGGTGATATTGACGGTGTTGTCCTTGGCCGTGGTCGTAGCATTGGCACCATAGATGTTGTTGGTGGCGGTTCCTGCAGCGAACGAGGCAGTGTTGCCATCTGCTTCGTCGCAGCCGCCGCCGATGATGCCGACGATGGTCGCATCTTCGACATGGGCGGCGTTGTTGCGGGAGGTTCCGGAGAGGCTCTTGCCGCCATATACGTAGGCATCGAGGGTGGCGTTTCCTTTGATTTCTACCGTGTTGGCTTCGGTATTGCCCGTTTCAGTGAAACCACCATAGATATTGCCCGTGATCTGGGCTTCATCGGTGATCTCCACTTTGTTTTGGCTGGTGTCGCCGGTCTCGCTATAGCCACCATAAACCGCCTGGGTTACGCTGCCACCCGAAATGGCCGTGGTACTGAGGTTCACTTCGCCGTTGTCGGATTTGCCGCCGTAAACATTGCCGCTGACCGCAGTATCCTTTACCGTGGCGGTATTGCCATTGGATACGGTGCCGCTCTTGCTGTAGGCACCGGCCACATCGCCGCTGACGGTACTGTGGTTGATGGTGGTGGTATTGCCGATGGCTGTGCCGCTGTCGCTGTAGGTACCATAGACATTGCCGTTGACCTGGGAATCAGCCACCTGGGCGGTATTGTCCGTCGTGGCCCCCTTGACACTGGTGGCCCCATAGACGTCTTTGGTGACGGTGGAGCCGGTGACGGCTGCGACATTATGCTGGGCGACGCCGTTATTTTGTGCGGTACCGCCGCTGACATCCCCCTCGATGGTTTGATTCGTCGCAGTGCCGTTTTTCTTGATGGCATCGTCCTTGCTGATATTGCCCGGCTCATTACCTGGCTCGTTGCCCGGTTCATTACCCGGCTCATTGCCAGAGCCATTCTGCGTCGTGCCCTGCGTGATGAGATAGAGGAGGTTGTTGTTCTCCAGATAGGCATGCCCTTCGCCGGACTGGTTGCCCAACGTGAAGGCTGTGCCGGTGATGGTGTCCGAGGTGCTGCCGAAATCGGCAATCAAAGTCATGCTGTCCCCGGTATTCAGGGATTCAATGCCAGTGAAAGAGATGTTATTGGTACTGATTTTGGCTTTGGTAAAGTCCACGTTGTTCAAGGTCGTCTTGTGGTCAAGCAGGGCGCCCGTGGTCTTCCATTCTACGTCGCCGAAGGTGATCTGGGAGGCCTGGGCAGAGGGCGCCACGTATTGCAGGGTAGAGGCGTTGTCCTCCTTGACCCGTACGCCGCCGCCAGTCTGTGTGCCTTCGATGCTCACGCCGCTGACCGATTCCCGCAGCAGGCTGGAACTTGCGTTGAAAACATTGCTGCCAGTAAGGTTGAAGGCAGCACCTTCGAGGGTAAACAGATCTTTCGTCTCGCCTGCTGCCAGATTGGTGGGGATATCCAGGCTGGTGGTATCCACGTTGATGCTGGAATTACCGACTGCCCAGCCGGCTGGCAGGGTATCGGCCGTATCGGAGACTGCTTTCAAGTCTACGTTGGTTACGGTTGCATTGCCTAAGGTATAAACGAGATTATTCTCCGTCAAAGAAGCGGAGCCGCTGAGATTGGCAGTATAATTGGCATTATTACCGGTATAGGTTGCTACAAACGAATTGCTTTCCGGCTGGGTAATGGTGCCGGACACCTTGCCGCCGCCAATCAGGGTCATGGCAGTTCCGGTGCTCAGGGCCTCTGCTGTAGTAGCGGAGGTGAAGTCAAGTTTCAGCTTCGTCAGGTCCAGCGTGGCATTTTCCGCAAAGGCATTGTTGTCATGCGTATAATAGACGGCCTGGGGATTCCAGTTGATGGTGCCATCCAAGACAGCCTTATCAGCCTGATTGCTGGTGATGGTAAAGGAAATATTGCCGCCCTTGGCAAATAGGGAACCGTTTATGAGATTTTCGATGGACAGGAGGCTGGTGGGCGTAGTGGTATAACGGGCGGAACGGGAAACCGGGTCGAAATCTGACAGTGTTTCATTGCCGGCCAGCAGGGTCATGGTAGTGTCGGTAGTAGCTGCTGCAGGATTGGTGATTTTGAAGCCGGTGGTGTCAACCTTGTCTGCTGTGAGGCTTGTAAAATTATTGGCACTGCTGCTGGCATCCAGCACGGTGCCGGAATTGGCCCAGGTGATTTCACCAATCGTTGCCTGATTGAAATTGTTGGTAGGGGCGACATATTCCAGCGTAGAGGCCGCATTTTCTTTTGTCCGCACACCACCGTTGGTCTTAGTGCCGCTGAGGGTCACGCCGTTTTCGCCGGTGGAAAGGGGCGTGGTGGCCGTATCAAAGACATTGGAGCCCGTGAGGTTGTAGGAGGCACCTTCCAGACTGAAGATATCCTTGGCGGTTCCCGCAGCCAGATTGGTGGGCAGGGTGAGATTGCTGGTGTCCACATCGATGGTTGTATCGCCGGCCGCCCAACCGGTGGGCAGGGCGTCGGCATTATCGGACATCTGTTTCAGCTTAACGCCGGTTACCGTGGCGCCGGTCAGCCCATAGATGAGATTGCCCTCAGACAGGGAGCCTTCGCCACTGAGATTGGCGGTATAATCGGCATTCGTGCCGGCATAAGTGGCACTGTTAGTGGCTGTAGGCTGGTGGGTGATGGTGCCGGCAATATTGCCGCCGCCCAGCAAAGTCATGGTCGTGCCGGAACCGAGGGCCTCCGCCGTGGTGGCCGAGGTGAAGTCCAGCTGCAGATTGGACAGGTCAAGGCTGGTGGTATTGGCGAAGCTCCCACCGCTATTGGTATAGTAAGCACTGGCAGGATTCCAGGCAACCGTACCGCTGAAAGCTGCTTGGGATACCTGAGGGCTGATGCTGAAATCCAGCTGATTCAATTTCGGAGCTTGCGCAGTGCCATTATTGACCAAGGTGAAGGTGGTGGCATTGGCAGTCATAAGCGTCAATGCCGGTGCCTCATTGGGGGTAGAAGCCGTTGCTTCGCCACCGAGGAACGAATAGCTGGGATTAGCGGCGGTCAAGGTGGTACTGGTGGTGCCGGAGGTCAAGGTCGCTCCGCTGCTGCTGTATTTGTAATTGATATCTCGTTCAGCATACAATAATGTACCGTTGGTGGCGGTGCCGGCATTGAAATTCGTCACATTTAGTTTGTCAAATTGAATATAACCACCAGTGTTATCGCGGATCGTGCTGCTGATAACAGGTGTGGTAGCATCAATTTTATTGATGAAGATTTCACCAGCACTAATGTAGCCTTGTGGAGCAACGATGTGTAGGTTGTCTCCGATTATTATCGTATCGGGCTTGTAATTGATAGCACTATCCATGGTAATATCGCCGCCGGAAACAATCAAGGTGCCGCCGCTAGAATACCTTGTTCTGCTGAGTGTACCATATCCTTGTATGATGCCGCTGATAGTGCAGCTGTTAAAAGTAATCGTTCCTCCGTTCAGATTTACGCCGTTTATGGTACAGGAATTTTCTCCATAGACCTTGAGGTACCCGCCACTATGGATGGTTGTCTCATTTATGGTGGCGGAACCAGCTCCGCTGATATAGGCATATACCTCGCTGCCGCTGTTGATGGTGGTTGATGTCAGCGTACCGGCAGAGATGTTGACTTTGTATGTATTCCCTGAAACTTTTGGGGAGTCGTTGATGATGGTGTTGACCAGCGTACCGCCGGAAACGTTCAGTGTACCACCACTATTGACAGTGGTATTGCTGGCTGTACCGCCGGAGTTGACATTTAATGTACCACCAGAATTAACGGTAATCGTATTTTCTGTTTGGCTGGTTGTGCTATCGAGCGTTAAAGAAGCTTGCCCATTTGGCAAGGTTTCGGCCTGCGCCACTTGCATGGGCAGCATGGCTCCTTGCACACTGCAGACAGCGGTCAGGGTTGCGGCTGTTTGTACGTACAGATGTCCCCCCCCCGAAAGACGCTGCATAATGCCGCTATGGGAGGCGGCTTCGCTATCGTATGCGGCCGGACGGATAATTTCCTGTGTGGGTTTTCCTTTCATCCTTGGTCACTCCTTTGGTCAAACAAATCCTGACAAATCCATAATATTCAGTAAAATCTAGCGGTGGAAACCGTCTAGTATCCCCTCGTCCATAGCTGGCAATCCTTGCAGATATGGACGAGGGGATACTAGACCTGATTTATTTTTTTCGTTCGTTGGGAGCCGTCAGCTGCAAATCCTGGCGCAGGCGTTCAATCACGTTGATGACCTGCTTGCCGGTGATGGCACGCGTGCACTCGTAGGCCTGTTCCGTGCCTTTATGCCGGGGGCACCAGAAGTAATCCTTGTGGTCAAACTCGGTGTCCATGGCATTCCAGCAGGCATGGCAGGCGTGGGTGTTGATGACGCGGTAGGGCGTGGTAAATTCGTTGGTGGGCAGGGTGAAGCCGCTGATCATGACCACGGGGGTACCAGCCGACCAGGCCAGCCAGCTCAGGCCGCTCGATAGTCCGACGAAAAATTCCGCATGGCGCAGCATGGCGGTACGTTCCAGCAGGGGGCGGTCGCCTGTGAAATCTTCGGCGTCGTGGGGAATCTGACTCCAGACATGCCCCAGGCCCTGAATGCGTTCCTTGTCAATGCAGAGTACCCGATAGCCCAGCTTTTTTAGATGATCGACAACCAAATCCCAACCGTAGCCGTTGTTCCACATCTTGGCCAGTGTCGTGGCCTTGGTCGCAATGCAGACATAGGGTTCCGCAATCTCCCGCGGCAAATCTTCCGGCAAGCGTGGGGCCGATTCCTGCGGGTCAACGCCTAGGATATAGCCGGCCGTGTGATGGAGCCCGACCTGCCGGAAATCGTAGGGCTGATGGTCTGTGTCGCCCTTGAAGAACAGGCCCACCCGATAGGAAGCATAGGGCTTTTCTGTTTTGCATTTGGGGGCGGCGGAGAATTTTATCGCCGGATACTGCTTCTCGTAAAGATCTTTGAGATTTTCAGCCATGGAGCATTCCAAGCGGCATTGATGCTGCTGCTGGAATCTTTCCGCGTAGGGGAGCCAGCCGATGATATCGCCCAGGGTACCTACGGGGAACTTGATCAGTACCGGCTTGTTCTTCAGGTCCAGCAGATGGTCTAGTACCGGCTTGTCCAGATTTTTCTTGTCCCAGACACGCAGGCGGAAGGGGACGAAATATTTCTTGCTGCTGATGGCCCAGCCTTCCTGTGCGTCGCAGGCAAAGAGGATATTGCCGGAATCTTCATCTTCAATCTGCACATGCCAGTCGCCTTTTGGCAGCTTGATCCGCGCCCCGTCGTTGAAGTCAAAGCGGATGCCTCGCGGCCCTTTCTGTGTAGGCTCTGCCGGTGGCGGGATAAAGAACGGATCAGGGGCTGGCGCAGATGTGTTCTCTGGCGCAGTATTTTCTGCTGGCGTTGAGCCAGCGGTAGTTTTCGCTTCTTTTTCCAATAGAAAGCCTCCTTTTCCACAAATAAATTTAGTTCTATAATATTTCTTTAATTCGTGATGGCAGAAAACAAATCCTGTTCGGGGGGATTTTTTTTGAAAAAAGGGGCCTGTAGGCAAGATGTTATTTGTCAGCAAGGCAAATATCTGCTATAATGATTTTATTTGATTTATGAAGTCAAACTGTGTGTTATAAGACGGAGAACATGACGCATTATTAGATAAATGAAAGGGTTGGTTTTATGGCACAGACATTTACAATGGACGATTTAAAGCAGCGTTTGCAGGCGCGGCAGCATAAGATGACGCCGCAGCGGCAGACGGTGCTGCAGGTGTTTCTGGACCACCCTGGCGAACATCTTTCGGCAGAAGATGTCCACGGCATCCTGCGGCAGGACAAATCGGAAATTGGTCTGGCTACGGTTTATCGCAGCTTGGAGCTGCTGTCGGAATTGGAAATTCTGCAGAAGATGGAGTTCGGGGACGGTTGCAGCCGTTATGAGGTCAATACCACTGATCCTTCGGAACACCACCATCATCATTTGATTTGTACCACCTGTGGCAAGGTAACAGAGTTCGAGGATGACCTTCTGGACGATCTGGAAAGTGATATCCAGAAGAAGATGGGCTTCCATGTGCTCAATCATCAGGTGAAATTCTTCGGTACATGCAAGGAGTGCCAAAAGGAAAATTGAAGGTAAGAACCTTTACACTGAATTCAAAAAAAGAAATCATTTCAAAAATCACACGGGAAATATTGACTCTTTTCAAAGTGGAAATCGTGGGTAGGGAAGGCGAAGCTGACTTTGCCCAGTTGTCCGTGGTCAATCATCGTCTGCCGGTGGAAGGCCAGCCCCATGAGGGGGCAAAAGTGCATATGGAAACCACGTTGATGCTCTTTGGCGAGGATGGAGAACTCAGAAGCTTTACCCACCGGGAAAGCGGCAAGGAAGATGAGCTGGAGCGGGCGGCAGTCAATCGCACCATCAAGCTCAATCTCTACCATATTTTCTGTGAGGAACTGGGCTATGAACCTGCTCCCTGGGGCATACTCCACGGTGTGCGGCCCACTAAGATCGTCCATCGCTGGATTGAGTACGGCATGGATGAGGAAGGGATAGTCGCACGGCTGATGCGGGACTTTGCCTGTAGTGAGGAGAAGGCGCGCATCATCACACCGATGGCCTTCCGGCAGCTGCCGTTCCTCAGGACTTCGGACGAAAAGACCATCAGCATCTATGTGGGGATTCCCTTCTGTCTGACCCGCTGCCTTTATTGTTCTTTCCCGGCCAATGTGCTGCCGGGGCCGAAGAAGCTGGCGGAGTTCATGGCGGTGCTCCATAAGGACATCGCCGGGGCCAAGGCGGCAGTGGAGGCACATGGGCTCAAAGTCCAGAATATCTATGTGGGTGGCGGTACGCCTACGGCTTTGCCGGACGAAGAATTCCGCACGATGCTGGGCTGGGTGGTCGATGCCTTCTATCATGATGATTTAGCTGAGTTTACCGTGGAAGCAGGACGTCCCGACAGCATCACGCCGGGAAAGATTGCCGCCATGCGTGACTATAAGGTCACGCGCGTCAGCGTCAATCCTCAGACCATGCAGGCAAGAACCCTGAAGGTCATCGGTCGTCAGCATACGCCGGAGGCTGTGGTGAATATGTACCGTGCCCTGCGGGAAGCAGGCATACCGGAAATCAATATGGATTTGATTCTCGGCCTGCCCGGTGAGACAGCCGCGGATGTGGATGATACGCTCGCCAGGGTCACGGCGCTGCAGCCTGATGATATCACGTTGCATGCGTTGGCGCTGAAACGAGGTTCAAGGCTCAAGCTTATCATGGAAGAGCGCCATGTGGATTTGCCCGGAGCAGAGGAAACCCGCAAGATGGCGGAAACAGCCATGGGCTATATGAAGCGCTTCGGCTATGAGCCATATTATCTCTACCGTCAAGGCTATATGGCGGGGGATTTGGAAAATATCGGCTGCTGCCGCAAAGGTGCCGAGGGGATGTACAACATCCAGATCATGGAAGAACATCAGACCATTATCGGCATTGGCGGCGCCGCCACCAGCAAAGTGGTTGATTTCCAGAACAAGCGCATGAAGTCATCCTTCAATGCCAAGGATTTGGTGACGTATCTGCGCGATATAGATATTTATATTGACAAACGGCGGGCTTTGCTTGATGAAGCTTGCCAGGCTTAGGGGGAGTAGAACGAATGCTAACGAATGCCCCAAGAGGGACAAAGGACATATTGCCCGATACCGTCGGACAATGGACCTATGTGGAAGAAAAAATCCGTGATTTGTGTGCCCGTTACGGTTACAAGGAAATCCGTACGCCGATGTTCGAGCATACGGAGCTGTTCCACCGTGGCATCGGCGAAGGTACCGATGTGGTGGACAAGGAAATGTACACTTTTACCGACCGTGGCGATCGCAGCATCACGCTGCGTCCAGAAAACACGGCTTCGGCAGTGCGTGCGTACCTGCAGAACAAGCTCTATGGTGACAACAGCCTGACGAAGCTGTTCTATATCGGCTCCATGTTCCGCTATGACCGTCCGCAGGCCGGCCGCATGCGCGAATTCCATCAGTTCGGTGTGGAGGCTCTGGGGGAGTCCAATCCGGCAGTGGATGCCGAAATCATCATGCTGGCCATGGATCTTTTAGGTGGTTTGGGCCTCAAGGACCTGAAACTGTCCTTGAATTCCGTAGGTTGTCCGAAATGCCGTCCGGTTTACCGCAAGGTCCTGCAGGATTATTTCCGGGACAAGCTCGAGGATCTCTGTGATGACTGTCAGGATCGCTTCGAGCGCAGTCCGCTGCGTATCCTTGACTGCAAGGCAGATGCAGACAAGCCCTATATGGCAGATGCACCGAAGATCACGGACTGCCTCTGCGAGGAATGCCAGGAGCATTTCCACAAGGTACAGCATTTCCTGACGGAAGCCGGCGTGGAATTCGAACTGGATGCCCGTCTGGTACGCGGTCTGGATTATTACACCAAGACTGCCTTTGAAATCAAATACCCGCCCCTTGGTGCTCAGAGTGCTGTGGCTGGCGGTGGCCGCTATGATGGTCTCATCGAGGAAATCGGCGGCAATCCGACTCCGGCCGTGGGCTTTGCCACGGGTTTGGAGCGTGTCCTGCTGGCGCTGGAGAAACAGGATCTCCTGCCGGAAATGGATACGAAGACCGATGCCTTCGTGGTTGCTTTGGGCGAAGAGGCCCAGGGAGCAGCCTTCAAGCTGTTGACGCAGCTGCGTCAGGCAGGACTCAAGGCCAGCATGGATTATGCAGGCCGGAGCATGAAGGCCCAGATGAAGCAGGCAAATAAGGCCAATGCCCGTTTTGCGCTGATCATCGGTGAAGATGAAGTCAAGGAAGCATGCGTGCAGCTCAAGGATATGGAAAAGAGCGAGCAGCAGAAAGTTTCTTTTGATAATATTGTAAATAAGCTATGTGCTGAGGTGAAAGGTTAATGGAAACATTACAAGGTATGAAGCGCGACCATCATTGTGGTGAGCTTCGCAAGGCAGACGAAGGACAGCAGGTTGTCCTCTGCGGCTGGGTAGCCCGCCGCCGCGACCACGGTGGTCTGATTTTCGTGGACATGCGTGACCGTTCCGGTTTCGTGCAGGTGGTCTTTGACGAGGCTTCCATGGCAGAAGGTACGTTCCACAAGGCAGAATCCCTGCGCAACGAGTTCTGCATCGCTGTGCGTGGTGCAGTGCGTGCCCGCAGCGAAGAAACGGTGAACAGCAACATCGAGACTGGCGAGATCGAAGTGGTCTGCGAAGAGCTGCGTATCCTGAACAAGGCCAACACGCCTCCCTTCTACATTCAGGATGGGGTGGATGTAGACGAAAAGATTCGTCTGAAGTACCGTTATCTGGACCTGCGCCGTCCGGAAATGCAGAAGAACATCATCCTGCGCCACCGTGTGACGAAAATCATGCGCGACTACTTTGACCGCAATGGCTTCCTCGAAATCGAGACGCCGATGCTCTGCAAGAGCACGCCGGAAGGCGCACGTGACTTCCTTGTGCCCAGCCGCGTGAACCCGGGCGAGTTCTACGCTCTGCCTCAGTCCCCGCAGATCTTCAAGCAGATCCTGCAGGTGGCCGGCTTTGAGAAATATTTCCAGATTGTCCGCTGCTTCCGTGACGAAGACCTGCGTGCTGACCGTCAGCCGGAATTCACTCAGCTGGATATCGAAATGTCCTTCAAGGATCAGGACGAAATCCTGACGATCATGGAAGAGATGATCAAGGAACTCTTCGAAAAATCCATCGGTGCCAAGGTGGAAACGCCGTTCGAGCGCATGGATTGGGATACGGCTATGGACAAATACGGTTCCGATAAGCCGGACTTGCGTTTCGATATGCCGCTCATGGACATCTCCGAATATGTCAAGGGTTCTGACTTCAAGGTGTTCAATGCCGTTATCGAAAACGGCGGCATGGTCAAGTGCATCAAGGTAGACGGCTATGCTGACATTCCCCGCCGCCGTCTGGATGAACTCGTCAAGTTCGTACAGATTTACGGTGCCAAGGGGCTGGCTTGGATCCAGTACAGCGAAGAAGGCATCAAGAGCCCCTTCAAGAAGTTCTACAGCGACGAAACCTTCGCCAAGATTGCCGAAGCTACGGGTGCCAAGACTGGCGACCTGCTGCTCGTTGTTGCGGACAAGCGCCTCGTTGTGGACACGGCTCTGGGCCAGCTCCGCCTCGAGATGGGCAAGGAACGCGGCCTCATCGATCCCGACAAGCTCCGCTTCCTCTGGGTCGTTGACTTCCCGATGTACGAATGGAGCGACGAAGAGAAGCGCTGGAAAGCCATGCACCATCCGTTCACGGCTCCCCGTGATGAAGATATCGAATTCCTGGGCACTGACCCGGGCCGCGTAAAGGCCAACGCTTACGACATGGTTCTGAACGGTGTCGAAATCGGCGGCGGTTCCCTGCGTATCTACAACGCAGAACTGCAGGAGAAGGTATTCGAATCCTTGGGCCTCACTTATGAAGAAGCACATGAGAAGTTCGGCTTCATGATGGATGCCTTCCAGTACGGCACGCCTCCTCATGGCGGCCTGGCATTCGGTCTGGACCGTCTGGTCATGATCATGGCTAAGCGTTCTTCCATCCGCGATGTCATCGCTTTCCCGAAGAACCAGAGTGCTCGTGACGTGATGTCCAACGCTCCTTCCAACGTAGAGGAAAAACAGCTGCGTGAGCTGTCCATCCGTACGGCTGTGAAGAAAAAAGAAGCCAAGCCGGAAGAAAACGCGTAAGATTATTTTTCCATAAAAAGCCATTATGCCTATTGACATGATAGGTGTAATGGTGTAACATAAGGTCATCGTTGAAAGACGAATGAACTGACTGGATAACCAGAGGTTCTGTGCAAGGGTAAATCCCTGCGCAGAACCTCTTTTTGTATTTGTGATGAAAGGACTGTAGCGATTATGAAATGTGATTGTTGTAATATTGGCAAGATTCTTTTGAAACATGAACGAATGTGGATTTAACAGGAGGGATTTTTCATGATTGCCGCTCAGGAAAGTATGACTGCGAAACTGTGCTCCTTTGCCCGGGCTTATCATTCCATGCTGGGGAAGAACAAGATTTTCGATGACTATCTGGCCTATGACATCATCGGCAAGGATGCGTATGACGAAATCGGCGGCTTGCTCCGCGGACAGGCGGAAGCGGCCGGGCAATTGCCCCGTTATGGTTTTGAGAGCTTGTTGGTCTTTGAAGAGATGGATCATTATTTCTCGCCCATTGCCCTGTCGCGGATTGCCTTTGCGGAGCGGGCTTTGTACCGTTTTGCCCGGAATCGTGCCAGCTGCCAGTATGTAATCTGCGGGGCGGGGATGGATACCTTCGCTTTCCGCAATACGGATGAAGCCGTGCAGATCTTCGAGCTGGATCATCCGGATACGCAGGCATACAAACTGCGGCGGATTCATGAACTTCGCTGGGAGATTCCTGCAAATACCCATTATGCGGCGATTGATTTTGAACGCGACAACCTGGGGAAAGTCCTGCTGCACAGCGGTTTTCAGACTTATGAGCCATCGTTCTTCTCGCTGCTCGGTGTGTCCTATTATCTGACACCGGAGGCCTTTCAGGAATTCGTGCGCAGCGTGAGTTCTTTGGCGTCGCCGGGCAGCCAGTTCGTGTTGGATTTCCCGGATGAATCCACTTTCGAACCGGATTCCAATTCCCGGGTGCGGCGACTGGCGGAAATCACTGAGCAGCTGGGTGAGCCGATGCGGCATGGTTTCTCGTTGGCAGAGATGAGGGAAATCCTTTCCCGGGAAGGTTTTGTGATTCGCAATCATGAGTCCCCGGCAGACATTCAGCGGCATTTCTTCGATGAGCGCACGGACCATCAGCAGGCTATGGAAAACGTGCATTTTATCTTGGCGGAGAAGAAGCAGTATTGAGATAAACAAGGGAAGAAGATGATACTATGTGCAAATTTACGACGAAATTGATTCATGGCGGCATTGATGGGGATACGAAAACCGGCGCTGTGAATGTGCCGATTTACCAGACATCGACCTTCAAGCAGGATGGGCTGGGAGAATTGCGGGAGGGAACCTGGGAGTATGCCCGGACGGGAAATCCCACCCGGGCGGCACTTGAAAAATTGATTGCCGAGCTGGAAGGCGGCGAAGCGGGCTTTGCCTTTGCCTCGGGCATGGCGGCCATCACAGCGGTGCTGAGCCTTTTCCAGAGCAATGTCAAGGTACTCCTGTCCAGCAATGTCTACGGCGGTACTTTCCGGGTGCTCGACAAGGTGTTCAGCCGTTTCAATCTGACCTATGCGCTGGAGGATACCACGGATCTGGAGAATTTGGAGAAACAGTTCACGCCGAATGTCAAGGCCATCATCATTGAAAGCCCGGCTAATCCTTTGCTGACTATCACCGATATCCGGGCTGTGGCGGAAATCGCCCATCGCCATGGAGCACTGGTGCTTGTCGATAACACCTTTATGACGCCGTACCTGCAGCAGCCATTGGCTCTGGGTGCAGATGTGGTCATCCATAGTGCCACGAAGTACCTGGGCGGCCATAGCGACCTGGTGGCTGGCCTGGTCGTGGTCAAGACCAAGGATTTGGCCGAGAAGTTAGCCTTTGTACAGAATTCCATCGGCGGGGTGCTCGGCCCGCAGGATGCCTTCCTGCTGATCAGAGGTATCAAGACCTTGGCGGTGCGCCTGGACCGGCATGTAGAAAATGCCGAGTATCTGGCCGACTGGTTGGCAGGCAATCTGGAAGTGGAGAAAATCTACTATCCGGGACTTACGAGCCATATCGGCTACGAAATCAACCAGCAGCAGGCAAAGAACGGCGGCGCCATGATATCCTTCGAGCTGACAGCCAATCACGATATCCGCAAGTTCTTCAAGTCCTTGCAGCTGATATCCCTGGCGGAAAGCCTGGGGGGCGTGGAAAGTCTCGTCTGCCATCCGGCAACCATGACGCACGCGGCCATTCCCAAGGAAACGCGGGAGAAAATCGGCATAACGGATAACCTCATCCGCCTGTCGGTGGGCATTGAGGACAAGGCAGATCTGCTGGCAGATATCAAGCAGGCCATTGAGGCCAGCCGCATTTAACAACGAAAAGGGAGCGAAGAACATGCACTATTATAAATCCATGCAGGAGCTCATCGGGCATACGCCGCTCGTTGAGCTGACACATTTCGATTTGCCGGAGGGCGTCCGGCTCTTTGCCAAGCTGGAGTTATGGAACCCCGGCGGCAGTGCCAAGGACCGTGTGGGCCGTCAGATGATTGCGGCGGCAGAACAAAGCGGTCAGCTGCAGCCCGGCGGCACCATAATCGAAGCTACGGCAGGCAACACAGGACTGGGGATAGCCTATGCTGCGCTGAATAAAGGGTATCGGATCATCTTCGTGGTGCCGGAGAAATTTTCGGCGGAGAAGCAGACGCTGATGAAATCTTTGGGGGCGGAACTGGTGCATACGCCCCGGGCTGGGGGGATGCTGGAGGCGGCGGCCAAAGCGGAGGATTTGCGTCAGAAGATTCCCGGGGCCATCACGCTGAAGCAGTTTGAGAATCCTGCCAATCCGCAGGCCCATTACGAAACCACCGGACCAGAGATTTATGCGGATTTGGATGGGCAGATTGATTATTTCGTTTCTGGTGCGGGCAGCGGCGGCACCTTTTCGGGGATTATGCGTTACTTGAAAGAACAGAATGCCGCCATTCAGGGGGTACTTGCCGACCCCTATGGCTCGATTATCGGCGGCGGGGAGCATGGTGATTATGAGATTGAAGGCATTGGCAATGATTTTATTGCCCAGACGATGGATACATCGTTTATCGATCAGGTCTATAAGATTAAAGATGAAGAAGCGTTTGCTGGTGTAAGGCAGCTGGCGGCAAAAGAGGGGATTTTTGCCGGTTCTTCCAGCGGTGCCGCCTTTGCCACAGCGCTGAAACTGGCCCATTCCGGGGTTAAAGGCAATATCGTCCTGGCGGTCATCGACCGGGCAGAGCGGTATTTCAGCAAACATATTTTGGATTAGGAGTGATTCTATGGCATATCGGATTGCGGCAGCCTCCAGTGACGGCATCCATATTGACCGTCATTTCGGCGCCGCCGATGGCTTTGTGATCGTGGAAGTGGCTGATGACGGCACTTTTGCGGAAGTGGAACGGCGGCAGGCTAAATCGCCCTGCCAGCACGGCTATCATGATGAAGGTGCCATGCTGGCGGCGGTGCAGGCTTTGTCCGACTGCCGTTATGTGGTGGCCGAGGCCATTGGCCCGGGCGCACAGAAGGCTTTGGAGCGGCAGGATATCCTGCCCTTGGAGATTGAAGGGGAAACGGTGGCAGCGGCGCTGCCGAAAATCCATACCTATGAGGTGAATAAGCGCCGGGCAAGTGTTGCTTACTGATGGACTGTGTTAGGAGAGAAAGGGGCCATACCAATGGACGAACAGCGTGTCCGGGAGCTCCACCCGTGCTTTGGAGCAAAGCAGAACAGGGGGCGTATCCATTTGCCGGTATGCCCCGGGTGTAATCTGGAGTGCCGGTTCTGTGACCGGAAAATCAACGATGTGGAAAATCGGCCGGGGGTGACCTCAGCGGTCATCCAGCCGGAAGAGGCGGTAAGTTATGTGGAGCGGGCGCTGAAGTTCTGCCCGGAACTCAGCGTGGTGGGCATTGCCGGGCCGGGAGATACCTTGGCTTCGGACAGAGCTCTGCAGACCTTCCGCTTTATCGGCAATAAGTTCCCGCAATTATTGAAGTGCATGAGCACCAATGGCCTGCTGCTGAATGAGCGGGCCCAGGAGGTAATCGATGTGGGCATCGATACCCTGACGGTAACGGTGAATGCCGTAGATCCGGCCATTGAGGCCAGGATGATCAACGGACTTATCTATCATGGCAAGCGCTATACCGGTGAGGAAGCCGGAGCGATTATCATAAAAAATCAGTTGGAGGGCATCCGCAAGGTGGCGGCCGCCGGTGTGGTGGTCAAGGTCAATACGGTGCTGGTCAATGAGATCAACCGCTTCCATATTGGCGCCATTGCCAAAGCGGTCAAGGAAGCAGGGGCGACGATCTACAACATCATCCCGCTGATTCCCCAGCATGACCTCAAGGATTGCGAGGCTCCCAGCTGCGTGGATCTGGCGGTGGCCCGGAAAGAAGCGGGCAAACATATCGATGTGTTCCGCCACTGCCAGCACTGCCGGGCAGATGCGGTTGGTATCCCGGGGAAAAATAACTTCAGTCAGGAAGTTTACAAGGGGCTCCTGCAGGCGAAGGAAACTTTTTCCCACGGTTGATATATAAAAAGTGTTAGAAGGGGAGTTTTTTTATGGCAAAAGAAGGCTTACGACAAATTGCAATTTACGGTAAGGGCGGTATCGGCAAATCCACCACCACTCAGAATCTGACGGCGGGGCTCGCAGAACTGGGCAAGCAGGTCATGGTGGTGGGCTGCGATCCCAAAGCAGATTCCACCCGCCTGCTGCTGGGCGGTCTGGCCCAGAAAACCGTTTTGGATACCCTGCGTGACGAAGGGGAGGACGTGGAGCTCGACAGCATCTTAAAGACCGGTTATGGCGAGACTCGCTGCGTGGAATCCGGCGGTCCGGAACCCGGGGTAGGCTGCGCCGGCCGCGGCATCATCACCTCCATTGGCCTGTTGGAACGCCTGGGGGCCTATACTGATGATTTGGATTATGTGTTCTACGATGTTTTGGGCGACGTGGTCTGCGGTGGGTTTGCCATGCCAATCCGTGAGGGCAAGGCCAAGGAAATCTACATCGTGGCCAGCGGCGAAATGATGTCGCTCTATGCCGCCAACAATATTTCCAAGGGCATTGCCCGCTATGCGGAAAAGGGCGGCGTGCGTCTGGGCGGCATCATCTGCAACAGTCGCAACGTGGACCGGGAAATCGAACTGCTGCGAGCCTTTGCCGAAGAACTGGGCACACAGCTGATTCACTTCGTGCCCCGCGACAATATCGTCCAGCACGCGGAAATCAACAAGAAGACCGTTATCGAGTACAAGCCCGATGCACATCAGGCGGACGAATACCGTCAGCTGGCGCAGAAAATCGAGGAAAATGAGCTCTTCGTGATTCCCAAGCCCATGACGCAGGACAGGCTCGAAGAGATCTTGCTGGAGTACGGCCTGATGGATAACGTGGAAGACGATTATCGCATCTGACAGGAGGGAGAGCTTATGCCAAAGAAAATCAATCTGGATATTCCCTCCGTGGAGCAGCGCGAACAGCGTCTGGGAACCATCATCGCCTGGGACGGCACCACGGAGGAACTGCATAAAGAGTCCAGCTACGAACTGCGCGGCCAGCGGGAACGGGGCACGGGCTGCGGCGGCAACTGCCGTCTCTGTGAATTGCAGGGCCCCTTTACCCAGGGATCTGTCTGCAGTGAGCAGATGGTAGAATGCCAGGCCGGCAATGTGCGGGATGCAGTGCTCATTCAGCATGCGCCCATTGGTTGCGGCGGCGGTCAGGTTCCCTATAACAACATTTACCGCAATGGTCTGGTCATGCGCGGTTTCAAGGCAGAAAACATCCGCATCATCAACACGAACCTGGTGGAAAGCGATATGGTGTTCGGTGCCGCCGACAAGCTGCGCCAGTCCATTGACGATGCTTGGGAACGCTATCAGCCCCAGGCCATCTTTGTGGCTTCCTCCTGCGCCACCGGCATTATCGGTGAGGATATCGAAAGCATTACGGACGAGAAGGAAGCAGAGCTGGGCATCCCCGTGATTCCCCTGGCCTGCGAAGGCTTCCGCTCCAAGCATTGGAGCACGGGCTTTGATGCCACTCAGCATGGAATCCTGCGGCAGATCGTGCGCAAGAACCCGACGAAGAAACAGGAGGATTTGGTCAATGTCATCAATCTCTGGGGTTCCGATGTGTTCACGCCTATGCTGGCTAATCTGAACCTGCGGGTAAATTATGTGGTGGACCTGGCGTCGGTGGAGGAACTGGCCCAGATGTCCGAAGCGGCAGCCACTGTGGGCTTCTGCTACACCCTGTCCTCCTATATGGCGGCGGCATTGGAACAGCATTTCGGCGTGCCCGAAGTCAAGGCTCCTATGCCCTATGGTTTTGCTGGTACGGACGCCTGGCTGCGGGAAATCGCCAAGGTTACCCATCGGGAACATCTGGTGGAGGACTTCATTGCCAGGGAACACGCAAGGGTCAAACCGAAGATTGAGGAACTCAAGAAAAAACTCAAAGGCGTCAAGGGTTTCGTGGCCACAGGTTCGGCTTATGCCCATGGCCTGATTCAGGTCCTGCGGGAACTGGAAGTGGAGGTGGATGGTTCGCTGACCTTCCATCACGATCCGGTTTACGACAGCGGCGATTCCCGGGAAGATTCCTTAGGTCATCTGAACAAGCATTATGGCCAGGTAAAGAACTTCCATGTGTCCAATCGCCAGCAGTATCAGCTGTACGCCTTCCTGCAGGAGAATAAGCCCGACTTCCTGCTGATCCGCCATAACGGTCTGGCACCATTGGCAGCCCGCCTGGGAATTCCGGCAGCGCCCTTGGGGGATGAGCACATCGCCGTGGGCTATGACGGCATTGTGAATCTGGGCGAGACCATTTTGGAAATCCTGGCCCACAAGAAATTCCATGACGATATCAAGCGGCATGTCAAACTGCCCTATAAGAAGTGGTGGCTGGAGCAGAAGGATGCCTATATCCTGGCCAAGCACCCGGAACTGGCAAAATTTGACGCTGATGAATTCCATGCCGAGCAGGAAAGAAAGGAGGCTGCCCATGCCTAAAATCAAGAAGGACCAGAACGGTCAGACCAATTCCATCAATCAGGTGCGCTATGGCTGCGCCTTGGGGGCACTCCATTCCGTCAGCGCCATTCCCGGCGCCATCCCCATCACCCACTGCGGCCCCGGCTGCGTGGACAAGCAGTATACCAGCTTGGTGTTCTACAATGGCTATCAGGGGGGCGGCTATTCCGGCGGTGCCGTACCGCCCAGCTCAAACCTGCAGGAAAAAGATGTGGTCTTTGGCGGAGCGCGGCATCTGGATGAACTCATTGCTGCATCTCTCAAAATCATGGATGGGGATTTGTTCGTGGTGCTTAACGGCTGTATCCCCGAAATCGTCGGTGACGATATCGGCGCCGTGGTGGCCCGCTATCAGGAGCAGGGTGTGCCCATCGTGTCGGCGGAAACCGGCGGCTTCAAGGGCAATAACTTCACGGGCCACGAGATTGTCACCGAGGCCATTATCGAGCAGTATGTGGATAAGTATGCCAAGGATAAAGACACGAAAAAGAAGGGGCTGATCAATGTCTGGTCGGAACTGCCCTTCCAGAATACCTTTTGGCGGGGCGATTTGACGGAACTCAAACGCATCTTGGAAGGGGCCGGTTGGGAGGTAAACATCCTCTTTGGCTATGGTTCCAAAGGCGTCAAGGAATGGCTGACCATTCCCAATGCCGAGTTCAATTTGGTGGTGGGGCCCTGGCTGGGTGTCAAGACGGCCAAGCTGTTGGAAAGAAAGTACGGCCAGCCTTATCTACACCTGCCAGTGCTGCCCATCGGTGCCAAGCAGGTGGCTGAATTCCTGCGAGCCATTGCTTCCTTTGCCAAGGAGAACGAAGTACAGACGGAAAAGTTCATCAAACAGGAGGAAAAGGAATACTACTATTATCTGGAACACTTCACCGACTTCTATGCTGAATACTGGTGGGGCCTGCCGGCGACCTATTCCGTGGTCAGTGATGCGGCCTATAATCTGGCCGTCAACAAGTTCGTGGTCAATCAGCTGGGCCTTATCCCGGTCAAGCAGTTCATCACCGACCATACGCCAGAAAAATACCGGGAAGCCATCCGGGAGGAGTACAAGCATCTGGCTGATGACGTGTCCGCCGAGGTGGAATTTGTGGAAGACGGCTATATCGTTGGCGAATTGCTGAAAAAAGAAGACTACGGCCATAAGCCGCCGGTCATCTTTGGTACCAGCTGGGAACGTGACGTGGTCAAGGAGCTGAACGGCCATATCGTGGAAGTCAGCTACCCGGTTTCCTATGACGTGGTGCTCAACAAAACCTATATTGGCTATCGCGGTGCGCTGACGCTGTTGGAAAAGATATTTACTACGGCTATCAGCAAATCTGCATAAATTTAGAAAAATCCTTGTTTGGCTCGTTTGGAGTCGGCGAGGATTTTTTCCTTGATTAGTGCGTAGTGGCGCAGGTGCTTGCTTTTTGGCCTGCGCCAAGGTTACTTTCGTTCCTTGGCAGGATTCTTTGATTTGGTGAAGAAAAATATATTTGTATCATATGGATTCTGTGAGGAGGTTTGTGGTAAATATTGTAATTGCGATAGATTCGTTTAAGGGGAGCCTGGCTTCTCTGGAAGCTGGGGAAGCTGGGGAAGCTGCCTGTGTTGGCATCAAACGGGTATTTTCTGAGGCAAAAGTCAAGGTCATGCCTCTGGCTGATGGGGGCGAAGGAACGGTGGAGGCACTGACTCTGGGCATGGGTGGTAAGCTGCACAGCGTGGAAGTTACCGGGCCGTTGGGGATAAGGTCGTGGCTGAGTATGGCATTTTGCCAGAAGGGAAAACGGCTATTGTAGAGATGGCCGCTGCTGCCGGGCTTACTTTGGTGCCGCAGGACAGGCGCAATCCGCTTTATACCACTACTTATGGTGTGGGAGAAATCTTGCGGGATGCTATGTGTCATGGCTGCCGTCATTTTATTATCGGCATCGGCGGCAGTGCTACCAATTATGGCGGTCTCGGCATGCTGCAGGCCTTGGGCTATGAGATGCTGGATGAAAATGGTGCTCCTGTTCCCCGCGGTGCGATTGGCCTCAAGAAACTTGCCCGCATTGAAACGGGCAATGTTCTGCCGGAACTCAAGGACTGCACCTTCCGCATTGCTTGTGATGTGGCCAATCCCCTTTGCGGCCCGCAGGGGTGCAGTGCCGTTTTTGCCCCGCAGAAGGGGGCAAGTCCTGACGATATTGCGGAGATGGATAAATGGATGGCCCGTTATGCCGAACTATCCCGCGGGAAATTCCTCCATGCCGATGCTGAATCTCCCGGCGCCGGAGCGGCTGGCGGGTTGGGCTTTGCTTTTCTCACTTATACCCAGGCGAAGCTGGAATCTGGTATTGAGATTGTTCTGGCCGAAACGAAGCTTGAGGAGCAGATAGAAAAGGCTGAACTGGTGCTTACCGGGGAAGGGCGGCTGGATGGGCAGACCATCATGGGAAAGGCTCCTATTGGCGTGGCAAAAATTGCCAAGCGTCACAATAAGACAGTCTTTGCCTTTGCCGGCGGCGTGACTGCAGAGGCAAGGATTTGCAATGAGCACGGTATTGACGCGTTCTTTCCTATATTGCGGCAAGTATCGACGCTGGAAGAAGCCATGGATTCCGCGACAGCCCGGCAGAATATGGCGGATAGTGTAGAGCAGGTGATGCGGCTGATAAAAGTTTACGATTTTAGAAAAATAGGTAAAAAATTGACAGGTCAAAAGTGATTGACCTGTCAATTTTTACTTAATTATGCAGTCTTTTCGCATATGGACGCGTTCATCAGGTTGACTTTAAATTTTCTCGTGCTCGAAAGCCGGTTCGGCGATAAGCTGTGATGATGCGTCCTCGCTTTCATCCTGGAACATATTTTCCATGCGGGCCACGGCCAGGGTGCTGACCACGTCACCGGTTACGTTAAGGGCGGTGTGGATCATGTCGATGGGGCGGAAGATGCCTACGATCATGCCCATGATGGCGGTGGGCAGGCCCATGGTGTTCAGCAGCATGATGGCCAGCACGATGCCGCTGGCGGGAATGCCCGGGGTGCCGATGGAAATCAACGTGGTCAGGAAGATGAACATGGCCTGCTGGCCCAGCGTCAAATCAACGCCGTAAATCTGGGACACGAAGATGATGGTGACGGCATAGTAGACCGCGATGCCGTTCATATTGATGGTAGCACCCAGCGGCAAGGAGAAGGACGCCAGCTCGCTCTTGACATGGAAATCCTCTTCCGTGACTTTGAGGCTGACGGGCAGGGTGCCGGAACTGCTGGTGGTGCTGAAGGCCACCAGCCAGATGCTGACAATCTTGCGGAAGAATTCCGTCAGCGGCACCTTGGCAATGACCTTGATGATGAAGAGATACAACAGCACGATGACGGAGAATGCCCCCACATAGTGCGTCAGGATGAACATGCCCAAAGCGCTGAACATGGCCGTGCCGTATTCGCCTACACTGCAGGCAGCCAGGGCCAGCACACCTAGCGGCGTGACCTTCATGACCAAATCCGTGAGCTTGAACATGATGAGGGTGCCTTCTTCGACAAATTTTTTCACCGTGCTGACCTTATTGCCCAGGATGGTCATGACGATGCCCAGGAAAGCCGCAAAGACGATGACCTGCATGATATTGCCCTCGCTGAGCGCGTGCAGCGGGTTAGAGGGAATCATGCTCAGGATGGTGCCGCCCACCGTCATGGGGTCTGCCTCTTTGATGGGCTCGCCCGTGGCGACAATCTGGTCAGCGCTGAAGCCTTTGCCCGGCTGCAGGATATTGGCGACGGCTAAACCGATAATGGTGGAAAGAATGGTGGTGATGACGTAAAAGCCCATGACTTTGGAGCCGATGCGCCGCAACTTGCGGATGTCCCCGATATTGGCGATGCCGCCGATGATGGAAAAGAAGATCAGGGGAACGACGATCATCTGAATCAGTCGCAGGAAAATGTCCCCCACAGGCTGCAGGAACAGGATGTCCTTCTGGAAGATGATACCGAGGACTGTGCCGATGACAAAGGCAATCAGCACCTGAGTGGCTAGATTTAGTTTTTTCATAATGCCTCCTTGATAAAATAAAATGATTCCTTGAAAAAGATACACCTGTACGAAAATAATGAAACAGTGGATGTTTATAATACCAAGAGTATATACCTTTTGCGATTGACATGTCAATTTGTAAACCTACACAATTAAATGCCTATTGACATAATAGGTTAAAAGATATACCATTATGCCATTAATGACAGTGAAAGAGAGGAAGAACATTTTTATATGAGCAGAGGCAAGGTAATTGTAGGCATGTCCGGTGGTGTGGACAGTGCGGTAACGGCATATTTGCTGAAGGTGGCCGGTTTTGAGGTCATCGGCATCACGCTGAAATCCTGGACGGCGGGCAGCAGCAAGTGCTGTGAGATTGACGAGGCCAGCCGGACGGCGGCCATGCTGGGCATCACATACTATCCCTGGAATACGGTGGCTTGTTTTCACGATTATGTGACCAAGCCCTTTGTGGCCGATTATGAGGCGGGGCGCACGCCGAATCCTTGCGTGGAATGCAATCGCTATGTGAAATGGGATCAGTTGCTGGCAGTGGCGGCCTCCATGCAGGCGGATTATGTGGCCACGGGCCATTATGCAGTGATCGAGCAGCTGCCCAATGGGCGTTACACCTTGAAGCAGGGGGCCGATGGGCGCAAGGACCAGTCCTATATGCTCTACAAGCTCACCCAGGAGCAGCTGGCTCGTACCATCCTGCCCCTGGGGCGGCTGACGAAACAGGAAGTGCGGGATATTGCCCGCAAGGCGGGGCTGAATGTGGCAGACAAGGAAGAGTCCCAGGAAATCTGTTTTGTTACCGAGGGCAGTTACACCGATTATATCGAAGAATACAGTGATAAGGATTTGACGGCGGCAGGAAATTTCGTGGATGAAGCGGGTAAGGTCTTAGGCCGCCACAAGGGGATTATCCATTACACCGTGGGCCAGCGGAAAGGCTTAGGGCTGGCCCTGGGCTATCCGGCCTATGTCAAGGAGATAAGAGCCGCCGCCAATGAAGTGGTGGTCAGCCGGGAAGAGGGGCTCTATACAGATGAAGTATTGTGCGAGAATCTCTGCTTTATGTCCCTGTCAGATATTGCACCGGGAGAAGTCGTATCCGTTCAGGTAAAGATACGCTATCACCATGCGGGGGCGGCGGCCCGCCTTCAGCGGGTGGGCGAGGACAGGATACAGATAAGATTTGCCGAACCCGTCCGCGCGCCGGCACCGGGGCAGTCGGCGGTGTTTTATGACGACGAAGGCCGTATCATTGGTGGCGGGAAGATTATCGCCTGATTGTCTGCAATAAAAATGGCCTGCCGTTATGGCAGGCAATGAATTGCATCAGTGCATCATATGGCTATGGTCCATAGGCATTTCCCTGTGGACAGGTTCCGGTGACCAGCCGGAAAGGGTGGGATCAGCCATGCCGAAAATCATGGCGATATGGCTGATGACCAAAAAGCCGATAAGCAGCTGGAAATGCTTTTGGGCGCGTTTTTCGGATGACACATCCTGCCAAAGGATGCCCAGTTCCAACAGGGCAATGCCGCCCAGCGGGATAATGCCCAACAGATAGGAAATGACCGCAATCTGGTCGAGCAGACCTTTCCATTCCAGCGTGGGAATCACAGAGGTCAGCAGGTAAGTGACGACACCGGTAAAATATACGCCGGCAAAGATGCCCAGCTGTTTTTCGAATTTTCGCCAGCCGGCATTTTTGCCCTCGCCCAGAAACAGTGCATAAAATTCTGCGGCCACCAGTGCTTCGGCAGCCACCACGGGGATTACCATGAACAGAATCAGGTTCCAGGGGGAATTGGCTGCCAGCAAATCCATATAGTTTGTCATAATCATTTTTTTGCCTCCTATGAGTTGATTGATTTTCTGGACATTATGATAGCGGAGGATTGTGCAGATGGTATCAACAAACTATGAAGAAAATGTGAAGATGGGAGATTTTTCGATGCAGCCCTATAAAATCCTGTTTGTGGATGATGATGAAAAGTTGCTGGCCTTGTTGGTGGAGTATTTTACGCAGGAGCAGTTTGCGGTGTCTACGGCCAGGAACGGCAGCGAAGCACTGGCGCAAATCCAAGGGACGCGGCCGGATATTCTGGTGCTGGATGTTATGCTGCCGGGCCAGTCCGGTTTGGATATCTGTCGTCAGATACGGCAGCATGCCGAATTTCATTCGTTGCCGATTATTATGCTGACGGCGCGGGTGGAGGAACCGGATCGCTTTGTGGGGCTGGAAATGGGGGCTGATGATTATCTGGGCAAGCCTTTCAGCATGCGGGAGCTGGGGGCGCGTATCCGTGCCGTGCTGCGCCGTACTCATTTGGATATGGCCGCACCGGCCGTCAGCCCCGGCGTGTTGAATTTTGGGCCGCTGTCGTTGTCCATTCAGGAGCATACGCTCAAAAAGGCGGGAAAACTGGTGGAACTTACGCCGACAGAGTTTGCTATCCTGCAGTTGTTTATGGAACATCCGCGGCAGGTTTTCAGTCGCCTGCAATTGATGGAAGCTTCCCGGGGCTTTGCTTTTGAAGGCTATGAGCGGACCATTGATGCCCATATCCGCAATCTGCGTCGCAAGCTGGGCGAGGGGAACAGTTCCTGCATCGAAACGGTATACGGCATTGGCTATCGTTTTCGGGGGGATGTATCATGAGCTTGCGTTATCGGATTGCCGGGCTGACCTTCCTGTTGATTACGGCCACGGTATGCTGCCTGCTCTGGCTGGCTAATCTGCAGATGCATAATCTCTTTGCCGCTTATCTGCAAATGCCGCGGATGGATATGGGGCAAAATGAAATGTCCTTCCTGCATTCGGTCCATGAATCCCTTATCTGGGTGGGGGCCTTGTTCATTATTCTGGGATTTATCGCCAGCCTGCTGTTGGCAAGATCCATCACCCGGCCATTGCAGGCCCTGGCGCAGGGAACAGAAGCCATCCGGCAGGGGAGACTAGGCATTCAGGTGGAAGTGGCTTCGGCGGATGAAATTGGCCAACTGGCTCAAACCTTCAATAACATGTCCCGCCAGCTGGCACAGGTGGAGGAACTGCGGCGGCGGTTCCTGGCGGATACGGCGCATGAATTGCGCACGCCGCTGGCCATCCTGCAGGGAAATCTGGAGAATATGCTGGCTGGCGTTTCGGCACCTGGTATGGAGCGGCTTTTTTCCATGCAGGAAGAAGTGCAGCGACTTACCCGCTTGGTGGAAAATCTGCGGGATTTATCTCTGGCCCGGATGCATCAATTGCCATTGAACAAACAGTGGGCCGATATGAATCAGCTGCTTATGCGTGCGCTGGATATGTTTCAGCCTCTGCTGGAGGAGCATGATCTGGCAGCCGCTACGGAACTTGCCAAGGATTTGCCGCAGCTTTATGTGGATAGTGACCGCATCAATCAGGTTCTGTATAATCTCATCAGCAACGCCATCCGCTATTCGCCAGCCGGAGGAAAGATCACACTGCGTACTGGCAGGCAAAGCCGGCAGGGTTGCAGTTGGCTGGTCGTAGAAGTAACGGATACAGGAACGGGCATTCGGGAAGAGGACCTTCCTTATCTGTTCGATTATTTCTATCGCGGGGACGAAGCCCGCAGCCGGGAAACAGGCGGTACGGGGATTGGCTTGTCTTTGGTCAAGTATTACTGTGAGGCGCACGGTGGCTGGGCCGAAGCGCATAACAACGAGGCAGGCGGTGCTAGTTTTTCCATCGGTCTGCCGGTGGGAACGGCGGAAAAAGGGAAGTGACCGCTGCCTATGGGAAAATTTTTTTGGCAAATCAGGTTTACACCTATTGACACGATGGGTGTAATAGTGTAACATTAACCCAACGTCAAAAAAGAAACTGACTGGAAGACCAGAGGTTTTGCTGAGAATTTTTCTGGGCAAAACCTCTTTTCTATGCCAGCAGAAAACCTATGGGGAAGGTCGTGATGATATGGAGAAACAGTACGTCAGCCGCTTCAGCAATAATTTGCAGCACAATATGGGAATACGCATCTACGGGCAAGGGGGGACACCGGTGCTGGTGTTTCCCACCCAGGATGCCATGAGCGATAACTTTGAGAACTTTGGCATGCTTGACACGCTGGCGGATTATCTGGATAGGGGACGCATCCAGCTGTTCTGCGTGGATACGGTGGATATCGAGACCTGGTCCAATGTCTGGGGGGATAAGGACTGGCGGGCTGGTCATCAGGAAGCTTATTATAACTACATCATTGATGAGGTGCTGCCTTATATCCGGGAAGTGAATGGCACGGGAGAATTGCCGCTGGCTGCTGGCTGCAGCCTGGGAGGGATGCATGCGGCTATCGTCTTTTTGCGCCGGCCGGAGCTCTTTGGCGGGATGCTTTCCCTGTCCGGTGTCTATGATGCCAAGTTCTTCTTCGATGGCTGGCTGAATCCTGTCCTCTATGACAATTCGCCCATCGATTTCCTGAGTAATATGGATAACAATCATTCCTATATCGCTCAGTACAACGAAAAGCCCCTGATCCTCTGCGTGGGGCAGGGGGCCTGGGAGGATGAGGGGCGGCGCACCACCGCTATCATGCGGGACATCTTTGCCGCCAAGGGCATCCAAGGCACCGTGGATTTCTGGGGCTATGATGTGGACCATGACTGGTACTGGTGGAAGCAGCAGATTCGCTACTTCCTGCCCCAGCTGTTGCATGAAAATTAATTGGGAGGTCTTTTTGGAATGAATTTTGTGTATATCTCGCCGCAGTTTCCCAAGCATTATGAGCATTTTTGTGACCGGCTCAACAAGAACGGTGTTACCGTGCTGGGCATTGGGGATACGCCCTATGAAAATCTTTCGGGGGAATTGAAGGCGTCTTTGACGGAATACTACTTCGTGCCGGATCTTTCCGACTATGATGCGGTGTTCCGGGCCGTGGCGTTCTTCTCCTTCAAGTACGGGAAGATTGACTGGCTGGAATCCAACAACGAGTTCTGGCTGGAACAGGATGCCCGCCTGCGGACGGATTTCCACATCACCACGGGGGAACAGTATGCTAATATCTCCCGCATCAAGCATAAGTCCGCCATGAAGGCGTATTATGCCAAGGCCGGGGTACCCACGGCCCGCCTCGCCAAAGTCACGGACTATGAGGCGGCTCAGGCCTTTATCGGTCAGGTTGGCTATCCTGTTATCGTCAAGCCCGATACCGGGGTGGGGGCTACGGATACCTATAAGCTGGAAAATGATGAGGACCTGAAGCGCTTCTTTGCCAACAAGCCTGATGCGCCCTATGTGATGGAGGATTTCATCACAGGGGATATCTGCTCCTACGATGCCATCCTGGATAATGAAGGCAATCCCTTGCTGGAGTCCATGACGGTCTGGCCGCCTTCGGTCATGGATATCGTCATCAAGCAGCTGGACCTGTCCTATTACACGGTAGACCATGCGCCGGAGGCCTTGAAGAAAATGGGGCGGGCTACGGTCAAGGCCTTTGATGTCAAGAGCCGGTTCGTGCATCTGGAATTCTTCCGCCTGACCAAGGCCAAGAAAGGTCTGGGCGAGGTGGGTGACTTCGTGGGCCTCGAAGTGAATATGCGTCCCGCGGGCGGCTATACGCCGGATATGATTGACTATGCTCATTCCACGGATGTCTATCAGATTTGGGCGGATATGATAACGGACAATGAACGGAAAATCCCCGACAGCGGCGAGCATTGCTACTGCGTCTATGCGAGCCGCCGGGACTGCCACAACTACGCTCACAGTCATGAGGAGATACTGGAGCGTTATGGTGACAGCATGGTAATGTGCGAGCGCATGCCGGAGATGATGGTGCCGCAGATGGGGAATCAGATGTATACGGTCAAAACACCCGATAATGCAACTACCCAGGAATTCATTCATTTTGTGCAGGCGAAAGCCTGAATATAAACCGGGCAAACGGATCAGCAGATGAAAGTGAGGAATCAAGCCATGAAAAATCCCCTGCGTTATCAGGTATCGGAATATGACTGCGGCCCCACATCGCTGCTGAATGCCGTTTCCTTCCTCTTTGAGCGGGAGGAGATACAGCCGGAAATCCTGCGCAATATCATGCTTTATTCGCTGGATTGCTACGGCAAGAGTGGTGTCCAAGGCCAGAACGGCACTTCCCGCATGGCCATGATGTTTTTGTCCCGCTGGCTCTCCGGTGCAGGCGAGGCGGGGCTGCTGCCCATCGAATGCCAGTACCTTTCCGGCAAGCAGGTCTATCTCGGGGAAAACAGCCTCGTGACCGATGCCCTTTGCCGCGGCGGCGCCGTGGTCATGCGGCTGCATATGGACGGGGAGCATTATGTATTGCTGACGGGAAGAGAAGAGGAGAGGATTTACCTCTTTGATCCCTATTACATGGAGGAAAATCCCTTCGGTCCGGAGATTGAACTGGATTTGCAGCATCCGCTTAAGTACAATCGCATTGTGCCCTTTGCCTGCTTCAACCGGGAGGGGACGCAGCCCTATTCCCTGGGCAAGGTGGAGGAGCGGGAAGCTGTGTTGCTGTTTGACACCCGTACCAAACTCACGGCGGAGAGAACGATTGAATATTTCATATAATTTACAAAAAATCAGTTTCTGCCTATTGACAGGCTGGGTGTAATAGTGTAACATTAACCCAACGCCAAAAAGGCGAGCAAACTGACTGGATAACCAGAGGTTTTGTGCAGGATAGTCCTGCGCAAAACCTCTTTTTTGTGTTTTAGGTTAGGGGGAATGCTAATGGGAATGACTGGTAAAGAACGGCTGACGGCGCTGTTGTCCGGAAAGGAGGTGGACAGGATACCTGTCCTGAGCGTCTGTCAGTATGTCACCTATGGCCTGATGGAAAAGACCGGCGCGTACTGGCCGGAGGCGCATTATGACGGGGAGAAGATGGCCAGGCTTTCGGCCGGGGGCGCCGAGATTCTCCATTTGGATGCGGTGCGGGTACCTTACTGTCAAACGGTGGAAGCCGAAATCTATGGCTCTGCCATCAAGGACGGCGGGCGAATCCATCTGCCCAGCATAGCAAAGCCGGCCTTTTCTCTAGGGGAGGAGCCCCGGATACCGGAAAACTTTACGGCCAAAGGTCGCATACCAGCAGTGCTGGATGCGATCCGGCGGCTCAAGCAGACGGTGGGGGCAGAAACCCTGGTGATGGGCAGTCTGGTGGGGCCCTTCAGCGTGGCCGCCAATATCATCGGCGTATCCGCTTTGCTGAAGGCCAGCCTCCGCAAGCCTGAACAGCTGGTGCCTTATTTCGAGGCAGCGGAAAAGACTGCGGAACAGTATGCCCAGGCCATAATCGATGCCGGTGCGGATGCCATTGTCATCGAAGACATGATGGCCTCGCTGGATATGATCAGCCCGAAGACTTATCGGGCCATGGCGGCTCCCTATGAAAAGCAGCTGATTGATTTCATCGGCGGCAGGGTGCCGGTCATCATTCATATCTGCGGCAAGCTGGATCAGGTGATGAAAGATGTGGCGGCCACCGGTGCTGCGGCCATCAGTGTGGAATCGGCGGTAGATATTCCGGCGGCGAAGGAAGAGTTCCGGCAGGCAGGGATAACGACTCCCATCCTGGGAGCGGTTCACCCCATCGATGTGTTGCTGGAAGGCAGCCGGGAAGATGTGCGCGAGGCGGTACAGCAGTCCGTGGCGGCTGGTGTGGATGCCATTTCGCCCGATTGCGCCATCGCCCCGGATACGCCGCTGGAAAATCTGCTGGAGCTGACCAAAGCAGCCGCCGAATTGGATCTGTAATTTCGTGTTTGGGAAAGAGAGGGAATGAAAATGGCAGACAAGGATATTTTAAGCGAACTGAAGCAGTCCATATTGGACTTTGATGAAGATGCGGCGCTGGAGCTGGCCAAGGAATCGCTGGCACAGGGCATTGATCCCGTGGAAGCGGTGGGAGTGCTGGCGGACGGTCTCAATGAATTGGGCGTGAAGTTTGAACGCATGGAGGTATTCCTGCCGGAAATCATGCTGGCATCCGATGCCTTCAAGAATGCCCTGAGCGTACTGGAGCCGGAAATCAAGAAGAAGAACACCGAAGGCAAGAAGGCCATTCCCATTGTTATCGGTACGGTGCAGGGGGATATCCATCAGGTGGGCAAGGACATGGTGGCAACCTTCTTGGCTACGGCTGGTTTCGAGGTCTACGATCTGGGGGTGGATGTGGCGCCGTCCCGCTTCCTCGAAGAGGCCAAGCGTCTGGGGGCCAAGGTAATTGCGGCGGCATCGCTGATGTCAACCACCCGTCCGGTGCAGAAGGACCTGATAGACTTTTTGGAGGCCAAGGGCGTGCGTGACCAGTTCATCGTGCTGGTGGGCGGCGGCGTAGTCACCCAGGAATGGGCGGACCAGATAGCCGCTGACGGCTACGGTCAGGATGCCATCGCCACTGTAAACTTAGCTAAGCGGTTGCTGCATGTAGCCTGAAGCTGAAAGCAAGATCCGTGATTTAGATAAGAGTGCATAAGCACCAGTGTTTTGGGGAACGGAGGAAATGACTATGAGCCATGGTTCAAAAGGTAAATTCATCGAGTATTGGGGGCGCGGTGAGACTGGCCCCATCACCTTCCAGAAGGAATTTGACACGAAAGTATATTGGCCGAGACTGAAAGAACTCACCAAGAAATACGGCATTGAGTACGCTGAAGGCAAAGTGGTTCCTACGGACGATGACGAGCTGGATGCCATCTGGCAGGCCGGCAAGGAACTGCTCTTGGACGTGGGTATCCTGAATGTATCCACGGAACGGCGCATTCTCTTTACCGAAGAGGAAATCGACGCGGCTTTGGAAAACCTGCCCCGCAGCGTGACCTTAGGGGAAGGGCAGGACGCGATAACCATTCCGCACCGGGGCTTTGAGGATTACGACAACGGGCCAACCCCGGTGGGCACTATGGGCCGCATCTTAGGACCGATTTCCGATGACCTTTATGAGAAGATTGCCCTGTCCTATGCACAGGAACCTTTGGTGGATTATGTGCATTTCCAGGGCGTGAAGACGGAAATCAACGGGATACCCATCAAACCGGGTTCTCCCTTTGAAATGATGGCTGAACAGCAGCATGTGGCAGTCGTCAATGATATAAAACGGCGGGTGGGCCGTCCGGGACTTCCCGATGGCGGCTCCACGCCAGTGAATCTCCAGGCGGAAATGGCAGCAGCCAATCCCCTTTGGGGCGTGAAGAAGGGCGATGTGCGCCATGTCTACATCATGCCTCAGCTCAAGACGGACTATGACCAGATGAGCCGCGCTTATTTCTGGCATTCCTATGGCGCCAACATTTGGGGCATCTTGCAGGCTTATATCGGCGGTGCCGCCGGCGGCCCGGCAACTTCAGCCGTAAATGGCGTGGCCGACCTCCTGGCTTATGTGATGCTCTACGAGCCGACGCTTCTGGGCACTTGGCCGACCGATGCGCTCTATTTCAGCAACTCCAGCAAGTACGCCCTCTATGTGGCCAACTACGGCGGGGCGGCTTTCAGCAAGCACACCCACTTCCCGGCATTGGTCGGTGCCGCCTGGCAGATGACGGCAGGCATCAACAGTGAGGAATACTTCTGGGAGACGGCAGCCGGAGCTATTGGCAGTGCGACATTGGGCTTCTTGGTGGCTGGTGGCACGGGGCATCAGAGTGCAGGCCTCGACCAGGCTGGCGGCTTAGGCGCAAGATTTGCCGCCGAAGTGGGCAAGGCTGTGGGCAAAGCGCGGCTGACGCGTGTACAGGCCAATGAACTGGTCAACCGTATCCTGCCCAAGTATCAGCCGCTGATTGACAACCGCACCCTGCATACCGTGGGCGGGGACTTCCGCACGGCTTACGATTTGAAGACCGTACAGCCCAAGCCGGAATATCTGGCCATCTACAACAAGGTAAAGGCCGAGCTGCGTGAAATGGGCCTGCCCATCCAATAAGCAAGCCTGTGGAAAGGAGGGGATGATGTGGCGGATACCGTAGAGATTGTATTCCAACCCTCCGGCAGGCGGGGCAGAACGCTGGCAGGGACAACCCTGCTGGCGGCAGCCCAGGAGCTGGGGGTGGGCATTGAAGCCGTCTGTGGCGGCAAAGGTGTCTGCGGCAAATGCCGGGTTATCGTGGAAGAAGGCCGTTTTGAGAAACTGGGCATTGCATCCAGCCGGGGCCATGTGTCAGCGCTTTCGCCGGTGGAAGAAAAATTCTTCAGCCGGGAGGAGCTGGAGCGGGGCTACCGGCTGGCCTGCCTGGCCCAGGTTAATGCGGATTTGGTGGTGACGGTGCCCGAAGAAAGCCGCACGGCCAAGCAGGTGATCTTGGAACAGGGGAAGACGCGTGCTTACAGCCTCAATCCGGCGGTGAAGCAGTACAGCCTGACCATCGAGCCTGCTGCGCTGGACGATGCCCGGGATGACAGGCAGCGCCTGTTGGATGCACTGGCGCAGGTCTACGGACTGGAGAATCTGACCGTTGACTATACCGTACTCCGCGATTTGCCGCAGATTTTGCGCCAGCAGGACTGGCAAGTTACGGTCACGGTCTGGCAGGAGCAGGAAGTAATCCGGGTGGTGCCGGGCAGAGAAGCCGCCCCGAGTCTGGGCATCGCTATTGACATTGGCACCACTACGCTGGCGGCATTCCTCTGTGATCTGACCACAGGGGAGCTTCTGGGGCGGGCCTCCCGCATGAATCCGGAAATCGGCTATGGGGAAGACGTGCTGGCCCGCATATCCTATGCCATGAGCAATGAGGATGGCCGGGACAAGCTGCAGCAGGTCATGCTGAAGGCTATCAGCGAACTGGCTGCGGAGATGACGGCGAAGATTGGCCGCAAGCCCCTGGAGGTGGATGAAATGGTGCTGGTTTACAATACGGCCATGCACCATTTCACTTTGGGGCTGGAGCCGAAGTTCATGGGGCGTTCGCCCTTTGTACCGACGGTCAGTGAGCCTTTGGATATCAAGGCCAGGGATTTGGGAATTGCTATCAATCCTGCGGCCAATATCCATTCTCTGCCGGTGGAAGCGGGCTTTGTAGGGCCGGACAATGTGGCGGTGCTGCTGGCTGAGGAACCATATAAGAGCGACAAGGTAAAACTCATCATCGACATTGGTACCAATGGCGAGATTGATTTGGGCAATAAGGACAGGCTGTTATCCACCTCCTGTGCCACCGGCCCGGCGCTGGAAGGCGCTCAGATTGCCTTTGGCATGCGGGCGGCAGCCGGCGCCATCGAGCGGGTGGAGATAGACGCGGAGACCAAGGAACCCCGCTATAAGGTAATCGGACAGGAGACCTGGTATCCTGAATTGAAATTCACCGGTGCCCAAGGCATCTGCGGTTCCGGCATCATCGATGTGGTGGCGGCCCTCTATACGGCGGGCATCATTTCCAAGGCCGGCCGTATCAACGGCAGGCTGGAAACGCCCCGGGTGCGCAAGGATGAGAATGGCCGTCTGGAATATGTGCTGGCCTGGGCGGAGGAAACCGCCATCCATAAGGATATCACCATCAAGCAGGGAGATATCCGGGCCGTGCAGCTGGCCAAAGGAGCCATCTATACGGGGGCGAAATACCTGATGGAAAAATACGGCATTGAGCAGGTGGAAGAAGTCATCCTGGCCGGGGCTTTTGGCAGTTATATCAACAAGCAGAGTGCCCTGACCTTGGGACTGTTTCCCGACTGTGACCTGGATAACGTCAAGGCCGTGGGCAATGCCGCCGGGGATGGTGCCCGCATTGCCCTGTTGGATATCGACAAGCGCCGGGAGGCGGCCAGTGTCGCAAGGCAGGTGGAATTTGTGGAAACGGCGGTGGAGCCGGACTTCCAGACGCGTTTCATGGAAGCGCTGGCCATTCCCCATGCCAAGGATAGTTTCCCCCATCTGACATAGGGGAAATCCGATTGACGGGAAAGGAGGAGCCTATGAGAGAGGAGGATTTTCCCTGCCTGGGAGAGCCGGAACGCCCCATCACTGAAGACCTCTGCCGCAATGCCGGAGCAAGATATACCTCGGTGTTCAGCAAAGCGGAGGATATGGTGCGGGCGGCCTTGGAAGTCAAGCGTCTGAACCGCGATGTCTGGGTGAAGCTGCCCTTCTGTGTAACCATCGAGGCCGAGGCCCTGGGGGCGGAGGTATCCCTTAATTCTCTGTACGGCGTGCCGGCGGTTACCCGTTTCCGTTATGAGCGGCTGGCAGATATTGAGGAATTGCCTCATTTGGATTTTTCCCAGGGGCGGCTGGCGGAGGTCTTGCGGGCGGCTGCCATTTTGCAGGCCCGGGGAGAAAATATCATGTTGAATATCGAAGGCCCCTTTACCGTTTTAGGTCAACTGATTTCGGCCAAGGAAATATACAAGGGGCTTTACCGGCAGCCCGGAAAGCTCCATCAGATATGCGCCCGGATTGGCAAGGAGCTGGCCCGTTATGCCCAGGAGGCAGAAGACCATGGGGTAAGCCTGCTTTCCTATGCGGACCCCACGGTGGCCAGCAGTCTGGTCTCGCCGCAGATTTACCAACAGATCTGCGGCAGGATCTCCTGGGAAGTGCTGAAGGAAATGGAGGCGGCCACGCAAAGGGTAGCCATACATCTTTGCAATGTCACTTCGGTGGGCTTTGAAAAAGCCGGCTTTTGTACCTCGGATAAGATAGCATTTGATGTGCTGCAGCTGACTTATGGAGAAGCCTTGCTGGAAACTATCCATAAGTCCCGCGGGCGTTTTTGGGGGCATGGCTGCGTGCAGCGGTCTTACAGTCCTCTTTGCAATGGGGGCGTGTATCAATTACAGCTTAGGGAATCACTGGCTGATGAGGAGGAAAGAAATTATGGCAACTGAGCAGGAACTGCACCAGGGACTCTATGAGGCTGTGGTGGACATGGATGAAGACCGGGCGGCAGAACTGGCCCGCCAGGTGGTAGCAGAGGGTTACGATGCCTATGCGGCCATCGAAGATGGCCTTTCCCGGGGCATGGACAAGGTGGGGGAGCTTTATGAGCAGGAGGAATATTTCATCCCGGAACTGCTGCTCTGTTCCGATGCCATGTATGCGGGCATCGATATCCTGAAACCCCATATTGTCCGTCAGGAAAACAGCGAAAGACATGTGGTGGTCATTGGCGTGGTGGAAGGGGATACCCATGATATCGGCAAGAACCTCGTGAAGATCATGCTGGAAAGCGCCGGTTTTGAGGTTATCGACCTGGGGCGGGATATCAAGCCCCAGGCCTTCCTGCAGGCAGCCAAAGAGCATGAGGCCGAGATCATTGCCCTGTCCACCCTGATGACCACAGCCATGCCGGCCATGAAGGAGGTCATTGACCTGCTGGAAGAAATGCATCTACGGGAAAACTACAAGGTGGTCATTGGCGGCGGTCCCATCTCGCCAGGCTTTGCCAAGAAAATAAAAGCCGATGCCTATGCGGTGAATGCGGCTGAAGCCGCCCGCATTGCCAAGGAACTGGTGGGAATGGAAGAAAAGGTCAGACAGACGGCTTAGGAGGATACCTATGAATGAACTATCGCCGAAAGAAAGACTGGACCGGGTGCTGGCAGGAAAAACTGTTGACCGCCCGCCGGTCATCTGCCCCGGCGGCATGATGAACAGCGCTACCACCGATGTGATGGATGAATGCGGGTTGTTTTTCCCGGACGTGCATAAGAGTGCGGCGGACATGGCCAGGCTCTCCACGGCGGTGCAGCAGCGTACGGGTTTTGAGAACTTCGGTATTCCTTACTGCATGACCGTGGAAGCGGAAATCCTGGGCAGCGAGATCGATTTTGGCAATCACGACTGCGAACCCAAGATTGCCAAGGAATACTATGCACATAGCGCCGATGTCATCCAGCGTGATCCGAAGGAATTGGTGAAAGAGGGGCGGATTGCGGCTATTGCGGAGGCTGGTTTTGCCATCAGCCGGCAGCAGCCGGATATTCCCGTTATCGGCAGCCTCACGGGACCGGTATCTACAGCGGCTTCCATCGTAGACCCCATGGTGTTCCTGAAGGAGCTGCGGAAGGATAAGGAGAATGCCCATCGGGTGCTGGATTATGTGACGGATTTCCTGATCGAATATGCCCGGGTGCTGGTGGACAGTGGTTTTTCGGTGATCACCATTGCAGATCCCACGGCCACGGGAGAAATCCTTGGCCCCAAGATGTTCGGTGACTACGCCGTACCTTATCTCAACAAGCTGCTGGATGCCATCCATGCCATGGATACCAAGGCCATCGTGCATATCTGCGGGCGGCTGGACGCAGTGAAAAAACCATTGTCCGCTATCCGGGGGGATGCCATCAGCACCGATGCCATGGTCAATCTGCTAGATATCAAAGAGGTGCGGGATGGCGGTGTGGTCATGGGCAATGTCAGCACCTTTGCCCTGCAGCTGCAGACACCAGATGTGATACAGCAGGTGACGGAACGACTGGTGAACAATAAGATTGATATCATCAGCCCGGCCTGCGGCCTGTCTACCAAAACTCCGGTGCAGAATATTGCGGCCATGACAGGCACTGTAAAATACAGTTGAGGAAAAATTTTTGGGCAAATTTTGTTTACACCTATTGACATGATTGGTGTAATAGTGTAACATAAGGTCATCGTCAAGCGAGGAAACTGACTGGAAGAACCAGAGGTTTTGCATAGAAGCATTTTCTGTGCAAAACCTCTTTTTACTATGAACACTTAGCGAGTACAAGCCAAAGGCGCAGTGGGAGCTTAGTGTTCGTGTAAGGGCGCAGTGCGAAACACTGTTTCGCATGAAGCTTGGGTTTCCTGAAAGAAATGAGGTGACGGATATGCAGCATTGCGATAAAGAATTTGCCCGGGAGAGCCGTCGGTATCTCCATCAGTACCCGGAGCTCAGCGGGCAGGAATACGACACAGCCAAATTTATCCGGGAAAAGCTGCGGGAGTTTGGCATTGAGTATCAGGCTGTCGGGGAGACGGGGACTTATGGCTGGATAAAGGGCCATCAGGATAATGGCCGGAAGATCCTGCTGCGGGCGGATATCGATGCCCTGCCCATTGAGGAACAGACGGACCTTCCCTATAAATCCGTGAATCCCGGCATCATGCACGCCTGCGGCCATGATATCCATACAGCGGCGCTGCTGGCAGCGGCCAAGAAACTGGCAGAGTTGAAGGATAGCTTTTCCGGCACGGTGCTGCTGGCTTTCCAGCAGGCGGAGGAGTTTGGTCATGGCGCCCAGTATTTTCAGGAGCAGGGGCTGACCAAAGGTTACGATCGGGCCTTCGGGGTGCATATCGCGCCCGATGTGCCGGTGGGCAAGGTGGTGCTCTCGCGGAAAGCCGATGCGGCTTCCTGTGATTTCTTTCGCATCACCCTTACGGGCAGGAAGGCCCATACATCCAAGCCTCATCTGGGACGGGATGCCCTGCAGGCCGGGGCCTTGCTGGTGGGGGAAATCGCTAAGCTTCCCGGCAGGCTGCTGCCAGCCTCGGAGCCCATCAATATCGGCATCGGCACCTTTAAGGCGGGCACTTCCTACAATATCATAGCGGACCATGCCGTTATCGAAGGCAGTTTCCGGGCCTTTTCCGAAGACAGCCGCCAGCAGCTCAAGAAAAAGATCAGTGAGCTGGCTGACAGTGCGGGGCTCAGCTATGGCGTGCAGGTACTCTGCGAATACGATTGCTTTGCCCGGGCGCTGATTAACGATGAGACAGCCCGGCAGGAGGTGGCTCAAGTGGCCGCAAGCCTCCTGGGAAAAGACAAGGTGGAGATCAGCGAGGCACCCATTTTTGGCTTTGCCGGGGATGATTTTTCCGAATACCTGCAGGAAAGCCAAGGAGCTTATGCTCATGTGGGTGTCTATCCGGAAGGTTCTGCATCTGCCAGGGTGCTTCATAGCGAGAAGCTGGCACCGGCAGAAGAAGCGGTGGACATCGCCGCAGATTTGCATATTAATTACGCGCTGGAATACTTAGGGCGGAATGATTAATAGAAGAAAATTTGAAAGAGGGTTGATTTTATGAAGAAGTTAGCAAAGGGATTATTGCTTGCTCTGGTATTGGTAATCGGCGTGGTGGCCGCTGGCTGTGGGGACAGCAAGAGTGCTGACGTGCAGAAGGTGCGGATTGGCGTATCCAGTTCTGCCGAGGAAGTCATCTGGAAGCCCATCATCGACAAGTTCAAGGAGAAGAATGTGGACATAGAGCTGGTGGTCTTTACGGATTACACCCAGCCCAACGCAGCACTGGCCAATAAAGAAATCGAGCTTAATGCCTTCCAGCATTACAAGTTCCTGAACAATGAGATCAAGAAGCATGGCTATGAGATTACCGCTATCGGTGACACCATGCTGTCGGCTTTGAACCTCTATTCCAAGAATATCCATGATATCAAGGAAATCAAGCCAGGAGACAAGATTGCCGTGCCTAACGACACCGTAAACTTTGGACGTGCGCTGACTGTCCTGCAGGCTGCTGGCCTGATCCGCCTCAAGAGCACGGCAGGCACGACGCCGGAACTTTCCGATATCGAGGAAAACATCGCCAAGATTGAAATCGTGCAGGTGGATGCGTCCCAGACGGCCTCCCTGCTGCCGGATGTGACGGCGGCTATCGTCAACGGCAACTACGCCGTAGATGCTGGTTTGGACCCGGATAAGGATGCTATTTTCAAAGACGGTGTGGAATACTACAAAGGCAATGACTACTTCAATGTGATTGCCGCCAGAACGGAAGATAAGGATAAGGAACTCTACAAGGAAATTGTCAAAGCCTACCAGTCGGATACGACCAAGGAAATCTACAAGAAGGATTTCCACGGCCAGTATATTCCCGCCTGGGAGCGCTGATGAAATGAGGTGGCAGGGATGATTGTACTGAAAGATATCAACAAGACATTCAAGCTGAAAGATAAGGAGGTCACGGCGGTTCGCGATGTGAACCTGACCATTGAGGATAAGGAGATTTATGGCATTATCGGTTTCTCCGGGGCTGGTAAATCCACCCTGGTGCGCTGCATCAATCTTTTGGAGCGTCCTACCTCCGGCCGCGTCATTGTGGGCGGTGTGGATATGCTGACATTATCTCCGAAGGAATTGCGGGAACAGCGCAAGAAAATCGGCATGATTTTCCAGCAGTTCAATCTGATGCCCTCCCGTACCGTGGCGCAGAATGTTGCCCTGCCCATTGAAAACAGCGGTTTATCCAAAGAAGAGATTGCCCGGAAGGTAAATGAACTGCTGGCTTTTGTGGAGCTGGAGGACCGGGCGGCAGCCTATCCTTCCCAGCTTTCCGGCGGGCAGAAGCAGCGGGTGGCTATTGCCAGAGCGCTGGCTACTGACCCGGAAATCCTGCTCTGCGATGAGGCCACCAGTGCCTTGGACCCCCAGACCACGAAATCCATTTTGAAACTCCTGGCCCGGCTGAATACGGAGCTGGGCATCACTGTGGTGGTCATCACCCATGAGATGGATGTCATCAAGAAACTCTGCCATCGGGTGGCGGTCATGGAACATGGACGGGTGGTGGAGGAAAACACCGTGTATTCGCTCTTTGCTCATCCCGTGCAGGAAATCACGCGCAACTTCATCCATACCACTTCCAATCTGTCGGAAATCTATCAGCTTATTGAGGACAAGACCGAGATCGTGGCGCTTGACCATGATGAACAGCTGGTAAAGATGCGCTATCAGGAAACCAATGTATCGGAGCCCCTGATTTCGTATATTTCCAGGAAATTCGAGGTGACGGTGAATATCCTGTTCAGTGATGTGGAGCTGGTCGAGGGGAAACCTTTGGGCGGCACCGTGGCCATCATCAAGGGAGGCAGAGGCCAGTTGAAGCAGGCCTTGAAATATGTGAGCCAGCGTAATGTGGATGTGGAGGTAATCAAAGATGGAACTGCTGAATCTGTTGTTTCCAAACCTTATGCAGAAATTGCCTGAGTTCTATCAGGCGATTATCGATACTTTCGTGATGGTGGGAATTTCCGGGGGCATATCCTTTGTTTTGGGCATCATTCTCGGGGTGACCTTGATCGTCACCCAGCCCGGCGGCATATTGGAACGCCGGGAGGTCTATCAGTTCATCGACAAGGCCATCAATACCTTCCGTTCCATTCCCTTCATTATCTTATTGACATTGCTCCTGCCCGTCACCAGGATCGTGGTGGGCACGGGCATTGGTGTGAAGGGCGCCATCATCCCGCTGGTCTTTGGCATTGTGCCCTTCTTCTCCCGGCAGGTGGAATCGGCGCTGACGGAAATCGGCACCGGGGTTATCGAAGCAGCGCAGGCCATGGGGCTTAGTCCCTGGGAAGTGATCTTCAAGGTCTATCTGCGGGAAAGCATTGCGCCTTTGGTGCGGGCTACGACACTTACCACCATCAGCCTGATTGGCCTCACGGCCATGGCCGGGGCGGTAGGAGCTGGCGGTCTCGGTGACTTTGCCATCCGCTATGGCCACAACCGCTTTCAGGAGGATGTGACTGTGGGCACGGTCATCGTGCTGGTGGCTATCGTCTGCCTGATCCAGTTCCTGGGCAACCGGCTGGCCGCGAAGAACACACATTGATTACGCAGGGGGAATGAATATGGGAAAAAATCTGAATACCAGTCTGAATCATACCGGGGATGGGCAGTTCTACAAGCAGGTAGCCAAATCTTCCTCCGTGCCGGAGGTGCTGCCCATCTACCGTACTTCGGTCTTTGCCTTTGATGATGTGCCTTCGGTGGACCGCATCTATGAGGGGGAGGATGATGGCTATATCTACAGCCGCATCAAGCATCCCAACACGGAGGCGGTGAGCGAGATCATTGCCGCCGCTGATGAGACGGAAGCCGCCCTGGTGTTTTCATCGGGCATGTCGGCCATTGCCCTGAGTATCCTGACCTTTGTGCAGCAGGGCGACCATATCATTTCCTCGCCGGTGCTCTATGGCGGCGTCCATGATTTTTTAGCGAACGAACTGGCCCGGTTCGGTGTCAGCGTGACCTTCGTGGATTTCCTGCATGAAAATATCGCAGACTTTATCCGGCCGGAGACGAAACTCATCTATACGGAATCCATCTGTAATCCTTTGATGGAAGTACCGGACTTGACTGCGGTGGCCAAAACAGCTCATGAGCATGACCTGCTCTTTTTAGTGGACAACACCTTTGCCACGCCGGTGGTGGTCAAACCCGCGGCCTTGGGGGCTGATGTGGTGCTCTACAGTGCTACGAAATATCTGGGCGGCCATAGTGATATCGTGGGCGGCGCTGCGGCAGGCTCGCAGGAACTTATCGATAAGATCCATAAGACACTGACTCTTTACGGGGCGGTGCTGGGAGCCGAGGATAGCTGGCTGCTGGCCCGGAGCCTGCGCACCCTGAATCTCCGGGTGACGGCGCATTCCCGCAATGCCCTGCAGGTGGCAGAGTTCCTGGAAAAACATCCCAAGATCGAGAAGGTCTTTTATCCCGGCCTGCCCTCATCACCCAGCTACAAGCGGGCCACGGCCCAGTTTGCCCCGGGGCTTTACGGCGGCATGCTGAGCTTTAATCTCAAAGGTGGCGAGCAGGAGGCGGCTACTGTTATCCGGGAACTGCCGACAATCAAATACGTACCCAGCCTGGCGGGGACGGCTACCACGCTTTCCTATGCGGCCAAGACCTCCCATCGCTTTTATCCGCCGGCGGACCTGGCGGCGGCAGGCATTACCTTAGGGCAGCTGCGCCTGTCTGTGGGGCTGGAACAGGTGGAAGACATCATCGCAGAACTCGATGCAGCATTGGCAAAGATTTGAGGAGGAATGGATATGCCCAGGTCAGACCGGGTTAAGCTGAAGGAAAAGATCAAACGCCGGGCCAAGGCCATGGATATCAATATGCTGGGGATAGCTCCTGTGGAACGCTGGGAGCAGGAGCCTCATCAGAGTCCGGACTTCTGGCCCCAGAACATCTGGCCCTGGAGCCGCAATGTCATCGTCATGGGCATGCAGATCTTTCCTTCGATGATTGAGACAACCCCTTCCGTAGTTTATTCGGAGTTATATAATACGACCAACCGTCTGTTGGATCATGCCGCCTATCGCATCGCGAACTTTCTCAATGAGGAAGGTTACCGGGCCCATTTCTTTCCCCGGGATTGCTACGGGGATATATCGGCGCTCGTGAAGCGGCCCGAAGCGGCTTTTTCCCAGGTATTGGCGGGGCTTTATGCGGGATTGGGCACGGTGGGCATGAACCACACCCTGCTGACGAAGAAATACGGCTCCCGCATCCGGCTGGTGTCCGTGATTACGGACGCCGACCTGCCCGCAGATAAGATGCTCAAAGAAGATATCTGCCTGGGCTGCAAGATCTGCGTCAAGGCCTGTCCCATGCAGGTGTTCTCCCCAGTCAAGGGGCAGATCATCGCCCGCATGGATAAGCATAAATGTGCACTCTGCCATCAGCGGCTCAAACAGGAGTTCCATTATCCCTGCGGTCGCTGCATTGCCGCCTGTCCGGTAGGCGAGGATAAGGGCAGATATGGAAAGGAGGCGATCAGCAAAAAAGGCATCTTGCATTGCCGGGATTTCGGCGCTGCAGATGCCGGTCAGGTTATAGCCTGATATACACTCTCCTGCTTATTCCCTGAGGAACGTACGAACGGATATCGGTTTTGTAGTTCCTTAGGGGAATTTTTTTGCATTTCGTTGTTTATTCATTGCTGAGGATCCTGGGCCAGGATGGGGGCCAGTTCCTGTTCATCGGGAGTGATATATAAAGTTTTCTGGTTGGTGAAGATCACAAAGCCCGGTTTGCTGCCGGAAGGTTTCTTGACGTAGCGGATTTCCGTATAGTCCACGGGAACCTTGGAAGAACCCTGTGCCTTGCTGAAATGGGCGGCGAGGCTGGCGGCTAGCAGGATATTGTCCTCGCTAAGTTCTTCGCCGCCATTGCGTACGATCACATGGGAGCCGGGGATATTCTGGGTATGGAACCAGGTATCGTTGAAGCTGGCGGTCTTGCAGGTCAGCTTATCGTTCTGGTAGTTGTTCTTGCCCACGAGAATCTGCAGGCCATCCGGCGTGGTGAAACGGAAGGGATGGGAGGGCTTGTCATTGTTCTTGCGCTTGAGTTTTTCCCGCAGATAACCGCCTTCCACGAGTTCATTATGGATTTCGGCAATTTCGCCAAGGCTGGATGAAGCGGAGAGGGAAGCTTCAATGCTTTCGAGGTAGCTGATGGAGGCTTCGCATTCCTGCCGCTGTACCTGCAGGAGTTCCTGCGCCCGCTTGAGCTTGTCATATTTCTTATAGCAGAGCTGCATATTCTGGATGATGGTGAAGCGCTGGTCTAAGGAAATCGTGATTTCCTCACCGGTTTCACTGTAAATATTGGCCACGGTGATTTCGGCATCTTCATGGTCATTATATTGGTATTGATAAGTCATGAGATTGTCGCCTTTGATTTTATATTCCTCGGCATTTTCCGCGGCGGCAATCTCTTCATCTAATTTTACCAGTTTGTTTTCTGCCCGATGCAGTTCGTTTTTGACCAATTTCTTGAAGCGATCTTTGTCGGGGAGTACGTAGCTGCCGGCCAGTGCATTGGCTTTTTCCAGCATGGCGCTGATGGTATCAAAGTCCAGTGTGACAGCCTGCGGCAGGTAATGGAGGGGGAAGGAGGCCATGGCCAGCACTTTCTGGTTTTCGTCCAGCAGGATCACCGGTTTTGTTCCTTCGTTGGTGGCGGCCTGACGGATTTCGTCCAGTGCTGTTTCTATGGAATGAAAGTCAGCTTCGTCCAGCGTATGCATTCTGGTACTCGGGGCAAAGCCGGCACAGAAGCAGACTTCCTTGGCAGATACGGGGCCAAAGCCCATGCAGGCACCTAAGATAGCCTTGTCGAGACGTTCTTCCTGGTCTGCTTCCTTGATCCGCGCCATGACCTGAGCCAGATCCGTGGTGAAGAGGTCGAGTTTATCCTGTCCGGGTGGCAGTTCATAAGTATCGCCGGGCAGTACCGTGCGCACACGGCTGCTGTTGTTGCCAATCTTGCGCAGGGCATCGATGATGACACCATCCTGTACGAGGATGATGTTGCTGTACTTGCCCATGAGTTCCATGACCAGCGTTTTGGTCACAATCTTGCCGCCAGCAGCGATGGAGTCGATATCCATCAGGATCAGGCGGTCGAGACCGTGCTGGCGGATAGCGGCAATGCGGCCGGTTTCCAGCTGTTTCCTGAGCACCATGCAGAATACTGGCGGTTCCGGCGGATTTTCCAGATTCTTCTCCATGATATGAGCGGCAGGATTCTGGGAATTGATGCTGATATGCAGCTGATGATTTTGTCCCGGCTGCCGGATGGACAGGATGATGGATTGTTTATTGGGTTGGGTTATCTTATCGATGCGGCCGCCTGCGAGCTGGTCATTCAGCTCACGAACCAGAGGTCGCATGGAAAAGCCGTCAAGACTCATAGTTGTTCTCCTTGTTTTCTTCCATAAAATATAGACTGACTACAATTATACCTCCCGATCAGGGGCGGGTCAAATCTTGTGAAAAAATATTTTCTCAAGGTATTGATAGGGGATTTTTTTTATGGTAAACTATCTAGGTATGTGGGCGGTCCTCTGAGTTGGCATGAGCCAGCCACGAACGTCTGGTTAAGGAGGAAAATAAAAATGAACATCATCGAGACTCTGGAGAAAGAACAGCTCCGCAGCGACATTCCCGTTTTTGCACCTGGCGACAAGGTTCGCGTACATGCAAAGATCGTCGAAGGTAACCGTGAGCGTATTCAGGTATTCGAAGGCCGCGTAATCGCTCGTCAGGGCGTTGGCGTTCGTGAGACTTTCACCGTTCGTCGTATTTCCTACGGCATCGGCGTAGAACGTCTGTTCCCGGTTCATTCTCCGCGTATTGCTAAGATTGAAGTTGTTAGCCGCGGTGTTGTCCGTCGTGCAAAACTTTATTATCTGCGCAACCTTACGGGTAAAGCTGCTCGTATCAAAGAAAAACGCTAATCTGCGTAACGGTAGGGACTGCTTCCGAGCAGTCCCTACTTTTTGCGTAAGATAAGCAAATACAAAAAGAGGAGGAACCCTTTATGAGTTCATTAGGCGAAGAAGCAAAGGATTGGCTGATTTCCATCGTCATTGCGGTGGTATTGGCTTTCTTTATCCGCGAGTTCATCGTGGAATTATATATCGTGGATGGCCCGTCCATGCGGCCGACGCTCCAATCTCAGGAACGGCTGGTGGTCAATAAGTTTATCTACAACTTCCGTGAGCCTCAGAAAAATGAGATTCTCGTGTTTGAATATCCCCGTGACAGGAGCCGTGATTTCATCAAGCGTGTGATTGCCACGGCTGGTGATACCATCGAAATCAAGGCGGGCAAGGTCTTTGTCAATGACCAGCTCCTGAATGAGGATTATATCCTGGAACCGACTCGTAGCGAATATCCGAAATCCACAGTACCGAAAGGCACGGTCTTCGTGATGGGGGATAACCGCAATAACTCCGAGGACAGCCGCTTTGCCGATGTGGGCTTTGTGCCGCTGGATCTCATCAAGGGCAAGGCTATGCTGGTATTCTGGCCAGTGGGACAGTTCAAGACGTTGCCGTAATGGGGAGGCGTAGACGATGAAGTTAATTTCCTGGAATGTCAATGGCCTGCGGGCCTGTCTGAAAAAGGGATTTATGGAGTCATTCTGCAAGCTGGACGCTGATGTGTTCTGCCTGCAGGAAACGAAGATGCAGCCGGAACAGGCGATTTTGGACCTGCCGGGCTATAAGCAGTACTGGAACAGCGCCGAGAAAAAAGGCTATTCCGGCACGGCGGTGTTCTCCCGCATCGAGCCGCTGAACGTCACCTATGGTCTGGGCATCGAGGAACATGACCATGAAGGCCGGGTAATCACCCTGGAGTTTCCCGAAATGTTTGTGGTGACGGTTTATACGCCTAATTCCAAGCGGGAGTTGGAGCGCCTTTCCTACCGCATGGAATGGGAGGACGCTTTCCGGGAATATTTAATGAAGCTGGATGAAAAGAAGCCCGTGGTCATTTGTGGGGATTTGAATGTGGCCCATCAGGAGATTGACCTCAAGAACCCCAAGACAAATCATCATAATGCTGGTTTTACGGATGAGGAACGGACAAAGTTTGGCGAGCTTCTGGAAGCTGGCTTTATCGATACCTTCCGCACCCTGTATCCGGAGCGTACGGGGATCTACACCTGGTGGTCCTATCTCAGGAAAGCCCGGGATACCAACGCCGGATGGCGCATTGATTATTTCGTGGCTTCCAAGCGCATGCAGGAAAAGATCAAGGATGCGACCATCCACAATGAGATTTTCGGCAGCGACCACTGCCCAGTTGGGCTGGAACTGGAATAATGTCAGAAAATCCTTGACAGGGAAGGCGCCTTAGGATAAAATTTGTATGTTATGTTGAGTTGAAGTGAGGATACATTTTTGTATCCTTTCTTGTTTTATATTAGGAGGCAGATTACACTAAAATGAGTATGACGACCAATGAAAATTTGAGAAACATTGCCATTATCGCTCACGTTGACCATGGTAAGACGACCTTGGTTGATGGCATGCTGAAGCAGAGCCATGTGTTCCGTTCCAACGAGCAGGTTGCTGAACGTGTCATGGACTCCGGCGACATCGAGCGCGAGCGCGGCATCACGATCCTGTCCAAGAACACGGCTGTTATGTATAACGGTGTCAAGATCAACATCGTGGATACCCCGGGCCATGCTGACTTCGGCGGCGAAGTTGAGCGTGTTCTTAACATGGTTGACGGCGTTGTACTGCTGGTAGATGCCTTTGAAGGCCCGATGCCTCAGACGAAGTACGTTCTGCGTAAGGCTTTGGAACAGAAGCTGAAGCCGATCGTGGTTATCAACAAGATTGATAAACCGAACCAGCGTGTGGATGATGTCTATGATGAAGTTCTCGAACTTTTCATGGAACTGGATGCTGATGATGATCAGCTCGATTTCCCGGTTATCTATGCTACGGCTCGTGATGGTATTGCCAAGTACAGCATGGATGATGACAATGACAACCTGCAGCCGCTGATGGAAACCATCGTCAAGGAAATCCCGGCTCCCCATGGTGATCCGGACGCTCCTCTGCAGATGATGGTTACCACGCTGGAATCCGATGCTTTCGTAGGCCGCGTGGCTATCGGCCGTATCATCCGCGGTACGGCAAAACCGAATCAGGCAGTTGCCATCATCAATGGTGACCAGGAGACCAAGGCTCGTATCGGCAAGGTATTCACCTATCAGGGCCTGCAGCGTGTAGAATCCGAGGCAGCTGGCATGGGTGAGATTGTTGCCCTGACTGGTCTCGGTGATGTATCCATCGGTTACACCGTAGCAGATGCAGAAAATCCGGAAGCTCTGCCGACCATCAACATCGATGAGCCGACTCTGTCCATGACTTTTGGTGTCAACACGAGTCCGTTTGCTGGCCGTGAAGGTCAGTTCGTAACGTCCCGTCACCTCCGTGACCGTCTCTTCAAGGAAATCGAGACCAACGTGGCCATGAAGGTTGAAGAAACGGATTCCGCCGATGTATTCAAGGTTTCTGGCCGTGGTGAGCTGCATCTCTCCATCCTGATCGAAACCATGCGCCGTGAAGGCTATGAACTGCAGGTTGGTAAGCCGGAAGTTGTATACAAGACCATCAACGGCCAGCTCTGCGAACCAATCGAGAACCTGACGGTTGAAGTGCCGCAGGAATACATGGGCGCTGTTATGGAAGGCCTCGGCACCCGTAAGGCTGAGCTCACGAACATGACGGAGACGGCTGGTTACATGCGCCTCGAGTTCACGATTCCGGCCCGTGGCCTGATTGGTTTCCGTTCCGAGCTCCTCACGAGCACGAAGGGTAACGGTATCATGAACCATGTGTTCCATGGCTATGCTCCGTACAAAGGCGACATCCCGGGCCGTACCCGTGGTTCTCTGGTTGCTTTCGAACAGGGCGAAACCACTGGTTATGGTATCTTCTCCCTGCAGGATCGCGGCGTGATGTTCATCGAGCCGGGCGAGCAGGTCTATGAAGGCATGATCGTTGGTGAGAACTCCCGCGATAACGATATCGATATCAACCCCTGCAAGAAGAAGAACGTATCCAACATGCGTACGTCTTCCTCTGATGAGGCAATCCGCCTGACGCCGCCGAGAATCCTTTCTCTGGAACAGGCTATTGAATACATCAACAATGATGAAATGGTAGAAGTTACGCCGGAACACATCCGTCTGCGTAAGACTATCCTGGACCGTACGGTACGTGGTCGTGCAGCCAAAAATGCTCGTAAGGGCTAATTCTTTCGATTGAAAAAAATTCCTGCTGAAAATATTTTTCGGCAGGAATTTTGCATTTTAGAAAGAACTATGGTATCATAGGATAAGTTAAATGGAATTAGTTGTTGATGTATTTGACTACGAGTGAAATAAACTACTAAATTACTGGAAGGACGATTGAAGATGGGGGCAGTGTCAAAGATTACAGACAAGTTGATGGGATTGGCGGATCTCATAATGCCTATTCCTGAAGAGGACGAGATTGATTACGCAGAAGAAGCGGAGGAAGAGGCAAAAGCAGCCAAACAGCAGCAGAAGTCAGCAAAGGCCAACCGTCAGAGTACTGCAGCAAGCACCAGCTATGCAGAGGAATACAAGGTGGCCAATGGTGACCCCATTCGCGTGGAACGTTCCAGCTATATGCAGGAGCCGGTTTTCCGTCAGAAGAAAAAGCAGCCGCAGCTGACTGTGCATACTACGAAGCAGCCGCAGCTCAAGATGCAGATCTTTGCACCGAAGAACTTTGACCAGGTGACGGCGATTGCGGATGATCTCAAGGCTGGCAAAGCATGCGTGGTGAATTACGAACAGATTGAGGCTCTGGAACAGCGCCGTATTTGTGATTTCGTGAACGGCGTGTGCTATGTTCTGGATGGTTCGGCAAAACGCATTTCCAATCAGATTATGCTCTATGTGCCCAATGGGGTGGATGTGGCAGAAGCCATGACTTTGGCACTGAAGGATTGATAGCTGCCCGTAGATAATTTAGTTATTAGTTAGACCAGGCAGTCCTGTGGGGATTGTCTGGTCTATTTCTATGTATAAAGGTGGAGATATTATGGAACAGAACAACGAGATTTTAGAAGGCGTATTAGCAGAATTTGCCAAACTTGCCGCGATTCCCCGCAAGTCTGGTCATGAACAGGCTGTCAGTGATTTCCTGAAAGGTTATCTGCAGGAATTGGGGCTGAAAGTGACACAGGACGAGAAAAATAATATCATCGCCGATAAGGCCGCCTGCCCGGGCTTTGAACAGGCACCGCTTACCATCCTGCAGGGGCATATGGATATGGTCTGCGTAGCTGCTGAAGGCGTGGATTTTGACCCGCTCAAGGATGCCATCAAGCTGGTGCGCGATGAGAAATTCCTGCGGGCTGATGGTACGAGCCTGGGTGCTGATGATGGCATTGGCGTGGCTGAAGCTATTTACATCATGAAGAATGCCAAAGATCATGGCCCTCTGCGCATGATTGTGACGGTAGATGAAGAACAGGGCATGACGGGGGCCATCCATCTGGATGCTAAGCACCTGCAGGACGCCAAATTCCTCATCAACTGTGATTCAGAAAACTATGATGAACTGACCGTTGGCAGTGCCGGCAGTGTCAATCTTGATTTCACCCGTGAGGTGAAGTGGGTGAAACCGGAATTGTCTGCAAGCTGGCAGATTGAAGTCAAGGGCCTCTTAGGCGGCCATTCTGGCGAGCGCATCGGCGACGGCCGGGGCAATGCCATCCGCACGCTGGCCATGACGTTGGCAGAGCTGTCCGGAGTTGGTGAAGTGGAACTGGCAGCTTTCAATGGCGGCAAGGCCCGCAATGCCATCCCTGATGATGCCCGTATGACGATTGTTACGGATTTGGACAAAGAAGCGATTGAAAAGGTTCTCAAGGATCAGCAGGAGCGTTTCAACAAGATGTATGGCAGCGTAGATCCGCATGCACAGTTCGTGTTGACCGGCGTGGCTGCACCGGAACAGGTCATGACGGCCGGTGATAAGACGCGTCTGATTCGCCTGCTGACCATCCTGCACACGGGCACTTTCGCCATGTCCACAGTAATTCCGGGCCTGGTGGAGACTTCCGCTAATCTGGGTGTGGTTGAAACGACGGACACGGAAGTGAAAATCCAGTATTTCCCGCGTTCTGCTGTAGATCAGAAGCTTGATGAGTTCCGTTTCATGGCTGAGGAATGGGGAGCACTGACGGGCTTCACGGCGCATATCGGCACACAGTCCCCAGGTTGGAAGGAAAACAAGGACAGCAAGCTGGCGAAAATCATGGCGGATACCTTCAAGAAACAGAACGGCAAGGATATGAAGGTGGAAACCATCCATGCTGGCCTCGAATGCGGCTGGCACTTCCGCAAGAATCCGCAGCTCGATATGGTGTCCATCGGTGTGACTACCATGGATATCCACAGCCCCAAGGAACGCCTGCTGCTGGAAACGGTCAAACCACAGGTGGATCTGATTGTAGAAACCTTGCACGAGATTGCAAAGTTGTAAAAGAGAATATTAAAGGTTTGTGAAATAACTCCTTAAAAAGTTCGTTGCCAGAAGGATATGCTCCCCCTATGAGATGCAGTAAAGCATGATATTGTTCTCATAGGGGGAGCAGTTCATTCATAACGTGCCAACGGAATTTTTTCGACAATTGCAGTTTGTAGTTTAGTTCGTGCTGAAGGTATCCCGTTCATACGCAGCAGGGGGTCACGGGGGAGTGCTTTTTCTGTTTCCGCTAAACGACCCTCCCTGTAAGGTTAGAGATGTTTAGCTGGATTGCGCCGGGCAGGCCAGCGGCGCGTCTTTCAGCGTGCTCTTTAGCTGCTGCCTGCGTCGGGCCGGTCTTCGCTGCGCTCAGACGGTCGCTCCCACAGAAAAAGCACTCCCCCGTTCGCCCCCCCGTCACGATTTTGGCAATTGACACGAACTCGGTTCTCCTGTAACAAGAACATCGATGTGCTTGCACCTTACAGCCGGAACATAGCAATATACTCAAACGTAACGTTGGGTGGCGGTGGGGATGCTTTTTCACCGACGGAACGACTGCCTGAACGAAGTGAAGGCTGGCCCGCAAACAGCATTGGCTGGAAGCTTCGTTGATTGGAGCGCCGTTGGCCTGCCCGGCGCGGGTAGCTGGAAGATGCGCACTTCTGCTGGCGGGTCATTTAGTGGAGCGGCGAAAAAGTATTCCCACCGCCGCCCCACTGCTTTGTAACGAATTGTGTTCCAGCTCGCACTAACAAACTGCCATTTAATTATACCTTGAGGAGGAATGTAATGTTAAAGGATAAGATTCTCTGGCTGGCGGTCAATGCCAAATATTCCCATACATCTCTTTCTGTCCGCTACCTGCGGGAGGCGGTGCCCGGTTCGGAAATCATGGAACTGACCATCAATCATCAATTATTGGCGATGTTGGGGGAGATTTATGCTGCCCAACCCAAGGTGCTGGGGATTTCCTGCTATATCTGGAATATCGAATTGGTCAAAAGCCTGCTGAAGCTCCTGTCGGCGGCTTTGCCAGATACCATCATCATCTGTGGCGGCCCTGAGGTTTCCTACGGTGTGACTGGATTCATGACGGAATTTCCCATGGTGGACTATGTCTGCCGGGGCGAAGGGGAAGAAGCACTGCCGGAACTAGTCAAGTCTTTGCAGGCAGCGGATTTTGACCGGTCAAAGGTCAATGCCCAGCTTGACCAGTCAGAAATCCCTGGGATTGCTTGGCGCGGCCTGACTGGTCAAATCTGCACCGGCCGGGATGTGACTGTCGCGGATTTTGCGGAAAAGGTGCCGTTTGCCTATCGGGCAGAGGAAATGGAGGAAATCAAAGAACGGATTCTCTATTACGAAACCAGCCGTGGCTGTCCTTTTTCCTGTGCTTACTGTCTGTCCTGTGCCACGGCAGGGGTGCGTTTCCTGCCACTGGACCGGGTTTTCCGGGAACTGGCTTTCTTTGTAGCCCATGATGTGCGGCAGGTCAAGTTTGTGGACAGGACTTTCAATGCGAAGAAATCCCATTTCCTGCCCATCTTGCAGTATCTGCTGAACCTGCCGGCAGACTGCCGTACCAATTTCCATTTTGAGGTGGCCATTGACTATTTGGATGAAGAAGTCATGCAGGTGCTGGCGCAGATGCCGAAAGGGCGCGTGCAGCTGGAAATCGGCATCCAGTCCACGAATCCTGCGACACTCAAGGCCGTCTCCCGCATCAACCACTGGCAGGATATTGCCGACCATATCCAGAGGATTATGGGCTTCCATAATATGCATCTGCATGTAGATCTGATTATCGGTCTGCCAGGCGAGGGGATGACGTCCTTCCGGCAGTCCTTCAATGATGTATATGCTTTGCAGACGGATATGTTGCAACTGGGATTCCTGAAGTTCCTCAAAGGCGCGGCGATGATGAACCTGGTTCAGCCTTATAACTACCGCTATATGCCGATGGCGCCCTATGAGGTCTTGCAAAGCGATGCTCTGAGCTATGGCGAGATCCGCTGGTTCCATAGTTTTGAGCAGGTCTTTGAACTTTATTATAACGCCGGCCGTTGCCGCCAGACCGCCAATTATCTATTGCGAGAATGCGAGCAGGGGGATGCTTTTGCCTTCTGGCAGAAATTCACGGACTGGTGGGAGGCTCAGGGATTCCATAAGATTGGCCATAGCACAAAGAATCTCTATGGCTATCTGCGGGATTTTGCCCAGTCTGCTTATGATGTATCGGCAGTTCTGCTGGATAATCTACTGCGTTATGATGCCCTGCTCTCCGATGGCGGCAAGATCCGCCCTGAGAATCTCAATTGGAACCGCCTGCAATACCAGACTATTACTGCGGACTTCTGGAAAGGTGCTCCCAGCCGGGTACGGACTTACTTGCCGGATTATGAGTTCACCAATTGGCGGGATGTGAACAAGAAATATCACATCGAGGTCTTTGGTTATGATATGATGCTGGCCAGTCAAAGATTGACGGAACAACAGACGGCTCTGCTGTTTGACTATACGCAGGCAGAGCCTGTCTGCCTGCAGATTGAATTGTTTATGGAGGAGCAATGAATTTACAAGAAGAGATATACCGTCCGTTTTCCACTTATCTGAAGGAACGGTATGGAGAAAAAGTCTATAAACTGCCGATTGCCTTGCCTGTTACTTGTCCAAACAGGGATGGGAGTTGTGGCAATGGCGGGGCTGGTTGTACTTTTTGCGGGGAAATCGGCACGGGGTATGAGAACCTGCCTGCGTCCATGACTATCACGGAGCAGATGGAGGCCAATAAAGCACATATCATCCCCAAGTACAAGGCAAAGAAATTCATTCCCTATCTGCAGAATTTCAGCAACACCTATACTACACCGAAAAAATTAGCGGCGTGGGTGGCGGAAGCCGGGGCGCCTGAAGATGTCGTGGCGGTCTATATCGCCACCCGGCCTGACTGTGTCAGCGACGAGCATCTGGCCGTGTTGAAGGAGCAGGCGGATAAGTATGGTATCGATATCTGTGTGGAGCTGGGTCTGCAGAGTACCAATGTGCATACATTGACGGCCATCAATCGCGGGCATACGCTGGCCGAGCTCATCGATGCCATCCTGCGCATCAAGCGTTATGGCCTGCAATCCTGCGTTCATCTGATCCTGAACCTGCCCTGGGATGACGAACTGGATGTGATTGAGGATGCCAAGATTTTGTCGGCATTGGGGGTAGACCAGGTGAAGCTGCATGCGCTCTATATCGTCAAGGGCACAGCTATGGCTCGGGATTATGAAGAAGGGAAACTAAAAATGATTACGCTGCCGGAGTACGAGGACAGGGTAATCAAATTCCTGGAACATCTTTCGCCGGCTATCGTATTGCAGCGGATTATTGGCCGGGCACCGGAGGAGAACACGCTCTTTTCCAACTGGCATACGGGCTGGTGGAAAATCCGCGACCATATCATCAATGTCATGCGGCAGGAGGGGAGATACCAGGGAAGGCTTTGTGACTATCTCAATGGCAAGGCCGTACGGAAATTCATCACGAGTAACTGAATCGGTTTTGACGATTGTCAGTGTGAAGCACCTTGTGTTATGCAGGGGGCTTTTTGTTTATGTACATCGTATAGGAAGATGTGGAATATATGGCAAACGCCATGCAGATCATCCTGACCTTTCCGGATACGCATGTGCCGCGTTCTTTGCCGGATACACGCAAGGAAGCGGGGTACCGCTTATATTCATTACAGTACAGCTCTGCTGCAACAGGGGATTGATGCAAGACTGCAGGCTGAGATCGGGCTGGCGGGAAATTTCGCGGATGTACTGAAGGCAATGAGCAAATCCTATGCTGGCAACAGTACTTCCATGTATGCCGCTTCCCAGCATGGTTATTTGCTGTGCATGGATTTGGTGAAAGAAGAGGGAAACATCAGTATTTTCCCCTCAGCAGCCATCAAAGCGGATTTCCTGAAAAATTATGATCCGCGGGAACGATCCTGGTATAAGCAGGGCAAAGCCGCAGGCAAACCGGTATTTTCCAGTATTTTCAGAGGGCAATCTGAATATGACTTGTGCGGCACCCTATTATGATGGAAATGGCTTTGCCGGTGTCGTGGGCATCAGCTATACGGTGGAGGACATTTATCAGGAGCTGATAGCAACAGCCATGGCATATAAGGGAAAATGTTTTGTCCTGGATGAGGGGGGCAAGTTGATTTTTTCCTCGGAAAAAGAGGGAATACTGGCTGTGACAGCGCAGGGGCAGGATATACGGCAGGCTGAAGGTTCCCATCTTGCCGACGCTGTAGATTCCATGACTGCCGGAGAAAATGGCGTCATGTCGGTGGACATTGGCGGACAGGATTATTATCTGGTCTTTGCTCCGTTGAAGGTTACTGGCTGGAGCCTGGGGATTTTGCTGGACACAGATGAAATATTGGATCCGGTTGAGAAAGTGGAAGATGATGTCATAGCAAAATTGGATTCCTTTGAGGAAACATTGAGGGCAATCCAGAAGGATATCCTGTGGCAGAGTATCTTTATCCTGCTGCCGGTGCTGTTCCTGCTCATGTACGCCAGCAATCTTCTGGCCGGAAGATTTACCCGGCCTGTCCGCAGGCTGGCTGAAGGTGCCCGGGAAATCGCTGCGGGTGATTTTGAGAAGAAGTTTGCGTTGGAAACCGGTGATGAACTGGAGGATTTAGCGGATTCCTTCAATTTCATGACGGATGAACTGAAACAGTATACGGAAAACATGGCTAAGGCAGCAGCGGAAGAAGAGCGTTCCCGCACGGAACTGGAAGTAGCCGCCAAGATCCAGACTGATATGCTGCCCAAGAATTTTGCCGGACAGCCGGAATTTGAGCTCTATGCCTTGATGGAACCGGCGAAGGATGTCGGCGGGGATTTTTATGATTTCTACCTGTTGAAAGGGCGCTATCTGGTGATTACCGTAGCCGATGTGTCTGGCAAGGGGGTGCCGGCAGCTCTGTTTATGGCCAAATCTCAGGCGGTATTGAAGATTCAGCGTGCTCTTGCTGCTGCCTACGTCGGGCCGGTCTTCGCTGCGCTCAGACGATCGCTCCCACAGAAAAAGCACTCCCCCGTTCGCCCCTAGGCACGATTTTGGCAATTGGCACGGACTTGGTTCTCCTGTGACAAGAACATCGATGTGTTTGCACCTTACAGCCGGAACATAGCAATATACTCAAACGTAACGTTGGGTGGCGGTGGGGATGCTTTTTCACCGACGGAACGACTGCCTGAACGAAGTGAAGGCTGGCCCGCAAACAGCATTGGCTGGAAGCTTCGTTGATTGGAGCGCCGTTGGCCTGCCCGGCGCGGGTAGCTGGAAGATGCGTACTTCTGCTGGCGGGTCATTTAGTGGAGCGGCGAAAAAGTATTCCCACCGCCGCCCCACTGCTTTGTAACGAATTGTGTTCCAACTCGCACCAACAAACTGCAATAGTTAAAAAAGCCCGCTGATTATTCAGCGGACTTTTTAGTTAAAGGGTATATTTAAATATGTAATTTGTTTTTGATGCGTTCTACAGCGCGGACGGTGTTTTCGCGATTGCCGAAAGCGGTCAAGCGGAAGTAGCCTTCGCCGCAGGGGCCGAAGCCGGCGCCCGGGGTGCCGACGATGTTGACTTCCGTCAGCAGCTTGTCGAAGAAATCCCAGGAGGGCATGTCGTTTGGTGTCTTCAGCCAGATGTAGGGAGCGTTGACACCGCCGTAAGCTTCAATGCCAGCGGCCTGCAAGCCCTCGCGGATGATGCGGGCGTTTTCCATATAGTAGGCGATGGTTTCCTTGACCTGCTTCTGGCCTTCTTCGGTGTAGATGGCCGCTGCACCGCGCTGGACGATGTAAGCCGTACCGTTGAATTTCGTGGTATGGCGGCGGTTCCAGAGCTTGTTGAATTCCACTAAGCTGCCATCTTTGGCACGGCCTTTGACCGTCTTGGGGATGATGGTGTAGCCGCAGCGGGTACCCGTGAAGCCGGCGGTCTTGGAGAAGGACCGGAACTCGATGGCCACGTCTTTGGCACCTTCAATCTCGTAGATGGAGCGGGGGACATCTTCCTCCGTGATATAAGCGGCATAGGCAGCATCAAAGAGGATGACGGATTCGTTTTCCTTGGCGTAGTTTACCCATTTGGTCAATTCTGCGCGGGAAAGGGTCGTGCCCGTGGGATTGTTGGGGCAGCAGAGGTAAATCATATCCACGCGTTCCTGCGGCAGTTCTGGCGCGAAGTTGTTGCTGGCGTCGCAGGGCAGGTAGGTCACGCCCTCAAAATGACCGTCTTCATTGAGCGTACCCGTGCGGCCGGCCATGACATTGGTGTCGAGGTAAACAGGATACACGGGATCCGTGATGGCTACCTTATTATCCTCACCGAAGATTTCCTGGATATTGCCGCAGTCGCTCTTGGAACCGTCGCTGATGAAGATTTCATCTGTGCCGATCTCAATGCCGCGGGCTTTGTAGTTGTGTTCGATGATGGCTTCGGTCAGGAAGCTATAACCCTGTTCCGGGCCATAGCCGCGGAAAGTATCGGCATTGGCCATTTCGTCCACAGCCTTGTGCATGGCTTCGATACAAGCCTGCGGCAGCGGCTGGGTTACGTCACCGATGCCTAAGCGGATGATATCGGCATCCGGGTTAGCTTCCTTGAATGCAGCCACGCGACGGGCGATTTCGGCAAACAGGTAGCTGCCGGGGAGTTTTAAGTAATTGTCATTGATTGTAGCCATAAAAGAACCTCCAAAAGAATTATTCTCAATATAACTTTTTGTATATAGTATAAAGCATTAGTATATAAAAATGCAATAACAAAATAATAATTCAAATGTAAAAATGTAATCTGAAGAAAAAAATCGAAAACGTAAGGGGCAAAGACTTTACAGGCATAGGAAAAAATGTTATTATATATAGGTCAACTTAAAGTATTTTATGCTAAAGAGTGGGTGTGAGCCCACTCTTTACTCTTATGTTTGCTTGTAAAATAGATGTATAGGGAGGTGGATGTATGGCAGCAAAGAATATTGAAGAATCCGTGGAACTCATGGCGCGTGAACTTCTGGCAGGTCAGGACGTCATTGAACTGGTGGATGTGGAATATGTCAAGGAGTATACGGATTATTATCTGCGTGTCTACATCGATAAAGAAGGCGGCATTGATATTGAGGATTGCCAGGAACTCAGTGAAAAGCTGGAAGTAATCCTGGATGAACAGGATATCATTCCGGATGCTTATATCCTGGAGGTGTCTTCACCGGGCATTGACCGTGTGCTCAGAAAACCCCGGGATTTGGTGCGGGAGCAGGGCAAGGCCGTGGATGTGACTCTTTATGCACCAATGGATGGTAAGAAGAATCTTACGGGTGTGCTCACAGGTTTTGATGGTGAGAAGTTCACGTTGGATGATGAGATTACCATTGAACTGAGCAAGGCAGCACAGATTCGCCTGCATATTGATTTTTAAGGTGTAAGCCTTTAGATAATGGGAGGAAAATAATTTTGGCAAGAAAAACAACGCGTGCAAAGGACAATGGACAGGAGTTCCTGGAAACCCTGCGGGAGCTGAGCAAGGATCGCGGCATTGATGAAGAAATCTTATTCGACGCTATTGAACAGGCTTTGATTACGGCCTACAAGCGCAACTTTGGCTCGGCCCAGAATGTACGGGTTACCCTTTCCCGTGATACCGGCAAGTATCATGTGTATGCCGTAAAGACCGTCGTAGAAGATGCGGAAGACGAGATTACGGAAATTTCCCTGGCACAGGCTCTGACCATCCGTCCGGACTATGTGGTGGGCGATGTGATCGAAATCGAAGTGACGCCGGCTAACTTTGGCCGCGTGGCTGCCCAGACGGCTAAGCAGGTTGTTGTGCAGCGCATCCGTGAAGCAGAGCGCGGCATGATCTACGAAGAGTTCCAGAGCCGTGAAAGTGATATTCTGACGGGCCTCGTGCAGCGTGTGGAAAACCGCAATGTATTCATCGACCTGGGCAAGACGGAAGCTGTGTTGACGCCGGCTGAACAGATTCCGACGGAAACCTACAGCCATGGCGACCGCATCAAGGCCTTCATCGTAGAGGTCAAGAAGACCAACAAAGGCCCGCAGGTTGTAGTATCCCGTACGCATCCGGGACTCTTGAAGCGTCTCTTTGAACTGGAAGTTCCGGAGATTCAGGAAGGTATCGTGGAAATCAAGTCTGTAGCCCGCGAACCGGGCAACCGTTCCAAGATTGCCGTCTGGTCCAAGGATGAATCTGTGGATCCCGTTGGTTCCTGCGTTGGCTATCGCGGCATGCGCGTACAGGCCATCGTCGATGAACTCGGTAGCGAGAAGATCGATATCGTGAAGTGGAGCGAAGATCCGGCCAAGTTCATTGCCAATGCGCTGAGTCCGTCCAAGGTTGTGTCCGTTGCTGTCAACGAGGCGGAGAAGGTTTCCCGCGTAGTGGTTCCGGATTATCAGCTGTCTCTGGCTATCGGCAAGGAAGGTCAGAATGCCCGCCTCGCTGCCAAGCTCACCGGTTGGAAGATCGATATCAAGAGCGAATCCCAGGCTGCTGATGAGGAGCTGGATGAAAACATGAATGTGGTGGAAGTGGAAAGCGATGAAGCTTTCACGGCAGAAGGTGAGTAAGGTGAAAACCAGAAAGATACCGCAGAGGATGTGTCTGGGCTGCCAGGAGAGCAAGCCCAAGCGGGAACTCATCCGTATCGTGCGCAGTCCGGAAGGGGAGTTTTCTGTGGATACCACCGGAAAAAAGCCCGGCCGGGGCGCCTATATATGTCCCAAGGTGGATTGCTTCGCCGCTGCCCGCAAGAGCAAGGGGCTGGAGCGTTCCTTCAAGAGTCCGATTGACAAGTCAGTATATGAGCTTCTGGAGCAGCAGTTGAGTGAACTGCCGGAAGCTGAGGGCTGAATATGGCAATTACAAATGAACAGCGTATCACCAACCTCCTGAGCATGGCTCAGAAGGCCGGCCGCATTGTTTCCGGGGCTTTTGCCGTGGAGCAGGCCGTGAAGAAAAAGCAGGCCGTTCTCGTCCTGTTGGCAGGTGATGCTGCAGAAGAAAGCAAGAAAAACTTTGTTGCATTAACAGATAAATTCGCGATTCCCTATGTTTATTGTCTCGATCGTGAGACTTTAGGCGCATGCCTGGGCAAGGAATTTCGCGCCGTTGCCGCTTTGACGGATGATGGCTTTGCGAAAAAGCTTCGCCAGCTGATGGAGGAATCACTATGAAATAATTCGGGGGTGGATCAATGTCCAATATTAGAGTTTATGAATTGGCCAAAGAATTCAACAAGGAAACCAAAGAAGTCCTGGAAGTCCTGCAGAAAGCAAATTTCCCGGTTAAGAATAATTTCAGCAGCGTTGGTGATGCTGAGCGCGAAGCGCTGAAGAAGCATTACCATAAGGGGGCTGCTCCGGCTGCCAAAGCTCCTGTCAAGGAGGCAAAGCCCAAGGCAGAGGTGAAAGAAGTCCGGGAAAACGCTCCGGAGAAAACGAAGAAGGGCAATGGTGAGAAGAGCCAGAACCGTCCGCAGAACAAGGAAAATCACGAACACAAAGAACATCGTGAGAACCGGGAAAACAACCAGCGCAAAGCCAACAACAATAATGGCAACGGCAACAATCGCAGCCATGAAGGCGGCAATCGCAGCGGTCACAATGAGCGCAATAACAACGGCAGCAACAACGAGCGCAGCGAGCGCGGCAGCCGTAATGACCGCAACAAGAATGAGCGCAACGATCGCAATGATCGTCGCGGCGGCAAGAATGAACGGAATGGCCGCAACGACCGGAACGATCGCAATGACCGGAATGGCCGCAACAATGACCGCCGTGGCGGCAGGGGCCGTAACAACAAGCGCGGTGGCCAGCAGCCGGCACCGAAGATGGAAATCGCCCGTCCGAAGCATATCAAGCTGCCGGAAATGATTGCCGTCAAGGACCTGGCTTCCAAGATGAGCTACACCGCTGCAGAAGTGGTGAAGAAGCTCTTCATGATGGGCGTTATGGCTACCATCAACCAGGAAATCGATTTCGAAACGGCAGCTCTCGTAGCTTCCGAGTTCGGTGTGACCTGTGAAGAACTGCCGCCTGATGCAGATCCGACGGAAATCCCCGAAATCGAAGACGATCCCAAGAGCCTCAAGCTGCGTCCGCCGGTTGTTACTGTTATGGGCCATGTTGACCATGGTAAGACTTCGCTTTTGGACTGCATCCGCAACACCCATGTATCTGCGCATGAAGCCGGCGGTATTACCCAGCACATTGGTGCTTATCAGGTAAACTGCAAGGGCAAGAAGATTGTCTTCCTCGATACGCCGGGCCATGAAGCGTTCACGGCTATGCGTGCCCGCGGTGCACAGATCACGGATATCGCTATCCTCGTAGTAGCTGCTGATGATGGTGTTATGCCGCAGACGGTAGAAGCCATCAACCATGCCAAATCCGCTAACGTGCCCATCATTGTGGCAGTCAATAAGATTGATAAGCCGGGTGCTAACCCTGATCGCGTGAAGCAGGAACTCATGGAACATAACCTCGTGCCGGAAGAATACGGCGGCGATACCATCATGGTGCCGGTTTCGGCCAAACAGCAGATCGGTATCGATGACCTGCTGGAAAATGTCCTGCTGGTAGCGGAAGTGGAAGAACTCAAGGCCAACCCGAACCGTGATGCCCGCGGTGTCATCATCGAAGCCAAGCTCGATAAGGGCCGTGGTACGGTGGCAACGGTTCTCGTACAGAACGGTACCCTGCGTATCGGTGACTCTGTGGTCTGCGGTACGACCTATGGTAAGGTCCGCGCTATGATTGACGACCGTGGCAACAATGTCAAGAAGGCTGGCCCCTCTGTGCCGGTTGAGATCCTCGGCCTCAATGATGTGCCGGCAGCTGGTGATATCCTGGCTGTGCTGGAAGAAAAGCAGGCCCGTTCCATCGCAGAAGCCCGCGTAGAGCGTCAGCGCACCAACCTCATCAAGAGTAAGAAGGTATCCCTGGATGACCTGTTCCATCAGATTCAGGAAGGCGAAATCAAAGACCTCAACATCGTGGTCAAAGCCGATGTACAGGGTTCTGTCGAAGCACTCTGCGGTTCTCTCTTAAAGCTCAACAAGAACGACGAAGTACGTGTAAGCGTGGTTCATTCCGGTGTCGGTGCCGTCAACGAATCCGATGTCATGCTGGCTTCGGCATCGAATGCCATCATCATCGCTTTCAACGTGCGTCCGGATGCCAATGCCCGCCGCGTTGCTGATACGGAAGATGTGGATATCCGCACTTACCGCGTCATCTATGATGCCCTTAACGATGTCAAGGATGCTATGAGTGGCATGCTCAAGCCGAAGTACAAGGAAGTCATTCAGGGCCGCGTAGAAATCCGTCAGGTCATGAAGTTCTCCAAGGCTCTGGTTGCTGGTTCCTATGTCCTCGAAGGCAAGATCCACAATAACTCCAAGATCCGTATCATCCGCGACAACATTGAAGTGTTCGATGGCGAAATCGACTCCCTGCGCCGCTTCAAGGATGAAGTGAAGGAAGTAGCTGCTGGTTATGAATGCGGTATTTCCATCATTGATTTCCGCGATTTCAAGGAAGGCGATATCATCGAAGCTTACACGATGGAAGAGATCGCTACGGATATCAACGAAGCCAACAAAGAGGCTGCCAGAAAGCGTCAGGCAGAAGCTGAAGCTCGGGCCGCCAAAGAAAATGAGGAATAATGACTGAAATTAAAGTAGAAGGAGGTGCGCGCTAGTGGGACAGCTGCGTGTGGAAAAAGTTCAGGAACTGATGAAACAGGAGATCAGCCAGATTATCCTGCGGGAGCTCAAAGATCCCCGCATTGGTTTTGTCACCGTGACTTCCGTGGAATGCACGGGAGACCTGCGGGAGGCAAAGGTCTATGTAAGCCTGATGGGCAGTGAAGCTCAGGTCAAGGCTTGCTGGATGGGGCTCAACAGTAGTCTGGGCTTTATCCGTCGGGAAATCGGCAAGCGGATTCGCCTGCGGGTAACCCCGGAAATCAGTTTCGCTTTGGATAAGTCGCTGGATTACAGTGCGCATATCCAGGAACTGCTCTTAAAAATCAAGGCCGAAGAAGAAGCAAAGCATTCGGAAGCGGCTCCTGAGGAGTAAAACAAATGCAGATTTCATTGAAGGAAACGGCAGCGGCCTTAAAGTCCGTGCAGCGCATTGTGATTACTGCCCATGTGAACCCCGATGGTGATGCCATCGGGAGCTCGTTGGGGCTGGCGCATGCGCTCAAGGCTTTGGGCAAAGAGGTGCAGGTTTCCATCGATGATGATATCCCGGCAGCATTTTCTGTGCTGCCGGGATATGAGCTTATAGGGAAACCTGCGGCAGGGCAGAATATCCAGACTGACCTTTTGGTGGCGCTGGATGTCAGCCTGGACCGCATTGGGCAGGTGGCAGAAGTCGTTTCTGCTCCCACCCTGAATATCGACCATCATATCACCAATGATGGCCAGGCCGATAAGCTCTATCTCGATGGAACGGCGGCCGCTACTGCCGAAATCATTTATCAGTTGATTGTGGAATTGGGCGTGACCTGTGACAAGGATATGGCCATGTGTCTATATACGGGACTGGCCATGGATACAGGCTGGTTCCGCTTCTCCAATACCACCCCGAATACATTGCACACGGCGGCAGAATTGCTGGCCTGTGGAGCAGTGCCGAATCTGATTTCCGAAGCACTGGAACAGCGCCCCTTTTCGGAGGTGCAGAGCCTGGCTGCTGCCATGCAGAAGATCGAGCTTCTGGCTGATGGCAAGGTGGCCGGCGTATGCCTTGACTATGCTTCATTGCAGGAGCATGAGGCTCCTGAAGGCCTTATCGGCATGGTACGGGTGATTGAGGGAGTGGATATCGCCTTCACGCTCAAGGAAAAAGAACCGAATCTCTGTCGGGTGAGCCTGCGCTCCAAAGGCATTGATGTGACCAGGATTGCCCTGCAGTTCGGCGGCGGCGGTCATGTGCGTGCCGCAGGCTGCAGCATTGAGAAAAGCTGCGCTGAGGCCAGAACTGACCTTATCAGGGCCATTATGCAGGTGCTGGAGGAAGAAAGGTGACGGAGGCAAAGCCGCTGAGCGGCTTCCTCAATATCCTGAAACCTCCTGGCATGAGCTCGCATGATGTTGTAGGCTATGTCAGGCGTGTGCTTCATACCAAGAAAGTGGGCCATGCCGGAACGCTCGATCCGGCGGCAGCAGGTGTATTGCCTGTAGCCGTGGGGACAGCCACCCGATTGATTGAGTATCTGGAAATCACGGATAAGACCTACCGGGCGGAAATCCGGCTGGGGATTACTACCGACAGCGGTGATGACACGGGAAAAATTCTGACCAGCCGAACTGATTGGTCAGAGTTTGACCGGTCAGCTATCGAAGCTGCTCTGGCTGGATTCCGCGGGAACATCCGGCAGACGCCGCCTGCGCATTCGGCCATCAAGATCAATGGCCAACGGGCCTGTGATTTATTGCGGGCCGGCAAGGATGTGGAAGTTCCCTCCCGGGAAGTCACGATTTATCGACTGGATTTGCTGGCGCATAGCCATGATAGACTGCTGATTGATTGTGACTGCAGCAAAGGCACCTATATCCGCAGTCTTTGTCAGGACATTGGTGCAGCTTTGGGCGTGCCTGCGACCATGGCGTTTTTACTGCGGCGCAGAGTTGGTGACTTTAGCGTTGAAAATGCTTTGACCTTAGAGGAACTTTCCGCAGCAGGAGCAGAGGCATTGCTGCCTGCGGATGAAAACTTAAGCTCCATGCAGCGTTTTGATTTGAATCCCAAGCGGGAAAAGGCATTCTGCAATGGTCTGTCCAGCACGGTGAGAAATTTTACGGCTGAGACGGAAAGCCTGCGGGTTTATGCCGATGGTCATTTTATCGGTATTGCCCGTTATGACAAGGACAAAGAAGAAATCTTGCCGGTAAAGGTAATAGGGCGGTGACAAGAAAATCATGGAAGTATATAACAAACTAACAGATTTGACAAAAAAATACCCCCGACTGACGGTGGCGCTGGGGATGTTCGATGGTGTCCATATCGGTCATCAGAGCATCATCAGCCATGCCGTGGAGCTGGCGAAAAAGATCGATGGCAAGTCCGTGGTATTCACCTTCAGCAATCACCCGTTGTCGGTGCTGGCACCGCAGGCGATGCCGCCGCAGATTGGCAACAATATTCTGCGGGAGGCACGGCTCAGGGAACTGGGCGTGGATATCTTGATTGCCATTCCCTTTACCAAGGAATTTGCCAGCCGCCGGCCGGAAGAGTTCCTGGAACTTTTGCGGCTGAATCTGGCACCCTATTATGTGGTGACAGGACCGAATTATACTTTTGGCTACAAAGGCAAGGGCACGCAAAGGATGCTATTGCGGTCAGGCAATGAATATGGCTTTACCGCCGAGATATGCCCGGCCGTCCTGCGGGATGGCCGGCCTGTGAGTTCCACCCGTGTCAGGGCGCTGATTGCCGCAGGCGATCTGCATACGGCCAGTGATTTTCTGGGCTATCCTTTCACCGTGATGGAGCGGGTGATACATGGGGATGAGCGGGGGAGAGTCATCGGCTTTCCCACGGCGAACCTGGCCATCAGCGAACAGCGCGTGATGCTGCCCAATGGTGTCTATGCTGTGGGCGTGAGCTTTCAGGGCCAGCAGTATAACGGCGTAGCCAATATCGGCAATAATCCGACTTTCAAAGGCTGCAACCGTCGCATTGAGGTCAATATCGAAGACTTCAAGGGAGATTTGTACGACAAGCTCATTACTGTGGAATTTCTGGAGAAGCTTCGTGATGAAGTGAAGTTCAACGGTGTGGAACAGCTTGTGAAGCAAATAAAAAAAGACAAGGAAAAAGCCAGGAACTATTGGCGCTATTAAAATATTGGAGACATGAACTCCTGAAAGGCTAAAAAACCCGCTGACAGAAATGTCAGCGGGCTTTTGTATTGCAGTTTGTCGTTTAGTTCGTGCTGAAGGTATCCCGTTCATACGCAGCAGGGGTTCACGGGGGAGTGCTTTTTCTGTTTCCGCTAAACGACCCTCCCTGTAAGGT
>NZ_FRBC01000029.1 GCF_900142515.1 Pseudoselenomonas ruminantium | reverse complement strand
AGTGGTTCCACCTGTTCCCATACCGAACACAGTAGTTAAGCACTCATACGCCGAAAGTACTTGTCTGGAGACGGACTGGGAGGATAGGGCGTTGCCAGTTAAGCGAAGCACCCGTGAGGGTGCTTTTTTCGTGCTCCTGGATAGGTTTACATTAGCTACTTATTTTGCTATACTTATTGAGTTGAACTTTTGTTTTATTTTTGAGGAGATATAGATTATGCGGCAGAGGCGCAGGGGAAGGCGCAGTTTGAAGCGTGTGAAATGGATATTGGCGATTATGCTGGTGTTGGTACTGGCATATTTTGGCGTGATGGCAGCCAGCCGTCATTCTACGGATAACAGCGGCGAATCAGCGGGAATTTTTGGAGAGCAGGCACAGAATGATAAGATCACCCATGTATTGCTGCTGGGGGTCGATCGCCGGGATGGCGATGTGGGTCGTAGTGATACCATGATGGTGGCCGCTTTGGATGAAGGTAAGGACAAGGCGGCGTTGCTGTCCGTACCGCGTGATACCCGGGTGCAGATTGAGGCCAATGATTACGAGAAAATCAACCATGCCTATGCCTATGGTGGTCATAAGCTGAGTCAGGAAGCGGTCGAGAAATTGCTGGGAACGACCATAGATCATTACATCATCATAGACACCAAGGCGTTTGAACGGATCATTGATGCACTGGATGGTGTAGATATCAATGTAGAAAAGCGCATGTATTATGAAGATCCCTGGGATGATGATGGTGGATTGGTCATCGATCTTTATCCTGGTGAGCAGCATATGGATGGCAAGCGGGCTATCCAGTATGTGCGTTATCGCGATGGTGAGGGCGACATTGGCCGGATCGGGCGTCAGCAGAAGTTTATGAAAGCTGTGTTGGCTAAGATGATTTCGCCTTCGATGCTGCCGCGTTTGCCAAAACTGGTCGAAGAAGTGAAATCCGCCATCGAGACAGATATGAGCTTGGCTGAGTTGATTGAATTTGCCGGGAAACTGAAGCACGTACATGATAATGGCCTTTCGGCACAAATGGTTCCTGGTCAGCCAGCTTATATCAAAGATGTAAGCTATTGGATTCCGGATATCACGGATCTGCGGGAACTTATGGCGGAGCAATTGGGCTTGGAACTCAGCGATGCGGCCAAAGAACGGGCACAGGCAGATGAAGATGCGTATATGAAGACCCTGCCTGATGGCATGCAGCTCTTGGCTCAGTCCAAGAGTTCGGGCAAATTGCCGGAGGAAGCGGCGAAAAAGCCGGAGGAAGAGACAAAACCCATGAAACCGGAGGAGATTTCGGTCATGGTCATCAACGATAGCGGCATCAATGGAGCCGCTGCCGAAGTGGCGCAGATCCTGCAACGGAAAGGGTTCATCATTTCCGGGGTGGAAACCGGCAAGACCAGTTCCCGCACGCAGACAACAATCATCACTTCCACGCGTAATACTGATGTGTTTTATGGTATGCCGTTCACTTGCGTGATCATGGATGGCGGCAGTTCTAATCAGGCCGTAGTGCATATTGGCCTGGATTATAGGAAATAAAGCCTGCCCCCTCGGGGGAGGCTTTTTTCATAGAAAAGGAGAATGTAAGTTTGGGTATTTTGAAGGTCAATAATCTAAAGAAAGCCTTTGGCATAGATGAACTTTTTCATGATGTGAATTTTGAAGTCCGCGGCGGGGACAAGGTCGGCCTTGTCGGAGCCAATGGCGCGGGCAAGACTACCCTGATGAAGATGCTGATGGGTCAGGAAGAGTCCGATGGTGGTTCCGTGCAGCTTGATGCTGCAGAAACCATCGGTTATGTGGAACAGCAGGCCAATTTTGGCGAGGGAACCCTTTATGATGAATTCCGCCGTGCCTTTGACGATATCATTGAACTCGGTGAGCGTAAGCGTTCTTTGGAAAAGCAGATTGCTGCAGGAGAAGAGGAACTTCTCGATATTTACGGCAAGGTCGTGGAGCGCTTCGAACAGCTGGAAGGCTATGAGTTTGAGAGCCGTATCAAAAAAGTGGCCTATGGCCTGGGCTTTTCCGATGACGATTTCCGCAAGGATGTGCAGCATTTTTCCGGTGGGCAGAAAACCCGTATCTGCCTGGCCAAGGCACTGTTGAGAGAGCCGGATTTCCTGTTCCTGGATGAGCCGACCAACCATCTCGATATTCAGATGATTGAATGGCTCGAAGGCTTCCTGCGCACCTATCGTGGTGGCGTGCTGATCATCTCCCATGACCGTTACTTCCTCGACAAGGTAGCTACGCGGATTGTGGAGCTTGAAGCTGGCACGGTTACGAGTTATGAGGGCAACTATACTTATTTCATGCGGGTCAAGACGGCCCGCCGGGAAGCCTTGAAATCTGCCTACGAGAAGCAGCAGGAACATATCAGGAAAACAGAAGAATATATCCGTAAATATAAAGCTGGCATCAAGTCCAAGCAGGCCAGAGGTCGCCAGAGCCAACTCAACCGCCTGGAACGCATCGTGCTGCCACCAGAGGCGGCATCCTTCAATTATTTTGCCTTCCATAAACCGCCTGAATGTGCACAGCGGGTAGCGGAACTGGAAGAGGTTTCGTTTGGCTATGGCAGTGAGCCGGTCTTCAAGGACTTGTCCCTGCTGATCCGCAATGGGGACGGTGTAGCTCTGGTCGGGCCAAATGGTGCCGGCAAGACGACGCTGCTCAAGGTGCTGGTAGGTGAGCTTGAGGCTGCCAAAGGCCGTGTGAAGATTGGCAGCCGCGTGAAAATCGGTTATTTCTCCCAGCAGCATGAAACCCTGCATATGGATATGACGGTGCTTGATGAAATCATCTATACCTATGGCGTGGATGAGGAACAGGCCCGGCGCTATCTCGGCGCATTCCTGTTCCACGGGGACGAGGTGTTGCGCAAGATAGGCGATTTGTCCGGCGGTGAACAGTCAAGGGTGGCCTTCCTGAAATTGATGCTGACCGGTGCCAATTTCCTGATTTTGGACGAACCGACCAACCATCTGGATATCCCGGCCCGGGAAGCGGTAGAAGAAGCTTTGATGGCGTATCCTGGTACATTTTTGGCGGTATCCCATGACCGCTATTTCCTCGATAAGGTGGCCAACTGCACATTGGAACTTGCTGAGGGCCAGCTGACTGAATACAGTGGCAACTACAGTTATTATCTGATGAAGAAAGAGGCCGAGCGGGAAGCAGAGGAAGAAGCCCGCATGGAGGCTGAAGCGGCAGAGCGCAAGCAGGCGGAGAAAACAGCGGCCAAGCCAGAAGCTGTGCAGAAAGCTGCGGAGGAAAAGGCAGCGGCCAAAGAACGGGCAGAAGCCGGGAAAATCCAGAGCATGAGCGATGCCAAGCGCACGGAGATGATTCAGCGGGCAGAGGCGGAAATCGCCATGGCAGAAGCAGAACTCAAGGGGCTGGAGTTCCAGATGAATCAGCCGGCGATACAGGCTGACCCTGCGGAAAGCCAGCGGATAGCGGAGGAATATGTGGCAAAAGAGGCCGAGATTGAAGAACGTTATGCCAAATGGGAACGGTTAGTGGCCAGTGAATGAGGTTGGCAATGGCAGAAGGGAGCAAAGATAATGGCATATAATAAGGAAAACGAACAGATGGCATTGGGCTTTGCATCCAATGCCGGACAGGAAGAGCTTGAGGGACTGGTTGACAGCATTATCTTTGCCAGTGAGGACGGAAAATTCGCTGTGTTCCGCTTGCAGCCTTCCGGACAGAACAGCCGCATTACGGTGACCGTAGGGTGTGAACCGCCTCTGGTCGGCCAACAGGTACATTTGACGGGTTCATGGGTTACGCATCCTCGTTTCGGCCAGCAGTTCAAAGCCACGAGCCTCCGTCTGGAAGCACCCACCAGTGTGGAGGGCATTGAACGCTTTCTGGCTTCCGGTGTGATTGATGGTGTGGGGCCGGCTATGGCCAAGCGCCTGGTGGCCAAGTTCGGTGCAGATACGCTGGATATTATCGAACAGAGGCCGAAACTATTGGAAACGGTGGAAGGCATTGGCAAAAAGACGGCGCAGAAAATCGTCGCTTCGTATACTTCGCAGTCGGAACTGCGGGAAATCATGCTATGGCTGGAGAGCCATAACGTATCCGGAGCATTGGCAGCCCGGATCTTCAAGAAGTACAGTTCTTTTGCGCTGGAGGTCTTGGAAAATCATCCCTATAAGCTGGCGCAGGAAGTGGAAGGCATTGGCTTTGCCACTGCCGATGCCATTGCCGCCAGTCTCGGCATGGCCGGGGATGATGAAAATCGCGTGGCCGCAGGCATTGATTATGCCTTGCAGCAGATTTCCCTGAGCGGTCATTGTTGTATCCCAGAAGAACCGCTGATTGAACGGACCGCGAAACTCTTGCGGGTTGATCCGTTGAGAGTAGGTGAAGTGCTCAAAAAGCAGTTGAAGATGCAACGGCTGGCCACGGAAGCTGTAGGCGGGAGCACGCTGATCTATTCGCCATATCTTTATCGGGCGGAGAAAAAAGTTGCCCGCAAGCTGTTGTACTTGCAGCGTTATGCGGATGTGCTCGATGTGGAGAATCCTGAGGGCATGATTGCGCATTGGGAGGAACTGACCGGTCTTGATTTGGCAAAGGCCCAGAAAGAAGCGCTGGCCGCAGCCTTGACGCATGGCATCCTGGTGCTGACCGGTGGGCCCGGTACAGGCAAGACCACGGTGGTGCGGGGGATGATCGACCTGCTGGAAATGGCGGGACTGGAAATCCTCTTAGGGGCGCCGACAGGACGCGCTGCTAAACGTCTGGCGGAAGCTACAGGCCGCAAGACCATGACGGTGCACCGGATGCTCGAAGCTCAGGGCGGCAGGCAGGAGGATGGTGCCTCCATGTTTGCCAAGGATGCCGATGAGCAGTTGGAGGCTGATGCAATCATCCTCGATGAGGTTTCTATGATGGATATCGTGCTCATGCAGCATTTCCTGGATGCGGTGCCCGATGGCTGTCATGTGATCCTCGTCGGTGACGTTGACCAGCTGCCTGCTGTAGGGCCGGGATCGGTGCTCAAGGATATCCTGCGATCCAAGGTGATTCCGGCTGTGCGCCTCACGGAAGTCTACCGTCAGAACGAGGAGAGCACCATTGTACTCAATGCACATGCCATCAATGCAGGGCGGCTTCCCTTGTGCAAACCGGAGGGAGATTTCCAGTTCTGGGAGATCGCCGATCCTGTGGAAGTGGCACAGAATATCGTGAGACTCTGTGTGGAAGTCCTGCCCCGGCAAGGGTGGAATCCGCTGACGGATGTGCAGGTGCTTTCACCGATGCATCGGCAGGAATGCGGCGTGGAAAATCTCAACAAGCTCCTGCAGGCGGCTCTGAATCCCCCTACCGAATACAAGGCCGAATATAAGAACAGCGTCCGTACCTTCCGGCTGGGAGATAAGGTGATGCAGACGAAGAACAACTATACGAAGATGGTCTTCAACGGTGATATCGGCTTCATCACCGCGGTGGAGGCGAATCATCTCACGGTGAAGTTCAGTGAAGATTTAGAAGTGGACTATGAGAAAAATGAACTGGTGGAATTGCAGCTGGCCTATGCCATGAGCGTGCATAAGAGTCAGGGCAGCGAATACCCGGTCATCATTCTGCCCCTGACTTCCGGTCACTATATCATGCTGCAACGGAATCTTCTTTATACGGCCGTAACAAGAGCCAGCCAACAGGTGATCCTGTTGGGAAACAAAGCGGCGCTGAATACGGCCGTCACGAACGACCGTACCCGCAAGCGCTATACCCTGCTGGCGGAAAGACTGGCAGGAGCCTTGAACGAATAGCAATAAAAAAGACTGATGAAAGCACATAGGTACTTTCATCAGTCTTTTTTGCTATTCCGTAAGCTTATGCTTCAGCGCCAACAGCCTCGTTGAGGTTGCTGATCAGGGCATCGATGTCGATGCCGTGAGCCATAGCGCCCTGTTCGATGTTTTCGAAGTGAGCGGCAGCGCAGCCCAGGCAGCCCATGCCAGCGTTGACGAATACATCAACCGTGTCCGGGTACTTCTGCACAACTTCGAGAATGCTCATATCTTTAGTGATAGCCATTATAAAATCCTCCTATGCGTAATACGCGATAAAACTAACTCAACTAACCAATCGCATTATAGCATAGGTAACCCATAGGTTACAAGGAACAAATGGTACGGAAAAATTATATTTTTTTTGCCTGACTGGTGGATTTTGTGGCAATCTTGTTTATCTTGCCTTTTTTGATACTCTGTTATATGATGTACGAAGAGTATCGAAGGGGAGTGATACACATTGAAGCGTAGCGAACGCATTTATCAATATATCAAGGAACAGTCGGAGAAGTTTGAGGTCAAAGTACTGACAGGGCAGATTGGTTTTGACGCTCAGGAAATCGCCGATGAGTTGGACATCTTGCGCAATAATGTGTCCAAGGAATTGAACGAACTGCATCGACAGGACAAGATCATCAAGTTTACGGGGCGGCCTGTGCGGTATTTTGATAAGGAAACCTTGGCAGAAGCTCTAGGCAGTGAACTGGGGCAGGGACCGTTGCAGTTCCGGGATGTAGAAGAGTGCAAGCGGCTCTTTGGCAGTGAGGCCGAGGAGGAAGTCAATCCCTTTGCCCGGCTGATTGGAGCGGATAAGAGCCTCAAGCGTCAGGTGGAACAGGGCAAGGCGGCCATCCTCTATCCGCCGGATGGCCTGCATACCTTGATTGTGGGCCAGACCGGCGTAGGCAAAACTCTCTTTGCCCATATGATGTTTGCCTATGGCAAGGCGATGAAGCGTTTTGGGGAGGAGGCTCCTTTTATCACCTTCAACTGCGCCGATTACTATAATAATCCGCAGCTGTTGATTTCCCATGTGTTTGGCCATATCAAAGGGGCTTTCACCGGGGCGGATTCAGCGAAGGCTGGCCTGGTGGAAGAGGCTGATGGTGGCGTATTGTTCCTCGATGAGATCCATCGCCTGCCGCCGGAAGGCCAGGAAATGATTTTTTATTTCATGGATACGGGGACCTTCAACCGGTTGGGGGAAACCACTCGCAGCCGCAGGGCCAAGGTGTTGATTATCGGGGCAACGACGGAAGACCCCAATTCAGCGCTGACGAAAACCTTTGTGCGGCGCATACCGAATATCATCACCATCAAGCCGCTGTCGGAGCGTACCTTGGAGGAGAAGCTGGATATCCTGAAACTGCTCTTCATGGAAGAGGCCCAGCGCGTCAAGAAACCTGTGCGCATCAGCGTGGAAGCGGTCAAGGCGCTGATTGGCAGTATTGGCAGCGGCAATGTGGGCCAGCTCAAGTCCAATATCAAATTGCTCTGTGCGCAGGCGTTCCTGAATGGCATTGATAATCCCAGCTTCATCGAGGCGGATTTTCGGATGCTGCCGCCCAGCGTGCGGGATGGTCTGCTGACGCTTTCAGCTAACCGGCAGGCATTGGCGGAACTTACGCAGTATGTCAGCGAGCCTTTGCTGGTTTCGCCGCCAGGGGGCAAGTTCAAGCTGGATGATGAGAACAGCAAGGAAGGCTTCAATCTTTATCAGGTCGTAGAGGATAAAGTCGCCCTGCTCAAAGGTGAGGGCATCAGCGATGAGCTCATCAAGCAGATCGTGGCTACGGATGTGAATGTCTACGTCAAGGAATTATATAATAAGAAGCATTCTGTCAATATGACCACGCGGGAGCGTTTGCTGAAGATTGTGGATGAGGCTTTGGTGGACTTTTCCGAGCAGATTTCCCTCTATGTGCAGAAGCGTCTGAACCGCAGTTACCGCGACCGTTTCCTCTATGCCTTCAGCCTGCATCTGTCGGCGTTCCTGAAACGCGTCAAGGCGCAGGAGACAATCCCATATACAGAGATTGAAGGCGCTATCCCGAAGGATTCCGATTATATGCGGGTGGCTGAGGAAATCGGCACACTGATTGAAAAACACTACCATGTGAGCGTGCCGCAGGCAGAAATCGAATATATCGCCTTGTTGCTGGAATCGGCAGATGATGACGAACTGGAGGAAAAGATCATCATCCTTGTGGCCACGCATGGCAAAGCTACGGCAAGTTCGATGGTGGATGTGGCCAAACGTCTGTTCAGTTCCACGGATACCAATATCATCGCCATCGATATGCCGCTGGAGGTCAATCCGCAGGATATTCTGGAGCAGACGGCGGCTATGCTCAAGGGCATGGAATGTCAGAAGGGGGTATTGATCCTTGCGGATATGGGGTCCCTCTGCAATATTGGTGCCCTGCTTTCCGAGCGGCTCAAGATTCCCGTGCGCACTTTGGATATGGTCTCCACGCCGCTTATTCTGGAGGCCATGCGCAAGGTGGATATTGCGGGCATGGATCTGGACAGCATCTATGAATCCCTGTTGAGTTTCAAGGGCTATGAGGCTGTTGATACACATGAAGTTCCAGCTAATACACAGGAGGCCATTGTGACCATCTGTTCCTCCGGCCATGGCGCGGCGATGAAGATAAAGGCGCTGGTGGAGGATGTGCTGCGTCATGCGGGGCGGATCATCGAGGTTATCCCTGTAGGCGTGATCCATCTAGAGGAGCGTCTGGAGGAGATTGCCAAGGAATACAAGCTGGTAGCGGCGGTCGGCATGAAAAAGCCGGAGATGAGCATTCCCTTTATTCCGCTGGAACAGTTGATTGACGGCGAAGGGGAGCGGCGGCTCACGGAACTGGTCTTTGCCAGCGAAACCGCCATTGAGGCGAAGATACCGCAAAGCGAAGGCAAAGGCAATATGGTGGTGCAGCGTCTTTGCGAAGAATCTCTGCAGCGTTTCCTTACCTATCTGAATCCGGCCAAGATTATGAGCGTGCTCTGGGAGTTTGACCGCTCCCTGGAAAATGACCTGCAATTGAAACTTTCCAATCCTTTGCGGGTACGTCTGTTGGTGCACTGTGGCTGCGCACTGGAGCGGGTGGTCACCAGAAGTCCGCTGGTCTATAAGGAAGACAAGTCGCTGGTAGATGAACGGAAATTAGCCGCGCTGAAAAAAGCGGCGGTCATCTTTGACGAAACGTTGAAATTACGTTTTGATGAGGATGAGTATTACTTTATGGCCAATATGCTCTGATACAGATGAAACACTATGACAATGACATTTGTCATAGTGTATTTTTTTTGCCGTGATAGGCGTAATTTTTCGCGAAAGAGTATCGAAATGTGTATTAAAGTGTATCAAAACAATATTAATAGTATCATAAACAAAAATTCTTTATGAAAAATAAGTGAAAAACGCGGGAAAAACAAACGAAAAGATAAAATTTCGTTTTTGATACACAAAGTTGGCACGCTGTTTGCATTATATAGGGGCGTAAGGCAAAATAAGCCAAAAACGTTCAGATTCAATCATAAATCATGAGGGGAAAAGATTTTAGGAGGTAATGAGAATGTTTGGTATTATTGTTGGTACGCACGGCATCTTCGCCGAGGAACTGGTTCGTTCCTGCGAGATGATCTGTGGTGAGCAGAAGAATGTAGCAGCAGTTACGCTGGTGCCCGGTGAAGGTCCGGATGATGTGGTAGCAAAATATGAAGCTGCCATCAAAGACCTGAACTGTGATGATGGCGTGCTGTTCCTGAACGACCTGTTCGGTGGCAGCCCCTACAACGCTGCCTGCCGTCTGGTAATCAGCAATGAGAAGTATGGTATTGTGACCGGCGTGAACCTGCCCATGCTCATCGAGATGTGCAGCGCTCAGCTGGCTGATGATGGTTCCGATATCAAGGCTCTTATGGAGCGCGCTGTAGAAGCCGGCAAGAACGGCCTGCAGACTTTCCATGCCAGCCAGATCGCCGATGATGATGAGGAGGATTTATAATGAACATTGTACTTGCAAGAATTGATGACCGTCTGATCCATGGTCAGGTAGCAACCGTTTGGTCCAAGGTTACGGGCTGCAGCCGTATTATCGTCTGCGATGACGAAGTAGCAAAAGACACGATCCGCGCAACGCTTCTGAAGCAGGTTGCTCCGGCCGGTATCAAGTCCCATGTGGTTGACCTTGAGAAGGCTGTCCGTGTTTACAACAACCCGAAATATGAAAATGAGAAATGCCTGCTGCTCTTCACGAATCCGACCAGCGTGCTCTACATGGTGGAACATGGTGTGGATATCAAGAGCGTCAACATCGGCGGCATGAGCTTCCATGAAGGCAAGCATCAGATCACGGGTGCTGTTTCCGTGGATGACAAGGATATCGAATCCTTCAAGAAACTGAATGAAAAAGGCATCGAACTGGAAATCCGCAAGGTTGATACGGATAAGAAAGTCATGCTGATGGATGTCCTCAAATAATTGGCCGTATTTTTTTGCGGCGGCAGGTTGGGGTGTATGACAGCCTGCCGCTGCGGGAATTAGATAATGGAGGGAATATATAATGGGCACTATGCAAGTTTTGCTGATTTTTATTTTTGCCACGATTGCAGGTATGGGTTCCTGCCTCGATGAAATGCAGACGCACCGTCCTTTGATTGCGTGCACCGTTACTGGACTTATCTTAGGCGACATGACAACCGGTATTATCATTGGTGGTACTCTGGAAATGATGGCTTTGGGCTGGATGAACATCGGTGCTGCTATCGCACCGGATGCAGCTCTGGCTTCCGTTATTTCCACGATCCTCGTTGTTGCCAGTCATCAGGATGTGGCAACGGGTATCGCTATCGCTATGCCGCTGGCTGCTGCTGGTCAGGTTCTGGCAATCATCTGTAAGACGATTTCCGTGGTATTCCAGCACAAAGCTGATGACTATGCTGAACAGGGTAACCTCTTCGGTATCGACCTCTGCAACTATGGTGCTTTGATCCTGCAGGGGCTCCGCGTTGGTATCCCCGCACTGCTCGTTGCTATGACGGTTGGTACGGGTGCTGTTCAGGACATGCTGAACGCTATTCCGCCTGTTATCTCTGGTGGTCTTCAGGTTGCCGGTGGTTTCATCGTCGTAGTTGGTTATGCAATGGTTATTAACATGATGGGCGCTCAGTACCTCATGCCGTTCTTCTTCCTCGGTTTCGTTGTTGCCGCATTCACGGACTTCAACCTGGTTGCTCTTGGTGTTATCGGTCTCGTTTGCGCTGTGGTTTACATCCAGCTCAACCCGAAATATCAGGAAGTCGCTGCCGCTCCGGCTGGTGCTGCCGTAGCTGCTTCTTCCAGCGACCTTGATGATGAACTCGACTAATCTGTAACAACGAGGAGGACAATATAATGGAAAAGAAGATTACTTCTAGCGACTTTTTCTGGACTTTCGTCCGTTCTAACTTCCTGCAGGCTTCCTGGAACATGGAACGTATGCAGGGCCTGGGTTACTGCTTCGGTATGGTTCCTATCCTGCGTCGTCTCTATGAAGGCGAGGAACTCAAGCAGGCCATCAAGCGTCACTTGGAATTCTATAACACGCAGCCTTTCGTAACGGCTCCGATTATCGGTATCACGGCCGCTCTTGAGGAAAAGAAGGCTAATGGTGCGGACATTCCTGATGGTGTTATCAACGGTATCAAAGTTGGTATGATGGGCCCTCTGGCCGGTGTCGGTGACCCGATTTTCTGGGGTACGCTCCGTCCGATCACTGCTGCTCTTGGTGCATCCTTTGCCCTGACCGGCAGCATCATCGGCCCGATCCTGTTCTTCGTCCTGTTCAACCTGATCCGTCTGGGCGTTCGCTGGTACGGTATCAAATACGGCTATGCCAAAGGTACGGACATCGTACAGGATATCGCTGGCAACAAGCTCCAGAAGATCACGGAAGGTGCTTCCATCCTCGGCCTGTTCGTCATGGGTGCACTCGTTAACAAATGGACTTCGGTCAACATTCCCGTGGTGGTATCTGAGATTACCAATGCCAAGGGTGAGCATGTGGTAACGACGGTACAGGGCATCCTCGACCAGCTTATGCCGGGCCTTGTACCTCTGCTCATGACTTTTGCCTGCATGGCTCTCTTGCGCCGCAAGGTCAACGCTATCTGGATCATCTTCGGTCTCTTTGCACTGGGCATCGTTTGCTATGCACTGGGCATCATGAGTGTGAAGTAAGAAATTTTATAAAAAACCTTCCCTGCGGGGAAGGTTTTTCGTATTATTTGTCGAACAAATTGCGCGGAAATACTTTACATTTGTGAGGTAGTTGCGTAAAATGATAATAGGTATGTTTCAAGACCTGCCTATATTACTTTGGTTTATTATTGTTATGGATTTCTATATAGGAGAGATGTTTGCATGATTAAAAAAGCAATTGCCGTAATGACTTCTGGCGGCGACAGCCCGGGAATGAATGCGGCAGCCCGCGCCGTAGTACGTACTGCCCTGCATGAAGGGGTGAAGGTCTATGGTATCTATGATGGTTACGCTGGCATGATCGATGACCGCATCGAGGAACTCACGAGCCGCAGCGTGTCCGATATGATCCAGCGCGGTGGAACCTTCCTGGGCACGGCCCGCAGCATGGAGTTCAAGACTCCGGAAGGCCGCAAGAAGGGCTTCGACAACCTCGTGAAGCGCGGCATTGAAGGCCTCGTAATCATCGGCGGTGACGGATCGCTTACCGGTGGCTCTCTCCTGTCCAAAGAAACGGGTATGCCAATCGTTGGCCTGCCGGGCACGATTGATAATGACGTATGGGGCATGGATTACACGATTGGCTGCGATACGGCTGCCAACACGATTGTCGATGCCATCAACAAGCTCCGCGACACGGCTTCTGCACATCGCCGCATCATGCTCGTAGAGGTTATGGGCCGTAACTCCGGCTGGCTGGCTATGATGGCTGGTATCGCTGGTGGTGCTGAGTACGTGCTCGTACCGGAAGTGAAATATGACTTAGATGAAATGTGCCATGAACTCAAGGCCATGTATGATGCCGGCAAGCGTTACAGCATCATCGTTGTGGCTGAAGGTGCTGGTTCTGCCGTTGGTCTGGGCAAGGTCGTTGAGGACAAGACGGGCATTGATACCCGCGTATCCGTTCTCGGTCATATCCAGCGCGGTGGTTCCCCGACGATCGAAGACCGTATCAAGGCTTCCATGCTGGGTGAAAAAGCTGCATTGGCTATCATCTCCGGCGCTACGAATCTGGTCTTTGGTTTCAATGAAGGCAAGGTTGTGGGCGTAAATCTCTTTGATGCTGTCAATAACCAGAAGACGCTGAATCCGGAATTGGTGAGACTGGCCCGCGTACTGGCGTAAGCATCTATTGGCGTAGGATAATTAAACAGAAGTAACCCAAAAGGGAGGGATAGGCTGTGCAAGCAAGGTCAGCTAAAGGCTGGATGGCTATTGTTTTGCCGCTGATGACCTCCCTTTTCCTGTTGCTGGGAATCATGGCCCTGCCCTTTGTTCGGACCGGATGGGCGGCAGAATTGGCGGGGCATTGGTATTGGCAGACGGAAACAGAGGCTGAGGCCGGGGCGGATTGGCATGTGTTTGATTTTCCGCATACGCCGCCAGTGGATAGTGCGGATGATAAGGTCTGGCTGAAAACGGTGCTGCCGGATGAGCTGCCGCATGATGCCTCGTTGCTCATTCAGGGCAGGGATCAGTCTTTTGAGATATGGCTGGACGATGAGTGCCTTTATCGGTATGGGGAGTTGGAACCTGCTTTTATGTCCTATGGGCAGCGGTGGCATATCGTGAATATTCCTGCCACTGCCGGCGGGAAGGAATTGCGGATCCATGCTTATTCGGCAACGGCCCATAGCCTGGGATACTTTGGCAAGATATGGCTGGACAGTGACGTGGACCAGGTCTTGCGCATCTTCCGTCAGGATGTACCCTATCTCATGAACATTCCCCTGGCCGGTTTCATGCTGGTGATGATCCTGATCTATTCTACCAGCCCGGCTGCGCCGAAGCGGCTCTATAAATCCTTCATTGCCTTTATGACCGTGTTCTTGGTCTGGATGATCTGCGCGACCAATTCCAAGCAGTATATGCTGGATGCTCCGGTGTTCTGGCGCTTCCTCATGCAGATGGCAGAGTACCTGTTGCCGCTGCTGGCTAATCTGGTTATCTTTCAGGTGGTGGATCGGAGCTATAAGCGCATTGTGCGGGGCACGGTCATGATTTATGTGCTGCTGCTGTTGGGGGCGGTCCTGGCAGAGTTGGCTGGTTTCAACGGGATGAGCCGGGGACAGGCAGTCTTCTATGCCATATTGCCGCTTTTGGAAGGCTTGGCGCTCTACGCCATCTGGAGCTCTGCCCATCAGGGAAACCTGTATGCCCGGGCGGTGTCCGTGCCCTTGGTCTTCATGGCGGGGGCAGGCACGATTGATGGCTTGTCTCTCTATGGTCACTGGTTCGTGACAGAAGGCTACGTGCTGCCCTATACGACGCTTTCGCTCTGCGTCTTCGTGGTCTTTATCGTGCGCAACCAGATCATGCGTGAGCGGAATCTGATGTCGCGGAATACAGGCTTGCAGCAGGAAGTCAGTCAGGCGATTGAAAAGGCCAATATGGACAATCTGACCAAGTGCTATAACCGCAATAAACTGGAAACCGTGCTGACCGAGGAGATCTTCCGCCATCAGAAGGAGGAAGAACCTTTTTCCCTGATCATGCTGGATATTGACTATTTCAAAAAGGTCAATGATACTTATGGGCATGAGGTCGGGGATGAAATATTATCCGGTTTTGCTCAGGTCATCCGGAACAATATCAAGAAAAAGGACCTTTTTGTCCGTTGGGGCGGTGAGGAATTCCTGATCCTTTTCCAGCATTGTACGGGAGAAGAGACCATGCATATTGCCGAGCGGCTGCGAAATAAGGTGGAGACAACGCAGATTCTCGATAAGATTGCGATTACCTGCAGCATTGGCGTGGCTTCCTGGCATGGTGGGGATGATTCGGCTACCCAGCTGCTGAAGCGGGTGGATGATGCCCTCTATATGGCGAAGCGGACGGGACGCAACCGGGTTTGCCGGGAACCGCGGAGCAATATGCACTGGTTCAAGAATCTTTACGGTGATGAAGAAACAGAATAAAATTAGCAGGTATTATGCACTCTGGCAGCGAATAAGTAAGCCAAGGGATTTGGGCTGGGATAGCTATTAGAAGGAGGCATAGACTATGAGGCGTTTTAGCGTAATAGTTCTATGCCTTTTTGTGTTGCTGGGATTTTGCCTGCGGGGCGAAGCGGCAGTGATTGGCAGTGACTGGCAGTATCTGACGGCAGAAAGCCAGGGGAAATGGCGCTATTTCGATATCCGCAGTTTTCGCTCACCGGTCATGGGCAATGCGCATGAAATCTGGCTGGAGGTGCCGTTGTCGCCGTTGAATCCGCAGGAGAATACGCTGCTGTTTGCCACCAGTGGCCAGGCGGTGGAGGTCTTTGTAGAAGGCAGCAAGATCTATGCGGATGGGGATTTTGCGCCGCGCTTTTTGGGGCATGGCCGAAAATGGCATCTGGTAGAGCTGCCGGCACTTACCCATGACACCATGTTGCTCTTTCATTTTTATGCGGATTATCCCCATCAGCTGGGCGTATTCAATAATTTTACTATCGATACCAACGAGGAGCAGGCAAGGCGGATCTTTTCCACGGATTTTGCCTATGTGGTGACCTTGCCCGTGGCGGTGCTGTTGGGCGTGATTACGATGATGTACCTGATGCACCGGTCGTCACGGCGGCGGCTCAATTGCAAGCTGCTTCTCTTTATGATGCTGTTGACGGTATGGACAATCAGCCTTTCCAATGTGAAGCAGCTGGTCTGGGATGCACCGGTGATCTGGCGGTTCCTGGAAAATTTCCTCTGCTATCTGCTGCCGGTATCCGCGAATGCTGTGGTGGTAGAGATGCTGGAACCGGATCTGCGTCCTGCGGTACAGCGTACGGTCTGGATTTATGCCCTGTTGGCGGTAGGAACGCTGGCGGCGGAGTTTATGGGCTATGATGGTCTGGAAATGGGCAGGCAGCTTTTCTATGGCTCTTTGCTGGTGATGCAGGCCATTGTCTTCCGCAGTATGTGGGAGTCCATCCGGCGGGGCAATGAGTATACCAAATATGCGTTGTTTCCCATGGTGGTATTGGCGGCATTGGGGCTTTTGGATGGGGTACTGCTCTATACCCGCTTCTGGTCCTGGCATATCTATCTGCTGCCCTTGGGCATCTATGCTTGCATTTCCTTTATCATCTGCATGATCAAGGAACAGATTCTCCATGAGCAGGAATTGGAGGCCCATGCCGAGGATCTGACGGCGGAGATCGCTGCGGCCATGAAACGGGCAGAGATGGATGAACTCACCGGCTGCCGGAATCGGGGGGCCTTCGAGGATTTTATCCGGCAGAGGATTGAGGAGGGGGCAAATTTCTCCCTGATCATGCTGGATATCGATTACTTCAAGGCAATCAATGATACCTATGGCCACGAATCTGGTGACCGGGTGCTCGTACAGTTCAGTGAACTGGTGCGGAAGCAGCTTACGGAGAAGCAGGAATTCTTCCGTTGGGGCGGCGAGGAGTTTGTCATCTATTGCCCTGCTTATAATATTGTGAATGCGGGTGATCTGGCCGAAAAGATACGCACGCTTACGGCGGGCTGCAAGTTCACCGTGAAGCATCCGGTGACGGTGAGTGCAGGTGTGGCACAGTGGCATTATGGCAGTGACAGCCAGGTGGGGATCTTCCGCCGCATGGATGATGCGCTCTACAATGCTAAGTGCAATGGACGCAATCAGATCAGTCTGGAATGAGAAAGTGGGTGAGCAGGATGCGAAAATTCTTATATGTGGTTCTGCTTGCCCTTTTCCTGGGGCTGGGCAGCTGCGCAGAGGCTGCCGTATTGGAAGGGCCCTGGCATTATTGGGAGACCAATGAAACGGAAAATGGCGGCGTGAATGTGCCGGAACTGGTGCGGGAAAATTCGGCGGACTGGCCCTTGTATGATATGGAAAAACGCCCGCCCCTTAGTGGTAATTACCAGCATATCCTGCTGACGGTCAAGGTGTCCGCGCAGGAACCCCAGAAAGATGTGCTGCTCTTCCTGACCACCAAGCAGGCAGTGCGAATGTGGCTGGGGGATGAACTGTTCTTCAGCCGGGGCAAGTTTTATCCGCAGCGCTATGATGAAGGATCACAGCCCTATATGGTGGCGTTGCCCAAGTTTGAAGGCGAGACGCAGCTGATCGTGGAGATGTATTCCAATTCGCCCACCCATCTGGGCTGGTTTGGCATGTTCTCAGTGGATACGGAACAGATGCAGATGGCGCGGTTCTTCTACTCGGATATCCCGCTGGTGCTGGCCATTCCTGTGGGTCTGGCTATCATCTTCATCATGGTCCTTTATTATCGTTTCAATCCGCAGGGGTGGCGGCGGCTCTATGGCTACATCATCCTTTTCATGGTGGTCTTTTGCTTGTGGCTTTTTTGCATATCCAATGTGAAAAGCCTCTTTTGGGATTACCCCAGGGTTTGGTGGTATTCCTTGAGCATTCTGGGGTATATCCTGCCCCTGACGGCAAATCTCATTCCCAGGGAGATGCTAAAGGATAAGCCCTATGCCCGCATGGATCTCGTGCTCTGGGCCAATGGCCTGCTCTTTGTGGTGGCAATGGCCGGGGAAATCATGGGGCTGCATACGATGAACAATTTGATGAGCCTTTATTATCCCATGCTGGCTGTCGGGGAAGGCGCGGTGGTGTATTGGTGCGTGCGGGCGGCCAGAGAGGGCGATATCCTGTGCCGGTCGGTGCTTCTGCCCATAGTGGTCTTCACCCTGTTGGGCATCATCGATGGGGTGGCTGGTCACTTTTATCTGCTGCCCTGGCATGTGTATCTGACGCCGCTGGGCATCTATGCATTCCTGCATTTTGTGGTGGCTATCCTGCGGGAACAGGTGCGGCATGAGGAAAAGCTTCTGCGCAAGACAGCAGGTCTGGAGCATAAGGCGGCACTGATGCAGAAGAAATCCGAAACCGATGCCCTGACAGGGTGCTGGAATCGCAGCAAGTTCAAGGAACTGCTGGCTGGCGCTATCGCAGGGGCACGGAAGAGCGGCCAGCCATTCGGCATGCTGATGCTGGATATTGATTTCTTCAAGAAAATCAACGATACCTATGGCCATGATACCGGTGATGCCGTATTGCGGGCCTTTGCCACATTGGTAAGAAAACATCTGGCCCAGGAACATGACTGCATCCGCTGGGGCGGTGAAGAATTCCTGATCCTGACTGCCTTCGAAGAGCAAAGCGAGCTGTTGGCGCTGGCAGAAAAAATCCGCGAACAGGTATCTGCCGTACCTCTGGCTGGACATAAGATTACTTGCAGCATCGGTGCGACATTATGGCAGACGGAAAACGACACCACGGACACGCTGCTCAAGCGGGCCGATGATGCCTTGTATCAGGCCAAGAAGAGTGGCCGGAACTGCGTGATTTTTGGGGAATAGGCATAGGATGGGCATAGTGCACATTTTCGTTGGGGAAAACAGGGCACTATGCCCGTTGTTATCATGAGGTATGCAGGTTATAATGGGAACATCTTAAGACAACAAGGATTTGCAAAGACGCAAAGCGAGTGATTCGCTGGGCGTCTTTTTCTTTTGGGGGTGCAATTATGGGGGTTGCGATTGAGTATTTGCATAAAGCCTTTGATCTGGTGGACGGGGAGCCGAAATTCGTGCTGGAGGATGTCAATCTGCAGGTGCAGGATGGAGAATTTATCTGCATACTGGGCAAGAGCGGCTGCGGCAAGTCCACATTGCTGAACCTGTTGGCGGGTTATCTGAAACCCGATAAGGGACGCATCGTGGTGAATGGGCAGGAGATAGATGGCCCTTCGGCAGAGTGGGGCGTGGTTTTTCAGCAGCATGCCTTGTTTCCGTGGTATACGGTACGGGAAAATATCGAGTTCGGCCTGCGGCTGCAGAAGCGCAAAGATGCGGGCGAAACAGCCACGAAGCTGATTGAGATGATTGGCCTGCAGGATTATGAAAACGCTTATCCGGCGGAATTGTCCGGCGGCATGGCCCAGCGGGTAGGTATTGCCCGGGCATTAGCGCCAGATCCGGCGGTGCTGCTGATGGATGAACCGTTAGGGGCCCTCGATGCGCTGACGCGTGAAGCCATGCGGCAGGAACTGACACGAATCTGGCAGCTCAGTGGCAAGACCATCTTCTTTATTACCCATAGCGTGCCAGAGGCCGTTTATCTGGCCAATCGGGTGGTTATCCTCAAGGATGGCCAGGTAGAAGCTGATGTGCCCATCAATCTGTCAAGGCCGCGGAATATGCGGGACAGGGCGTTCCTGGAATATGTTGATGATTTTGCCCGGATGATTGCGGAAACGGAAGACGAAGAAAGGGCGGTGTGTGCCGAATGAGGGAAATGTCGTATGTGGACGAACTCTATATCGCCCCTTGTGTGCAGGGAAACCTGCTGGCGGAAGAGGAAATCGTGCCGCGCAAAAGGCAGCCCTGGCCTGTCCTGGTGCCGTGGCTACGGTGGGACGGTTGGAGGTACAGCCCAATGCGGTCAATATTGTAGCCGACAAGGTAACTTTGTCTCTGGACTTGCGCAGTATGGAGATTCGCGAACTGGAACAAATGGAACAGCAGATTTTTCAGGCATTGGCGGAAACAGCGGCAGAAGCCGGCGTTTCCTATGCGATAAAGCTAAGTCTGGACAGCCAGCCTGGCTATATGGATAAGCAGCTGGTGGGATATTTGCAGGCCAGTGCGCTGGAACAGCAGACAGCATTTATGCGGATGCATAGCGGCGCAGGACATGATGCCCTGCCCATATCCGCCAGGGTGCCTGCGGCGATGCTCTTTGTGCCGAGCAAGGGGGGCCGCAGTCATTGCCTCGAGGAATGGAGCGATTGCCGGCATCTGGCCGCTGCTGTGGATGTGATGATTGATACGATCATGAAAATCAATAAGGAGGAATCTTGATGAGTTACCCAAAAGATATTCTGTCCACCCGGGCTATCGTAAAAACCGGCCTTTATGCTATCCTGCCGCGGGGCGGACTGGTCAATAATGTATTGCCCGGTGTAGAGAAAGCCAAGGTCAGCATTGTGGCTTCGCCCAAGCTGGGAGCCAGCTTTGTGCAGTATGTGATTGAGGCTGAAGCCGGAGCAGTGGTCAGAGAACCGTTATGCCAGGAAACAGGCGTGGACGGCTTTTTCTACTGCATCGAGGGCGCGGCTGAATGCGAAGCCGGCGGCAGAACGTATTCCCTGACGGCGGGCGGCTATGTCTATGTACCCGCCGGGCAAGGCGGCATAAAGTTTGCCTGTAAGCAGCCGGCACGTTTGTTGCTGTATAAACAGAAATACATCCCACTGCCAGACAGAGAACCGTATCTGGTGCAGGGCAATGTCAATGAGATACCCTTTATGGAATACGAGGGCATGAAGAACGTCTTTATCAAGGATTTGCTGCCCAAGGATATTGCTTTTGACATGAATATGCACATCCTCTCCTTTGAACCCGGCGGCTGCCATTCCTTTGTGGAAACCCATGTGCAGGAACATGGTGCTTATATTCTGTCCGGCGAGGGCATGTATATCATGGAAAATGAGTGGCTGCCCATCCGCAAGGATGATTTCATGTGGTTCGGCCCCTATGTGCCGCAAGGCTCCTATGGCGTAGGGCGGGAACCCTTTGCCTATATCTATTCCAAGGATTGCAATCGCGACGTAAGCCTTTAAGATGCAAAAAGAGGTACATTGCTTTAAAGCATGTACCCCTTTGTACTTGGTTTATCTATTGGTTTGTGAAATCAAAGCAGGGAGCCAGGATACTTCAGCGTGGCGAAGTAATCGTCGATGGTCTGGGCACGGCGGATGAGTTCGATGCTGCCATCTTCTCTGAGCAGCAGCTCGGCGCACCAGAGTTTGCCGTTGTAGTTGAAGCCCATGGCGCTGCCGTGGGCGCCGGTGTCATGGATGATCACGATGTCGCCGATGTTGATTTCCGGCAGCTGGCGGTCAATGGCGAACTTGTCGTTGTTCTCGCAGAGCGAGCCGGTCACATCATAGGTATGGTCGCAGGGGGCATCCTCCTTGCCCGCCACCGTGATGTGATGGTAGGCACCATAGAGCGCCGGGCGCATGAGGTTGGCCATGCAGGAGTCGAGGCCGATGTAATCCTTGTAGGTGTGCTTCTCGTGGATGGCGGTGGATACCAGCCAGCCGGCGGGGCCCGTCATGGCGCGGCCGCTTTCGGTCATGATGGCGACGTTATCGAGGCCATGGGGAACCATCATCTCGTTGTAGAGCTGATGGATGCCTTCGCCGATTTCCTTGAGGTTCAGCGGCTCTTCTTCGGGGCGGTAGGGGATGCCGAAGCCGCCGCCGAGGTTCACGAATTCCACGGAGATATCCAGTTTTTCCTTGAGTTCCACTGCCAGCTCGAACATCAGGCGGGCGGTGAGCAGGAAAGCTTCGGTGCGGCGCTCGTTGGAAGCCACCATGGTGTGCAGGCCGAAGCGTTTCACGCCTTTTTCCTTGGCGCGGCGGTAGCCTTCGAGCATCTGCTCGTGCGTCAGGCCGTATTTGGCTTCCGTGGGCTGGCCGATGATATCGTTGCCCTCCACGGCATCGCCGGGATTGTAGCGGAAGCAGAGCACCTGCGGCAGGCCGGCATGTTCTTCCAGATAGTCCAGATGCGTGATATCGTCGAGGTTGATGATAGCCCCAAGTTCCACGGCTTTTTGGAATTCGTCCGCAGGGGTATCGTTGGAGGTCAGCAGGATTTCTTCGCCCTTGAGACCGGCGGCTTCGGAAATCAGAAGCTCGGCCAGGCTGCTGCAGTCTGTGCCAGCGCCTTCCTCGTGAAGAATCTGCACGATGCGTGGGTTAGGCAGGGCCTTTACGGCGAACTGCTCATGGAAAGCCGGGGCCCAGGAGAAGGCATCCTGCAGGGCACGGATGTTCTCACGGATGGCTTTTTCTTCGTATATATGGAAAGGGGTAGGAAATTTTTGAATCACTTCATGTAATTTCTCAGTGGACAAAGGGAAATATTTTTTGCTCATAGCGTTCCTCCTATTGGCACGTCGAGTAGAAAACCTATGTAAATATGTAAACTATTATAACGCAAATATATAACTTTTGCTATAGGGGGAGAGAAAAATTATCATAAAAAACCCCTCCCAGTACGGGAGAGGTTATGATCAAGCATAATACTGTAAATCCAGGACGTATGCGTCCTGAGCAAAGGGATCCTGTTCTTCCCCGTGCCGGATATCCACATCGAAAGCGGGGGAGGAGTGCCAGCTGGAATTTTCCAATTCCTGTGACCCTTGAAGGGCATCCAGTCTGGATAATAAGGTGTGCAGCGGAGGCAAGCCTTTGTTGACATCTTCATCTCCCGTCTTGACGGCATTGATGATGCCGAGCAGCCTGTTCTGTTGGCTCTTTAAGACCTCTTCGTGGCGGTGTGGCAACAAAGATTCCATACTTTTCGAATCAATACTTCTCACATCCATGCTGTTCCTCCTCCTTTCAAGAAAGTATAATACCCCTATCTTGATAATAGCAGAGAAATGCAACTACGTCAATAAATTTTTTCTTGCTTCGTTAATCTGTAACAAAGTATTTTTTAGTACCTGATTTCATGATACAATAGGAGTCAAGATGAAAATAATTCCTATGAGAGGGGTCTTGGCATGATTAAACTCATTATGTCGGATATGGATGGCACGTTATTGGATGAGAATGGGCAATTGCCGGCAGGTTTCGATGATATGATCCGTCAGCTTCGGGAACGGGGCGTGCTCTTCGCACCGTGCTCAGGGCGGCAGTATTATTCTTTGCTGGAAACCTTCAAGGGGTATGAGGACGAGTTTCTGTTCCTGGCTGAAAACGGCACCATGGTTCGTTATCATGGCAAAGAGGTTTTTTCCAGTGTGATGCGGCGGAGTTTGGGCGAAAAGGCACTGCAGGCGACAAAGGATATTCCGGGCGTGTATGAGGTGTTCTGCGGCAAGAATGATGCCTATGTGCTGCGACCCAAGATGAATGAGGCCTTTGCGGCAGAGCTGCGCAAGTATTATACCCATACCCAGGTTGTGGATAGTTTCGCGGAAATCGAGGATGATATGATCAAGGCCGCTTTCTTCGATGAACAGGGCCGGGCTGGTGAACGGATTTATCCTTATCTGAAAAAGTACCGTGGCCCATTCCAGGTAGCGACTTCCAGCGATTATTGGGTGGACATGATGCGTTTTGATATCAATAAAGGCATTGCCATTCAGCAGGTGCAGAAAAAACTCCATATCACGCCAATGGAATGTGCAGCCTTTGGCGATTATATGAATGATGCGGAGATGATGAGTTCCGTTTACTATAGTTTTGCCATGGAAAACGCTCATCCGAAAATCAAGGAACTGGCGCGGTTCACCACAGCCAGCAACAAAGAACATGGTGTGCTGCAGGGCATTCAGAAACTGATTGACGACGGTCTGTGCGGCTAAGGGGGAAGCAGTTATGCGAGCAGATTATCATATGCATTTTGAGAAAGGCTCCTATGATGAGGAGTGGGTGGAAGGATTCTTCCATCAGGCAGCGCTGCTGGGCTTGGATGAGATTGGCATTTCCGAGCACTCCCATACGTTCCCGGAATTTGAATCGCTTTATTATGACGATTTGATCCTGGACGATTCCTTTATCGGGCAGTTCCAGAAAAAATGGCTCAAGACCAACAAGTTCAAATACACCTTGGATGAATACTTCGCCTTCATGGCTAAGCTCAAGAAGAAACATAAGGTGAAAACCGGCATTGAGGTCTGCAATTTCCAGAATCAGGATGCTGTGCGGGATATCCTGAAGGATTACAAGTTTGATTATGTGATTGGCTCTGTTCATTTCCTGGATGGCTGGGCTTATGATTCCGCGGAAATCATGGCGCAGTGGGACAAGGAAGACCTCAATGATGTGTATGAGGAATACACCCAGGAGATTGAGAAGCTGGCCGCTTCGGGCCTTTATGATGTGCTGGGCCATCCTTATAACATCCGTCTGTTCCACTATATCCCGGAATTCGATGCGACGCCGTATCTGATCCGGGCTGTGGCGGCGCTCAAAAAAGCCAATATGGTTGTGGATATCAATACGGGGACGTTCTACCGTTATCCGATTGCCGAAATCACGCCTTACTATAAATTCATGGGCGTGGCATCTCAGGAGGGGCTGCCAGTCATCATCACATCGGATGCGCATAAGCCGGAGGATTGTGGTGCTTATCATGATGAAGCGGTCAATTATGCCCGTTCTTATGGTTACAAGAACACAATCCGCTTCACCCAGCGTCAGCGCGAAGTCGTGCCGTTGGAGTAAGGAAAGAAAGAGCCTTGTGCTCTTTTTTTTCAACAACTTTCAGATAATAAAATATTTTAAAAACATATTGACAAACATGGGCGGCAGGGGTAGAATAAAGGTGTATTAGCAGATGAAGCTTAGACGCAGAAACTGAAAAGTATCTGAAAATTTTTCCATATTTTCATCAGAACACCCTTAAGTATTTTCAAAAACTATCGATATATCTTGTAAGCAAAACCTCTGGAAGCAAAGTACAGGGGAGTGTACTTGCAGTGACAGCTGGTAACGGATGCCGTGGATGGTTGATCCATCATAAGCCAGTGAGAAGTCACGAGTTTTTGATACAAGGAGAGATAGATCATGAAAGTACAAATTTGTTCGCAATGGATGGAAGAAGTTTTTATCCCTGTCCGCGTCAAACAGTTCACCAAAGCCGCAAAGCTCATGGGTCATAGCGACTTCAAAGCTTATGCAGGTGGACAGGACATGGTCGACCTTGTTCAGATGGGCCGCAAGTCTGCTGAACGCCAGGTAGTAGCTGAATGGCTCGATAGCCGTGGAATTGATGGTGTGACTGCTGGGGTCGCATGATGGAAATATGGAAAAAGGGCACTCCTTGCCAAGGCGGGAAGTGCCCATTATTTTTGTCTGGAATCAATTGAGCTTTTGTTTGGATGGGGGCAGAGGAATATCCAAAGGAACCTCTATTACGGCACTGGCTGCCTCGCGCATCTGCGCGGGGCTTTTTTGTGCCCAGATGGTCTGGACGGCCAGGGCAAAAGCGGTGCTATCCATGGGAGCGGTTTTTTGTGCTGCCACATGTTTTCCCAATATGGCCATAAAATCAGCGGGAATGGCTACATCGCGCTGGGCCAGCAGGATTTGCAAAGTGGTATCTACGAGATAGAGATGCAGGGTATGGTCGGCCAGGCTTTTTTTTGTAGGAAGGAGTTCCGGTTTTATGCCCGCAAGGGAGAAGGGAGCGTCGCCCCAGCCTTCTTTGAAGATGCCATCAATCTGGTAGAGGAAGAAAAGCAGCCCATCCTGTTCATAAAGGGCCAGCTCCATCTTGCCCGTGCGGAAAGCCTCCGCGGCGATGATGTCGTGTCGGGAGAGCTGCAGGATAAACATGCAGCCGTTGGCATCAATCTGGAACAGGCCGCCGTCCTGCTGGTTCTTTATCGGCAGAGGAAATCTTTCGCCCACCTGGAAATTTGCGTAATTGCTCATAGCTGATTACTCCTTTGTATTTGCTGGTTATCAGTGTATCACATTTAGGGGGGATTGTGCTATACTGATTACATATAGGTGCAATGTGGTTCGAAGGGGGAGTTTGCAATTGAGTCTTAATGATACGACGCGGGGCAATCGCCTGCATATCGGCCTGTTTGGGCGGCGTAATGCGGGTAAATCATCACTGATAAATGCCCTGACCGGACAAGCGGTGGCTACGGTGTCATCCGTGCCGGGGACTACGACGGACCCTGTGTATAAAGCTATGGAACTTCATGGTATCGGCCCCGTGGTTTTCATCGACACGGCCGGCTTTGATGATGAGGGCATGCTGGGGAAACTCCGCGTAGAGAAGACGGAACAGGCTGCCCGGGAAACGGATATTGCCCTGCTGTTGTTCAGTGGATTGGATATGGCAGAGGATTTGAAGTGGCTGGCTTTTTTTCGTCGGCAGAAGACGCCGGTGATCTTGCTGATCAGCCATGCGGATGAACTGGCCGATGAAGGCCGGCCGTTGCAGGCGGCAGTCGAGCAGGCAGCGGGGGAGAAGCCGCTGCTGGTCAGTGCTGGCGATAAAAAGGGATTGGAACAGGTGCGGCAGGAACTTATCCGGGCCTTGCCGGAAGACTTCGAGCAGCCTTCCATTACGGGGAATCTGTGTCAGGCAGGAGACCTTGTTCTGCTGGTGATGCCGCAGGACATCCAGGCGCCGAAGGGACGGCTGATCCTGCCACAGGTACAGACCTTGCGGGAACTATTGGACAAAGGCTGTCAGGCACTTTGCTGCACGACAGACCAGCTGGCAGAGACTTTGGACCGGCTGAAGGAACCGCCAAAACTCATCATCACGGATTCACAGGCGTTCCAGAAAGTTTATCCGCTGAAACCGGCAGCATCCCTGCTGACTTCTTTTTCCGTGCTCTTTGCTGCTTTCAAGGGAGATATCGGTTATTTCCTGAAAGGAGCAGAGGCCTTGCTGGCAATACCGGCATCTGCGCATATCTTGATTGCCGAGGCTTGCACCCATAAGCCGCTGCAGGAAGATATTGGCCGGGTGAAATTGCCGCGGCTGCTGCGCAGGAAATCTGGCGATGATTTGAAGATTGAGATTGTGTCCGGCAAGGACTTTCCGGCGGATTTAACCGGTTACGATCTGGTGATCCATTGTGGGGCCTGTATGTTCAATCGCAAGTATGTGCTGAGCCGGGTGCAGCAATGTCAGGAACAGCATGTGCCCATGACGAATTACGGGCTGGCCATTGCGGCGCTGCTGGGGATTTTGGATAAGGTATCCCTGCCATATGAGCCTTGAACGGGGTAGTCTTATGCCAGGGATAGGTGTCTATCATTGCCCAATGTGGTAAAATACGTTAAAATGGAAAGTAAGTTTGAAAATACATGAGATTAAACATGAGGTGAACACTATGGATAAACGAATGTATCAATTGATCGGACTGAGCCTGTTGGCAGGCTCTTTCATCGTGACAAATCCCCAGCCTGTGCAGGCGGTGCAGATTGATTTTGCGCAGCAGACGGCCACGGAAAATCCTGCTAAGGAACAGTGGTACTGGCTGGCTTCGGATGACAACTATAGCAAATATTTTGATCCTGAATCTGTGGTGGTAACCCGTACAGTGGAAACGGCCCGGGGAAAGATCCCCACGGAAGTACAGGTCTGGACGAAGACATCCTATAGCTATGGCGGTGCTCAGGAAACCCTGGCAGCATATGGTCTCAGCGACAAGTTCCCGGACCCGGCCCAATTGTCATTCAGTACGGCGCAGCTGGTCATCAAGCCGCAGTACCGCACGGTGCAGTGCGTGGCTGAACATTTTTATAATGCGGCCGGAGAAGTGATTTGGTCGGAAGCCAATACGGCGGCCAAGGAACGGGAGATCAATTCCCAGCAGTTCAATGAGGCCTTTTATGCCGCAGCTGTTGACCAGGCCTTCCATCAGAATAAGGAAATGGAGCGAGTCAAGGCGAAAAACCGCTGGTTGACGGTGTTTGACTCCACTTCGCCGGATGGAATCTACACGCATACGAAAGTGGATACTTCCACTATGCGGATGCAGGGGAATAATTTGGTATTCTGGCAGTGGCAGGAAGTGAAGGACAGCAACGGCCAGGTTATGGAGATCAAGTTCCTGAAGATGGCAGTGAACCTGCCACAGGCTACGGAAAAAGCCATTGCGGGTAAATACTGGACACCAAAGGAAGGCTGGAAGTCCCTCGATGCAGCTATTGATGGGCAGTATCGAATGGTGAGCAGGGCCAGCGAGGAATATCGTTATATTATCGAACTGAGGAACTATGTAGAGAATCATAGTGCCTGGGTTCACCGTTATAGTTTGGATTAAGGGGAGATTCGATGCCGATTAAGATACCCAACGCCTTGCCGGCGACCCATATACTGGAAGGGGAAAATATCTTTGTGATGGATGCTGACCGGGCTTACAGTCAGGATATCCGTCCGTTGAAAATACTGATATTGAATCTGATGCCCATCAAGTACATCACGGAAACTCAGCTCCTACGTTTGCTGGGCAATACGCCGTTGCAGGTAGAAGTGGATTTCATCTATACGGAGAGCTATACGCCCAGCCATACGCCGATGGATTATCTGGCGCAGTTCTATGGTACTTTTGAGGAAGTACGTCATAAGAAATACGATGGCATGATTATCACTGGAGCTCCCGTGGAAAATATGCCCTTTGAGGAAGTGGCCTATTGGGATGAAATTGCCGAAATCATGGAATGGAGCAAGACGCATGTCTATTCCACCTTCCATATTTGCTGGGGCGCGCAGGCGGGGCTCTATTATCACTATGGCATTCCCAAATATCAGGTGCCGGAAAAGATTTTCGGCGTGTTCCCGCATCATCTGTGTGTAGAACATGAACGCCTGCTGCGAGGTTTTGATGACGTTTTCTATGTACCCCATTCCCGCCATACGGAGGAGCACAAAGAAGACATCTTGAAAGTGCCGGAATTGACGATCCTGGCTGAAGCAGAGGGGGAAGCCGGCCCTTATATCATTGCCAATCTGGAAAAGCGGCAGTTCTTTATCACTGGTCATGCGGAGTACGATCCCACGACATTGAAGCAGGAATATGACCGTGATTTCAAGGCCGGGCTCAACCCGAATATTCCTCAGAACTACTATCCCGATGATGATCCTGCGCGACAGCCGATTGTGCGGTGGCGCAGCGTAGCACATCTGCTTTTTGCGAACTGGCTGAATTATTATGTCTACCAGGAGACGCCTTATGAACTGGATGAACTCTATAAAGAACAAGAGGACTAATGCGGGTTGTTTCAGTGTTTTTTCAGTAAAGAGGTGTAGAATAAACACGTTGCAATAAAAAATTAGGGGGATTATTTATGAACAAGCGATGGGGCGCGGGTATATTAGCGGCAGCCATGCTCTTTATGGCACAGCCCCAAACCTCAGCAGAAGAGGTGATCTCGCCGGATATCTACCAGTGGGTGCAGTCCACTTCCCGGCAAAACTATTTTTTCAATAAACAGCAAATGTACTTCGGGCAAGACAGCAAGGGTGTTCTGGATGCTAACATCATGCTGGTGCCAGCCTTGAAGACTTATGATTTAGTGCAGATTCAGGATGTGCAGGCCAAGCGCCGCTGGAAAATGCTGCCCATGGAGGGGTATGAAAATCTGGTAGGGACGGCAGAATACCTGCGTTTTGATTTAGCTGCAGAAACCGTGACGGTGATCCGACATGAAGACCTGGACGACGAGTGGGGCGTTCTGAGTGTAACCACTTCGGCGGACAAGGCCATCAAGATAGCGGATCTGTCTGAAAAGGATGTGGATGGCGTATTCTATCGTGCCATCCTGAAATATGCCTATGCGCATGTTGATGAAATGGTGCAGCGCACGGAAACTGTGAAGAAGGCACATGTAACGGATAGTGTGAAGAAGAAACTGGAAGCGCTCAAGAAAAAGCATAAGTAAGATGACCAGAGAAGCCTGAAGGCTGTTTCGCAGATGCGACAGCTTTCAGGTCTTTTTTGCAAAAGGAAAATTTTTCTGAATTATATACTATTTTATTCTGCTATGGTATAATGTAAATAGTAGTTTTTGGCAGGGAAGCTTTGTCCCCTTGGTACAAATAGGGAAGGGATGATTACTATGCTGACATATCAAAACAGGAAACGTCCTGTGTTGAAGAATTGCCCGTTATGCGGTAAGCTGTTTGCTGATACAGGTGCAGGTTGTTGCCAGAAGTGTTATGATGCATACCGCAATTATGAAGTTGAGGTTAAGAAATACGTAGAAGCCAATCCCAATTGCTCTGCTGGTGATATCGTCAAACATACAGGAGCCCCCTTGGTGGTGGCCTCCCAGATGATTCAGGATGGTCAGTTTGCCATGAAGGGCCGTGTCTCCTATCCGTGCAGCCGTTGCGGCAAGCTGATCCTTACGGGGGTATATTGCACGTCCTGCCAGCAGAAGGTTCAGGAGGCTACTTCCAATGCTCACCGCGTTGCGCGTGAGAATGAACGTAAGTATCTGAAGAAGGACAAACAGAAGCAAAAAGAATCCGGTCTCAATATTCTCAAGATATTGCGTGGCAAATAAGATACAAAGATTCCATTCCAAAGGCTCTGAGGAAACTCGGAGCTTTTGTTTTTATGAATGGGATTTGCTTGCGCGCTGACGTAGTTCTTTTTGGGAAAAATTTTTCATGTAGCCTGCTGCTAAGCTACCAAAAAGAACGAAAAGTCCGCTATACAAAGAAGGGAGAAATATATGATATTGGTTGGATTTCAGCAGGAGTCAGAAGGCTTGATGTCGTATATGACCGATAAGAACATAGGTGCACTTCGGGATATGGATACTACCAGCATTGTCCTGCCTTATGGCTCAGATGGTGCATCCCTTCCTGAACAAAAGCAAGAGATGTACTGAATCTGGCGCTAAAAAACGGATGGCAAAGCGGCTTACTGTATATTGGGCGTAGAAAACCAGACAGAAGTCCATACGGCTATGCCTATTAGAAATATGCTTTACGATGCGATGACATTGACTGAACAGGTTGCCGCTACGGCTAAATCTCATAAGGCAGCGCATAATCATGGAAATGATAATGCAGAGTTTTTGTCAGGTTTTCATCGTGACGATAAGGTGTTGCCTGTAATCACCTTAGTGGTGTACTGGGGCGCTGATGAATGGGATGCGCCTGTAACGCTTAGGGAAATGTATCCTGAAGGTTTGGACGAAAGCATTTTGAAGTTCATCAAGCATTCCAAAGACAAGACAGAGTTGACCAATCTGGTGAACAATAATCAGGAATATAAATCATTAGACCGTTTAGCAGCACAGACGATAAGTGTATGTTCTGGACAAGATTTCAACTTTCCTGTAGGAGAGGAGCGGATTGACGTGTGCAAAGCAATAGATGATATGGTAACAGATGCTCGTAATGAAGGTATAGATGTTGGTCGGAGTCAGGGACGTGATGAGGCAACGCATGAAGGTATGCGAAATGTCATAGCTACTGTGAAAGACCTTAACCTTGGCAAAGAAGTAGCTATGCAGCAGTTAGCCAAGAGATACTCGTTGTCTCAGGAGGCAGCGTTAGAATTCGTAGACCATAATTGGTAATTCATAGCAAATCATAACTTATATTGGATGTATCTAAGGGAAGAGCCTAAAAATCGGCTCTTCCCTTTTTGGGAATGTGGGACAAGTGATTGTCAGAATGGTAAGTTGTATGGATAATTACTCTTAATTAATGTAGCTTTGTTCCTTGATATACTGCTTTACGCTTTCTTTGGGGATTTTCCAAATCCTGCCGATGCGAAAGCCTTTTATCTTATTTGTGGCTAGCAAGCTGTATGCAGCATTACGACCTATCATCAGCTCCTCGCAGAGCTCTTCTACGGTTACTAGGGATTCGCTGGTGTTTTCCACGATTTTCCGCCTCCTGATTTTTGTACGATAAGACCATGATTATCGAAGTAGCGACAATCAATAAAATGACTGGGGAAACCTGCATCACTTCAAAGAAGTAGCGTTGCTCATACGTGAGGCAACATAATCTTTGATGCAGGATTCCGGTATCCGCCAAGGTCGGCCTTCTGCGTCCTTAAAGGCTCCAAGGGCGTTACTGTGAATCAGACGATAGATAACGTGGGGACTGCAGGACAGTATGCAGGCTGCTTCAGCAACCGTCAGTATATTCTTTTCGACCTTCATATTGGGAACCTCCTTTCGTGCTTGATTATTATTATGTTAGTTCCTGCAAGCTTTACTTTGATTAAGAATGCCCCTTACTGGGATGAAAACCTTATAGACACTAGAACTTTGTCTGCTGTATAATGAAGATAAAGAAAGGGCGAGTTTTATGGCGTATAAAATCAAACCATGGGAAGAACTGACCATACAGGACGATTACATGTTCAAGCTGGTCATGAGCCGTAAGCGCATCTGCAAGAAGATGCTGGAGAAGATTCTCAAAATCAAAATTCACGATATAAAATATCTGGAGGAAGAAAAGACAATAACGGCTACTTACCAGAGTAAGGGTGTCCGTCTGGACGTATATGTGGAAGATGAAAAGCACACAGTCTATAATGTGGAGATGCAGGTGCGTAAGCTGACGGATGCTGCATTGTTCAAACGTCCTCGTTATTACCAATCGATGATAGATGTAGATCTGTTGGCAACCGGAGCTGAATATGATGAGTTGAATGACACCTACATTATATTCATCTGCCCCTTTGCGATTTTGGACGAGCATAGGCATATCTATACGTTCCGTAACTACTGCACTGAGGATAAAGATATCCTGATGCCGGATGGTTCCACAAAAGTGTTCCTGAGCACTAAGGGGGATATGGACGATGTTACTCCGGACGTCAAAGCTTTCTTGGACTATGTGGATGGGATAATCAGCAATGATGAATTCGTCCAGGAGTTAGATCAGGAAATAAAGGACGTAAAGACTATCGAACGGGAGAGGAGGAGCTATATGACTTACGAGATGAAAATGCGCGAAATGCGTAATATAGGACTGGAAGAAGGCCGCGAAGAAGGACGTAAGGAAGGTCGTAAAGAAGGATTGGCAGAAGGTCGCGCAGAAGGTCGCGCTGAAGGCCGCGCTGAAGGTCATGCTGAAGGACGTGCTGAAGCTGCGCAGGAAGGAATGCAGAATGTTATAGCTACGGTGAGAGACCTTAATCTTGATAAGGATGTAGCTGTTCAGCAACTGATAAAGAGGTATTCTTTGACACAGAACGATGCAGTGGAATTTGTGAATAATAACTGGTAAACTGAGAAGGTCGTACAGAGAAAACTGTGCGGCCTTTTTTTCAGGCCACGTGAATATGCCGAAAATTAATTGCATATTATAAATATGAAGTAGATTTATGACATCACTGATGCCCATCGCCGACTAAGCGATGTATAATGGGCCCATGAATTCAGACCAGTACTGAAAATTTTAAGAGTGCATGATATAGTATAGGTAACGAAAATTGGAGGTTGCCATCATGCCAAGAAAAAAGTACACTGCTGAATTCAAGACCAAGATCGTCCTGTCGATTCTTCAAGGTGACAAGGAATTCAATGTAATCTGCTCTGAAAACGGCCTGAATCCAAACATGGTCAGAAAATGGAAGCAGGAGTTCCTACAGAATGCCCATCTCGCCTTTGGAGCAGACTCTGAGCGTAAGGCCGTTCAGAGGAAGGAGGACGACCTGAAGAAAAAGAATGACCAGATGCTA
>NZ_FRBC01000027.1 GCF_900142515.1 Pseudoselenomonas ruminantium | reverse complement strand
CCAAGAAATGGTCCATGCCCATCCGAAACTGGGGCAAAGTAAGGGGCGAACTGACCATTATGTACCCTGATAGATTACAACCGTAAAATACATCCATGCTGAAATCATAGAAGACCTTTTACAGACTTTTATTCACACCCTCCGATGAAGTCTATTCTATTGATAATGTTTCTTGATTATATTTTTGTTCAATTTCAACTTGCAATTTACCGGAGAAAAATAAGGATGTTCAGGAGCAAAAGATAAGCCTAGAAAAAATAGTTCACTGGCTGTGCAAACTCGTTCACTGCTTATGGCAGGGCATGGCTTCCTTGGTGCATTCCCTGGCCAGGGTAATGAACTTGTAAATTGCCGAATTCTTATCCATGCCGCCCTGCTGGCGGTAGTAAATACCCATAGGTGCATGAGGAGATTCCTCCCAGGGAAGAAAAATCAGTTCCTTATGGGGCAGCGTCAAATGCTGGGGAATAAGAGCAAAGCCTGCTCCGGCCAAAGCCAGGTTATAGGCTTCACTGGTGGTGGCACAGAGGATGTTGTCTAGCTCATCATTGATGGGGACGATATGATGACCACGGGAGAATACATGCTTCAAAAGATAGGGAGGAATATCAATAATCTGGCGGTAGGGCCACATATCTTTAGAGGAGACGCTTTTTCGGCGTCTCTTTTTGCATGCCAAAGCCAAAGGATGATTTTTCCGCATGACACAGACAAAGGCATCGTCATGGAGTTTCTGGAAGGTAATGTCCTCGGCAGTAAATTTGGCATCCTTGATGCCCAACACCAAATCCAGCTGACTGGTGGTAAGTCGGTGCAGATTGGCATCGGTCTGGTCAAGGGTAAGCTCTGGCACAATATTCTCGTTATCGGCCAGTACACAGGAAAGAATCTTGCTGATAAACCAGTTGGCATGGGAGTCAGCGTAGCCAATGCGGAGCACTGTGCGTTTGTGCTTATGGAAGGTGGAAATCCATTCCAAAGAATGGTAGTAGAGTCCGAGCATCTGCTGGGCATCAGGCAGGAACTGGAATCCCACCTGAGTCAGGGAGACGGAACGGGTGGTACGGTTAAAAAGTTTGGCCCCCAGTTCTGTTTCCAGACTTTGAATCTGCCGGGATATGGCAGGCTGGGACAGGGATAGCTGTTCCGCGGTTTTGGCGTAGTTTAACGTCTTTGCTAGGGTAGTAAAACATTCAAGCTGCTGGGTATTCATCCTATACACCTCATCACGAATTCATCAGGATAGCGATAATATTATGATAGCACATATTGATACGCTTTGTGCATAAATAATGCAATAATAGCATTTCACAAGGGGATTTATTCCTGTTAAGATATGCCTGTAAGCAAAAATTCCCAATCAATTTTGGAAAGGAAGATGTATTATGGCACTTACGAATTTAGCAGCATGGAATCAGAAAGCAACAGGTGTTTTAACAAACTCTGCCTGCGGTTCGGCTTGCGGCTCCGGGGACAAAGTAGTTTCCGCTGCCTGTGGCTCGGCTTGTGGCTCTGGCGACAAGGTGCTGCCCACTGCTTGTGGTTCTGCCTGTGGTGCAGGTGACAAGTAAGCATTTTTGATGAGGTATGGAGGATGGTCAAATGAAACCGTATTTTTCCTTTCAATGGCATATCACCGATGAATGTGACCAGAGGTGTAAGCATTGTTATATCTTTGCGGAAAATACCGGCAAATGTCCTGACCGCATGACAAGAAAACAGATGGAGGCAGTGCTTAAAAACTGCCGGGACTTTTGCGAAAAATTTGGCCGTCAGCCATACTTCTATCTGACCGGCGGCGATCCAATCCTGCATCCGGAATTTTGGACACTTATGGAAATGTTCAAGGCGGAGCAGATTCCCTTTACGATTATGGGCAATCCATTCCATCTGACCGATGAAGTATGCCAGAGGTTGCATGACTACGGTTGTGTACGTTATCAGTTGTCGATTGACGGGATAGAGAAAACCCATGACTGGTTCCGCAAGCCTGGTTCCTACAAAACTACGCTGGAAAAGGTGACCATGTTGAATAAAGCGGGTATCCGCTCCATCATCATGACCACGGTTTCCGGGAAGAATATAGATGAAGTTCCGGCCATCATTGATGCCGTGGTGGCAGCAGGAGCTAAGGTTTATGCTTTTGCCCGCTATTGTCCGACCAGTGAGGAGCGGGAAAACAGCATTTCTCCGGAGCGTTACCATAAATTATTGGAAGATTGCGATAAAATTTTCCAGCAATATGAAGCAGCTGGTTGTGAAACCTATTTTAATCGCAAAGACCACCTGTGGACACTTTACGATTATGAAATGGGCAGGTTCCAGATTCCTGAGGACGCTGAACCCGATATGATATATGGTGGCTGCAACTGCGGTAATGGCCATTTGACTATTTTGCCCACAGGCGAAGTTTATGCCTGCCGGCGGGTGCAAAACAGCCGGGTGGGAAATGTGTTTACCGATAGATTGGCGCAGTTATGGACCGGCAGGATGGAAGCTTATCGCGATTATGATAAATTCAAAAAGTGTACGCATTGCAAATTGCTGGCCTGGTGCCGTGGCTGTCCTGCTGTTGCCAGCAGTACGAGCGGCGGTGATTTTTACGCCGCTGACCCGCAGTGTTGGGCAGAACAAATAGAAGGCTTGCTGACTTTGTAAGGAGATAGGCATGGATATTTTAGAATTGATGAAAAAACGTCGTTCCATCCGTAAATATCAGGCGAAACAAGTGCCGCGTGATATTGTGGACAAGATTGTGGAGGCTGGGCTTTACGCACCAAATGCCGGCGGCGGACAGCGCAGTATGATTGTAACGCTCCATAATGCTTGCCTTACCGAAAAACTGGGACGGCTGAACTTTTCCACCTTTGACCGCAGTCAGCTATTGGGAGCGCATGTATCGGCTGAACAGCCTTCGGTAATTGATGACCCAAAAATCAAAAATGGTTTTTATGATGCCCCCACGGTTTGTGTGATTTTTGGTCAGAAGGATTTTCTCTACAATGTGGCGGATGCTTTTTGCATGGCGGAAAATATGATATTGGCTGCGCATGAGCTGGGCGTTGATTCCTGCATTATCTCTCGGGCAGAGGAAACCTTTGCTCTGCCAGAAGGTAGACGATTCATGCAGGAGTGGGGCGTGCCGGATAATATGGAGGCCAAAGCCTTTGTGACATTGGGCTATTGTGATGGTCCTTATCCGCAGGGAAAACCGCGGAAGAAGTGCCGGAATGTCGTTATTGAATGATTTAGATGTGTGTTTATATGAGGAGTGTGGGTAATGAGCCTGATCAAAGGATTACATCATGCCGCTTTGCGTTGTTGCGGCAAAGCTGAGATGGATCGTGTTATTGAATTTTATTGCAATGTGCTGGGCATGAAGCGCCTGCGCAGCTGGGGCGAAGGTGATGAGGCCGGAGCTATGCTGGATACGGGGAGTGGCGTAATCGAATTGTTTGCCAATGCCGAACCGGGGCGCAGACCGGGACAGGTTGACCATATTGCTCTTTATACGGACAATGTCGATGAATGTGTGGCAGCCTGCATCGCTGAGGGGCTGCCTGTGGTGATGCAACCGGCAGATATCGTGGTTCCCTGTGAAATTCCCTATCCGTTGCGGATTGCCTTTGTACAGGGCAAGGCCGGCGAGATTATTGAGTTTTATCATGAACGATAATTGGTGTGTTGATTTTTAGGAGTGTTTAATAAGTATGCATTTTTCGAGTGGTATTAATCGCCCGCCTTATGAAGCCGCTGATGGTTTCCTGCAGATAACTTCCGGCTGCAGTCATGCAACCTGTGAATTCTGCACCTTTTACAAGGACAGCCCCTTTATGCTGTCGCCGATGGAGGAAATCGAGGAAGACATCAAGGAACTGGTTCAGTCCGGCTGGAATTTTGACCGCGTTTATCTGCAGGGGGCTGACCCTTTCATCCGCAAGACGGAGGATTTGCTGCAAATTGCTGATATGATTTACTGTTATCTGCCGCAGGTGAAATCCATCGGCGGTTATGCCCGTGTGGATAATCTGAAAAATAAGACGGTACAGCAGGTAAGACAGCTGGCAGAAAAAGGTTACAGCTATTTCTACTTCGGCGTGGAAAGCGGCGATGATAAGCTGCTTGACCGCATGAATAAGGGCTATCATGCAGATTTGGTCATCGAGCAGTGCAAAAAGATGGACGAGGCCGGCATGCCGTGGATTGCCAACTTTTTAGGCGGCCTGGGCGGACATGACTGGGGACTGTCTCATGCATGGGAAACAGCGAAAATGTACAATCAACTGAAGCCGGCTATGGTGTATGCCTCCGAACTGACGTTGTTCCCGGATACGCCTCTGTCCTGTGATGTAGCTATGGGCAAGTTTGCCGAAGCAACGGAAACGGAACGCATTGCCGAAATGCAGGAATTTATCCGCTGTCTCGATATTCCCACGATTTTCCGGGCAGAACATGTGACCATGCCGATTCGCCTGAATGGCCGTCTGCCGGAAGATAAAGAGGCGCTGATTGCCCAGTTGCAGCGTTTGCTGGATGATAACGGTGAAGAAGTATTGCAAAGGTACCGCAGCCGGGTAAACAGCTTATGATGTAGGGGGAATTCGATGCTGGAATATAATGGTACAATTTATCGTCCGCCGATGGAGGCAGAAGCTACGGCTAGACTGGAGAATGCGATTAAGCCAGATATGGTAATTTTGACCACTATGTCCATATTCCCTGGGACGGAGTTGGAAAAAGCGGTGAAAGAGGGGCGTTTTGAGGTGGCGCCGGAGTCCGAAGTATTGACTGCGGAAAAACGGTTTATTGAACTTTTGGATATCCCCGAGACTTACCTCTGGGCAGCGCATTCGCTGGATTCTACTAGAATTGCTGGTTTACTGGGAAACCATAAGGATGAAATGCTGGCTACGTTACAGCATAGTATTGATACGATAGATGATGAGGTTTTCAGCAAGACTTTTCGTCGGGATCATTTGTAAGTTTGTGAAAAAAGATGGAGGCGATAATCATGCCGATGATTCAGGTAAAACTTACCGTATCACTTCGTGAAGAACAGAATGTGAGATTGCACAAAGATATAACGCAAGCCGTGGTGAATATTTTCCATAAGCCTGTAGAATATGTGATGGTCAATGTGGAGCCGGAAGCAGACCTATGGATGGCCGGTGAAAAACTGGCCAAGGGGGCGTATGTTTCGGCTGCGCTTATGGGCGAGATAAACAATGCGGATTGTGATGCCTTTACGGCTAAAATCAGTGAATTATTCGCGCAGGAACTGGCCAAAGCTACGGGGGAAGCAATGCTTCCCCTTAAAGATTTGGTGCGCAACAACAAATATGAGATTAACGTAATAGAGGGAGAAAGTCTGGGCATTGTTATGCCGACCTATTGGGAAGGTTTGCCCTCTATCCTGCTCGATTATCTGGAAAAAGTCCGCTTTGCATTTGCAGGCAGCGAGCATTATTGCTATTTTGTGGCGACATATGGTTGTGACTATGGCAATATCCTGTCTACGGCACAGAAAGAATTTGCCAAGGTGGGTGTTCATTTTGACAGCTTATATGCGGCAAGATTCGTGGATAACTGGAGTCCGATGTTTTATCTAAAGGATGTTAGCCGCAATCGGCGCGCGGAAGAAAACGGCGAAGCGGAAACACGGCTGATTGTTCAGCAGGTACTGCGCAAGGAAAAAGGCCATACCCTGCCCAATCAGATGTCTGCATTGGGGGCGGCGGCAGCCAAGGCGAATTACAATCGTATCCGCAAGACCAAACGGTTTAAGCTTGTTGCTGATAAATGCATGGGCTGCGGACTCTGTGCCCGTCAATGTCCGTTGAACGCTATTGAGATGCAGGAGGGCAGACCGGTATGGGTGAAGGAAAAATGCACATTGTGCCTGGGCTGTTTCCATCGTTGTCCGGCAGGTGCCATCGATTATGACGGCGGTCTGCGAAACGGACAGTATGTTTATGATAAGGTGAAACTGGACGATTAAGTAAGGTGTGTGGTTATGGACTATAAGAAGATGGGTTCCCGCGTTTACATTCGTATGGACAAAGGGGATGAAATCCTCAGCTGTATTCGCAGAGTCTGCTGCGAATTGGATATAAAATCGGGAATGTTTCAGGGAATTGGTGCCTGCGATAAAGTAGTGGTCGCAACGTTTATCCCTGAAAAGCAGGATTTTTTGCAGCACGAGCGTAATGGTATGTTAGAGATGATTTCCCTGCAGGGGAATGTGGTGACTGATGTCAACGGGCGGTTAAAGGAACATGCGCATGGTATGTTTTCTTATCTGTTGCCGGACAGAGATGAGCTTGCTTATTTAGGCGGTCATTTGCATAGTGCCTGGATAAGTTATACAGGCGAAATCGTTTTGGACGTAGTGGAAGATGGTTTTATCGGTCAGCAGTTTGACCCTGTTACTGGTATTGACGTTTGGAAATTGGAGGGCAAGGCATGAGAAGGAAAAAGGGAGCCCAATGTCTGACGGCACTGGTGCTGGGCATGACGATGTTGTTTGGTACGACTGGCGGTACAGTAAATGCAGCAGCACCTTTGCATTATTTTATGCAGCAGCCGGGAAATTATGAAAGCACTACGCCTTACGGCAACAATGAAAAAGCCGGCCATTATGTACAGGCCGGCGATGCAAAGATTTATTATGAAGTCTATGGCGAGGGCAAGCCTGTTTTTGTCTTTCATGGCGGTGGAGTAGGCACGCCTTATGAAATGGGGCAACTAATTGACAAACTGCGTCAGAACTATCAGGTGATTACGGTATCTACCCGCGGTCATGGTCGTTCGGAAATCGGTCACTCACCGTTGACTTATGAGCAAAAGGCACAGGATATGCTGGCGGTGATGAAAGCCGTTACAAATGAACCGGCAATCCTGCTAGGCTTTAGCGATGGCGCTTACACGGCTTACAAGGTAGCATCCATGTATCCCGAGCGCGTGGACAGGGTAATCGCTATCGGTGCCGGTACGCTGAAAAAAGGCTTTTTCAGCGGGGAAATGAAGGTCGAAGATTTAACTAAAATTGATGCGCAGTTTATCGAGCAGCAGAAAAAAATCATGCCGGAGCCGGAACGCTTTCAGGAATTTTGCACGAACTATATGAAGTTCTGGAGCCAGATGGAAGTGGGTGAAGACTTCCTCAAGACCATAAAGTGCCCGGTACTGCTTATTGCTGGGGATGAAGATGACCATGCGCCCCTGGTTACGATGGTGGAGGCCGAGCAGTATATCCCGAATGCCAGACTCTGCATTGTCCCCAAGGCCTGGCATTCGGCGTTCATTGACAATTTCCCTGTGACCTGGACGGCTATGGAAAGTTTTTTGCAGGCTGACCGGTCAAAGTTGCCAGGCAGCAAGAAAGTAGCGTATAACAGACGATGATTGAAAAAGGAGCATTGACCATGAACAACAGCGAGGAAAAACAATTACTGGTTGCGTTTGAAACGATGATTAATACAGCGGATGAAGCTTTGGCGGAAAAACTGATTGCTCCAAATGCCATCTTTTACGCACCGACGCAGTCGGAGCCGTTGGTGGGGCCAAAGGGATATCTGACGATTGTGCACATGATGCGGTCGGCGTTTTCCGATGTAACATGGCATTTGGAGGACTGCGTGACAGAACCGGGGAAAATCGCCGTATGCTGGACCTGTACGGGAACGCATGATGGTGATTTTATGGGACAGGCGGCTACGGGCAAGAAGTTCAAGGTTCGCTGCATGAACTTTTACCAAATAAAAAACAGCCAGTTCGTTTCGGATACTGGCTGTCCTGATATTTTCGGTATTCTTATGCAGACAGGGCTGATGCCTGTTTGAGTTTCTATGTTATGTTCCGGGATGGGATGGGGATACATACTTGAGAAGAGTTACGGTACATGACTGTGGCTTTACATCAAATTCCCCTATCATAACCATTTGATTATAGCAACCCACGAAATAGATATTTCCCTTCCGAGTCCTCCTTCTGTATAATGAAATCAACAAAGCAAGAAGGAGGAAATGCGGTTATGAAAAAATTCTCGGCAGAAACATGGAGCCTTGCCCTTTGTATCGCCATTCTTCCGCCAATATGGGCGGTCTTGGCACCTTATCTCAGCGTCGATGTGGGGGCGGTTGCCCTGATTTGCGCCGGATTGTATGTCACCAATGGCAACAAGCTGATGGATGCCCTCAAGATAACCATTGGATTCTTGCTGGGGGATCTTTGGGGGTGGCTGGCAGTGAATGCTATGCAAAATTCCTCTTGGAACGCAGATATCACCACCTTCATGACGTTATTTTTGCTGGGCGGAGCGGCGGTCATCATAGCGGCTATGGGTTCAGAGATGATACATTGTCCGTCATGGCTTTGCGGCTGGGCAATTACCCTTACGGTGCTTTCGCCCCTTGAACAAAGTTTGCAAGGCAGCTATGCCATACAGATAGCCGTGGCAATGGCAGTCGGCGTTTGGTATGTTGGAGCTTTTCTTAATGCGGTGCAGCAGTGCATGCTGCATTTTACGGAAAGGTATACTTCTAATGATATAAATTTTGCAGGGAGGAAATCATCATGAAACTGTTTTTAGGCAAAAAAGTCGGCGTGAGCAAAGAGGAGAAGGCACTTTCTTATTACAAATTCTTTGAGCGGGATATGGCGAACATCCCGGCGGAGAAAATCGCTCTTCTGGATGCGCCGCAGGAAAAGTCCGCTGTGCCTTTTGAAGAGAAAAACCTCTATTTGGCAGGGAAAGACAAGGACTATGCTCAGGTTGGCTACGGCACGGCGGCAAACGGCACTGGCTTTGTCTGCAACGAAACCTATATGCCAGGTGTCACACCGGAAATGCTGGACTGGTGGTTCCCGTGGCACAGCGTAGGCTCGGATTTGCGCTATAAGATTTGGGATCCAGAAGACCATTATTTTGCTCGCGCCGATAAAGCGGATTATGTTTGTGACCCCAATGTGCCGGTCAACGAAAAGACATGGGGAGTTAATCATTATATTTTGGAGGATGTGGGTGGTGGCCCCGGCTTTTTGAAGATTTGCTTCAAAAGCCCTGCTGATTTTGGCTTTGACACGTCCCTGATTGGCAAGGATTACTGTGCTTCGCTGGTATGTGGTATCGGTGACGGCTCCTGCGCTGCAGCTATGGTGCATAAATGGTATCCTTATCAGGACGGTGTGATGCTGTGTTCCCGTTTTTGGATTGGCTATGGCATGGTGGATGGAGAAATTCGCTGCACTCTGCCCGAGGGTGCGAAAGTTCCCGTGGAAGTGTCCAAAGGCTTGTTTGCCCATAATATCAAAGAATTTACCAATCTGGCTGCAATCCTGCCGGAAGTTTACGCCGAGAACAAGGATAATTTCTGACTATGAACATTCAGCAGCTACGATATTTCCTTGTCTTGGCCGATACATTGAGTTTTACCAAGACGGCGGAAAAATACTACATCTCTCAGACAGCGGTTTCCAATCAAATCAAAGCCTTAGAGGAAAAACTGGGCGTGCAGCTTTTTCAGCGGGATAATCGTAAGGTTATTCTCACCCCGGCAGGAAAAGTCTTTGTCAAGGAAGCCAAAAGCATCATCACGAGAATCGAGGAGGCTGTCCAGCATACCAAGGATGCCGCCGAGGGATTCGCCGGAGAAATCCATGTGGGCTATCAATGGGGCTTTGAGCGTACCGTCTTTCCGAGAGTTTTGCAGGATTTTCAGTACGAATACCCAAACATTGAAATCCTTATCGAACGGGATGAAGTGGCAGCCTTATATGATGGGGTGATGGAAGGAAAGTATGATATTATTTTCAATCTGCCCCTGCCCGGCAAAAAGAAGTCCGGGCTGAAAGAAATGGTGCTTGCCCGTTATCCGCTGTATGTAGCAGTACCGCCCCAGCATCCTTTTGCAGAGTTCCATTCCCTGAAAAGGGAGCAGCTGGCAGATGAGATATTCATTTCCTATCGGCAAAATGCTCTCAGCGAATATGACCCCACACAGGCCATCCTGGCTGATTTTGCGGATGTCGGCCTCATTCCGAATATAAACTTCCAGCATCAGGCCATAGAAAGTATTTTGCTGTTTGTAGCGTTGGGCAAGGGAATCACCATCGTTCCCGAGTATTTCCTGCCATGCGCTCCGGCAGGAATCAATCTGCTGTTTATTCCGTTGGAGGACAGCGCGCTCCCCGCCGAAGTGGCTGCTATCTGGCAGGAAAAAAATACCAATCCGGCGCTTGATAAGTTCGTGGAGTGCATACAAAAGGATTAGCTTTATGTCGCTTTTGAGTGTTGGTATTCTTGCGGTGTTATTGTCATTCCGGTGGGACTTTCCTGCGTCACCATTGGTATGTATATGCACGCAGTACACACGGAGATCAGCCCGCTTCTCGCCCTGCCGGTTTTCTTGCCTTCTTCGCACTCGCATAAAAAATCATTGACATATCGCGAAAACAAGATATAATATGAGCATGAACACATTAGAAATTTACAAAGCCTTGGCGAACGAAATACGTTTGAATATCATGGAATGGTTGAAAGAGCCGGAAAAACATTTCCCACCGCAAGGACTGCATCTACCGGATGGCAGCACATGGACAGGAGGCGTTTGTGTCGGCAGCATTCAGGAGAAAGCGGGGATTTCCCAGTCCACGGTGTCCCATTATCTTGACATTCTTCAGCGTGCTGGGCTATTGAAAGCCGAGCGCATAGGCAAGTGGACATACTACCAACGCAATGAAGAAACAATCCGTGAATTTGGCGAGTATGTCAAGAGCAATCTGTAAAAGGGCAGAATCAACTGCCCTTTTCTAAGAAATAATTATATCTAAAAAAAGCGATATATAGATTTATTAAGGAGTGTTGTATCATGCATTTTGCCAGTACCGTTGTACGTCCGCCTTATGAGGCAAACAGTGTTTTCCTGCAAATAACGTCCGGTTGTTCCCATAATGCCTGCCGGTTCTGCACCTACTACAAGGATGCGCCCTTTGGCGTATCGCCATTGGATGAGGTCAAAGAGGATTTGCAGGAACTCAAGGAGTATGGCGTATCTTTCCCACGCATCTGGCTGCAGGGCGCCGACCCCTTCCTGCTGACTTTCGATAAGTTGAAAAACGTTGCCGAGCTTATCCACGAATACCTGCCTTTTGTCCAGTCCATCGGAGGCTATGGTCGTGTGGACAGCGTAAAGAACAAGTCGGTTGAGCAAATCAAAGAACTTCACCGGATGGGGTATGACCGTCTCGTATTTGGCATTGAATCCGGCGATGATGCTGTGTTAAAACGCATGAACAAAGGTTATGAAGCAAAGGATATCGTGGAACAGCTGGGAAAACTGACGGAGGCAGGCATGGATTATGCCGTTATTTTCCTGAGTGGTCTTGGCGGTCACGGCTACGGTCTTTCCCATGCGGAAAAAACAGCAAAAGTTATCAACCAGCTCACGCCGTTTCGGGTTATGGCGGCAGGGCTTACTCTTTTTCCCGATACCCCGCTCATGGAAGACGTGAAAAACGGTACTTTTGTTGAAGCCACGGAAGCCGAACGAATTGAAGAACTTCAGACGTTTTTGCGTAAATTGACGATAGAAACGACCATAGATGCGACCAATGCTTCCATCATCACGCCTATCTATGGGCAATTGCCGAATGACAAGCAAAAGATGCTCGATACTCTGGAAACTATCTTTCGACATTTCGGAGAAGAAGGCTTGCGTTCTCGGCGGGAAAATCTCCTCATGATTTAATTCGCTGTATGAATTTTTACCAACAAAACAAAAAAAGTCAGTTCCTGAAATAATCTAGGGTAAATGATATAATATATCACTGCAAAGGCTCGATTTTACTAGGGATACAGTTTGATTATATATAATCAAATTGAAAGACGCTATGACGAAGTATGATTTTCGTCATAGCGTCTTTAGTTATGTTCAGTCAATATCATTTAAATAAAATTTTTGATATAACCAACCAAGCTCACAGAGATTTTCTAAAAAATAAAAGCTGGGACCAGTAATTAAAAATGATTGTAGTGAAATATTCCCTGACCTTGATTTCGAGATAAAGGAAGTTGCCAGTCATTTTTTTCCTTTAATAAAACCCAGCCTTCTAATCCTTGAATGTTTTTTACACATATCCATTCCTCGCAGAAGAGGCTATTTTCTGTACCTTCAAAAACAGCATAGAAACCTCTATGAATACCATCCATATCGTACTTGTCAGAAATATTTTTTATGCCGTTGTATGGGACGCTTATGATATTATCTCGATACAATGCTTGATATACGCCTTCACCACTATATCGAAGTAGGTATATATAATCTCCAACGCTAGGCAAGATTCTACCAGCATTTATTGATGAATATGTTCCCCGTATGTGTATAAAATCTTCAAATGGATTATTTATTATTTTTGTTTTCCCCTTTTTAGGAAAACTATGCATTTCTGTTGCAATAACATTTAAGTATTGACCTGCACTTTCCGTGCTTACTATTTTTGAGTTTTCGTATGGTTCCTTATATATAGGAATATTTATCTTAGGAATAATATGGGTTTTGTGAAGCAATTGGTTTATATCAACCTCACCCCAAAGTGCGTTATGCGTAATGATTATATTGGGAACAGGGTCATTTAATACAAACCTAGAATCATCACCTAGTTTATCTCGGAGTTTTTTAATTTTTTCATTCGCAAGAATTAATTCGTTTTCGTAGACTTGTAATTTCTGAGACATTTTTAAAACATTATCTGTATCAACAGTAGCAGTAACATTGACAGAGAGTTCTCTTTGCCCCACATCATTATACAAAACAGGAGAGTATTCAACACAATTTACTTTAACCACGGCACTACTTATAACTGTTGTGATATCGCTCTTCAGTACTTGATTTTCGACTTTAGTATATGATTCGACATAGACTCCAGCTGATTCAGCGATTGAGCGAAGTGCTTGATGAAGTAAACGTTCTTTTGTATCATCCAGAGTTTCATTGAGCATTACTTCGGATTTTGCTGAACCAGAAAAAACCTTTACCTCAGCAGAGCAAAAACCATTTGAAATAATCACAATAGATAAAAGTAAAATGATAAGCTGTTTCATAGCATTTCTCCTAAACGTATCTTTTGGAATAAAGTAACATCTATGAATTTTTTCATATTTTTCTGTTCAAGGGACAAAATCACGCTCTTGTATTATTGAAGCGACGCTACATTGGTCTTTGGGATTTCTACCCGTAGCAAGAACGTCAATGGTTCAGCCTACCGCTTCATGTCTATGAGTATAAGGGGGATGACAATGAAGGGCATTAAAGCATTAGCTACATACTTTGCTGCATGATATTTCAAAACCACAAATGATTTGCTATATATTTCGACAAACTACCATAATTCACCTGCTTTTGTAGGACAATATCTATTCAAAAATTTTGTGGTATTCATGATTGGTCGTTCCGTTAAATTTTGAGACTTCCAAACCAATTTTTTGACAGGCTTTCGTATGCGATTCTGTCTGCGTTCTTGCAGGCATCATTTCACCAAAATATCTCGAATCTAATGAGACAAAAGCAAACGGATGTGTATCTTGCACTCCACACCGCAACCGTTGTAGTAGATAGTTCCTCCAAGCGTACATGAACCATTTTCCTGCTTCTGCTGGAAACCAATATACCTGCATATATTTCTCGGCTTCATTATCGAGTCTCGGATTCTTCCATCCAGCAAATCTTTTGTTTGATGAAGTATATTGATTTCGTGGCAATAATCCGTATCATAATAACAGATAGGAGGCTCTATCTATAATGGGCCTGTGAATTCAGACCAGTACTGAAAATTTTAAGAGTGCATGATATAGTATTAGGTAACGAAAATTGGAGGATGCTATCATGCCAAGAAAAAAGTACACTTCTGAATTTAAGACCAAGATTGTTCTGTCAATTCTTCAAGGCGACAAGGAATTCAATATCATCTGTTCTGAAAACGGCCTGAACCCAAACATGGTCAGAAAATGGAAGCAAGAATTCCTGCAAAATGCCCATCTTGCCTTTGGTGCAGATTCTGAGCGTAAGGCCGTTCAGAGGAAGGAGGACGATCTGAAGAAAAAGAATGACCAGATGCTAAGGAACATCGGTCAGCTTACGCTTGAGCGCGACTTTCTTCAGGACTGCTTTCGCCAAGCTGGGGAAGCCATCCCAAGAATCCCGGAATATGATCAGAAAGGATAACGGCCTTTCCATACGTCGTCAGTGCGAATTACTGGGACTGAACCGTTCCGGCCTATATTACAAGTCTGGAAGCAGAATCTGTTATTCATGCCGTGACGGAAACCGTTAAGGCATGCGGCGTTCCAGCCATTATCAATTCAGATCAAGGCAGCCAGTTTACCAGTGATGATTACAAGAATCTGTTTCGTAACCTCAATATCCGTCAAAGTATGGACGGCAGGAGCCGCTGGGCTGACAACATCATGATTGAACGTTGGTTCCGTAGCCTCAAAACGGAGCAGCTCTATCCGAACGAATATCGCACCCCAAGAGAGCTTCGACGTCTGATTAACCAATACGTAGATGATTACAACAACATACGGCCCCACGAGGCATTAGGCTACAAAGTTCCCAACGAGTTTTACTTTGCTTGCTTCGCTGCTTAGAATAATTCTGCTTACTGCCACTCTTAAAATTTTAGAACGTGGTCTTGACAAGGGGCCCATTATAGAGTAAGCGCGATATAAATGTGATGAAGATATTTATTCCGCAACGCTGTCCCGTGCCAATTTTCTTGTATTCCTTTCTTATTTTATGGTAGAATGGTTAATATGTGAGTTCGTAGAGGTGGCAACCAGATAAGGTATGCTCTGGGATATTGCCCCGAGGATACTGCAAAAGGCTCGGAACTTAGTCGTAGCAAGGCTTCTCGGTACTCGCACACGAATACACTTTTTTGAACCCCCCTTAGGCGTTTCAAAAGGGAAAAGTGTGTTTGTATCAAAATTATTCAACAAATGGAGGATTTATTTTGTCAGAACTCGATAAAGAGATTGAAAAACGCCGTACGTTTGCCATCATCTCTCATCCAGATGCTGGTAAGACGACTTTGACGGAAAAACTTTTGCTTTATGGTGGTGCCATCCATCTGGCTGGTTCCATCAAGTCCCGCAAGACGCAGCGTCATGCGGTATCCGACTGGATGGAAATCGAAAAGCAGCGTGGTATCTCTGTAACTTCTTCTGTGTTGCAGTTCGATTATGATGGCTGCCGTATCAATATCCTTGATACGCCGGGCCATCAGGACTTCAGTGAAGATACCTACCGTACTTTGATGGCTGTGGACAGTGCTGTCATGGTCATCGATGTGGCCAAAGGTGTCGAGGCCCAGACCAAGAAACTCTTCAAGGTCTGCAAACAGCGTGGTATCCCTATTTTCACCTTTGTCAACAAGCTCGACCACTTCGGCAAGGCACCGATTGACCTGATGGATGAAATCGAAAACGTATTGGGCATCCGTTCCTATCCGATGAACTGGCCAATCGGTCAGGATGGTCAGTATATGGGTGTGTATGACCGTCGCAATGATAAGGTACTTCTCTTTGCAGCGGATACCACGCATGGTCAGGAAGCCCGTGTAGCAGATGTCTTTGAACCCAATGATCCGCAGGTTATCGAGCGTGTTGGTGAAGATGTTTGGGAGGCTTTGCAGGAAGATTTGGAACTCCTGAATGAAGCTGGCGAAGAGTTTGATATGGAAAAAGTAAACGCCGGTGAACTTACGCCGATGTTCTTCGGCTCGGCCATGACCAACTTCGGTGTACAGGATTTCCTTGAAGGGTATATTTCCATGGCCCCCACGCCGCAGCCGCGTAAATCATCGGAAGGCATGATTCCGGCAAATGATGAGAAGTTCTCGGGGTTCGTGTTCAAGATCCAGGCCAACATGAATCCGGCACATCGTGACCGTCTGGCTTTCATCCGCATCTGTTCCGGTAAATTCGAGCGCAATATGGAAGTATGGCATGAGCGTACGGGCAAGATGCTGAAGCTTGCCCAGCCCCAGCAGTTCCTGGCCCAGGACCGTCAGATCATCGACACGGCTTACCCTGGTGATATTGTCGGTCTTTTCGACCCGGGCGTGTTCGGTATCGGCGATACGGTCTGCGATGCTTCCCATAAGTTCAAGTATGCAGACTTCCCAGTATTCCCGCCAGAAAAGTTTGCCCGCGTACAGGCTAAGGATACCATGAAGCGCAAACAGTTCGTCAAAGGTATCGAACAGCTGACACAGGAAGGTGCCATCCAGCTCTTCCAGCAGGCCGGTGCCGGTACAGAATCCTACATTGTTGGTACCGTTGGTACTCTGCAGTTTGAAGTGTTGGAATACCGCCTTAAGAACGAATACAATGTAGATATTGAAATGAATATGCAGCCCTATGAGGTTGCCCGCTGGATGGCCTTTGAAGACGGCCATGAAGTGACGCCGGCAGAGCTCAAGGGTGCTGACCGTGGCATGTTTGTGTATGACCGTCATAACAATCCGGTGCTGTTGGTCAATAATGAGTGGGCCTTGGGATGGATCGTGGATAATAATCCAGAATTAATCTTGAACCATGTGCCTTTTGACAAAAAAGAAGCATAATAATGACATCAACCCTCCGCAAGTGGTATATTATGAATACTTGCGGAGGATTTTTATTTATTTTTGATATGAAATGTGTTAATATGTAAACAGTGTTTAGTCTAAAAGAACAAACTTATTTTATAAGCGAGGTAATCCATATGGTCAACAACAAAATGTATGAATTAGGCACCAAAAAATCTACAATACGTACCATTTTTGAATTTGGGCGCCAACGGGCAGCTGAAGTGGGGGAGGAAAATGTTTATGACTTCAGTTTAGGGAACCCTAATGTTCCTACTCCTAACTTTATCAAGGAAGCAGCGATAGACATTCTTAACAATATGCAGCCTGCAGCAATTCATGGTTATACGGTAGCACCAGGAAATCCCCAGGTGCGCAAGGCCTTGGCGGATAGTATCAACAATCGTTTTGGCATGGATATCACGGAGAAGAATCTTTTTATCACAGCTGGTGCGGCGGCCTCTATCACGATCTGCTTCAAGGCGTTGTCTCAACCCGATGATGAGTATATTACATTTGCACCGTTTTTCCCGGAATATCGTGCCTTTGTGGAATCCGTAGGGGGAAAATTGGTGGTAGTACCTGCCCAGCCAGAAGATTGGCAGATTGATTTTGCAGCATTTGAAAAATTGATCACCACTCATACAAAGGCTGTTATTGTCAATAGTCCCAATAATCCCAGTGGAGCAGTTTATTCTGAAGCGACCATAAAAAAATTAGCTGAAATCCTCAAGGCTAAAGAAGAAGAATATCATCATCCGATTTTCATTGTGGCGGATGAGCCCTATCGTGAGATTGCATTTGAAGGGTATGATGTGCCTTATATCCCTAAATATTATGCCAATACATTGGTTTGCTATTCTTATAGTAAGTCTTTCTCGCTGCCTGGTGAGCGTATCGGTTATATTGTTGTCCCTAATCGTGTTGCCGATTTTGGCAAAGTCTATGGCGCAATTGCCGGAGCAGCCCGGGTGTTGACGCATGTCAACGCGCCGTCTCTTTGGCAGTTGGTTGTAGGGCGCTGCGCCAATATGCCTTCAGATATCAGCACTTATGTGAAAAATGGTCAGCTTCTGTACCAGGGCTTGATTGAAGCAGGCTTCGAATGCGTCAAGCCTCAAGGGGCATTTTATCTCTTCCCAAAATGTCTGGAAGAGGATGATTATGCTTTCTGTGAACGGGCGAAGAAATATGATCTTTTGCTGGTCCCTGGTACTGATTTTGGCTGTCCCGGTTATTTTCGTGCAGCTTACTGCATAAAAACGGAAACGATTGAAAAATCCTTACCTTTGTTTAAAAAATTAGCAGCAGAATACAAATAAGACAGCATAAAAATACCAGCCTTGCTTGGCAAGGCTGGTATTTTTATGCCATGATGGCAAAATAGCGACTGGTTGCTTGCTCCATCATATATTCATAGCACTGAAAAAGATTATCCAAAACCGAATGATTCTCATGACAGCGCTTTTGATGAAAATACGCATGTATCGCTTGACGGGCAGCAATATCATCTTCATCGTAAATGTCCATCAACAGATTTTTACTGACCATATGGTTGCGGCTTTTTTCCTCGGACATAGGCGCCAATAATAACTGATATAGCCTGGCTATCCGTTCTGAAAATTCCTTGACATCTTTGGCTGGGTGTTTTTTGAAATGGATGGACATGATCTGCCCCACAAGCATTTTCATATCCTCCCATTTGTCTTCATTCATTACCCAACGCTTCTGATGCCGCAAATCCTTCTCGATATACGCATAGGCTCTTAGACGCTCAGCCCAGGAAGTTGACAACAGCCATCGATAAAAATTTTCCACAGTAATCCCTCTCTTTCTCAGTGACTACCTGTCGGCTTACTCTTATCGATTCCAGATCCACCTGAAACCGCTGTTGTCATGACGGCTTCAAATATGTTCTTTTCATTTCTAATCCTCTTGCTGATTTGGTTCTATAGTCCTATTTTACACCCTAATGGGAATTTTCGCAATACTTAACTAGTGTATACTTATAATATTTCATTATAAATCGTGTTGAAAAAAAACTTCTTAAATGGTAGGATAGAAGGGTGACAGGTCACATGACCCGTCAAATACTTAAGAGAGAAGAGATTGTTGTATGCTCAAAAATATTTGTGCTGGTTTGGTAGGTGCCGCTTTATTGACAGGCAGTATGGGTACTTATGAGGTAGTCGATGCGGCAGCTTCTGTGCCTACATTTGCGGATATGTCTGTACAGGTTAAAGAACCAGCTGTCTCAGCAGAACCTGTAAAAACGGAAAGTGCTGTCCCCGCTGAGACCGTCAATCAACAACCGGCGCAGGAATCTGCTCCGCAGGCTGCCAGCCAAAATGTCCCTGCTGTAGAAAGTAAACCAGAGGTACCTGCAGCACAGGATCCAGAAAAGAAAAATCAGGAAATGAAGATTTCTATTAATTTAGCTGCTCGTTCTCTGGCCCTCTTTGAGGGGACGGAGAAGATCCGTCTGTACCCCATCGGTCCGGGCAAGGCATCTACTCCGACGCCCGTAGGGTATTATAAGATTCGTAGCAAGGATGTCAATCCTACCTGGACGGATCCGTCATCTGGTCAGAGTATTGGTTCCGGTCCGGATTGCCCATTAGGTTATCGTTGGATGGAAATCCAGGGAAATTATGGGATTCACGGAACCAATCGCCCGGATTCTATTGGACATTATGTATCCAACGGTTGTATCCGTATGCATGAAAAAGATGTAGAAGCACTTTTTGATTTAGTAAAGATCGGTACACCGGTAGAGATTACGTATAATCGTGTAGTTGTTGAAAAGATGGCTGATAATACTGTAGTCTACTACATTTATCCTGACGGTTATGGTTGGCAGAAACTCAGCACGGATGATGTCAACAAATGGCTGGCTGGCTATGGTGTAGCTAACTTCGTCAGCAATGAGGACATTGAGGAAAAAATCAATGCTTCTGATGGTGAGCCTACCTATATTGCCAAGGTATATCCATTGTATGTCAATGGTGTAAAAATGAAAAATAATGCAGTTGAGCAGGATGGCGTTATGTATTTGCCGGCTATTGATTTGGCTGACGCAGCTCATGTAAACCTGGGCTGGGACGAAAAGAGCCAGAAACTCATTAGTACGTTGGGGACTGCTGCGGGGCTGGACAAAAAAGATGTGCTCTATTGTAAGGCAGCAGATACTCGTACGCTGTTTAATCTTGCAGGTGCTGTAGAACATACCAATTTTGTGATGAAGTCTGTAGCAGCTGAAAAGAAGGTTGCACCGGTACAGAATCAACCCGTTGATATTGCCAAACCGGTAGATCATGATGCTGCACCTGCTGTTAACAGTGCACTTCCGGATAAAGACAATACAACCAACAACGACACAGATAAGACGAAGTAAAGTATGACATTCGAATAAGGAGGAATTCGCTTGAGCCAGCGTTTTGTGATTTTGGATGGCAGCAGCCTTATGTATCGTGCTTTTTATGCGCTGCCTGACTTGATGGATTCCCAGGGTCATCATACCAATGCTATCTTTGGCTTTTCCAATATGCTCACGAAGTTATTGGGAGAGCTGAAGCCGGATAAACTGGTCATTGCCTTCGACAAGGGCAGAAAGACCTTCCGTACGGAACGGTATGCTGATTACAAGGGAACCCGAGACAAAACACCGGAAGAGCTCCTCGCCCAGATTCCGCTGCTGCATGAATTTGCAGCAGCTTTTGGTATCTCATTTATCGAAAAGGAACGCTATGAGGCTGATGATATCATCGGTACCTTAGCGACAAAAGCGGCAGGAGCAGGTCATGATGTTTTGGTAGTGACAGGGGATAAGGATGCCCTGCAGTTGGTACGGCCTAATCTGAAGGTCCTGCTGACCAAGAAGGGCATAACCAATATCAAGGAATATGATGAAGCAACCTTTAAAGAAGAGTATGGCTTTGAGCCCATCAAACTTATCGATTACAAAGGATTGATGGGGGATACCTCGGATAATATTCCCGGTGTACCCAATGTAGGGCCGAAGACTGCCGGAAAACTCCTGATTGCCTATGGTTCTTTGGAAGGTGTTTATGAGCACATTGATGAAGTCTCTGGCAAGAAGCTCAAGGAGAATCTGGTTAACAATCAGGAACAGGCCGTGCTTTCCAAGGAACTGGCCACTATCGAATGCAATGTGCCGGATATGGAACTGGAGTGGGAAAGCTATGCCATCAGTCCTGACCATGAAAAGATGCGTGCGTTCTGTGATGCTTATGAGTTGAAGGCTGTCTGGAAGAACTTTACCAAGCTCTATGGTGAGGGCGACGACAATCCCGTGTTGGAATTCTTCATGCCGGAAACTGTTGTGGCGGACTTGCACTATACGCGGCTGCAGGGACAGGATTTGCAGAAGGAATTGACCACTGCTGACAGCCTGGCTGTCAGTGGCCTGTTTTCTCAGGAGAAGCCGTTTGCCCGGACACAGGCTTTACTCATCTGTACGTTGCCTGCACAGAACATGATCCTGGTGGATACCGATGAGGATCTGACAATGGTCAAAGAGATTTGTGCGCAAAAAAATACAGCCGTCTATAATCTCAAGGCTTACTATCAGGCAGGTTTCACTCCGGCCGATTGTTATTTTGATGTGGAATTGGCTGCGTATCTGTTGAATCCTGAAGCCAGCAAATACGAAATGGAACGCCTGGCAGCGGAGTATCTGCCGCAGGAAACGAAGCCGGCTGACTTTGCTGACGAACAGGAGGAAGCGGCCTGGCAGGCGCATGTGCTGGCCCAGCTGCAGCCCATCCTGAAGGCTAAATTAAGTGAATTGCAGCTGGGAAAGCTTTACCGGGAAATCGAACTGCCCCTGGTGGAAGTGCTGGCAGCCATTGAACAGAATGGTATCTATATCAATCGGGATGAACTGGATAAAAAAGGCAGTGAGCTGGAATATCGGCTGAATGCTCTGCAGGCAGATATCTATGTATTGGCGGGAACAGAGTTCAATATCAATTCGCCCAAGCAGTTAGGTGAAGTCTTGTTTGAGCGTCTGGGATTGCCGCCTGTGAAAAAGACCAAGACCGGGTACTCCACCAATGCGGAAGTGCTGGAAACCTTGCGGGACAAACACCCGATCGTGGAGCAGGTCCTGCATTACCGCACTCTGAGCAAACTGAAATCCACTTATATCGATGGCCTGCGGGAATTGATTGGCAAGGAGGGGCGTATCTATACTACCTTCAATCAGACTGTGACGGCTACGGGCAGACTTTCAAGTTCCGATCCGAACCTGCAGAACATTCCTGTGCGCACGGAGGAAGGCAAGGCAATCCGGGCGCTCTTTGAACCGGGTAAAGGTTATGATTGCTTGTTATCGGCTGACTATTCCCAGATTGAACTGCGGATTTTGGCCCATGTGTCCCAGGACGAACGCTTCATGGATGCGTTCCAGCAGAATCAGGATATCCATGCCCGTACTGCTTCGGAGGTCTTCAATGTACCCTTGGACGAAGTGACCAGTCAGCAGCGCAGCCATGCCAAAGCAGTCAACTTTGGCATAGTCTATGGCATCAGTGACTTTGGTCTGGCCAAGGATCTGCACATTGCCAAAAAGGATGCCAAACAGTATATTGACAATTACTTTGCCCGCTATACCGGCGTCAAGAAGTTTATCGATGATACAGTAGAAAAGGCTCATGCAAATGGCTATGTGTCAACAATCTTTGGCCGGCGCCGGGATTTGCCAACCATCAACAGCCGCAACTTTATGCAGCGATCCTTAGCGGAAAGAATGGCTATGAACACACCTATTCAGGGGGCAGCTGCGGATATCATCAAGCTGGCCATGATTTCTGTGTATAGCAGGCTGCAGGAAGCGCAGGTCAAGAGCCGCATTCTCGTACAGGTTCACGATGAATTGGTGCTGGAAGTGATGGATAGCGAACGGGAACAGGTGGAGGCAATCCTCAAGGAAGCCATGGAGCAAGTAACGGCGTTATCCGTGCCCCTGATTATCGATATTCATGCAGGCAGGAATTGGGCGGAGGCGAAGTGAGATGCCGGAAATGCCGGAAGTAGAAATCATCCGTCGCTATCTGGATACACAGGTGGCGGGGAAAAAAATCATGGACTTGGATATCCGTCTGCCGCGCATGATCAAATGGCCGGATACGGAGGGATTCCGAGCCCTTGTCACTGGCCGGACCATCAGGATGATAGCCCGCCGTGGCAAGTACCTCTTGATGGAACTGGATAACAATAATGAAGTCGTCTTTCATCTGCGCATGACTGGCCGATTGGTCTATGAGCCTACGGGGAAAACTGCTGACGAACATGCCCGCGTCATCTTCCAGCTGCAGAATGGGGCTGCTCTCGTCTATGGTGATACCCGCACATTGGGGACCATCCATGGGCTCAAGCCCCAGGAACGGGCGATGTTGAAAGGCTTGGCCGAGATGGGACCGGAGCCATTGTCACCAGAATTTACGCCAGCATATCTGGTGCAGGCGGCAAGCCAGCGCAAAACAGCCATCAAATCTTTTCTGCTCAATCAGAAATATATTGGCGGCATCGGCAATATTTATGCGGATGAAGCACTGTTCTTGGCAGGGATTCACCCGCTGAGGCAATCTAAATCCCTGTCAGCAGAGGAATGCAGGCGGCTATGGGAAAGTGTCAATCAGGTGATTGCCGCAGGTATCGAAGATGGCGGTACAACCTTCCGTGATTATCAAAATGGAGAAGGTGGCAAGGGCAGCCATCAGGAGCATCTTTACGTTTATGGGCGCAAGGGAGAGCCGTGCCGTAATTGTCATACGCCGATTGAACGCATAACCGTTGGCGGCAGGGGAACACATTTTTGTCCCCATTGTCAGGAGGAGTGTTGATGGCAAGGATTATCGGTCTTACCGGCGGTATTGCCAGTGGCAAAAGCACCATGGCCAAGTTCTTCCGCGATAAGGGCGCAGCTGTCCTCAATGTGGATGCTATAGCCCATCATCTGTCTAAACCGCGGCGGGTGCTTTATAAGATTTATGTGCAGCATTTTGGCGAGGATATCATCCAGCCCGATGGTACTCTTGACCGACAGGCTATCGGACGGAAGGTCTTTACTGATGAGAAAGAGCGCCAATGGCTCAATGACCATAGTCATCCAATCCTGGCACATGTGATGCATCAGCAAATCGAGTGCATGCAGCGAAAAAATTTTCCGGTCATTATCCTCGATGTGCCATTGCTCTTTGAAGCCGGATGGGATAAAATGACAGAAGAGAATTGTTTGGTGTTTGTGGATGAGGCTACTCAGCTGGAGCGTCTGATGCAGCGTAATGGCTACACGGAGGCCGAGGCCAGGGGGCGCATTGCTGCCCAGATGCCGCTGGCAGAGAAAAAGCAACGGGCAGACACCTTTATTGATAATAATGGCAGCCTGGAAGAAAGTTTTGCCCAGGCTGAAAAACTTTGGAAGGAGTGGACCCATGCAGGGATTTCGTGACAGGGTCCAGCAGAATCGGCGTATTCAGCGACGCATGGCTACCTGCTTTTGCGTTGCTTTATTTATTTTTCTTGTGAGTTTGAGCGCATTCTTTGTGTTGCAGTTCGAACCCGTACAACGCAAATATTTTTATGTGTACCCTTATCATGATACGGTGATGAAATATGCGGAGGTTTATCATGTGGACAGCAACCTGACCGCTGCCGTCATCAAGAGCGAAAGCAAATTCAAGCATACAGCTCGTTCCCATCGTGGGGCAGTGGGGCTCATGCAGCTGATGCCGGAAACGGCGGAATGGATTGCGGGACAGCTTGGTGACAAGAACTATAATCTGGAGAACCTCCACGAACCGGATCGCAACATCCGCTATGGAACCTGGTATCTGGCCGAATTGCAGAAGGAATTCAAAGGCAATGATGTTCTGGCACTGGCAGCTTATAATGCCGGACGCGGCAATGTCAAATCGTGGATGGAAGAGAATGACTGGAATTATGAGTTCCATGATATTGATGCCATTCCCTTCAAGGAAACACGGGATTATGTAAGACAGGTTATCGGCGACCGCAAGAAGTATAAAGAGTTGTATCCAGAATAAGTAAGTGTTCTGGTGCTTTTCTTTGGCGTAAAGAAAAGCACCCAAAAGAAAACGCGGTGAAATCCCATCACGGGATTTACGTCAGCCAACGCTCATTCTTGAGCGTTGAGCGACGATATAGCACGATTTTCATGGCTTCCACAAAAGTGGGGAGCCTGTCAGGCTAACAAATTAAGTAGAAAGCTGACTGTAAGGAGTATGTTTGTTCGTATGCAGAAGTATCGCATTGTTCCGCAACAAGAGAATATGTTTTGGCAGTTGGTGCAGGGAATGACCTTGCAGGATGAGGAAAAGACACTGCTCAAGAATGCGGTAATCCGTCATGTGGAGGTCAGCATCAAAACCAGCCTTTGGGAAATTGCTCTGACCAGCCAGACGCTTATTCCGGACGCACTCTTGCAGCGGGCGGCTGCGCAGATCAAGAGCAAGTGCAATTTGCAAGCGGTTATTTTCTATCAGGATATCATTGATATCGATGATGGTATCCGCAAGGTCTGGCCACAGCTGGTTACCATTGTAGCCGAGGGCAATCCTACGGTTTTCCAGCTGCTGAAACGTTCACAATATGTAGTTGACGGAAGCAAACTCATTATCAAGGTCCCCGGTGAGCTGGGGGGCGAGATTATGCGGGCTCATGCTGTAACCCAACTCATGGGCAGGGCCATCAAGGACATGCTGGGGTATCGTTGTCCTGTGATTTGCGAAGCTAGTGACGAGGTTTTGCAGAATCTCTCCGTAGATGACAGTTTTGATACGCCCGAATATCAGGCAGCGCTGCATAAGGAACGGGCAACTGAATCTCAGGTAGACGTTCAGGTGGCAGCGCCTGTCAAAGCAGCACCAACACCTAAGCCGACAGCAAATGACAAGCCTGAATCCGCACCGGCCCCCAAGCGGGAAGATTTTTCCCGTCCTGTGGTAGTGCAGGGAGCGGGAAATACTATCTTTGGACGCAGTATCATGGGCGAACGTCAACTTATCGCCGAATTGGAAGGGGAGACGAAGAATGTCATTCTCGAAGGCTTTATTGGCGAAGGTGCTGGTTCCGGTCTCAAGACCATCGAATTCAAGACTGGCACGAAGATGCTGGCGTTCTGTCTGTCCGATGAATCTGACGGCATTGCCTGCAAGAAATTTTTCAAGTCCGGTAAGGGGCGCAATGGCCAGGAAGAAGACTTCGATGAAATCATGGGGAAGCTCAAAGAGGGCATGGCTGTGCGTATCAAAGGTTCTGTGCGCTTCGATACTTATATGAATGAGTACGTGGTGTTTGTCGATTCGCTGGCCAAAAAGGAAATCAAGAAGCGGGAAGACAATGCCGAGGTCAAGCGCGTGGAACTTCATGCCCATACCACCATGAGTGCTATGGATGCCGTGGTCTCCGTGAAAGACCTTATCAAGACCGCTGACAGCTGGGGCTGGCCTGCCATTGCCATCACCGACCACGGTGTGGTACAGGCTTATCCGGATGCTGCTAAAGCTGCGGAAAAACTCAAGATCAAGGTCATTTATGGCATGGAAGGGTATCTGACCGGCGATGACTTTGAACAAAAGCGGGCCAATCATATTATCTTTTTGGCGAAGAATCCCAACGGTCTGCGGAATCTCTACCAGCTGGTATCTTTGTCTCATGTCAAATATTTCCATCGCCAGCCCCGTCTGCCCAAGAAGATTGTCGAGGAATATCGTGATGGCATTATCATCGGTTCCGCCTGCGAAGCAGGGGAGCTGATTCGGGCCATTGTGGAGGGGCAGAATGATGAACAGCTTATCGAGATTGCTTCTTTTTATGATTATCTGGAAATCCAGCCCATCCATAACAACGACTTCCTGAAACGCAGCGATAAATTCCCGGATATCAACACGGATGAAGATCTGATTCGCATCAATCTCAAAGTAGCCGAACTGGCCAAAAAACTCGGCAAGATGCTTGTCGCTACCTGTGATGTGCATTTTTTGAATCCCGAGGACTATATTTACCGTGCTATATTAATGAAGGGAAAAGGCTTTGATGATGCGGATATGCAACCGCCATTGTACCTTCGAACTACCGAGGAAATGCTGGCAGAATTTGAATACCTCGGACCAGAAGCCGCTTATGAAGCTGTGGTAACCAATCCTCGGAAAATCAATGATATGATTGAAAAGTTCAAGCCGATTCCGGATGACTTATATTCGCCCATGATTCCCGGAGCTGACGATGAAATCGAGAGTATGTCCTATAACCGGGCAAAATCCATGTATGGCGAAAATCTGCCGAAAATCGTTGAAGACCGTCTGCAGCAGGAACTAAAACCTATCATTGGCCATGGCTTTTCCGTATTGTATCTGATTTCCCAGCGTCTCGTGAAAAAGTCCAATGATGATGGGTATCTGGTTGGGTCCCGTGGTTCTGTTGGTTCTTCCTTTATTGCTACCATGACGGGTATCACAGAGGTTAATCCCTTGCCGCCACATTGGCGCTGCCCGCATTGCCAGTACAGCAAGTTCATTACCGATGGTTCCTATGGCTGTGGTTATGACTTACCGGACATGGAATGTCCTGTCTGCGGCACACCGCTTATAAAAGACGGTCATGATATCCCCTTCGCCGTATTTCTGGGCTTCGATGGTGATAAGGTACCGGATATCGACCTTAACTTCTCTGGTACTTATCAGCCTGTTGCTCATAAGTATACGGAAATACTTTTCGGCAAAGACAATGTATACCGTGCCGGTTCCATCCAGACCGTAGCCGATAAGACGGCTTTCGGCTATGTGAAAAAGTATTTTGAAGAAAAAGGGATAAAGAAACATATCTCCTATATCGACCGGCTGGCCCATGGCTGTATGGGCGTCAAGTCTACAACTGGCCAGCATCCCGCAGGCATCATGGTTGTGCCCCGTGATATGGATGTGCATTTCTTTACGCCCATCCAGCATCCGGCCAACGATATGAACTGCGGCACGATCACCACCCATTTCGATTACCATTCCATCAGCAGCCGTCTGGTCAAGCTGGATATCCTAGGCCATGATGACCCGACCGTAATCAAGATGCTGGAGGATCTGACTTGCCGTGACCCCAAAACCATCCCCTTTGATGATGTGGCCACCATGTCCTTGTTCAACTGCACGGACGCACTGGGAGTTTCGCCAGAGGAGCTGGGCGCGACGTCCGGCACATTCGGCATTCCCGAGTTCCGTACGCCCTTTACCCGGCAGATGATTGACGATACCAATCCTGACGTATTCTCGGACTTAGTGCGTATCTCCGGTTTCTCTCATGGTACGGACGTATGGCTGGGCAACGCTCAGGACCTTATCCGCAGTGGTCAGTGTACCATCAAGAACGCCATATCAGCTCGTGACGATATCATGATGTATTTGATTCATCATGGCATCGACCCATTGCTGTCCTTCAAAACGATGGAGAAGGTGCGAAAGGGGAAGGGCATTGATCCGGAAGTAGTCAAGAAACTTCAGGATGGCGACATTCCTCAATGGTATATTGACTCTTGTCAGAAAATCAAATATCTGTTCCCCCGCGCCCATGCTACGGCCTATGTTATGATGGCTTATCGCATCGCCTTCTGCAAGGTGCATTATCCTTTGGCTTATTATGCAGCGTATTTCTCCATCCGTGCGGATGAATTCGATGCCAATGTCATCGCGCGAGGTCAGGAATTCGTCGGCGAAAAGATTAAAGAGCTGGAAGAGATTTCCAAGGAGAAAAAGCTGGATGCCAAACAAAATGCCACATTGATTGTGTTGCAGCTGGCTTGGGAGATGTATCTCAGAGGCTACGACTGTGAGAATGTAGATATCTACACATCAGATGCCGAAAAGTTCATCATCCATGAAAAATCCTTGCTGCCACCATTGGCAAGCTTAAGCGGAATGGGCATCAAAGCATCACAAAGCATTGTTGAGGCCCGCAAAGATGGTATATTTACCAGTATTGAAGATTTGCGCCGCCGTACGGGCATATCCAAAACGAACATAGAAATTCTTCGCGATCATGGATGCCTGAACGGAATGGGGGAGACGGATCAGATCGCATTGTTTTGTTGAATGCAGATGAGATTGGGCTAATGACTTATAATTCATTAGGTATAAAGACCCGCACACTATAATTGTGATGCGGGTCTTTGTTATGCCTAATTTTAACTGTGGGTAAACTATTTTAAATACCACACTTAAAAAACGAATATCAATTCATACAAAACAAAAAGCCCAAGCAAAACAGCCGGGCCGATAAAACCAACCACCTTAATCTATTTCAGGTGCCAAACAAGAAGTACAGCGATTATTCATCCGCTCATGAACATGAGCATATCGTGCTGCCATATTCGGATCCGTATGACGAAGCTGCATTTGGACAATATGCAGATCTTTTGTTTTAGCATACAAATTAGTCCCACAACTATGTCGCAAAATATGACACGAATATCCTGGATGCTTCAAGTTACATCCAGAAAGGATTTCGTTCATGATTTCGCGAATACCATTCCTTGATATGCGGCTATAATGACGCCGATGAGTTGAGACAATAGTAGGGGTAAGGTTGTTTTCTCTTTGAGCATTTGGTCTTACCTCTAAATACCGCTTCAAAACTTCGAATGTTTGGTTGCAAGGATAGACAATCCCGCCGTGTCCTTTGCTTCGGATTGCAATGGATTTGTAATCCCAATTAATGTCTTCATCACACATACGATGAATCTCAACATTACGGAAGCCTTCCACAGCCATAAGATAAAGTATAGACATATCCCTATAACGAATGAAATTGTCTTCCTTGTTATTTTTTATATAATCACACATAGTCTGAATTTGCTCACTGGAATAGAAGCGAAACTTTTCATCCCAAACAAGTTTTCGTTCCGCCTTAAGATCAGCACAGGGATTTATTTCAATAAGGCCAATTTTACAGGCCGCATGGTAAAAAGCCCTTATAGCAGCCAATTTTATGGCAATGGTATTGTCGGAGTATTTCCGGTTAAACATGAATTCCATATACATGCGCATCTGATAATCATGCATGGCTAATGGATGGCGATCATGTTCTGAACACCAGCGAATAAAACTGTTGATATGTAAACGGTAATCTCGTAGGGTATCTGCGGTGGGGCGGCCTTTAGAGATATAACGAGAAAGAAACTGTAGATAATTCATGACAAAGTAATCAGGAGTTATAGCTTCCTGATCTAATGACTGTGACATAGACAGATCATATTGTTTGTTTGAGGCAATTTTCTGTATAGCCATCTTGTATACCTCCATTTCTAATTTATATTTAATTTATATTTAATTTATATTATATCGCGAAATAATTGTGTATGCAAGAAATTACAGAAAATGCTGAAAGATAAGATAAAATATCAAATACACAAAAAATAAAATATATTTTATAATAGTAGAACATATAATATTAGGAATATTAGTTTACAGAGATTTTCTTACTCGCAACAGAACCTTAAATTGTGTAGATAAAGTATACAATTCGATTTAATGGTCATAATAGACTCATAGAGCAATTTTTGACTGATACATATAAGTTTGTATTAACAACACTATAAACGCGCCTTAAAAGTGATTTTACGAAGTCGTTTTTAAGGAGTGTTGGTCTATTGGTTTGCAACACAAACAATAGACTGCATTCCAATCGTTAATAGTGTTTAGAAAATTTGATGCCGGATATATAAAAGGGATGATGTAACAACCAGACAAATTCTAAAAGTAACGCCTCATAGTTATCCCCCATGTATAACTTCCGATAAGTATAAATTATCGGAAGTTATGCACGGGAGGAATTATCTTTAACTACTAAAACACCGCCATCCCCTTATTATTAAAGGATTGACGAGGTTTTAGTAACTAAGCGTGTCTAGGCAAAATTTATGCGATTGCAGACGTTTTGCAGACAAATCCCTCTTTTATGCAGACAAACTGCTGCTGTATCCTTTAACTCAATCTAACGTAATCTAACTCGTTTTTAACTTATGATTAACTCAACGATGAATTGTCGTCGAGTTAATCATCATAATAGATATTGGCATCGTACCCGAAACCGGCCAGATTATCCGTGAACTGGTGCATCCGGATGATGTTGCCCGGGTATTCCTCTTTGAGATAATCCCGACATGCCGTTTCAAAGGTATTGCCGCTCCCGTAGTTGGCCACCCAGTACGGCACGTAATCGGGCAAATCCTCAATCCGGATGTAATGGCTCCCTTCAGCGCTCAGCCAGTTCCAGCTGGCGTAGATTCCATTATACTGATGGCCATAATCGGTCAATCGGTTGATGAAAGCCCGGCAGCACTCCGTTACATCCCCGTTCAACATCCGCTTGCTTTCCGCATCGTACCAGATTCCCAAGGGTGGAGTCTCCCCGCGCAGATATTCTTCAAGCCATGCGGCCACCTGGTCAGCCTCGTCCACAGCTTCATCGTAGGTACATGCATGGGCAAAGTAGTACACGCCATACTGCAGGCCATATTCCACGGCTTTATTGATATGGTCGATAAACATATCATCAAGATGGGCATGTTCGCCAATTTTAAGGATAACGCCCTCGATGCCAGCCTCCTTGATGGCTTGCCAGTCTACATTTTCCTGCCATGCACTGATATCAATTACCTTCGCACCTGCCCCACATAAAAGCCCTGCCGCCTTGCTACATAAGCAAAGGCGGCAAATTTGTTGTATAGTTCTGTCCATGCTAAGCCATTCATTTAACCTCATCTTTCTCCCGTGCAATCTCATGCGAATTTTCAAAATGATTAACAGCGGTCTTAGACAGATAACCGCTAAGTCCACCTGCTATGCCTGTGAGTAGTTCAGCAGGTGCGCCCATGACTACGCCGACAATTAGCGCAATACTAAGACCACCCACCACAACTAAATCTGTCGTTATTTTCATTCATGTGCACCTCCTAACAGATTGTCGATTCTATCAATGCGATGATGTGCACTTGCCGCACTTGCTTCGACTTTTGCAACACGCTCCTGTAGTTCGTGTCTGCGTTGCTCACTGTAGCGCAATTCGTCTTTTAGTTCCTGCACGATTGTTCTTAAGCCTTCGATTGATTTGTTCAATGGAGTTAAGACAATGAAGTAGTACACTTATAGTTGACAGATATAAAACAACCATTCAGTATAGAAGGTACTGAATAGAAAAGGACGGTAAGCACAAATGTCAACTGGAAAAAGATACGATAATGACTACAAAGTACAAGCCGTAAAATTGGCAATGGAAATCGGGCAAACAAAAGCTGCCCATGAGCTTGGAATCTCTAAAAGTGCCATAACTACTTGGGTTAGAAATGCACGCATCGGAAAACTGGATATGGGTGAAAACTTCATAGAGTTTGATAAGCCGCTGTCTGCCAGCGAAAAGTTAGCCATCTTGGAGCGAGAGAACAAGGAACTTAAGAAAGAAAATCGCGAGCTGCGGGAAATGAATGAATTTCTTGAAGAGGCTTCTGCTTTTTTCGCCGCCAGCCGTCAGAAGTATGCAAAGAAGAACGGATGAAATTTCTGGCTCAAAAGCTGTCTGATGGCAAAGGGAATCGAAACATAGCCCATTTCTGTCGCTGGCTCAGCGTTAGCCGCCAAGGGTTCTACAAATTTCTGAACAAGTCGGAACGCCCCTGGAAACATGCCGGAATAGCTAAGGAAATACAGGATATAATCGCAGAAGATGAATGGAATGATAGTTATGGTAAACAGCGAATCTTGGAAGCACTCCAGCTAAAGCACCCGGATGGCGGGCTCCCCAGCATTACGACGATATACCGGATAATGAAGCAGATGGGTATTATCCATAAGCCCAAGAAAAAGCCTAACGGCATTACAAAAGCAGATAAAAACGCCAGGAAATCAGATGATTTGCTACAACGGAATTTTCTGGCAGATGCTCCATTTACCAAGTGTGTTACAGATATGACGGAAATTCCTGTAAGATTACCGTGCTGCCATGAAGCGGCACGGCTTTATTCAAAGCATGAACAGCGATGGCGGCCGTTGCCATGATAATGCCCGTTGCGAAAGCATGTGGGCCAGAATGAAGGAAGAGCTTCTCTACGGCCGCTATGACACCACCAAGATGTCTGTAGGCGAAGTAAAGAGCCTCGTTTGGCGTTATTATGAATCCTACTGGAATAATCGTCGTATATGCTCCGCCATAGGCGGTATGCCTCCAAGGGTAAAACTGGAGAATTACTATGATTCTCTTCAGGCAGTAGCATAGAATAAATTTCTTGTAAAAAAAGTGTCAACTAATATTGACAACTTCATCTGCAAGGCAACTCTTAGCACATAGACATGACCTGTTTCGCTCATGGTTTATTCCTCCTATCAGACTGTCTGCTCAATCACCGGCAGCACATCATGCTTTTTCAGCAGTTCATACAGGAACAATCTGCCCTTCTGCGTCCACTTCGTATTCATGGCCACGTCCGGACGCCCATCCTTGTGCTTGAAGTCGATGGTTTCGCTATGGGTGTACCCTTTGGCCTGGTATTTGCTATACAGGAGCCACTGTCGCCCCATCTTGTAAATCACTTTCAGCTCATGCAAAAGCTCATTCATGGCCGCCCCGCTCATGCCGTAATCCTTCGCAATGGCAGTTATCGGCACCAGCCCTTTGTTCTTCAGAATGTTGTCTGGGTAGTCGGCCTTCGGTTTCAGCTCCCCGATAATCTGAGACTGTTGAGCGGTCTTTTCTTCCAACAAAGCTACCTGCTGGCGGTGAGCTTTCTGTTCTTCCGCCCATTTCAAAGCTCTTTCGATAGGATCGGCTATCATGTAGCTGCTGGCGTTTCGTTCCCTGAGTTGCTTCTCCATCGCATTGAACGCCTCGATGAACTTGATTTTCCACTGCATCGCCTTCGAGCCCGTGAAGCCCATCACCAGAAGCGAAAAGCCATCTCGGTTCATCAGGTACATGGGAAATTTCTGTCCACGGTATTCATGTTCGGTTTCATAGAAGAATTTAGTGGCTTGATTTTCAGCCACTAAAATATCCCTTATGGCTGTAAGCACATTCTTATGTTCCTTCCCAAACACTTCCGCTACCTTGCGGGAATCCGTAACTACCTGCTCTTTGTTGACTTCCACCAGCTCCATAATGTTGGTGTTTGCAATTGTCTGTACTTTCATATTGTTATGCCTCACTTTCTGTTTTAGCAAGTCTAAAGGTATAAAAATGGCTTATCTTACATTTCAAAGCCTGAGCCAGCAACGGGAGCTTATCCGCGTTAAATTTATAAACTCCATGTTCGTACTTCCAGTATACTGAGCCATTGCTAAACCCTAATAGCTTGGCCATTTCAATAGACGAAAGCTTCAACTCCTTTCTCCGTCTAGCAATATACTCAAGATTGAAGTCACTCATATACTCACCCCCTTTTCTTGACTTTCTATTTCAGAAAGTCATCATGCCTATAATATATCCTTTCTAAATCAGAAAGTCAAGCATTTTATTTTCCATTTTAGAAAAAAAATATTTCTACAGTAGAAATTACCTTATAATAAAAATTGACATAATAGAAAGAGGTGACCGTCATGATTACCGGAGAACGCATTCGTAATATACGTGAAGACAAGGATATACTACAACAAGAACTAGCCGACGCTGTGGGCATAAATGTTAGCGTTTTAAGTCGCATAGAAAAAGGAACTCGACAACTGCGTGATGATGAATTAGTAAAAATTGCCGACAAGCTCAACGCCTCCGTAGACTACCTCCTCGGCCGCACCGACGAGCCGCAGGGCACAGGCTTCCAGAAGGGCCTGCTGGGGGATATCAACGGCGACTCCCCCGGCGGCTGGCAGAATATGTCCCTCGATGATGACGATGATTCAATGGACACTGAATCTCAAAAGCTTCTTGCTGATTATCGACAACTCGACGAAAAAGCCCGAGAAACCATAAAAAGCATGATTGAAATCTCATTACGAAAGAAGGCAAATTCAGATGACTAAGGCTGACGAATTACTTTTAACGACCGTCAAACTCGATGTAATTACGAACCAAGAACGTCATAGGGCTGGTACTGCATTCTTTTATACTTTTGATCTAAAAGGCAGAAAAGCTATGGTCTTGGTATCTAATAGGCATGTATTAGAAGATGCGCATATTGTAAATTGCTATATTGCGCTAGATTTGGAATCAGATGAAGTGCAGACTGCTTGCTGGACAATGTTTTTGCAAAAGGACAATATCATCACACACCCGGATTCCAAGGTTGACCTTGCCATTGTGCCTATCGGTGGATCTATGGACGAACATGCTCAGATAGGCATCAATTATGATTACAGATCTTTTGATAAGGAGACTATGCCGACAACAGATGAGCTCAGGGAAATATCCGTTATGCATAACATCGTTATGGTTGGATACCCAAATGGGCAGATTGACGTAGTCAATAATACCCCACTATGCCGTCATGGTATTACTGCCACTCCGCCCGCGAAGAAATTTAACGGCGAGAGAGCATTCCTTGTCGATATCGGCTGCGCCCCAGGCTCCAGCGGTTCTCCTATCATTGCATACGACAGTATTTGGAGAGAACTACCTAACGGGCAACTCACCAAAGTAGACCAAGCACGCCTTATCGGTATTTTTTGCGCTGGCAACACGTCAAAAGTACAAGGCATAACTATCCCCAAAGATGGAGAAGAACCTCAAAAAGTTAATGCGTATATCCCCTACGGAATTGGCAAAGCTATAAGTGCGCAATGTCTTAATGACTTTGTGCCTTTGCTTGAATCCCGTTGCAAATAAAAATCAAAAACATAGAATAAAATACAACTATATATAAAGGAGCTTGTTATACTTTATGAAAACATATCGAATATATGATGTTGCTAAAAAATTTCACACAACAAATCAAATCATCCTGTCTATTTTAAGCGAATTTAATATTTCAAAAAAAAGTTATATGTCTACAATAAATGAAAAAGAATATAAATTGATTCAAGATTATTTTCAAACTAATCCTGACGATTTGCCAGATGAAATAATTAATAAATCCAAAGCAAATATCTTGTCAAAACAACCTAAATTAATATTAAATGACACTTTAAAAATCAAATCGTTAACAATAAAATCATTTAGAAAATTTGCCCCCGAATCTCACATATACCTAAATGATATTCTTACATTAATAGTTGGTCAAAACGCTACATCAAAATCAACATTATTAGGAATGATTGCTCAACCATTCGAATTTTCAAAGCAATGGAAAATCTATACACCTTCATACAATGAAATCAATAAATCAAAACAAAAAACCATTTTAAATTGCCCTTATGAGACAGAGTACTCAGAAATATTTCGTATGTCGTATAAATATGACGCCCCCGAAACTAATGACTACGCCTACAACATTGTTTTAGAAAGTAAACTCGGCGAACTAAAATTGCCTATCACAATGAAAAAACGAACAGATCAAACCGATAACAAAATACGATTCGTTACAGGGAAAACACGAAATGCAGGTGAAGGCAATTATCCTCACCCGTTAATCTATCTAGGATTAAATCGTTTATACCCTCTTGCAAATAGCGAAAAAATAGAAGTTGACCCCAATTATTCTTTGTCAATAGAAGAAATGAATCTATATGCAAAATGGCAAAAACAAATAACTCTTATTCCTGAAAATATAACCCCAGAATTTATATCCAGCGATACAAAAGATTTTTTAGCATGTGAGAGTGAGTTTTACGATGCTGAAGCTAATTCAGCAGGGCAAGATAATATAGGACAAATATTATCAGCAATTTTATCATTTCGTCGTTTAAAAATAAAACTAGGTGAAAAATATCGAGGCGGTATCTTGCTAATCGATGAAGTCGATGCAACGCTTCATACAGTTGCACAAGAAAACCTTATCAAGGTATTAATCCAATCTGCAAAGGATTACGATTTACAAATCATTTGCACTACACATTCAACAAAAATGATAGAATTATGTTCGCATAAATACAAAAATGAATCTACTATTGTTTCCCTTTTTAGACGGAATGGAAACATCTTATCTGACTGTGGCGCAACGTATGAAAGTATAATTGCAGAAATAAATGCCGTTGTATCTCAAAAAAAGACAACCACTTTATTGTTCGAAGATACTGTCGCATCGAATTTTTTCAACGCCATAACAAATAACTATTTCAAAGATTATATTAATACAAGCACTTACGAAAACAATGATAAGCAAGATATCAGTTTGCCGGCTGATGTGTTGTGCAGATTAGCTTCAAGAAATATACCAGAATTTAAAAAAATTTTTTATATAGTTGACCCTGATATGTATAAACAAGTTCCAAATAATAAAAATAACATTTTAGCTCTACCAGGGAAATTACCTATAGAGGTGATGATGTATAATTTCCTCCATACCGAAAAATGTCCGTTTTGGGACAGTTCAATTGGTGGATACAATTATCAAATGTGCTTTAAAGATTATCCTGATTTAATCTATATACCAGACGATGATGATGATAAAAAGGAAAAAATACAATATTTTAAAAAATGGTTTAACGAACAATCATCCCTCCTTGTTTGGGGGAGACAAAACAAAAAATTATATCACTGCTGGATCCACAATAACTTAGATTTAGTGAAAGATTTTATAACTAATTTTGTAAAAAAATTCAACAAAATACCACCGCAAATAAAAATCCCTAATTCTGCTATTGAAAAATTTGATAATTGGCTTGATAAATGTTAAAATGACATTTAGGAGGTGATACCATGCCCAGCACTAATACCCCACTTAGATATCCAGGTGGGAAATCTCAGCTTACCGATTTCGTGTATCATACAATCCAACTGAACAACATCAACGACACGATTTACTGTGAGCCGTTCTCGGGGGGCGCTGGCGTGGCCATGTCTCTCCTGTTGAAGAATCGAGTAAGTTCTGTCATCTTGAATGACCTGGACACAGCCATCTACTCAATATGGCACGCAATTCTCCAAGATACAGAGAGACTGCTCAACGCCATTGAGAACGTCAATGTGTCCATGGAGACCTGGCACCAGCAGCGACAAATCTACGATAAACTCCGAGACTCTGAAGATTACTCTTTTGAACTGGCCTTTGCCGCCTTCTTCTTGAATCGCACCAATCGTTCCGGTATAATCACTGGCGGCCCTATCGGCGGTATGGAGCAGACCGGCAAGTATCTTGTTGATTGTCGTTTCAATAAAAAAACGCTATCCGCAAAGATTCGCAAGATAGCTGATAAGCGTGCTCGTATTGAGCTACATCATCTTGATGCAGTAGATTTGATTCGTGATGTGCTTCTTCATCAGCCAGCCGATAAGCTTTTCACCTTCTTTGACCCCCCCTACTATCAGCAAGGCAAAAACTTGTATAAGAATGCTTTTGATGATGAGAAGCATAGCGATTTGGCTATGGCCATACGCACAATGCAGGGCTACCATTGGATTGTTACTTATGATAACACTCCTAAAATTGAAGAGATTTATGGCGCCGATATCGAAATCAAACGCTATACTCTCCAATACATGGCCACACAGAAACGACGAGAGCAAGAACTCTTCTTCCATAGCTCTATAACCACAGTTGAATCCTTCGACAAAGTTATCTTTGAAGATTAAAACAAGCCGCCCCACGACTGGGACGGCTTTTTTTCACGTTGCAATATTTAGTTGCTGTTTAATCGCATTCTGTAGCGTATGTGAGAAGTTAATCCCCTGACGTTCAGCCTCGACGTTGAGCCAGTACGGGATGGACAGGGTTTTCTTCACAAACCGCTTGTTTTGCTTTTCTCGGAACGGCGGCATGAAAGCCTCGACGAGGTAAAATGACTCGTTTGGCTCCAGCGCTTCCTCTTCCGCCAGCTTTTTCATGCTGGACGGCTCAGGTATAGGCTCTTTGTCCTGCTCCATGCCATATATATGCAGGGAGACAGCTTCTTTGGCCATGCGGATTGCTTCTTCCTCATCCTTGCCGAAGGTGATGCATCCCGGCAAATCCGGGAATACGACATTCACGCCATCATCTTCATAGGTAAAGATGGCATGATAGCGGTAAAAATCAGGCATTTTCATGATACTCCCCCACTTTCAATATAATAAGGGGAAGGGCTTAGAAACTAAGCCCAGACTGTTTCGCAATGCTTCTCAAATCTCGGATACCCAAGTCTTTGACCGGGTGCCGCAGGGTAACCCTACCCGGCTTTATCGGATGTTTGAATTGGTGATGATCACCAACACAGTTTACCTCATACCAGCCGTCATCCAGAAGCATTTTGAGAACTTCCCTTGAAGAGTAGCTTTTCATTGTCTTCCCCCTATGCCTATATTTTAGTACGTATTTTGTTACGTGTCAATATTTATTCCTGCGCATCGGCACAGGAATGGCTTGCCTGCTCCGTGGTATAATCACTCTTGAAAAGAACTGGATTTAAGGAGTTGATTATATGGCCACAATCAGAACACGCAAGCGCGGCCGGACATACAGCTATATTTTTGAGGCAGGTCAGGTCAATGGCAAAAGAAAGACTGTGGAAAAAGGCGGCTTCAAGACAAAGGAAGCGGCATATAATGCCGGTGTAGAGGCTTACGCAGATTTCAAACATGGCAACATTGGTATTGTCAGCGACCATATAACACTAAAGGACTCTGGCTGCATGGCGTGGCTGCAGTTAATGTTCGGGCTTCTACCCTATCCCAGTACCAAAAGATGATTAAATATCATGTCACTCCGCTCTTGGGCGATATTGACATACAGGTCTTAACCCCAGCCATACTAGATAGTTGGATGCGGCAATTAACGCGCAAGGGGCTGGCCCAGAAATCATTAAAGCTTATCCTGGCCATCCTGCGGCAGGCCCTCAACTATGCCGTGTACCCCAGCAACTTGATACAGTCAAACCCTGCCTTGTATATTAAGGTACCGCGCACTGCGCCGCGTGATCTGGTCAAGCGCAGGATAATAGCGCCCCAGGAATTTGCTGCACTTATGGAAGCTTTTCCAAGGGGCCATGTCATGCACATCCCTACCCTGCTGCTTTACAATACGGGGATGCGTGTGGCTGAAGTAGCGGGCCTTAGATGGCAGGACATTGACTTGAAGCAGATGACCATATCTGTGAACAAGCAGATCCGCTATATCGCCAAGGATAAGAAGTATTGCCTTACCCCGCCCAAGACCCGCAGCAGTCAGCGCACCTTTACCATAACGCCGGAACTGGTCGGGGAACTGTCCAGCTGGAAAGCCACCCAGGCTGAGCAGGAGCTGGCCTATGGGGAGCATTATGTATATGTCTACGAAGAGCCAGACAGCACGATACGCAATATGTCCAAAGGGCTGCCACATGGGCCGCTGGCCAGAGTCGATTTAGTCTGCACCAGATCCGACGGGCACTCCTACTCCGTAGACTGCATGAGGAAGCAATTGAATGCCAAAGGATACAACTCGCATTCCTTCCGGCATACCCACGCCACGCTCCTGGTCGAAGCCGGGGTATCCATAAAAGGTGTTGCCAATCGTCTGGGGCAGTCTACCACACAACTCACGGAGCAGGTATACACCCACGCTACCAAGAAAATGGACCGAGATACGGCTTCGCTCTTCCATGAAATCATGCAGACAAATTGCAGACAAAAACGCCTATAACCCCAGTAAAATCAAGGATTATAGGCGTTTTCTCACTAGGTATAAATTATCGGAAGTTATGTTTTGGTGTATTTTGCTGAAACCTGTAGTCTTAGATTTACTGGGGTTATTACAAGATTTGAAGTGATAAACTAAAGTTGTAACACCAGTGACTAATAAAATATAATATCCTTGGAGGTTTTATTATGCCACAACATTACGACGAAACATTTAAAAAGCAGATTGTCCGCCTTCGGCTTGAAGAAGGCCGATCTATAAGAAGCATCATTGAAGAGTATGGAGTGTCAAAAGCCAGCATTATCAACTGGTGCAACGAATTTCGCGAAGAATGCCAGAACAATCCTGAAAGCCAGAATGAATACGACTCCATGAAAGAAATACGTAAGCTCAGAAAGGAAATGGAAGAACTTAGAAAGGAGAATCTTTTCCTAAAAAAAGCAGCGGCATTCTTTGCAAAGGAAATC
>NZ_FRBC01000026.1 GCF_900142515.1 Pseudoselenomonas ruminantium | reverse complement strand
GAGCAAGGCTGTCAACCTCTTTCAGCCATGGGAATTCTTCCTTGTACTGTGCAGGGGTATTGTTCAGCTTCTTGCCAGTTTCCTTGTAATGGTCAAGGCGGTCTCCAAGCATTTTGTTATAGATGAATCTGGCACAGCCGAAGGTCTTGGCAAACATAATCTTCTGTTCAGTTGTTGGGTAGAGCCTGTATCGGTATGCCTTATTCACTATAATCACCGCCTTCCTACCAATATTTTATCACAAAAAAGTCACAAAGTATCGTATGGCTCAATTACTTACGTAAATTCGCCAGAAGTCCCCCACCTAAGAGGTGGAGGACTTCTGGCGTACTAGGTTAAATACAATTTGCAAAAACAAACAGCGGGCAGCTGACTTGTCAACAAAATTGACTTATCAACCACCCGCTGTTAACGAGTTTTCTTAATGTGCAGACTGCTTCTGCATAAATTCCTACACCCGCATAATCGGCAGTTTAACCAATTCGCGCGTCATTAGTATTATACATTGGCCAGAGCCTCCAACGCCTGCTCCGTAGTCATAAGAATCTCTCGTGGCTTACTGCCCAAATTAGGCCCCACGATATTTAGCTCCTCCATGGTATCAATCAGCCTTGCGGCCCTTGTATAACCGATATGGAAGCGGCGCTGGATGCTGGAGGCCGAAGCCTGTCCCGTGCTCATGACGAGATTTACTGCATCACCCAGCAGGGCATCGGTTTTGGGTGCACTGCGGGCACCGCCCTTGCCGCTATCTTCTTCATTTGCGGCTTCCATTTCCCGCTGGGTAAAGGCTTCGATTTCCTCATTGGGTTCCATTTCCTGTCCTTGGGCACGAATGAAGTCCAACAGTGTCTCCACTTCCCCATCGCTGATAAAGGCACCCTGCACACGGCGGGGCTTGGAGGCACCAATGGGGAAAAAGAGCATATCACCACGGCCCAGCAGTTTTTCGGCACCACTGCGGTCAAGGATGGTACGGGAGTCAATCTGACTCGATACGGCAAAGGAAATCCTCGACGGCACATTGGCCTTGATAATACCTGTGATAACATCTACAGACGGCCGCTGCGTAGCCAGCACCATATGGATACCGGCGGCACGGGCTTTCTGGGCCAGGCGGCAGATAGCATCTTCCACATCATGGGGAGCTACCATCATGAGGTCAGCCAACTCGTCGATGATGATGACGATGGCTGGCATCTTATCATCCGGGAAGCTGTCATTATAGCCCTGCATATTGCGGACACCCTTTTCCGCAAACTTGCTGTAACGCTTCTCCATTTCCTGCACTGACCAGTTCAATACAGAGGCCGCCTTCTTGGCATCGGTTACCACTGGCACCATCAGATGGGGAATCCCGTTGTAGTTGGACAGTTCCACCATCTTGGGGTCAACCAGGATAAACTTTACCTCATCGGGCTTGGCCTTGAAGAGAATGCTGGTAATCAGGGTATTGATGCAGACGGACTTACCTGAACCTGTGGCACCAGCTACCAGCAGATGCGGCATCTTGCCCAGATCGGCAAAAATGCCTTGCCCGCCGATGTCCATGCCCAAACCAACGGTGAGCTTGGATTTAGCCTTGTCGAATTTGGCATTTTCCAATACTTCCCGCAACTGCACACCTTCCAATTCCTTATTCGGCACTTCGATGCCGATGGCACTTTTGCCGGGAATCTGCTCAATGCGCACGGAAGCCGCAGCCAATCGCAGGGCAATATCGTCTGCCAGATTGGTGATCTTGCTGACTTTGACGCCCGGTGCTGGTTCCAGCTCATAGCGGGTAACCGACGGGCCATGGCAGGCATTGAGGATATTGGCCTTGACCTTGAAATCCGCCAATGTCTGTTGCAAGATACGGGCATTATCCGCAATTTCCATTTCCAGGTCAGCATTCTGACTCTTGACGTGTTTGCTGAGGATTTCCGTAACTTTCGGCAGGATGTATGGCTTGACAGGCTTCGGCTGTTCCTCCACTGCTTTTTCCGAACCATCAAGGATGGCCGCCGCTGGCATGATGGGCGCGATTTCCCCATAGCTGGGCATAGCCGTGCGCCTGGCGGCATCCTTCATGGTTTTTGCCGAAGGCGCTACCGGCTTGGGCTGGGCTACGCCTATGACAGGCTGGCGCTCCAGTGGATTTTCAGGCTGACTGGTCAGATTTGACCGGTCAGTTGACTGGTCAAGCGCTTGCTCTAGAGGCATGAAATCATCAGCCAATCCCAGCCCAGGCTCTTCGCCGCTATCTTCCTGCTCGTCATCGCTTCTGCCGTATTCAATGGTAAACTGCGGCAGCTCTGCTGGTTCCGGCTCTGGCGGCGGTTCTGGTTCAAAATCGTCCACCGCAGTTTGAACCGCGGTTGTTTTCGCCTCTTCCAAAGGAGGCTGAGCGAAATGTTCATCTTCCTCCTGATTATAGAAGGAAGATTTGACCTTCTCCACCACTTTTTCTTCCATGCGCTCGCTGACATCAGCCACCTTTTCATAGGCTACAGCCATGGCCTTGCCCGTGGCAGCGGCGCTTTTTGCTGCCGTGCGCTGAGTGCGCAGGACACCATTGGCCAAAGACCAGGTGGTACTCAGAAGGACCGAGCCGATCACACCGGCTACCAGCAAAATAGTCGAACCATCGACGCCAAAGAACTTCCGCAGGATCAGGAGCAATGCACCTGCCAGCAAACCGCCCCCCTTGGGCAAACTTTCCGGCAGGATCTCGGCTCCTGGTTCAATCATAAGACTATGCCAAACAGCCAGCACAGACAGGAACAATAAGCCCATGCCAAAAAATCTCGGACTATACACCAGCCCATGATGTTTGACAATATACTGATAGCCAATCAGCAGGATCAGCAAAGAAATAAGGATTGCCCCGACACCAAACATATAATGCAGGCACTTGGCAAAATACACCCCGACAAAGCCGACATTCAAGCCAAAAAGGCCACAAATGGATATAAGGCTTACCGCTGCTAAGAAAAGGCCCCATAATTCATACTTGCGTTCGGGATTGGCAGCAGGCTTTGCTGTTGTCTTCTTCCTGCCAGAGGCCTTTCTGCGCCGCGGAGCAGTCTTTCGCTCCGCTACTTTCTTATTCAAGGGATCACCTCAACCATGTTACTTTGTGAGGCGCTCAGCACAGCGCTGGGCCTCGAAGAAGATACGCTCTTCATCAAGCGTCTTGAGCTCGTTGTTTTCCATGATGACCTGACCATCACAGATAACCGTATCCACGGAGCTGGAATTTGCGGCATAGACCAGCAGGGAAACGAGATTATTCCGTGGGAACCAGGCCGCACTGTTCATATCCCAAAGGGTGATATCTGCCTTTGCCCCAGCTTCCAGACGGCCCAGGTTATCGATGCCTACAGCCTTGGCACCGTATTCCGTGCCCATCTTCAAGGCCTCAAATGCAGGAACAGCCAGCGGGTCGTACTCGTTGACTTTATGCAGCATAGCTGCCAGATTTACCTCTTCCAGCATGTCCAGATTGTTGTTGGAGGAAGCGCCGTCCGTGCCCAGAGCCGTGACTACCCCTTCTTTGAGCAGACGGGGTACCGGCGCAAAGCCGCTGGCCAGTTTCATATTGCTGCCCGGGTTATGTGCAACCGCGATCTTATGTTTCTTGATGATTTCGATATCGTTGTCATCCAGATGCACGCAGTGCGCAGCCAGTACATGGTCATTGTCAAAGATGCCCGTTTCTTCCACCCAGGCAAAAGGACGCTTGCCATACTGCTTGAGGGAATCCTCTACCTCGGTTCTCGTCTCATGCATATGGATATGGATACCTGCGCCTAAATCCTGTGCCGCTTTGGATACCTTTTTCAGGAATTCCGGCGGACAGGTATAGGGAGCATGAGGGCCAAACATTACAGAGATACGGCCATTATTGGCACCATGGAACTCCTTGTAAAGTTCCACATTTTCCTGCAGCTTCTTCTCTCCGTCCGGTGCCACGCCGATGATACCACGGCAGAGCACACCACGGATACCGGCATCCAGCGTTGCTTCGGCTACCCGGTTCATATACGGCCCATACATATCAGCAAATGTGGTGGTACCAGAACGCACCATTTCCACCATGGCCAGCATAGCTCCCCAGTAAATATCCTCTTCATTGAGTTTAGCTTCTATTGGCCAGACCTTGTCATTGAGCCATTCCATCAAAGCCATATCATCCGCATAACTGCGGGTCAGCGTCATGGATGTATGCGTATGGGCATTGACAAAGCCCGGCGTAGCCAGATGATTCTTGCCATCAATGATCTTACCCGGACGGAAATCCTCCGGCACCTCTCCAATAGCAGCAATCTTGTTGCCATCCAGCATGATATTGGTCAGCGGTGTCGTACCATCCGGCAGCACCACATAAACGTCTTTGATTAAAGTTTTCACAAATACTCCTCCTCTTATTTATTCCAAATTGAGATATGACCGTTGTTCCGGCGTGAGCTCATCAATAGCCAGCCCTAAGGATTTCAATTTCAACTCAGCCAATTTCACATTGACTTCATTCGGCATCAGATGTACCTCCTTGGCCAGCTCTTTGCCGTGTTCCAGCAAGTGCATCATGGAGAAGAACTGTACACCGAAAGACAGATCCATGATTTCGGCCGGGTGACCATCACCAGCAGCCAGATTCACAAGACGGCCCTCTGCCAGCAGGTAGATCTTGCGGCCATCCGGCTGCAGGAATTCCTCGATATTGTTGCGCACCCTGCGGCGGGACTGTGAGAGGCCTTCCAGTTCGGGGATGTTGATTTCGCAGTCGAAATGACCGGAGTTGGCCAGCATAGCACCATCCTTCATGGACTCGAAATGACGTTTGACGATTACATCCTTGTCACCGGTCAGCGTCAGGAAGATATCGCCAATCTTGGCAGCTTCATCCATAGGCATTACCCGGAAACCGTCAAAAACTGCTTCAATGGCCTTGATGGGGTCAACTTCCGTAATCACGACATTAGCACCGAGGCCCCGGGCACGCATGGCGCCGCCCTTGCCGCACCAGCCATAGCCAGCGATAACCACAGTCTTGCCCGCAATTACAAGGTTCGTAGTCCGCATGATGCCATCCCAGGTGGACTGGCCCGTACCATAGCGGTTATCGAACAGGAACTTCATATAAGCATCATTAGCGGCAATCATGGGGAATTCCAGCTTGCCTTCCTGAGCCAGGCCACGCAGGCGATGCACCCCCGTCGTGGTTTCCTCGGAACCACCGACAATCTTCGGCAGCAAATCACGATGGGTGGTATGCAGGGCATGTACCAAATCACCGCCATCATCGATGATGAAGTCCGGCTCAATCTTCAGCGCTTCGTCGATGAACTGGAAGTATTCCTCCTCCGTGCAATCATGCCAGGCAAAGACATGGACACCGTCTTCCACCAAAGCAGCAGCCACATCATCCTGCGTAGAAAGCGGATTGCTCCCCGTGATGGCCACTTCTGCCCCGGCATGCATGAATACCTCTGCCATATAAGCAGTCTTGGCCTCCAGATGCAGGGTAATCACCATCTTTTTTCCGGCAAAAGGCTTAGTCTTGGAAAATTCTTCGTCCACCGCCCGCATGACCGGCATAAAGTTCTTTACCCATTCGATTTTATCATGGCCGGATGGAGCCAGCTTAATATCGCGAATCATTGATTTCATGGTAATGCCCTCCCTACTACTATATAAGCCAAAAATCTCAAACTTTATTGTAACATGAAAACACGCTTGCCGCCATCTTATTTTTCCAGACGTTTATCCAGTTCCATATAGTCTGTCAAATCAGTCACCAGCGGCGTGATGGAGATATAGCCTTGCTCGGTGGCATAGATATCCGTGGCATTGCCCTTGTCCCGGTCATAGATTTCCCCAGCCATGGTATAAAATACCCTGCCATCCCGTTCTTCTTTCGTAAAGGCATTGAGATAGTCCCGCTTGCCCTGACGGCCAAAGACATACTGCGGCACATCATCCTTCAGGAACAGCGGGAAATTCATATTGAACAGGAAACATCTGCCCTCCTCCGGCATCAACTTCCGGAAATCCCGGGCAAAGATCTCCGCCGCTTCCTGATAAGTCAACCGGCTGTCCGCATCCAGCGACAAGGCAAAGGCAGGAATATCGTGGAAATACCCTTCCATAGCTGCGCCCACCGTTCCTGAATAGATGATATCCGTGGCAAGGTTCGCCCCGTGGTTGATGCCGGAAATCACCAGATCCACCGGCTTGTCTTCCGTCATGAAGGCTTCAATATAGAGTTTGGCACTATCTGCCGGCGTACCGCCAACAGCCCAGGCCTCAATGCCGTATTTTTCCTCCAAGGCTTTGTCCCGCGCCACTTCGATGGGCTTGCCAATGGTCAGAGCATTGCTCATGCCGCTCTGCTGCTGCATGGGTGCGGCCACAATCACTTCATGTTCCTGATGCAACGCCTGCACTAATGCTTCAAGGCCAGCTGCTTTTACACCGTCATCATTTGATAATAAAATACGCAAAAATCTTCCTCCTCCGTTCGTGCACTACCCCCTATTTTACACAATTTTACCACTCTCGTACAATAATATTTGCGCTGACGGAAAAAAGAGCGTATAATAGGTGGGTAAAAATTCTCAAGCGAGGAGTATTATAGTATGGCAAATAGATTTTATGATCTGACGGTAGCTGGCTGCAAGCGTTCGCTGCCCATTTTGAATGTTACGGACAAATTGGCGATTGCGGGCTTCATCATGCTCGGCGACCCGGATCTGACACTGGCCTGCGCCAAGGAATTGGCTAAGAAGATTCCAGCCGAAACGGACGTAATCCTTACGGCAGAAACCAAGGGTATCCCCCTGGCTGCCGATCTCGCCCGCGAACTGGGCATGGAACGTTATGTGGTAGCCCGCAAATCCGTCAAGGCTTACATGGAAAATGCTGTCTGGGTGGAAGATATCTCCATCACCACCAAGGGCGTGCAGAAGCTTTGCCTTGATGGCGTGGACGTTGACCGTCTCAAGGGCAAGAATGTCCTGCTGCTGGATGATGTCATCAGCACCGGCGGCTCCATGAAAGCACTCACCGAACTCACCGAAAAAGCTGGCGGCAAGGTAATCGGCGAGGCTTGCGTCCTTGCTGAAGGCGATGCAGCCAAACGCAAGGACATCATCTTCCTTGAAGCATTACCACTGTTTGACGCTGAATAAAACACAAGTCAGGGACACATAAAGAAAAGACAAGCTCCGATTCCAAGAGCTTGTCTTTTTTTATATGCGGATTTCACGGCGTACAGCATATTCAGCTACGCGATTGTCTGTCCAGGTACGTTCCGGCATGTTACGCCGCTCTCTTTGCAGACGGCGCAATATCGCCACCCGCCGGGGCGGTGCCGGAAAATCCTGAGACACCGTGAATATAGAAGCATTCGCCAGCTCCACCGCCAACATCCTCGCTGGCAGGACACTTACCTGACGGCAAGAATCAGCTAATGGTGCCCAGACAAAAGCAGCCAGTAACATCATAACGATCAAATTTCTTTTCATCCATACATGATAAGGCAAGATATGCCTTTCCGATTCCATTCACCTCCCTATGATCAATGAAGGCAATTCTAACAGAAAGCATGGTATTAATCTGTAACCAATGTCACAGAACCACAGAAATCTTCACCCGCACATCCAAAAACCTGTTACGCAGTCAATTCCTTGGCCGATTCCTTGCGCCGCAGAGAGAAGTTGCACAACTTCTGGGCCAGCCAACCCACTACCAATCCCAGAATATTGGAGCCGCAAATATAGGCAAAAGCATAGCCAAGATTCAGCCAGTAGTCACTCTGAACAGGAAAGGCACTTAAATAATAGCCGGCAAAAACACAGGAAAACGTATTGAAGCCTACCAGTGAATGTTTGATGCAGGATAATTTCAGCGATACCATCAGCACCAGAATCATGATGAAGACCGCCAGCATATTGGCAAGCAGCCCACTCATGAAACCGGCGAAAACGTCCGTGAGTACCACCGCCGTGAGTGCCATGATGCCAGATGCAACAGTGGTAACAGTCCCTTCCTTTATCGCCTTGCCATTGGCTCCGATAGCCAGATACCAGGCCCAGCCGATAAACACAGCCCATACCGGCAGTTCCAGCAATGCCCCCAGGCAAGCCACAGCAGAAACAGCCGCCACTACAACATCCGTCTGATTGATATCCTTTATTGCCCGAATTACTTGTTCCATAAGTCACGCTCCATATATTTTATATTGTTTATTATTATTTTACGCAGATGCGAAGTTTCTGAAAAGGACATGAGTCCCGTTGCAAAAAAAGAACTGCTCCATAAGGAGCAGTCTTTTATAGCATCCAGTAGATTATCATCGGTTTATCCGGCACTATATTTACTTCAAATAGGTCATTTGTTATAATGAATGATATTATCAACAAATCTTATCATAATCTTAGGAGCTGTTCGTTGAATGAAATGTAGCAAATGCGGAAAAAAACTGGAACGAAAGGTCAATTACTGCGCCCATTGTGGACACAAAATCGGGAGGCAAAGCAATCATACCAAGCTGATTGTCGCCTCCATACTCGCCCTTTTCCTCTTATTTGTGGGCGGCGGCATATTAAGCGCCCGCCATGTCATGCAAGCATCCAAAGCACCAATTGCCGAGCCAAATCAGGAAGCTACGCAGAATACGGCAGAAGGCAAGATCGCCGGCGCACAGGCGTTTTCCCTAAAACAGCCCATCAGTGTTCCTCATAATGCTGAAATCACCGTCAACGAACTGTCTTTCGGCAACAAAGCCGAGGGCAGATTCAGCGGGTATACCGCCGATGACGGCAAGACCTTTGCCATGATCACTGCAAACGTAAAAAGCCTGGCCAAAGAACAGGTTGACGAGCAAACTACCCCTCATGTTTCAGTAATCTATGATAACGGCTATGAATATAAATGCTTCCCGGTCAAGAAATCCCATGAATACCTTGATCGTCATTTCCTGCTGGAACCATTGACCAACAACAACATCATCTACCTTGTGAACGTAGACCCATCTATGGCTCATGACGGCAAAGCGCTAAAAATCAAGGTGCAAATTGGCACCAAAGCATTTGTCTGCCGCGTTCGCTGATTCCATACTAAAACACTTGCATTTTACATTTGACACTCCCCATGCCTAAAGGCAGGGGATTCTTGGTTCGATGAACACTGCGGTTTGACCGTAGCCAGACTGACTTACACGTTCTCCCCAAGCGTGAATTCCCGTGTGCCCCACGGTACTGATTTATGTTAGGCAACCTGTTTTTGTTCAAGTGCCTTTCGCAGTATATTTACAGCAGCATTGGTATCTCGGTCATGATGCGAACCACATTCGGGGCAAATCCACTTTCTGACACCAAGATTTTTAGTCTCCACGTTCTGGTGTCCGCATTTCGAGCAAGTCTGACTGGACGGGTAGAACGTATCTACCTTCAAGACTTCGGAGCCATGCAATTCTGCCTTATACTCAAGCTGACGGAAGAACTCAGACCAGCTTACGTCCGATATGGCACGAGCTAACTTGTGGTTTCTCATCATGTTCTTGATTTGCAGGTGTTCTATGGCTATAGTCTTGTTCTGTCTAACCAATGCCGCAGATGTTTTGTGTAGAAAATCCTTGCGGATATTAGCTATACGTTCATGAACTCTGGCAACACGGCTTCTAGCCTTATCCCTATTCACAGACCTTGGCATTTTTCGAGAAAGCCGTCTTTGTTCTCGCGCGAGCTTTCTAGTCAGACGCCGCAGGATTCTGGGATTGGCAACAGTATTTCCATTGCTGTCTGAATAGAACTCCTTTAAACCCACGTCAATGCCTATTTCTCCGCCGTCATTGGTCTTGAGCAAAATTCCCCTGTCCAATTCTACGCACAAAGACACAAAATACTTGCCAGAAGCATTACGGCCGACTGTAGCATTGAGGATTCGCCCGTCAAATTCACGGCTCTGCTTGATTTTCACAGTTCCGATTTTTGGCAGTTTAATTCGATTCCCTACGATACGGACGCCTTTGCTCTGATTCCTGGTGCGGTAGGATTGGCGATGGTTATGCTTGGATTTGAAGCGCGGGTATTTTGCTTGGTGTTTGAAGAAATTCTGGTATGCTGTGTCGAGATTCTTCAAAGACTCCTGCAATGCCATGCTGTCTACCTCTTTCAGCCAGCTATACTCCTTATACTTTTTCAAGTCCGTCAGCATAGCACTTGTCTGATTGTAGGTTACAGACTTATGGTTTGCAGTCCATTCATCTCTACGGATGGCGAGAAAATGATTGAACACAAATCGGCAACATCCCAGAGTATGGTTAATGCGTTCTTGCTGGGCATGGTTCGGGTATATTCTGAATTTGAAGCCCATTGTGTACTTGTCCATTTTCTCACTTCCTTTGCGATGTTTTCTGGCTCTCGATATACTGCTTCACGATGTTAAGCGGAGTACCACCGACAGTGGAGCAAAAATAGCTGTTTGTCCATAGGCTAGGCAGTTTAGTTGTCAGCCATGGAAATTCCTGCCTCAAGATGCGAGAGGTCTTGCCCTTGATAGTCTTTACGGCTTTGTGAACACCGAACTGCGGGTGAACCTCCAGTAAAAGATGCACATGGTCTGGCATGATTTCCATTTCGATTACATCGACTTGGATTTCTTCACAGATTGACTTGACCAGCTCCTTTAGTCTGGTGTCAACGCCATTGACCAACACTTTTCTGCGGTACTTGGGACAGAACACGATATGGTACTTACATGAATATACGATATTGTGGCTTGAATGATATTTTATTTCTCCCATGTTTGTATTATACAACTTTAAGAAAGCTAATACAACACAAGTTAAAAAGTAATTGTCCACCTTCAATTACCTACGTAAATTCGGTGGACACGCCGTAAACCCCCATAACTAAAGTTAGGGGTTTTACGGCGTTTTGGATAAGCCTTTCCATTCCGAATCAGATACATGAAAGCCTTCGGCTGCTGCTTTCGATAAAGGAGACTGTTGGCCAAGCTTATCCGCTTATAAATCGTTACCTTTGGATAAACCGCTCTAGCGACTAAACTGTGGCGGTTTAAGTTATAAAGTTTTTACTACTGTGAGTGCAACCGCTGGGCGGCACCTTCTATACGCCTATTCTAACATCTGCCTGAGTTGTTGGCAAATGCTTTTAAAATGCAAGAGCTAATTTATTGACTACTAAAATTACCAGAATTATAATTAATAAAAGATTATAATAGTTGCTTGGCCTATGATAAATATCATACGTCAGGGATGACAGCTGTTTTCATGATATGGAGGCTTTTGAATGCAATCACAAGACTTGAAGCACACGATGCAAAACGTAATCTGGGACGATGCTCCCGTGGATGTCACCGAAGAAGTCAACTTCATCTGGTCTATCGCCAACAAGTTACGTGGCCCTTACCAGAGCGATAAGTATAAGAACGTCATCATTCCCATGACCATCATCCGCCGCTTTGAATGTGCCTTAGAGAAGACCAAACCTGCTGTGCTGCAGATGGTCAGTACCAATCCCAACATACCAGACAAGGTTCTCTATAAAGCCGCTGGTTATTCCTTCTACAACAAAAGCCGTCTTTCCCTAAATGAGCTGCTGAATGACTCGGCTAACATTGCAGAAAACTTCAAATCGTATTTGCAGGGCTTCTCCCAGAATGTCAAAGACATCATTGCCAATCTGGAGTTCGAGAAGGAAATCATCAAAATGGATAAGCATAACCGCTTATATGGTGTGGTGGATGCTTTCTCAAATGTGGATTTGAACCCGGCGATTATTGACAATGTAAAGATGGGCTATATCTTTGAAGACCTCATTCGCCGTTTCTCTGAAAATGCTGAAGCCGGTGACCACTACACCGGTCGTGATATCATCAAAGTCATGGTGGAGATTCTCCTAGCCGAAGGTGCCGACGATATCTTTGATGACCACAAGGTAGTTACCGTGCTGGACCAGGCCTGCGGTACGGGCGGCATGCTCTCCACCTCCTACAACTGGATTAAACGCTTCAACAACACGGCAGAGGTCAAACTATACGGCCAGGAAATAAACCCGGAATCCTTCGCCATGTGTGTGGCGGAAATGCTGATTAAGGGCGAGGATGCCGATAAAGTTCAGCATGTCGATACCATGAAAACCGATAGCTTTCCTGGACAAAAAATGAGGTTCGTCATCGAAAATCCTCCTTTTGGTCAATCCTGGGGCGGCAAAGATGCTTCTGAAGGTGTCGAATCCGCTGTAAAAGATGAATTCGACAAAGCACATAGCCGCTTTATGGCTGGCTTACCTGGCACCGGCGACATGCAGCTGCTGTTCATGCAGTCGGCCATCGATAAAATGGACGATACCAATGGCCGTGCGGCCATCATCGAGAACGGCAGCCCCCTCTTTGCTGGTGGCACCGCCTCCGGTGAGAGTCAAATCCGCCGCTATATGTTAGAGCATGACTTAATCGAAGCCATCATCGCCCTGCCCACCGACCTTTTCTATAACACCGGCATCGCCACCTATATCTGGATTCTGTCCAAAAACAAACGGGAAGAACGTCAGGGAAAAGTCCAGCTGATTGATGCCACCCAGCTATATCACGTTCTGCGTAAGTCCCTAGGCAAGAAACGCAACGAGATTACCGCCGAGGACCGTGAGGCTATTGTCAAACTCTATGCCGACTTCACCGAAAACGAGAATAGCAAGATATTCCGTAATACGGAGTTCATGTATCGTGAGTACGCCGTCATGCAACCCCTGCAGCGCAGCTATGCCATCAATAAGGAGCGCATCGAGAATATGTTGGCAAAAGGTTCCTTAAACAGCATATACGATGAAGGCAAAATTGCGGAACTGCAAGCTAAAGAAGACCTGTCAGACAAAGACAAGAAAAAGCTGGATACACTTGAAGGCGGACAACCACTCTACGAGGATATCGTTACCACCCTGCGTAACTCTGTCTCTGACACGCTCTACCTGTCCCCGAAGGAATTCGAGCCAATCCTCAAAGCGGTCTTGAAACCGCATGCCGTAGAACTGGCCGTAAACAAAACCTTATTCAGCAAAATTATGGACGGCCTGTCCCTGATGGATAAAACTGCCGAAATCCAGCGTGACCGCAAAGGCAACATTATCTATGACAAGGAAACCAAAGACACGGAGATTGTCCCCTTCGAGGAAAATATCGACGACTATATGACCCGGGAAGTCCTCCCCCATATCCCCGACGCCAAAGCCTTCTTCGAAGAAGATATGAGTAAGAAAAAACCCGTCATCAAGACCGGTGCCGAGATTCCCTTCACCCGCTACTTCTACAAATATGTGCCACCCAAAGCCAGCGACGAACTGGCCCAAGAATTCTTCGCCCTCGATAAAAGTGTCAACGAGCGCATAGCGAAACTCTTTGGAGGCGCATTATGAGAGAGATGAAAGATAGTGGGATTGCGTGGATTGGGGAGATTCCTAAAGACTGGTCTGTTATCCCGTTAAAGTATTTATTATCCAATGAAATAGATAGCCTCCGTGTCGGACCATTTGGCAGCGAGTTAAAAAGTACAGATTTTACTGATGAAGGATATTGGGTATATAACCAACGTACAGTATTAGATTATAACTTTACTACAAACGATACCTATATTTCTGAAGAAAAATATCGCACAATGGCAGGTTTTCAAATTCGTCCTAAAGATATTTTAATTACCACTCGTGGAACCATTGGCAGGATTTGTCGTATCTCCGACAAATTCTATAAAGGAGTCATTCATCCATGTATTATAAAATTTAGGATTAATGAAGATGTTGTACTATATCCATATTTGGAATTAATTTTTAATTCCTCAAGTTTATTTCTGACTCAATTAACATATCAAAGCAATGCCACAACTATTGAAGTCATATATGGAGGAACCTTAAAGAATCTCATGGTTCCAATCCCTACGGACATCAATTTACAAAAACGTATTTCTAAATATCTCATGCGTCGCTGTAATGAAATCGATAATATTATTAAGGATATCCAACGTCAAATCGAAGTCCTGCAGGAATACAAGCAATCCGTTATCACAGAGGCGGTTACCAAAGGGCTGGATAAAGATGTGGCTATGAAGGATAGCGGTATTGACTGGATTGGTAACATTCCACACCATTGGACTGTGAAAAAAGTAAAGTATCTTGGTGATTCAAGAAACGGATTAACCTATAAGCCGATTGATATTGTTGATGAAAACGAAGGAACTTTAGTTTTGAGATCATCAAATATTCAAGACGGTAAATTAGTTTTTGATGATAATGTATATGTATCTAGTAGAATACCTAAAAACTTAAAAGTAAAAAAAGGGGACATTTTAATTTGTTCAAGAAATGGCAGCCGCGAATTAATCGGCAAAAATACACTTATCGATGATGTAGATGCAACATTTGGCGCGTTCATGATGATTTATAGATGTATAGCCCCACGTTTTATATATTATGTATTAAACTCGGAAGTATTCAAATATTATCTTGGAACTTTTTTCACATCAACCATTAACCAATTAACCGGTTCTAATTTTAATAATATGAAGATAGTATTCTGTCCTGACGAAGAAGAACGTCAAAAAATAACAAATTATCTTGATGAAAAATGTTCCAAGATTGATGTCATAATTGCCGACAAACAAAAGCAACTTGACACCTTAATCGAATACAAGAAATCCTTGATTTATGAGTATGTAACTGGTAAAAAGGAGGTGCCTATGGATGCATGAGATTTTATCGGAACGGGAATACCAGGCCTTTATCCTGGAGCAGCTGCGGGATGAGAATGGCTTTATTATCCGCAATGCCAAGACGGATTTTGACCGGACCGTGGCCATGGATAGAAAAATGCTCTTTGCCTTTCTGGAGGACACCCAGCCGGACGAGCTGGACGCCCTGCGGAAAATCTATAAGGAACGTACTGAGGAAACTATCGTCAACTACATCAATCAGAAGGTAACCTCCAAGAAGGACAGCCTGATTTCCGTGCTGAAGCATGGCATCGAGCCCACCACGGGCATCGTCCTGAAACTGATGTATGATAAGCCCGCCTCCAAGCTCAATCCTGACCTTTATGCCAAGTATCAGAAGAACCGTTTCTCCGTTATGGAGGAAGTATGGGCAAGTGACGACGAGCGCGTGGATGTAGTCATTTTCCTCAATGGCCTTGCCATCATGACCTTTGAGCTCAAGTGCAACTATCAAGGGCAGTCCTATGCGGATGCTATCTATCAGTATCGCAAAGACCGCAACCCCAAGACACGCCTGTTCCTGTTCAAGGCTGGTGCACTGGTCAACTTTGCCATGGACCTCACCGAGGTGCACATGACCACGAAACTTGCCAAGGACACCACCTATTTCCTGCCCTTCAATAAGGGCAATGGCGAAGGCGTCCAGGCTGGCAAGGGTAATCCCGTATACGAGGATAAGTACAGCGTCAGCTATATGTGGGAAGACATCCTGCAGAAGGATACCATCTTGGAGATTATCAATAAATTCATCTTTGTCGAGGTATCCGAGAAGTTCAACGAGGCCACCTGTAAAAAAGAGACGCGGGAGAACTTGATTTTCCCGCGCTATCATCAGCTCGATGCTGTGCGCAAACTGCTGGCGGACGTAAAGGTAAATGGCAGCGCCCTGAACTACCTGATCCAGCATAGCGCGGGTTCCGGCAAGACCAACAGCATTGCCTGGCTCTCCCATCGGCTGGCATCCCTCCACGATGATGCGGATAATATCATCTTTAACCATGTTATCATCATGACAGATCGCGTCGTGGTTGACCGCCAACTGCAGTCCGCCGTGCGCGCCATCGACCACAAGAGCGGCCTTATCCGCGTCATGGATGATAGCTGCACCTCCGCTGATTTAGCCAGCGCCTTATCGCAGAATACAAAGATTATCGTCACGACCATCCAGAAATTCCCCTTCATTGTCGATGAGGTCAAGAACCTCAAGGAACAGCGCTTTGCCGTAATCATCGACGAGGCCCACTCCTCCACGGCCGGCAAGAATATCGCCGCCGTTACCAAGGCCCTGGGCTCAAAAGAGGCACTGGATACCGAGGAAGAGCGCGATATGGAAGATGCCATCGCCGAAGAGATTGAGCTGAACGGCAAGCAGGCCAATGTCTCCATGTTTGCCTTCACTGCCACCCCGAAGGCCAATACCCTGAAGAAATTCGGGCGGCTCAATCCGCAGGGGATGTATGAGGCCTTCCATATCTACTCGATGAAACAGGCCATCGAAGAAGGATTCATCCTCGATGTACTCCAAAACTACACCACCTATGATACATTTTATAAGATCAACAAGATTATCGAGGATGACCCCGAGCTCAAGACCGCTGAAGCCAAGCGTAAGATTGCCCGCTATGCCGCGCTCCACGAGACCAATATCGCCCAGCGCATCGAAATCATCATCGAGCATTTCCGCACCTCCGTCATGGACGGACTGGACGGTACGGCCAAGGCTATGGTGGTTACCGGCTCCCGTCCGGAAGCCGTAAAGTACAAGCAGGCCTTCGACAGATATATCCAGCGGAAAGGCTATGATATGAAGGCTCTCGTCGCCTTCTCGGGCAAGGTAAAGCTCGATGGCGACGAATATACCGAATCTGGTATTAACGGTTTTGCCGAGCAGAAAACCCGCGACAAATTCGACACACCAGAATACCGTGTCATGATTGTGGCCAACAAATACCAGACGGGCTTTGACCAAAAGCGGCTCTGCGCCATGTATATCCTCAAGAAACTCCGCGGGGTTGCGGCTGTCCAGACCCTTTCCCGTCTCAACCGCATCTGCCCGCCCTATAAGAAAAAGACCTTCATCCTGGACTTTGTCAATGACTATGAGGATATCAAGAAGGCGTTCTCGGTGTATTACACGGTGACCTTCCTCTCCAACTCCATCCGCCCCGAGGCTATCTACGAACTCGAGGCCAAGATTGATGCCTATGGCATCTTTGATACGGAAGACGTCGAAAAGGTCAATACGCTACTATACTCCAAGGACAGCCACCGCAAGACGCGCATCGCCAGCATCCTGTATAAAGTGCAGAAACGGATGGAACATTACAAAGATGATGAGCACAGGAAACTGATGAAACTGCTGAAAGGCTTTGTCAAATACTATGAATTCCTCATCCAGGTCACCAGTTTCGAAGACCATGCCATCCATGAGAAATACACCTTCATCGACTGCCTGCTGGCCTTTGTCAACATCCGTCACAGCGGCGGCGGGTTCGATTTGCGCGGCAAGGTAAAGGCTACCGATTTCGTCCAGAAACTCAATACCACCTATGTAAAAGAAACCATCGTGCCTTACCCTGTTGTTACCTTGCCGGTGCCGGACGATATCAACGTATCACCAGAAACCTACAAGAAACTATCCCAAATCATCGAGGAAATCAACAGCCGCACCGGCAACAGTTTTGACAACGACGTTGCCGTCAAATCCATGCTGCAGCTGCGGGACATCATGCTCAAATCCGATGACCTCAAAGCCAGTGCGCAAAATAACACCGCTGCGAACTTTGAGATTTCCTTCTTCAACCGGCTCGATGATATCCTCGTCGAAGGCTACGAACACAACCAAGACTTCTTCTCCCTGCTGCTGAGAGACGAAGAACTTAAACGCTATTCCATGGGCATATTTGCCGATGAAGTATATCGGACGTTAAGAACAGACCAGTAACTCGTGAAACCAAAATAGCCGGAGAGCTGACTCGTCATTTGACCAGTCAGCCCTCCGGCTGTTTTCCTCTTTCCCTATCATTGTCTTTTATTCCACATCACTCACAAGGATTCAAAGCCCTCATGTTCAAGTAGTTTTTGGAATACCGAACCAATAGGTTCACGTATAACCAGCTCTGCCCACGAATCGGCAACAGTAGCTGTCTGATTTATAACAACTAAGTGCCTGCCCTGAAAATATTCTAAAAGATCTGCCGCAGGATGTACAGTTAATGATGTTCCTCCTACGATCAATGTATCTGCCTGCTGCATAAGCGATTCCGCACGCATTAGGTTTTCTTCATCCAGCATTTCATCGTATAAAACGACATCCGGTTTGATTATCCCACCGCATACGCACCTGGGCACTTCGCTTTGTTCCTGTATATCCTCCAACGTATAGTATGTATGGCATTTCACGCAATAATTGTTATAAATATTCCCATGCAATTCTATCACTACATTGGAGCCAGCCTGTCTATGCAGTCCATCAATATTTTGTGTGATTACACCGATTAATTTCTTTTTCTGTTCCAACTTAGCTAAAGCATAATGACACGAATTGGGTTTCGCATCGGAATGAATAAGAAATTTTCGATAGTATCTATAAAATAGTTCTGGATACCGTTCAAAGAAATCATGGGATAGTATTTCTTCAAAAGAATACTTGTCATGAAACAAGCTATGCCCCATGCCATGAATCCCGCGAAAGTCAGGTATTCCCGACTCCGTAGATGTTCCAGCTCCACCTAAAAAGACAATCTTACTGCTCTCACTTACTATGTTGAATAAATTATCCATAACAAATCACACGCCTTTAATGTTATCAGAAAATCTCTCCCACATATCATTACGCGCTTTCAATAAATCATCTACTTTTTGGTGCATCGCCACACATCCCAAATCATAATTTGGTTTTATACTCAACAAATCTCGCGAAAGTTCAAAGTTCAAATTTGATCTGTAATATCCTATCAATCGTCCGTCCTTTTTTATATCTATTTTTTCGGTTTGATCAGCTGCAAATAAATATAAATATTGACAACCTATCATCTTTATTATCTTCTCAATTTGTGGTACTATTTTTTCCCAAAAAAGCCCAAACCCTAACGGTATCCCCCTATATTTTTGAGTGGGATATTTTATATTTTTACAAAAATGCTGCAGTTCTAACGCCGGGTAGCAGTCTCGAACCAACTCCGAACTCTTATCATCTCTCGCATATTCAGCCGACTTTAACATGTCTGCCTTATCACGAGCAAGATTTAACATTTTATCTGCCTTCTCATAATTATCATTATCCGTATAATATTTTTCTAAATCTTTTAATGAAGCCTTATCATTTTGAAGCATTGCCTCTACTAAAAGTCTTAGCACTTCCTTATCCTCATCGTCTGACAAAGCATCGAATTCATTCTTTGTATATAACAAACCACACTTCAATGAAAAAAAAGCTGCTACTCGTGAATTTTCATCCACAACAAGATAGACGCATGTCTCGCCTTTACTATCGGCCTCCCATGCGTCCTCTTTTAAATAGCGTTCTAAGGCAATACCATTTTCTATTGCACTAAACCCTTCTATAATCTCTTTATTCTTTTTACAAGAAGTCAGTCTTACAATACGAAATTTAGCGAAATACTTTCTTACGTCTCTAATTTCCTGTTCCATTAATACACTAACTCTACACCATGTTTACGCTCAAATCTAACCCTTACAGCGTCGACTTTAATATCTTTCACTGCAATATGTACATTTCCATTTTCACTAGCCTTTAACCCCCGTCTAGCTTTTTTCCAGCTAAACTCTTCATGCGATAACATACTCAGACTCCACGAGGACATCTTGCCATACTCGTTTAGCACAAACTCTATAACTTTTTTTACTTTACTATCTTTTATCTCAGCACAGTCTTGAAAATCTAATGCCGTACGGAACAGTGTTCGAACACTTAAAAGAACTGGACCATACTTCCAGCCTTCAAAATCTTCTGAAAACAGCTGTTCATCATACCTTACGAGGAATTCTCTTTGGGCAAAATACATCAACTTATGCATCTTCATTTCATCCATATCATGCTTATGTCTCTGCTTATAGCCTAAGAATAGCGCTTTTTCCACATCTCTTGCAGTTTCCACGCTAACCCCTCCCATCTAAAACCTATCTACATTTATATTATACTACATTTTCGCCTCTTTTGGATTATTTATTTGTATTGTTTAGTTTATTTATTATTATTATTTTTTATTATTACTACTTTTATATTATATTATTCGGGACACTTTTGAAAACTCCTGCTAAATAAATATGTAAATATTTATACCTATTTTACCCATTTTTCAGGAGCAAATCCATTTTCATAATATGTCAGGCTCCAAGTTGGCTCTTTGTTCCCCAATGGCTTTTACCATACCAGTCCTCACAAAAAACAGCCTTACAGAGACTATTCTTCTGCAAGGCTGTTTCGTTATATCTGACAAGTCAATTTGACTTATCAAATCTGTTGACTGGTCAAATTCGTATTGGTCTTTTTTTCAGCGTCGATAAGTTCCTGTGCGGCGGTCAGCTGCAGTTTGACCTGCTCTGTTGACGTACCGCCCAAGGAAATGCGCTGGTTGACACAGGTCTCCGGCTTCAAGGCCTCGGCAATGTCGGCCTCGAAGAGTGGCGAGAGTTCTTGCAATTCCGGCAGGGTCATATCGGCAAGATATTTGCCCTCGGCAATGCATTTATGCACGGCCGTACCGGATACCGCATGTGCCTGACGGAAGGGCATGCCCTTCTTTACCAGATAGTCGGCAAGGTCGGTTGCATTGGAGAAGTCCTCCTCCACGGCCTTGCGCATAACATCTTTCTTGACCTTCATACCACGGATAAGCTGAGCATAGACACCCAGGCTGAATTTCACCGTGTCGATGGCGTCAAATATGCCCTCCTTATCCTCCTGCAAGTCCTTGTTATAGGCCAGTGGCAAGCCTTTGACCGTAGTGAGCATGGCCATCAGGTGGCCGATTACCCGGCCCGTCTTGCCGCGCACGAGTTCGGATACATCGGGGTTTTTCTTCTGCGGCATCATGGACGAGCCCGTGCAATGGGCATCGTCAAGTTCCACAAAGGAGAACTCCCGGCTGCACCAAAGGATGGTTTCTTCCGACAAGCGGGAAAGATGTACCATCAAAATGCTGGCCGCCGACAGGAATTCCATGATGTAGTCACGGTCGCTGACCGCATCCAGGCTGTTGCTGTAAATCTGCTCGAAGTTCAGCTGCTTGGCCACCAGTTCCCGGTCGATGGGGAACGTGGTGCCGGCCAGGGCACCTGCGCCCAAAGGCATGATGTCTGCCCGTTTGTAAACGCCTTCGAAGCGGGCGTAGTCACGGGAGAGCATGCCGAAGTAAGCCATCAGATGATGGGCAAAGAGAATGGGCTGGGCCCGCTGGAGATGGGTGTAACCAGGCATGATGACATCCTGATTTTTCTTGGCCAGCTCCACCAGGGCTTCCTGCAGATTGATGATTTCCTGCTGGACAGCCACTACTTCCCTACGCACATACATGTGAGTATCGAGAGCCACCTGGTCATTGCGGCTGCGGGCAGTATGGAGCCGCCCGCCAGCTTCGCCAATGGCTTCGGTCAATCGCTTTTCGATATTCATATGAATATCTTCGAGATCCACGGAGAAGTCAAAATCCCCCGCTTCAATCTGGCCTTCAATGTCCTTGAGGCCCTGCAGGATGGCCCCGCAGTCGTCCTCGGAGATGATGCCGCATTTGGACAGCATGATGGCATGAGCGATGGAACCGGCAATGTCCTCGTGGTACATGCGCTTGTCAAAGTTTATGGAGGCCTGGAACTCGTTGACCATTTCGTCTACGGTCTTGGTGAAACGGCCTCCCCACATAGCCTCGCTCATTTACCAGTCTTCTCCTGCATCAGGGCACGAACCTTCAGCGGCAGGCCGAAGAGGTTGATGAAGCCCGTAGCATCTGCCTGGTTGTATACGTCATCATGCTCGAAGGTTACGAATTCCTGGCTGTACAGGGAGTACGGGGAAGTGGAACCTGCGGAGATGATGTTGCCCTTGTAGAGTTTCAGTTTTACCTGGCCCGTTACGGTCTGCTGGGTGCTGTTGACGAATGCATCCAGAGCTTCGCGCAGCTGGCAGAACCACATGCCATCGTAAACCAGTTCAGCATAGCGGATGGCAACCTGCTGCTTGTAGTGATAGGTGTTGCGGTCAAGGCAGAGGTATTCCAGTTCACGGTGTGCATAGTAGAGCAGAGCTCCGCCCGGATTCTCGTACACGCCGCGGGACTTCATGCCCACCAGACGGTTTTCGCAGATATCCACGATGCCGACGCCGTTGCGGGCACCGATCTTGTTGAGTTCTTCCATGAGTTCCACAGCGCCCATTTTCTTGCCGTTGACACCCACCGGTTCACCCTGTTCAAAGTCGATGGTCACGTATTCCGGTTCGTCCGGAGCATCCTTGGGAGCCTTGGAAATCAGGAACATGCTGTCTTTCGGTTCGTTAGCCGGATCTTCGAGGTCAGCACCTTCATGGGACAGATGCCAGATGTTTCTATCCATGGAATAGGTCTTGTTTTCCGTAGCGATGGGAATGTCATGCTTCTTGGCATATTCGATTTCAGCGGAGCGGGAGTCAAGATCCCATTCACGCCAGGGAGCAATCAGGGTGATGTTCGGAGCCAGCGCCTTGACGGTGAGTTCGAAACGTACCTGGTCATTGCCCTTGCCGGTAGCGCCGTGAGCGATAGCATCCGCGCCTTCCTGCTTAGCGATTTCTACCAGTTTCTTGGCAATGATGGGACGGGCAAAGGAAGTGCCCAGCAGGTACTTATCTTCGTAAACAGCGCCAGCCTTGAGGGTGGGCCATACATATTCCTTGAGGAATTCTTCCTTGAGGTCAGCGATATAGACCTTGGAGGCACCGGATTTCAGCGCCTTATCATGAACGGCATCCAGTTCATCGCCCTGCCCTACATCAGCGCAGCAGGCGATAACTTCGCAGCCATCGTAGTTTTCCTTGAGCCAGGGAATGATAACGGAGGTATCCAGACCGCCGGAGTAAGCCAGAACTACTTTTTTAATCTGTTTAGCCATAATATTACTTCCTTTCCACTTCTAAAATCTATAATCGCCTCAGCCCATAGTCAAAGCCATAATGGCCTTCTGGGTATGCAGGCGGTTTTCTGCTTCGTCAAAAATCACATGGGCGTTTGCTTCCAACACTTCCTCGGTGATTTCCTCACCGCGGTAAGCCGGCAGGCAGTGCATGACGATGGCCCGCTTATCGGCATGAGCCAGAAGCTCCTTGTTCACCTGATAGGGAGCAAAGATTTTCTTGCGTTCATCATGCTCCTCTTCCTGGCCCATGCTGGCCCAGGTGTCGGTAACCACGATATCGGCACCTTTGACGGCTTCCACCGGGTCGGTTACCAGTTCGATGCTGGCGCCCGTGAGCTTGGCATCTTCTTTGGCCAGCTTCGTCACCGTGGCATCGGGCTTGTAGTTTTCCGGGGTAGCTGCCACAAAGGTCATGCCTGCTTTAGCACAACCGTACATGTAGGAGTTGGTCATGTTGTTGCCATCCCCCACATAGGCCATCTTGAGGCCCTTGAGGTTCTTGCCCTTGTGCTCCTGAATGGTCAGGAGGTCCGTAAGCACCTGGCAGGGATGCAGCAGGTCCGTCAGGGCATTGATAACGGGGATATCGGCGTATTTTGCCAGCTCCTCCACCCGGTCATGACCGTAGGTACGAATCATGATGCCGTCCAGATAACGGGACAATACCCGTGCCGTATCCTTGATGGGTTCGCCGCGGCCCAACTGCAGATCACGGTTGGACAGGAACAGAGCCTGACCGCCTAACTGATACATGCCCACTTCAAAGGAAACCCTTGTTCTCGTGGAGGATTTTTCGAAAATCATGCCTAAAGTCTTCCCTTTAAGCAGATGATGTTCGATCCCCGCCTTCTGCTTGGCCTTCAATTCATGGGCAAGCGTCAGAATTTCCTGTACTTCATCCACGGAAAGTTCGTGGATGGATAACATATCGCGTCCTTTTAACATCCAAAGCCCCCTTAGTCCGCGTATTTGCCGATCACTTCATCCATTACGGCAAACGCTTCGTCAATCTGTGCGGTCGTGATGATGAGTGGCGGGATAAAGCGCAAAACTTTCCCGGCCGTGCAGTTGATGATGAGGCCCTGAGCCAGGCAATCATTAACGATATTCCGGCCATGGTCTGCGCTGACCAGCTCTGCTCCGAGAATCAGCCCTTCACCACGCACATCTACTATAAATTTTGGATATTTAGCAGCTAATTCCTGCAATTTATCCTTAAAATATTTGCCTACGACCTGGATATTTTTGAGGAAATCTTCCTGCGGCACCGTATCCAGTACCACATTGGCTGCGGCACAGGCCAGGGGGTTGCCCCCGAAGGTGGTGCCATGGTCGCCGGGCTTGAAGGCCGCTGCCACCTTGTCGGTGACGATAAAGGCTCCGATGGGCACGCCGCCTGCCAGGCCCTTAGCCAGGGTCACGATATCCGGCTTGATGCCGTAGTTCTCATAGGCGAAGAACTTGCCGCTGCGGCCGATACCAGCCTGAATCTCATCGAGAATCAACAAAGCGCCATGCTTGTCGCAAAGTGCTCTGACCTGCTTGAGGTAATCCGCATCCGGTGTATGGACGCCGCCTTCCCCCTGAATGGTCTCGAGCATCACAGCTGCCGTCTTGTCGCTGATCTTTGCTCCCAGCTCGGCAATATCGTTGTAATGCACATAGCTGAAACCAGCGGGCAACGGCCCTAAGCCCTCATGATAATGGGGCTGGCCCGTAGCCGTCAGCGTGGCAATGGTACGACCGTGGAAGCTTTCCCAGGCGGAGATGATTTCCGTCTTTTCCGGGTGGATGCTGTAACCGTACTTGCGGGCAATCTTGATGGCCCCTTCGTTGGCTTCCGCACCGGAATTGCCGAAGAAGGCCTTGTCCAAACCACTGAGCTTCACGAGCTTGGCCGCCGCATCAGCCTGAGGCTGGGTGTAGTAGAGATTGGAGCAGTGGATGAGTTTCCCTGCCTGCTCAGCTACGGCCTGTACCAGTGCCTTGTTGTTATGGCCCAGCACATTTACTGCAATGCCCCCGAGAAAGTCCAGATATTTCTTGCCGTTAATGTCCCAGACATAGGCACCATCGCCATGGTCAAGGACTATCTTATAGCGGTTGAAGACCGGCAGGTAACTTGCCTGGTCCTCCGCAAAAATTTCCTGTTCCTGCATAGAATGTCTCCCTTTTTATTTAACGCACCACCTGGGTGCCAATGCCCCGTGAGGTGAAGATTTCCAAGATGATGGAGTGCGGCAGGCGCCCATCGATGATATGCGTCTTGCCCGTGCCCTGCTCCAAGGAAGTCAGGCAGGCTTCCACTTTCGGAATCATGCCGCCGGCGATAATGCCTTCTTTGATATACTGGCGGGCATCCGGCAGGTGCAGCGTGGAGATGAAACTTGACTTGTCATTGAAGTCCTTGTAGATGCCTTCAATATCCGTCAAGAGCAGCAACTTTTCTGCTTCCAAAGCCCCGGCAATCTCCGCCGCCACATAGTCAGCGTTGATGTTGTAGCTCTCGCCGTTATCTCCGACACCAATGGGCGCGATAACGGGCACATAGCCCTGCTCCAGCAGGTCTTCGAGAATCCCCGTGTCCACCTTTTCCACTTCGCCTACATAGCCGATATCCACCGTTTTGGTGTCCTCGCCTTCGTAGACCGTGGCCAGCTTCTTCTTGGCCTTGATGAGGCCTGCGTCTTTACCGCTGAGGCCCACAGCCCGCACACCACGGCGGTTCAGGAGATTGACGATTTCGGAGTTTACCTTGCCGTCCAGCACCATTTCCGCAATCTCGATGGTTTCCGCATCGGTAACCCTGAGGCCCGCTACGAAGTCCGACTCCTTGCCCACCTTCTTGAGGAAGCCCGTGATATCCGGGCCGCCGCCATGGACGATTACCGGACGGATGCCCACATATTTCATCAGGGCAATATCCTGCATGACCTTTTCCTTAAGGTCATCATTGATCATGGCGTTGCCGCCGTATTTAATGACGATGGTCTTGCCGTAGAACTGCTGGATATAGGGCAGGGCCTCCACCAGGATGGCGGCTTTGTCTTCTGCTGTAAACATCGCCCTGCCTCCTTAGGTGTGATATTCGCCGTTGATCTTCACGTATTCATAGGAGAAGTCACAGCTCCAGATATCGGCTTTTGCATCGCCTTCGCCCATATCGATGTCGATGACGATATCATGGGCTTCCATGACCTTGCGCAGTTCCGTTTCGTCGTATTTTGCGCCGACGCCATTGGCGTAAACGGGAATGCCGCCGAATTTCACCACGGTCTTATCAGGATCCATGGGCACGCCGGCATACCCCACGGCACAGATAACTCGCCCCCAGTTGGGATCCTCGCCGAAGAAGGCCGTCTTGACCAGCGGGCTCTTGGCTACGCTCATGCCGATGGTCTTGGCATCGGCAAAGCTCTTGGCGCCGCTGACGGAAATGGTCAGGAACTTGGTAGCGCCCTCGCCATCGGCCGCAATCTTCTTGGACAGCTCCTGGCAGATATTCTTGAGGGTAGCCTTGAAGAGTTCATAGTCCTCGTTTTCCTCGGTAATCTTGGCATTGCCAGCAACACCGTTAGCCATCACGATAACCATATCGTTGGTGCTCATATCGCCGTCAATGGAAATCATGTTGAAGGAAACCTCCACGATTTCCGACAGTGCCTTCTGCAGGAGCTTGCTATCGATAGCCGCGTCCGTGGTGATGAAGCAGAGCATCGTTGCCATGTTGGGCTGAATCATACCGGACCCCTTGGCAATGGCACCGAAGCGCACTTCCTTGCCCCCGAGGGTGATTTCCGTAGCGCAGGCCTTGGAATAGGTATCCGTGGTGATGATGGCCTTGCCGGCGTTCTCGCTGCCCTCGGTGGAGAGCTCCTTTACCGCCTGTTTGATGCCTGCTTCCATCTTGTCCATGGGCAGGTTCACACCGATAACGCCCGTGGAAGCTACCACTACATCATCAGCCTTGCAGCCCAGAGCCGTAGCCGTGATATCCTGCATGGCAGCGACGTCCTTTTCGCCCTGCTCGCCGGTGCAGGCATTGGCGCAGCCCGCGTTGGCAGTGATGGCATGAGCCATGCCCGTAGCCACAACCTTCTTGGAAGCCCGCACCGGTGCCGAAGCCACGGCATTCTGGGTAAAGGTGCCAGCTACTGCCGCTTCCTGTTCCGTGTAGATGACGGCTACGTCGAGGTTGCCGCTCTTCTTGATGCCGGCTTTGACGCCAGCTGCCTGAAATCCCTGCGGATAGGTAACACCCGCTTTTTTATGTGCATCACTAAACATGAATATTCCTCCCAAAAATTTTTGTCTATTGCTTCAATCAGGGATAAATGGGTACGAAATCCAATCCCATGCGTTCTTCAAAGCCACAGGCGATGTTGAAGTTCTGTACTGCCTGTCCTGCCGCCCCCTTCACGAGGTTGTCGATGGCGGAAAGGACGATTACCCGGCCCGTGCGCTCATCCACATGCCAGGCGATATCGCAGAAGTTGGAGCCTCTGACTTCCTTCGTCGAAGGATATGCTCCCTCGCCCAACAGTCGGATAAAGTATTCTTTGCCGTAGAGCTTCTCAAAGGCGGCGCTGACGAGATCAGCCGTTACGCCTTCTTTGAGACTCGCATAGCAGGTGGAGAGAATCCCGCGGGACATGGGCACCAGATGAGGCGTGAAGTTCAGGAGAACCTTTTCCCCGGAAAGTTCCGTCAACGCCTGCTCAATCTCCGGCGTATGTCGGTGCTTGGCCACGTTGTAAGCCCGGAAGTTATCATATAGCTCTGGGAAGTGGTTGACCTGCTTGGCGCCGCGCCCTGCTCCCGATACACCAGACTTGGCATCCACGATGATGGTATTCACATCAATCAGATGCTGCTTGGCCAACGGTGCCAGTGCCAGGATGCTGGCGGTGGTGAAACAGCCGGCGTTGCCGATAATCTTGGCGGATTTTATCTGCTCCCGATAGAGCTCTGCCAGACCGTAAACCCTTTCCGCATCCTGATGGGTGTGCGGAACATGGTACCAGGCCTCGTAAACTTCCGTATCCGTGAAGCGGTAATCTGCCCCCAGGTCGATGATCCGCACCGGCATCCCCGCCAATGCCCGGCCAACTTCCATGGCGTGGCCATGAGGCAAACCGATGAAAACGAAGTCGCTGTCCTTACCAATCCGCTCGATGTCCTTCATGGACTCCAGCTCCATATCGTAAAGCCCCCGCAAATGCGGATAAAGGCTGGCAATCTTCTCGCCGGTATGACTTTCCGAAGTGATATGCACCACTTCCGCTTGCGGGTGCTGATAGAGCAACCGCAACAGTTCGGCACCGGCATAACCGGTAGCTCCGATAACGCTGACCTTCATAGAGAAATCCTCCTCTGGTATCAATTTGACCTGTCAATACGGATTCAGTTTCCGTTATTTTTGACCTGCAAACTGTACCCTGTAAACTATGTTTATAATTATACAACCATCATGCATAAAATTGCAACCCCTATTTATAAAAATTCATGTTATAATATGAGTAGAATTTTTCAAGGAGTATACTTATGAAAAAACATAAAAAACGACGAATTTACCGAAAATTTTTCCGCTTTATCTTTCTTCTGGGATTGATTTTCTTGCTTGCCTTTTTCCTGGCAGGCGGTTTTACTTTCTTCGCACCTCGGACCTGGCAGCATGTGGGAGATTTTCTCCCCAGGCTCGCTGCTGTTTTGCCTGCCAACCAGCAGCATGATCCACCTAAGACTATTTCGGTCACGGATCGCCTCAGCCGCATGATTTTTCTCAAACGAGCAGTTGATGCCCGTATTGATCGAGAACATTATGTGAAACTCCGGGATATTCCCGAAGATATGCAGAATGCTATCATCGCCGTAGAGGACAACCGCTTTTACAGTCATTACGGTTTTGATGTGCAAGGTATCATGCGGGCTACCCTGGTGAATCTCCAGTACGGAGAAGTCACCGAAGGAGCCAGCACCATCACTCAGCAATTGGTCAAGAACCTCTTCCTTTCCCACGAGCAATCCTTTGGCCGCAAAGCGGAAGAACTCCTGCTCTCTCTGGATATGGAAGCCAACTACAGTAAGAGTGAGATCCTTGAGCTCTATCTCAACACCATTTACTATGGTTCCAATTATTATGGCATTGGTCCGGCAGCCCAAGGTTACTTCGGCAAGAAACCTCAGGATCTGAAGCTGCCCGAAGCTGCTATGCTCGCGGGCACTCCCAACGCCCCTTCGCTCTACTCTCCTTACGTAGATTTCATGCTGGCCAAAAAACGCCAGTTCATTGTGATTGACGCCATGGTGCGCAATGGTTATATTGACGAAACAACCGCTGAATCAGCAAAAATCAAACCGCTGTATCTAGCCACCCCCACAGACTGATCTTATAATGAAAAGGAGACAGGACTCCCCTTATCGGGGAGCCTGTCTCCTTTCTTTTATTTCTTTTTGCTATTAGCCTTTAACTGATCATCAGTAGAACGATCTAAGTGTTTATAGAACTGTTCACAAAGGTTGTTGAACGTAGCTACGGAATCCTCTTCGCTTTTATTCGCACGGATTTCATAGGTATAGAGCAATTCGTTGGTGCCTGCTTTGAACACATCAAAGAAGAACGTAGTACGGCTGCTGTTTGCTACCGTCAATACTACATAGGCATCTGCATAATTTGCTGCATTTTCCTTGAAAACCTTGGCAGCCTGACGGCGGTCAAGGGACTTGATATCTACGTTTGTAGCGGTCTTGATGCCTTCGGCTACGCCATCATATGATATCACATAACGGTGGGATACCCGGCTGGCATCAGACAAAATCTGCGTCAATAATTCCTTATTCGGAGCCTTATCACTGACAGGCATATACAGCGGCGCAGCCACAGCAATGCGCTTTACGGCAGTAATATCAGCACCTTCCTGTACCGTAGCCCTGTCAGCATTGGCAAAGGCCACCTGTGCGCTAAATACAACCATGCACATAATGAGCAGCATTTGAACAAATTTTTTCATGGATTGTTTCCCTCCACACATATAAAATTTTGCGAAAAATCGCACCAACTCTATTTTACACTATTTAAACCAATTCTGCTAGTGTCTCAATCAAAAATTCGTCGCTTCTAAAAAATTCAAGGCTGCCTTCATACCATCTACAGCTGCGCTCATAATACCACCAGCATATCCTGCGCCTTCTCCCATCGGATACAGCCCTGCCACACCATCAGCCATCATGGTTTCCCGGTTGCGGCAAATACGGCAGGGCGCAGATGATCTAGCCTCTACTCCGGTCATTACCGCGCCTTTATGAGCAAACCCTTTTATTTTACCATCAAAATAAGGCAATGATCCCTCCAGCGTTTGCGTAAGAAAATGCGGCAGACATTGATGCAAGTCCGCAGCCTTTACCCCCGGCTGATAGGTCGGTGTCGTCAGGAATTGCGTTGACCCGGAAGTACCAGCCAGGAAATCTCCCACCGTCTGCACTGGCGCATAGTAATTCTTTCCACCTGACACAAAGGCCGCTTTTTCCAGCTCATCCTGCAACTTCATCCCAGCCAATACTTCCTGGCCGAAATCATCAGGGCCGACCTGCACCAGCAGCGCACTGTTGGCAATACCGGAATCGCGCTTATAATTGCTCATGCCATTGGTGCAGACCTGTCCTTGCAAAGAAGTTGCCGCTACTACCTGACCACCGGGACACATGCAGAAAGAATACGCCCCCCGGCCGGTTTTAGGATCTTTATAGGTCAAAGCATAATCCGCTACAGGCAGACGGGGATTTCCCGCATCCTCACCATACTGAGCTTGATCGATAAATTCCTGAGGATGTTCAATGCGCACACCAATAGCAAAAGGTTTCGCCTCCATCCTAAGGCCTTTATCCAATAACATGCGGTATGTATCTCGGGCAGAATGGCCAATTCCCATAAACACATCACTGCAAGGAATGCGCTTTTCTCCATTGACAATAACCGCCTGCATCCGCCCCTGCACGATTTCCATATCCGTAACCTGCGCATTGAAACATACCTCACCGCCTAAATGGATGATTTCCTCACGGATATTCTTCACAACCCCCTGCAACAAGTCCGTGCCGATATGCGGTTTATGAAGATAGCGGATTTCTTCCGGAGCACCAGCCTTAATAAAAGCTTCCAGCACATCCTGGATATGTCCATCACTGATGCGGGTAGTCAGTTTGCCATCTGAGAATGTACCAGCTCCGCCCTCACCAAATTGGACATTGGATTGTTCATTCAAGGTACCTGTCTGCCAAAACAATTCAATAGCCGCCTTACGGCTATCCACATCACCGCCTCGTTCTAAGACCAGCGGATTCCAACCAGCTCTGGCCAGCGTCAATGCAGCGAACATGCCTGCAGGGCCAAACCCCACTACGACCGGACGCAGCTCACCCTCCTTATAGGGACGGAAATTATGGAAAACTTTCTTTTTCTCCGGCAGGATTTCCACGTTTTTATCCCTGCGCAATTTTTTCAGCACAGCCTTTTCTGGCATATTCACCTTAACGTCCAGCATATAGACAAAACTCACTGGCGCGCCACGATAACGGCGGGCATCCACAGCCTTACGCACAATTACCACCTCAGCAATGGCCTGAGGTGGTAATTGCAAGCGTTTGGCCGCAAGTGTTTCTAACGGTAATTCCGTATCAAAAGGTATCTGCAGATTTTTTATGCGAATCACTTGTAGCTTCACTCCATATTTTTTCCTGTTTTCTTACTCTTTACCACAATATGCACCAACACATCATGATTGGTTACCGTCACTCCCGCCGGGAGTTCCAGTTTTACGGTCTTATTGGTATTTTTTAATACATCAGCCAGCGAGACTTTCTCTGTCGGGACAGAGGTAAGATTGGCGATGATGTTTTCTGAACCAGCAATCTCAATCTGCAAAGGTTCTGCCTTCAAAGCTACCAGTTCAAGATTATCAGGCAAATCATCACCAGGTATCGGCTGAATGGTAACAATCTTCTTGGTAAGGCCACGAGCCATCTGCACGGCCACATACATCGTGGAAGGCTGTATAGTCAGCCCCGACACTTCTTTCCCTTCGGCATTGATAGCTGTCAACGGCACTTGCAAAGCGAAATCCGTATCATTTTTGCTGGTAAGCCCCACATAGCCAATCAGACGATCCACTTCTGTAACCAACGAAGCCGGGCCTTCCACCAGCACTTCGGAACTGGCCTGACTGACACTGGCCACCGTCACACCGCTGGCTGGCGAACCATTCACATTGATATCGGCCCTTACCCTCCGGCTGATGATGGGATCTAAATTGACTTCTACCGTATCAGGGGTCATGTCCACCAATTCAAACCCTGGGGGCATTTCCATGCGCACCTTGTACTCTTTCTTTCCTTCTTCGGCTCCCCGTAAGTCCACATAAGCATGAAAATCCACATCACTATTGTTGACAAAAAGAGATCTGACACCACGGACCGTGACTTTCACCTTATCTGTGCCTTGCGTGACTTTATATCCTTCCGGTACATTCAATAACTGCACCTGAACCGTGAAACTGCCCTCAGAAGACGGATTCTGATCATTCATCACGTAACCCCAAAGGATCAACGCCACCAGCATGGCAACAATTTTTGCGACTAAATTACGTTGTATCAAACTGCGAAAGCGGGAAATCATTTCTTCTTCCTCCAGTTCATTACCATATCTTTGATACCAGTGGTGGGCATTTCAAAAGCAGGCATCAGCACTTCCTTCAGGTATTCCGGGCTCAAATGGCGCATGATATGACCGTTTTCTGCCACAGAAATCGTCCCCGTTTCTTCACTGACCACCACAATCAGAGCATCGCACTGTTCAGAAAGACCGATAGCCGCCCGGTGACGTGTCCCGAGTTCTGTAGAGAGGGCACGATTTTCCGTCAGCGGCAAAAGACAGCCTGCTGCAATCAACCGATTTCCCCGGATAACGGTAGCACCATCATGCAAAGGTGTGTTGACGATAAAGACATTAAGCAGAAATTCTGCCGAAATCAACCCATCTATCTGAATCCCTGTAGCGCTGACATCATTCAGGCCCATATTGCGCTCAATAACCAGCAGAGCACCGGTCTTCGTTGCAGAAAGCTGCTTTACAGCCTTCGTTATTTCATTAACTACCGTACGAGCTTCTTCATCATCCAACAATGCCGCCGTTCCCAAAAAACGCCCCTGTCCCAGATGCTCCAACGCTCTCCGCAATTCCGGCTGAAAAACGATAGGCAGCGCCACAAAGAGCAGCGTCACTGCTTTTTGCAGCAGCCAGGATATCACATGCAGATCCAGCCAGCTGCAGACCATGGTTACGGCCAACAGGACCAATATCCCCTTCACCAACGTGATAGCCCTTGTATCCTGGAGCATTTCATAGATTTTATAAAGGATTGCTGCCACAATCAAAATATCCAAAACATCAAACCAGCCAATGGTTGACAGAATGCCGTGGAATTGTATGGGCAAGGAAAAATCAATCGGCATAAACAAAACTCCCTAGTGTTACATTCCTGTTATATCTTCATCTACTATTATAAAGAGAATTCGTGTTCTTTGTAAAGAACTCCTTGTTATTATTGTAATAAGTTTACGCCTTTTTTCTAAAAATCACATGAAAAAAGAAGATTCGCCGTCAAGAAACGACAAATCTTCTTTCGTTTACTGATTATTTGATTTCGCGAATCCAGCCTTCCGGTGCCTCTACCGTACCAAGCTGCACACCTCTGAGCGTGTTGTAGAGTTTCGTAAGGACAGGTCCCATTTCCTGCATACCGCTGGGGAATTCAATGGTCTTGTCTTTGGATACGACCTTGCCTACCGGGCAGATAACAGCAGCCGTACCACAGAGGCCAGCCTCAGCAAATTCTTCCAGTTCCGTAAACTTCACAGGACGATGCTCAACCTTATAGCCCAGATTTTCGGCCAAAGCCACCAACGAACGGCGCGTAATGGATGGCAGGATAGAATCCGATTTCGGTGTAACGATAACATTATCCTTGGTAACAAAAAGGAAGTTAGCACCACCGGTTTCTTCTACATAAGTACGCGTAGCTGCATCCAGATACATATTTTCGTCAAAGCCGTTTTCATGGGCTACAATATAGGGATGCAAGCTCATAGCATAGTTAAGGCCTGCCTTGATATCACCAGTACCATGAGGAGCAGCACGGTCAAAATCACTGACGCAAATGGTGATCGGCTTGATACCATTCTTGAAATAAGAACCAACCGGCGTACCAAAGAGGCGGAACTGATATTCATCTGACGGTTTAACGCCAATAACCGGGCCCGTTGCAAAAAGGTACGGACGCAGATACAGTGCACCACCGGATTCATAAGGAGGAATCCAATCCTTATTGGCAGCAACCACCTGATCCACAGCCTCCATGAACATCTCTTCCGGTACCGGCGGCATAACCAGACGTTTAGCTGAATCCACCATACGTTTAGCATTCAGATTCGGACGGAATGTTACCACCCGGCCATCCTTCGTACGATAAGCCTTCAAGCCTTCAAAAACTTCCTGGCAATACTGTAATATACCAGCGCACTCATTGAGTACGATCGTGGCATCTTCCGTCAAACCACCTTTTTCCCAGTGACCATCCTTATAGTTGGCCACATAACGCTTGGTAATCGGCTGATAACTAAAACCGAGATTTGACCAATCAATGTTTACATTTGCCATGCTAAAACCCCTTTTCTTTTCCTCAAAGTAACTACATTCTATTCCTGCAATACACAGTTGTCAAGTATTTCCATACATTTTCATGTTTTTGTCACCAAAAAACTATCTTGTTACGTTCTTTGAGGATATTTGTCTGTATGGTTGGGACATCATGAATCAGCGGCCAGCCATCTGTTTTTGCCGCAATTCCTTTAAAGCAGCAGGCAGATTATCCCGAATATCGCCAGCCAACAGCCCCTCTCCCTTTTCGCCATAAACAATATCGCCTGCCCGGCCATGAAGGTATACACCAGCCAAAGGTGCCAAGCCGCCTTCCGTCTGTTTCATCAGGCCGGTAATGGTTCCCGCCAGCACATCTCCGCTGCCAGCTGTGGCCATCCCCGGATTTCCCAGCGAGGAAAAGAATGCCATTCCATCGGGATAGACAATCAATGTGCACTCGCTCTTTACCACCAATATGCACTGATACTCCGATGCAGCTTCCCGTACAATGGGCAGAAGCGCCTCCTGTAACTCCGACACGGATACGCCTAACAGTCCAGCCATTTCTCCTAAATGAGGTGTCAGCACCGGAACCTGCGGCAATTTGCTCAAATCATCCGGCTGATTATTGAAGGCAAATATAGCATCTGCATCCATGACCAGAGGTTTGTTGACTTTGGCCGCAAACATACGGATCAATTCCTGTGTCTCCATACTGCGCCCCAACCCCGGGCCAATCAAAACAGCATCATGGCTCTGCGCTAATTCCAGCAATTTGTTCAGAGATTTCTCGCCCCCGAGAAAAGTCTGTTCCGGTTCGCCTACAGGCTGCACCATCACTTCCTGCAGCTGGCCGGCTAAAATGGGCTGTAAAGACGCCGGTACAGCCAAAGTCACCACGCCTGCGCCAGCCCGCAAAGCCGATGTTGCAGCCAAAGCTGCTGCTCCTGTCATCCCTTGAGAACCAGCAATCACCAGAATCCTGCCACAATCCCCCTTATGGACAGCCTTTCCTCGCAGAGGCAGGAGTGTTACAGCCATTTTCTCATCCAACAGATTTTGCTGGATTTTGCTATCCTGCAACAAAGACTGGGGAATACCTATATCGTCCACAATCAGCTGGCCAGTCATATCAGCCCCTGGGCTGAGCAGGTGTCCAACTTTAGGCAGCCCCAGGGTCAAAGTCATATCCGCTACAATAGCTACTGTCGAGACCTTACCTGTATCAGCCTCTACACCACTGGGAATATCAATCGCCAATACTTTTTTTCCGGCTTCATTGACTTCTTCAATCAGACGCAGGACTTTTTTCTTTAATTCACCACTAAAACCTGTACCTAAAAGTCCATCGATAATACCATCAGCAAATTTCAACGCCACATGCAGACGATTCCAGTCCCTATCCTCATCCAGGCCGTGTACCTCAATCCCCATCTGCTTACATACTTTCATCATTCTCGCAGAAGCGGTCTTTAAATGTTCCGGCTCACAAGTGAGGAAAATCTTGATTTTTGCTCCCATATTACTCAAATAGCGGGCCGCCGCGAAAGCATCCCCACCATTATTGCCGCTGCCAGCCATTATACAGATATTCCTGCCAGCTACATTTCCCAATAAATGTTCCATTGCCTGAGCTACCATGTGCCCGGCATTTTCCATGAGCAACAATTCCGGCAAGCCGTATTCCTCAGCAGCAGCCCGATCGATATTGCGCATTTCCTCACATATTGCTATCTTCATCTCTATGCCTCCATTACACACTGTGCTGCCCCATACTCTTTGGTATGCGTCAGCGACAGCCAAATATTCTTGATCTCATGTTTCCTGGCCAATTCTGCAAAATAGCCAGTAAGCTGTACTTCAGGACAGCCTAACTCATTTGGCAGGATCTCCAAATCTGTGAGTTTTCCCCCCCTTAATCCCGTACCAAAAGCCTTCAAAATAGCCTCCTTTGCGGCAAAACGGGCGGCAAAGCTTTGTGCAGCCTGCTGACCACGACTCTGACAATAATCAATCTCTGCCGGAGTAAATACTCTTTTAACAAAGTGATCATTGACAATAGCTTTTTTTATCCGGCCTACTTCTACCATATCCATGCCAATTCCTATAACCAAAACGTCCTCCTATGATTTTATCATTAATTTGATATTCAGGCAAAGAAGAAGCCGGCTTTTCAGCCGGCTCAATCCTGCTTTTCCTACATCGTTGTTGTTGCCATCTTACTGCCTGCGGCTCCATCAGTCGAAGGAGTAACAGGCGTATTGCTATCAGCAGGTTTCGCTGCACCTGTATCAGTGCCAGATGCCTGCTTGCCTCCCACCGGTTCATTGGGATTGAACCGATACGACCGTGCAATGAAAATCTCTACCCGGCGATTCTGCTGTCTGCCAGCATCGGTTTTATTATCCGCAATAGGCCGGTATTCACTGTAGCCAATCGCGCTGAACCTCGCCGGATTCAAAGATTTTTCTGCGGCCAGTACAGCCTTCATCAGATTCATCGCACGGGAAGCACTGAGCTCCCAATTGGACGGATATTGCGCCGTATTGATGGGCACATTATCCGTATGCCCGGATATGACCACCCGTTCCGGCAAGGAAGCCAGCATACCTGCCACCACCGGTACGATAGACTGTGCCTGCCCCACTAACTGGGCAGAACCAGAAGGAAACAATGCCCGCTCCTTGATACGGATCATCAGCCCTTCTTCCGCCATTTCCGTACTCAGCTGATCTTCCAGGTGATTTTCTTCAATATATTCCTGCATCTTCTTCTGGACTTCTTCCAACTGACTGTTTTCTGCAAAATAAGCAGAATTACCCTTGTCTTCATCAGAAATCGTCTCTGCGCGGCGGCCTACATTCGGTCCCGCTTTGTCAAAGAAGGACGGACCGCCCATATTGAATGCAGAACTAAAGGCCTGTGCCAATTCTGCCATCTTCTTCTGGTCAGTCTGAGAAATTGCAAACAAAGCAATGAAGAGTGCCAAAAGCAGCGTCATCAGATCGGAGTAAGGCAGGAGCCAGGGCTCACCTTCATGTTCTTCGTGAGGCGGATGTGGTTTCTTTCTAGCCATCAAATCACTCCTTCTTCAACCCTTCGCGTTCGGACTGAGGAATGAATACCATCAGTTTTGCTTCAATGGCCGTAGGTGAATCACCGGCCTGCAAGGAAAGTATCCCTTCAATGATCATACGCTTCTCGCTGACTTCTGCCTTAGACAAAAGCTTCAGCTTATTAGCCATGGGCAGGTATACAACGTATGCCGTGAAAATACCAAGAATCGTAGCAACGAATGCAGCTGCGATAGCATGACCTAATTTGTTGATATCATTCAGGTTGCCCAGTGCTGCAATAAGACCGATAACGGCGCCCAACACACCAAGGGTCGGTGCATAAAGGCCAGCCTGCTCCAACATGGCACGCCCCTCAGCATGGCGTTCCTGCATGACTGCCAGTTCTGCATCCAATACATCACCAACGAATTCCGGATCCATACCATCGATGACCATCCCCAACCCGGTACGGAAAAAAGGATCGTCAATCTCTGACACCTTGCTTTCCAAGGCCAGAATACCTTCGCGGCGAGCGATCTGGGAAAGCTCGACAAAGAGTCCCAAAAGCTCTGACTTTTCATGTAGAGACGGCTTGAAAAAAACCATCTTGATCAGCTTAGGCAGATTTTTCATCTGATTCATATTGAAAGCTGTGAACAGACAAGAGAAGGTACCACAGATAATGATCAGGAATGCTGCCGGGTTATTCAATGAGCTGAGAGGTGCACCTTTGATGATCATACCTACGAATACAGAGATAAGACCACCGACTGCGCCTATGACTGTTGAAATTTCCAAGATAAAAGCCCCCCTAACCTTCCTTTGCTATTGAAGGAACATCATCTAAGTCGAAATACACATGTATCTAATTTGTATAATTCCATACGCAGGACAAAAATCCTACTATAGCGTCAGAAAAATTTTTCTATTTTTTATAATAAATTTTTATTATTATATCATACATTCATCAAAAGTATGGTATAATAGATGTGAATAAAACTAGTTTATAGAGAAAGAAGCGATACGATGGAACTTAGACAACTTGAATATTTCCAGATGGCCAGCCGTCTGCGAAATATCACCCGGGCCGCAGAACGCCTTCGCGTGTCCCAGCCCAACATCACCGTAGCGATCAAAAAACTAGAAGCCGAACTGGGCATCCAGCTCTTTGACCGCAGCCAGAAGCAGCTGTCCCTGACGCCGGAAGGTGCCGTCTTTCTCAATCGCGTAGAACTGGCGCTCCGCAATATCCAGGATGCCGTGCTGGAAGTCAACGACTACAAACAGCTGCAAAAAGGCACCATCAAGATTGGTATCCCTCCCATGATGGGTGCTTACCTCTTCCCCAAGATCTTCTCCAGTTTCCAACGCCGTTATTCCCATCTGGAAATCTTCATGCACGAGGAAGGTTCCATGTCCATTCGCGAGCAGCTGGAGCGGGATGAACTGGACTTTGGTATCATCATCATCTCCGGTGCTTCCAGCCACTTGCAGCTGTTACCCATGACCACGGATCAGATTGTCTGCTGCGTGCCAGAGGACAGCCCTCTGGCGGAAAAGAAGAGTATTTCCCTGCAGGATATTGCGGAAGAAAACATCATCATGCTCAAGGAAGGCTCCTTCCTGCGCCAGACCATCCTCGGCAAAATGAAAGAAGAAAACGTAACCCCCAACATTGTACTGGAATCCAACCAGGTTGTCACGTTAAAAGGCCTGGTTGCCAGTGGTGTCGGCATCGCCTTCCTGCTTAACATGGTAGTAGAAGATACGCCAGGTGTCAAGGCTATTCCTCTGGCCGATCCTCTCTTTGTCGATGTCGGTCTTGCCTGGAAAAAAGATCGCTATATCTCCAAGGCTGCTCAGTCCTTCATTGACTTCTGCAAAGATTTGCTGAAGGAACGAAAAGCCAACAACAACAATTAAAGACACAAAAACAAGAATCGGCAGTTCAGACGAACCGCCGATTCTTTATGGAAAAATATTCGCTTACATTACGATATGTGCCATGACAAATCCCATGCAGCAACCAGTTGCGATACCGATAAGCCCCGGAATCATGAAGCTGTGATTCAGGATGTACTTGCCGATACGGGTAGTGCCGGAACGGTCAAAGCCAATGCAGGCCAAATCGGAAGGATAAGTCGGCAGGAAGAAGTAACCATAGCAAGCGGAGATAAAGGACATGATCATCACCGGATCCATGCCTACAGACAGAGCCAACGGCACAACAATGGCGATAGCAGCTGCCTGAGAGTTAACCAGCTTGGAAGTCAGGAACGCAATGATGGCATAAGCCCAGGGATAAGTCGTCACCGCTGCACCCAGGCTTTCTTTGAGGAAAGTCATATGTGCACCAAAATACGTGCTGGCCATCCAAGCAACACCATATACGGATACGAGAGCTACGATACCAGAGCGGAATACCTGGCTGTTGCCAACATCCTTCGCTTTGATCTTGCAGCTCAGGAGAATCAATGCTGCTACAAAGAGCATAACCATCTGGATGACAATCGTCATGGAGATAGGTTTCATCACGCCCTTAGCGTTCTTGAAATGCGGCAGCAGATCAGGGAAGTTACCCAGGCAGGCAATGACGAGAATGCCTGCAAAGAAGATGTACATTGCCCGGTAATAAGTTGCAGGCAATTCCTTGTCCATCAGGGATTCCGTGTCACCATATACATAGTCACGGTTTTCCGGATCTTTGATGAATTCCTGGAAGCGTTCATCATCGGCCAGTTCCTTACCGCGGCGATAGGACCACAGTGCAGCACAGAGCACGCCAAAACCAGTTGCAGGAATAGATACTGCTAAAATCTGCAAAACAGAATAATGGAAATCAGCAGCTGCAAAGAAGCTGACGATGGATACAACAGCTACCGATACAGGGGAAGCACAGATAGCCATCTGCGAAGCCACCGAAGCCACAGCCATCGGACGTTCCGGACGAATATTCTGCTTGATAGCGATATCATAGATAATCGGGAACATGGTGTAAACGACATGTCCTGTACCACAGAGTACCGTCAGGAACCAGGTAGTGAGTGGAGCGAAAATCGTAACCTGTTTCGGATTGCTGCGCAGGAAAATTTCCGCGTATTTCAGCATAACCGTAAGACCGCCGGAAGTCTGCAGGAAACCGGCGCAGGTTACTACCGCCAGGATGGTAAGCATAACATCGATAGGCGGGTTCCCCGGCTTATAGCCGAAGATAAAAGTGAAGATAATGAGACCAATACCACTGATAACAGCCAGACCAATGCCGCCATGACGGACGCCAACAATCAAGCAAGCCAGTAGTACCACGAGACCAACTAACATTTCCATAATTGTAATCTCCCTTTCCTTATAAAATTTTGTTAGCAGATATCTCCCCTTGTGGTTTCTATTCGTCAAAGCTAGTCAATTTCCTGCAATCATAAAAAAAATTTCATAACTTTTCTAAATAGTATCAATAAACCATTCATCTGCTAAGTCCTTGCTAATTATACTACAATGACTATATATAAGTAAATACTATTTATCATAAAATATTTTAATAATTACTTATATTTATTATATATTAAATATAAGTAATCAAAAACGTGCAAAGCACGTCAAAAAACCAGGGGCAGACAATGTACTGAAATGACATTGTCTGCCCCTGGTCAATCTACAATATGGAAGTGTTACGATTTATGGCTATGGCATCCTGAACATCCGCAGCTGCATTCACTGCTGCTGCAGCAATCATTATGTCCCGTGCGGAAGTTGTTATACACATGCCGCAGGGCAAAGAACAAGGCAATCGCCAGTACTACACCTACAACATAAGTTGCCATAAAAATTCCTCCAATCAGAAGCCGAGGAGTCTGCCAACCTGATATACCAGCAGGGAAACTACCCAGGCAATCACAAACATATAGACAGCGGAGAAGCCCATCCACTTCCAGCCGCCAGCTTCTTTCTTGATCGTACCCAGAGCCGTTACGCAAGGCGTATAGAGCTGGGAGAAAATCATGAATGCAAACGCAGACAAAGCCGTGAAGCTGGAAGCCATGCCCGTCTTCATCAGGGTATCAGCCGTTTCCAAAGCATCTTCTGCCTCGGTGGAAACATCAGCTGCACCATAGAGAATACCAATCGTTGCTACTACCGTCTCTTTTGCCATGATGCCAGAGAGCAGTGCTGCACCAGCTTCCCAGGTATCGAAACCATGGAATACGAACAGGGTGCTCATCCAGCTGCCCAGCGTAGCCAGGATGGACTCGTTGATTTCGCAAGGACCGTCGAAGTTGTAGTTGGACATAATCCACAGGAGAACAGAAGCGGCAAAGATGATGGTACCAGCTTTGACGAGGTAACCTTTGCCCTTATCCCAGGTTTCCAGCAGGACCGTCTTCATATCCGGCATACGATACGGCGGAAGTTCCAGCAGGAAAGTAGAACCGCCATCTTTGAACACCGTGCTGCCCAGCAGTTTAGCAGCGACAATGGCCATAACCACACCGATGATATACATGGAGAATACGATATCCGCAGCATTATCCGGGAAGAACATCGCTGCAAACAGAGCCATGATCGGCAATTTTGCACCACAGGTGAGGAACGGCGTAACCATGATGGACACCATGCGGTCTTTCTCCGAATCCAGCGCACGGGCACCCATAATGGAAGGAACGCCGCAGCCAAAGCCCATCATGAGAGGCATAACGCCTTTGCCCGTAAGGCCGCAGCGGCGCATGATCGGGTCCATGATGAAGGCAATACGTGCCATGTAGCCCGTGCCATCCAGGAAGGACAGGCAGAAGAACAGGACGAAAATCAGTGGTACGAAGGTCAGTACTGCGCCTACACCACCGATAATACCATCGCAGACCAGGGAAACCATCCAGTCTGCCACGCCGGCAGCTTCAAGGCTTTCCTTGGCAAAATCCAGGAAATCCTCATTGATGGCAGCATCCAAAGCATCGGCAATGGGCTGGCCAATCCATTCGAACGTAATATTGAACACCGCATACATGATGGCCAGGAAAATCGGCAATGCCAGAATGCCATTAGCCAGGAACTTGTCCATCTTCTCCGACATATCGGAACCGACATTCTTCACCGTAACAGCCTCTGCTACCACAGAGTCAATCAGTGCATAGCGGGCTTCGATGATTTCTTCATTCTTCTCTTCTTCGCTCTTAGCGCTGGCTTTGATTTCCTGTACCTTGGCGATATGAGCTTTTACCCGGTCGCTGGGCTGGTAATTGTCCATCACCGTGCTGGTGAATACATCCAACAGGCTTTTTGTACTCTTGCTGCTGCGGCCAATGCTTTCCACCACCGGCATGCCGAAAGCATCTTCCATCTTGCGGCAGTCTACCTTGATACCACGGCGTTCGGCATCATCCTTCATGTTGAGGTCAATCAGCACGGGAATCCCCTGCTCCAACAACTGCACCGTCAAGAACAGGTTGCGCTCAAGGTTGGAACTGTCCACGACATCCACCACAAGGTCAAGCTTATTGTTCAGGAGGTAATCAATAACGATCTTTTCCTCCGGTGAACGGGCATTGATGCTGTAGGTACCCGGCAGGTCCACAATGGAAATTGCCCGATCATTGTGACGGGTATAACCAACTTTCTTATCGACTGTAACGCCTGGCCAGTTACCGATTTTCTGGCGGGCGCCAGTGAGCTCGTTGAAAATCGTGGATTTACCGACATTCGGGTTGCCGGTAAGTGCTACTGCTAATGTTGACATTGTATTAACTACATCTCCTCTGTCCATAATTGTCAATCTCCATGACGATCAATTTACCTGCTGCACCTGAACCTTGGCTGCATCATCACGACGCAGAGCCAGATTGTAAGAGCGCACACCGATGGCGATAGGATCGCCCAAGGGAGCACTGCGCAGCACCTTGATTTTCGTTCCGGGGGTGAGGCCCATGGTCATCAGTCTTTCTTTGAGGTCGGAATCGCCAATCTGCTGAATTTTCAGCGTCATGCCGGTCTTACCGTCTTTCAATGTCAAAATCAACGCCTCCTAATAAATTCTCTAAAACTTATGATAAGATTATTACTACTTAAGTTATGATAACGCATATCAATCACACTTGTCAAGGATTCTCATTTACAAATAAAAAAGATTATCATTCATCAATTTTCAGTTTATTGCATCATATTCAAAAGACATTTCACCACACATATAAACTGCAGTTTGTTGGTGCGAGTTGGAACACAATTCGTTACAAAGCAGTGGGGCGGCGGTGGGAATACTTTTTCGCCGCTCCACTAAATGACCCGCCAGCAGAAGTGCGCATCTTCCAGTTACCTGCGCCGGGCAGGCCAACGGCGCTCCAATCAACGAAGCTTCCAGCCAATGCTGTTTGCGGGCCAGCCTTCACTTCGTTCAGGCAGTCGTTCCGTCGGTGAAAAAGCATCCCCACCTCCACCCACCGTTACGTTTGAGTATATTGCTATGTTCCGGCTGTAAGGTGCAAGCACATCGATGTTCTTGTTACAGGAGAACCGAGTTCGTGTCAATTGCCAAAATCGTGACGGGGGGGCGAACGGGGGAGTGCTTTTTCTGTGGGAGCGACCGTCTGAGCGCAGCGAAGACCGGCCCGACG
>NZ_FRBC01000025.1 GCF_900142515.1 Pseudoselenomonas ruminantium | reverse complement strand
AACCTACGGGAACTGCACTTTAGAAAGGTTGAGCCGAGAAAAGAGCCTCGTTTCTACGTATTCGAGGAGACATCGCCCTTACGGCTTGTAAAAATGTCCAAGGTTGACGTAGACACCTCGTTCAGCGGCAAAGCCGCCTACATGAAAATAGCAAAAACAAGTAACCTCAAATAGCATAAGCCTATGAGGTAGAGGGCGTAGTGCTGCGTCCAGTTGTGGTAGTTGCTGCGTAGACCGCTTGCTTGGTTCGGACTAATCCGATACTCGGCTTGTCGAGAGCAGTTAATGAGCAACAAAATTTATAAAGATATTTAACATATATTGCTAAGTTTGTTTATAAATACAGCATACCATTATCTTACAACATTTGGACAGGAAATAAAATAACCCTACCGCAATCGCGATAGGGTTATTTTATGATATATCAGCTTTTGGTGATATTATGCGCAAATTAAAGGGCACGCTGAACCTTACCAGAACGCAGGCAACGCGTGCAGACGTTGACACGCTTAACTTCGCCTTCAACGACAGCGCGTACACGCTGGATGTTCGGCTTCCAAGTGCGTCTCGTCTTCAGATGGGAATGGCTGACATTGTTGCCAGACAGTTCGCCTTTAGCGCAGATTTCGCAAACACTTGCCATGTGTTACACCTCCTTAAACCTGTGGGAGCCTACTGCTCCTAACACACAATAATGGTATTTTAGCACAAAAAGCAGGGGGGTGCAAGTATTTTTACTTGACACCCCTGAAAAAATTTTTCCGTATTGTAGTTATTGCGCAGTTTTGGGAGAATGCAGCTTTTATTTTCATTTTATATTGTTAATTTGTATCATTTATATTACAATGTAACCTATGAGATGAACAGTTGTCAATTCATCTTAAATCTATTATCGGAATGGGTTGTGTTATGAAAAATTTCAGACTTAGCGAAAAAGAAGTAAAAACGCTTGCCAAGCGTATCCCGACGCCCTTTTTGGTGGCTTCACTGGACAAGGTTGAGGAAAACTACCAGTTTATGCGCCGTCATTTGCCGCGGGCGGGAGTGTTCTATGCGATGAAGGCGAATCCTACGCCGGAGATCTTATCTCTGCTGGCTGGCCTTGGCTCACACTTTGATGTGGCTTCGGCTGGTGAGATGGAGATGCTCCATGAGCTGGGCGTAGATGGTTCGCAGATGATATATGCCAACCCGGTAAAGGATGCCCGGGGGCTGAAAGCGGCCAGGGATTTCAATGTACGCCGTTTTACCTTTGATGATCCGTCGGAAATCGACAAGATGGCCAAGGCTGTGCCGGGGGCCGATGTGCTGGTGCGCATTGCTGTCCGCAACAACAAGGCTTTGGTAGATTTGAATACGAAGTTCGGTGCACCCGTGGAAGAGGCATTGGATCTGCTCAAGGCTGCACAGGAGGCCGGCTTGCACGCGATGGGCATCTGCTTCCATGTGGGCAGCCAGTCCCTGTCTACGGCAGCTTATGAGGAAGCCCTGCTGGTGGCCCGCAGGCTCTTTGATGAGGCTGAGGAAATGGGCATGCATCTGACAGACCTCGACATCGGCGGTGGGTTCCCCGTTCCCGATGCCAAGGGTCTCAATGTGGATCTGGCGGCCATGATGGAAGCAATCAACAAGCAGATTGACCGTCTGTTCCCGGATACGGAAGTCTGGACGGAACCGGGCCGTTATATGTGCGGTACGGCCGTGAATCTTGTTACTTCTGTCATCGGTACGAAGACCCGTGGAGAGCAGCCCTGGTATATTTTGGATGAAGGCATCTATGGCTGCTTCTCTGGCATCATGTATGACCATTGGACTTATCCGCTCCATTGCTTTGGCAAGGGCGCCAGGAAGCCGTCGACTTTCGGTGGCCCGAGCTGTGATGGCATCGACGTGCTCTATCGTGATTTCATGGCACCGGAACTCAAGATCGGGGACAAGGTGCTCGTGACGGAAATGGGTTCCTATACCAGCGTCAGCGCTACGCGGTTCAACGGTTTCTATCTGGCTCCGACCATCATCTTTGAGGACCAGCCGGAATATGCGGCCCGTCTGACGGAAGATGATGATGTGAAGAAAAGGGCGGCTGTATAATGGATATCGAAGAAATCAAGCATATGCTGTTCCATGCCTTGACCGAGGAATCTTTAGCGATGCGGCTGGATGCGGCAAAAAGCCAGCAGGAAGTGTATGAGATCCTGCAGGAGCTCTCTTACTTTACGCTGAGTATGGAAGAATTTCAGCAGGGCATAAAGGCTATGCAGGAAGAAGCTTGACAGATTGCCTGACCAGTCATATCTTGACTAGTCAGGCAATTTTTTAGTAGGATTTTTTCTTTTGGCAGCGAATACAATAAAATATATGTATAATGACATTGAAGGAAGGATTTTATGACATTGGTTTCTAATAATGAAGTTGTAGCAATTTTATATGACATCGAAAATGCTCCCTTTGAAATGCTGAATTTCACTCTGAGCAAGGCACGGCGGTATCAGCCTTGCCGCACGATCGTGGTATCTGACTGGGAAGCGCGGCCGGAACAGAAGCGCTGGGAAAGATTGCTGCGGCGGCCAGGCTTTACCTTCCGGCAAATCAGCCGGACCTATCAGGGGAAGAATTCTCTGGATTCAGCTATCTATGATTCTGCCAAGCTGCTTTATGACGAAGGGGTGCGGCGTTTTTTCATCATTACTACGGATTCAGATTTTGTGAAGATTGCGGAATATCTTAATTCAGACACGCCATCTTATATCATTGGTGTGGGGACTAAGCAGGCTAGTGAAGCTTTGCGCAATGCCTATGATGAATTCTTCGTCTATCCTCCGGAGGAAAAAAAGACAACCCGTAAGAAAAGTGTGGCCAAGGAGATTGCGGAGCCCAGGGCTGTAACGGAAAAAAAACCAAGAGCCAAGAAAACGGTCAAGGCCGTATCTGATGAAACAGCAGAAAAGGCAATGAAGGAAGTGACCGCGCCAAAATCTGCTAAAACAGCTAAAACCACTAAGGCCGCCAAAACGGTGAAAAAAGTCAAGGAAGCCTCGCTGGAAGAGGGGATCCTGATGGTCAATCTGCCCCGTACTTTGCGGCAGGCTTTGACGGAACGGCAGGCTGCGGAAGGTGTGTCGATGGACGAATTAGTAACTTATTTGTTGATGCGGGGGATAGCCCGTTGGGTGGAGGATTGAGTCAATGAAACGTCAGGAACAGGTATTGTTCTATCGATTCCAAGATGAAGATAAATTGGCTGTGGCCTGCAAGACTCTGCATAAGCTGGGAATCATCACAAAAGTTCTGCCGGCAGATGCCTGGCGGGAAAAAGTAGGTTATTTGCTGGGAGCGAAAGGCTTTCAGCCAGCTAAGTCCAAGGGGGAGGATGATTTCGTTTTTCCACATGAGGTAATGGTCCTGCAGAATATCCGGAACAAGCGGCTGGATGAGGTACTGATGGCTCTGAAGGATGCTGGTGTGCCTCATATCCGTTTCAAGGCGGTGGTGACACCTTTCAATACACTATGGACACTTCGGCGTTTATGTGAGACAATGCAAAGAGAGCATGGCGCTCTGACAGAACGTGAGAAAGTGGAGTAGGACATTAATGAAACAAAATGATTTGGATAAAACACAGCTGATGCCACAGCTAAAGGAGTCTGATACGCAGCCGTTGCCACGGGTTACGGAAGATACGGAAACAATCCAGCCCGCATTTCCGCAGCAAATGAGTAAGACGGAAAAGCCCGCTGGTGTGCGCGAATTACCTCCTGAACCAGCATTGCCACGCAAGGAGCAGGTTTCCTCTGGAACGATTTTTACGCCGGGCAGGAAGCGGGGGCTGATCCTGGCAATCAGCTTCGCGGTGGCGCTTTTGGGCGGTTTCCTGTTGGCCGGGTACAGTCAGGATCAGTCTGAAGCCAGACAGAATCAGCATGCCATGGAACAACAGCAATTCCGGGAACGGGAGCAGAAACTGGCGGATCAGGAAGCTGATCTCAAAGCGCGGCGGCAGGAACTGGAACGGCAGAAACAGGAACTCCAAAGCCGGGAACGGGAACTGGAAGCTCAGTCCAGCCGGGCAAAGGGACGCAATGAAGCCATTCAGGAAAATATGCCGGATTCTGCTTTTGGTAAGTTGATGGACCGGGTCACGGGCAAAGAGGCTAAGCGCAAGGAGCAGATACAGGAAAATGAGAAGGTTTCTGCTCAGGCCGATAGCGATGTGGCCAAGCTTAAACAGTCCATTGCTGAGGCACAGAACATGCTGGATGATGTGGATGCCAAGCTTGATACTGTTGCGGAGATGCAGCAAGAAGCCAGCCGGATAAAAGCTAAGGCTGAAAGTGCCTATGTGGAAAATAAGGACGTAATCGATAAAGCCGTACATTATGTTCAGATCGGTGCAGATGTCCTGTCGGATTGGCTGACCACAAAATGACCACAAAAAATGGAAAGAAGGATTTGCGTTGAAAAAGCTATTTGTTTTACTGGTGGTGCTATTGTCTATAGGTGCTCTCACAGGGTGCGGTGCAGATAAGACGGCAGAAAAAGCACGACAGCCTTTGAATATTGGCCTGATGCCGGATACGGATTCCCTGCCCTTTATCATTGCTCAGGAAAAAGGATACTTTAAAGAAGAGGGGCTGGAGGTTAATATCCAGCAGTATAAGAGTGCCATGGACAGGGATTCAGCTTTGCAGAGCGGAAATCTGGATGGGGCTGTTTCTGATATGCTGGCGGTAGCTTTTGCCAAAGATGGCGGGTTTAACGTGAAGGTGACTTCTTTTACAGATGGCAGTTATAAACTGGTGGCAGGCAGCCAGTCTGCTGCAAAATCTGTGGCGGACCTTAAGGGGCAGGACGTGGCGGTTTCCCGCAACACGATCATTGAATATGTTACAGATCAGATCCTTGCCAAAGAAAACATGAGCGGGGACAGCATCAATAAGGTGATCATCCCGCAGATTCCTGCCAGGTTGGAAATGCTGCAGAATGGTAAACTGGCAGCGGCAACGTTGCCGGAACCCATGGCTAGCATCGCGGTGCACAATGGCTGTCAGTTCATAACAGGTTCTGATGAATTGGGCATCAATCCCGGCGTGATCATGTTCACGGCCAAGACCACCAATGATTGCCGGGCAGAACTCGCGGCCATGTACCGGGCTTATAACAAGGCGGTGGATTATCTCAATAACACGCCGCGGGAAGAATACATGGATTTAGTCATAGAAAAAGGCGGATTCCCGCCAGCGGCCAAAGAGGCAATGAAACTGCCTGAGTATCATCATGCTGCCCTGCCCAAGGAAAGCGATGTGGTGGACTGTGTGAAGTGGCTGCAGGCCAAGGGCTTGATTAAGAAAAATTATACTTATGCTGATTTTGTAGTAGATGTTCTGAATAAGTGATATGATTGCAATAGAAAATTTGGCAGTAGCTTATCAAAGCGCACGACAAGAGAATATGGCATTGCAAGATGTCAGCCTGACCGTTCCGCAAGGAACGGTTTGTGCTGTTATCGGACCTTCTGGCTGTGGCAAATCTACGCTGTTGAAAGTGGTGGCGGGATTGATCCGGAATTACACCGGCTCCGTGCGTATCAATGGCGAAAAGGTAAACCCGCAGAAACTGTGCATTGGTTTTATGCCTCAAAATTATGGCCTCCTGCCTTGGCAGACGGCAGGCGAAAACATCCGTTTGGCCTGCCGATTGAAAGGTGGCTGGTCTGCGGACAAGAAGGAACAAATGCACGACCTCTGCCAGAAGCTGGGGATTGAGAATCTGCTCAACCGCTATCCGCAGGAGCTGAGTGGTGGGCAGCAACAACGGGTAAGCCTGGCCAGGGTGTTCCTGCTGGAACCGGATATCTTGCTGATGGATGAACCGTTCTCCGCGCTGGATGCCATTACGCGGGAAGAGATGCAGGATGTGTTCCGGGATTTATGGGAAGATGCGGGCATTACCACTATGTTGGTGACCCATTATGTGGAAGAGGCATTGTACCTGGGACAGCAGATCGTGCTGATGTCCAGCAGTCCTGGCACTGTAGCGGAAGTCATGGATAACAGGTGGCAGGGCAGCCGAAGCTGGGAGGATTTACCGGATTTTTTTGTCAAGGGACAGGAGCTGCGGGAAAAAATCAAAGCCATGGGGGCAAGGCCAGTATGATGAAAAAGAGTAAAGTGGTATTCCAAGCCTATCTATGTGGACTGGTTTTCCTGCTCGTGTTATGGCAGGCAGCAGCTTTTTGGATACAGTTACCGATTATCCCTGCACCAGATCTGGTATTTGGACGGCTCAGTGAGATTTTTGCTGACAAAATAGCCATCCATGCAGCTTACAGCCTGTGGCGGATCGTGGCAGGAATATTGTTGGCTGTGACAATCGGCTATCCGTTAGGCTTGATTATGGGATATTTTATGCGGGCAGATCGTTATCTGGCACCGTTGGTATATCTGACATATCCGGTTCCCAAGATTGCTTTGTTGCCGGTGTTGATGCTCTTGGCGGGCGTAGGTGAATTGTCGAAGATCATCATGATCTTCTTGATTGTGGTATTTCAGATCGTCGTGGCATTGCGGGACGGCATTCGTGCAATCCCAGCAGAAACGTATTATCCCTTGTATTCGCTGGGGGCTGGATTCTGGCAAGTATTCCGTTACATACTTGTGCCCGCGACTTTGCCTAACTTTATCACGGCAATCCGGGTGGCGATGGCCACAGCGGTGTCCGTGCTGTTTTTTACGGAGACCTTTGGTACACAGTATGGTATGGGGTATTTTATCATGGATGCCTGGCTGCGGGTAAACTATCTGGAGATGTATACGGGAATTGTGATTCTCAGCCTCATGGGGTTATTGCTTTTTGGGGTTTTGGATCTTATCGAAGGACATGTTTGCCGGTGGCAGATGAAATGAGGTTATCATGAAGACGTTAGGAATAATAGTGCTGTTGCCGATGGTGCTGCTGGGACTGCTTATGGGGGCGCAGTTTTCCTGTGATATGTGGACAGGGCAACAGGGGGATGCTGTAGTGAACGTGCACAGTTTTGGAGAGACGGATGTGGAAATCCTGCAGGATGTCCAAAAGGCCAGTGCATATTTTCCCCAGTTCCTTGAAGGGGCCATGCAGCTGAAAATGAAGCGCACGGTTGATGTCTGGGTCGGTGCAGACCGGAAAAAGTATGAGGAACTGATGACAGGCCGTATGCACGAGTCTGCTGAGTCTGCCCGGCAAAAGGCGCAGTATACCAGCGGGCAGGCTTTAGCCGGCAAACAGCTTTGTGCGATCAATGGCGATAAAAACTCATTGAAAACGGTAAGTGACCGATATAGTACGACGGGGCATGAGCTCTTTCATCAAATTCAGTATGAGCTGAGTGATGGGAGTCATGAAGAGAAGAAAGCCCTGTTTTGGCTTGATGAGGGATCGGCGGATTATGTAGGGGCGCAGCTTTGCGAAAAACTTGGCGGGCGTTCTGTCGAGAAATGGTATCTGGATGCTAGGTTTTCGCTTTTTACAGCTAAGCAGATGGCAGATATAAGCTGTCTGCAGCATATTTCGGAAGAGGAAAGATTGCAGCTTTTGAATGCGGATATGCGTTCTTATAGCCTGTCGGATGTGATGACCTATTATTTATTGCAGCATTATGGTGCAGGGCAGCCGGACAAGAAGATCGTAACGTACTATCAGACCTTGAAGAAGGATAGTGCAGAGGACGCTTTTGCCAAGACCTTTGGCATAGAGATGCAGGCGTTTTTGCAGGAGTTTGTGGCATGGTGGCAGCAGGAACGCAGCAGGCCGGCAGATATCAAGCTGATTGCGCGGAATGGCGTGACGGAAGGACAGCGGCAGGATTTTGCTGCGCATCTGTCAGCGGGGCGGAAATGGCTGCGCACGCATTGGGGGCGCGATTTGCATGGCGATTATCAGGTCGTTTTGGTAGGCAGTGAAGATGATTTTGTCGCAGCGATGCAGGAATATGCTCAGGTGGGGCTGGATTCTGCTCGGCAGATGGCATCTGGCAGTATCTGGGCAGAGAATGGCAGTACGATTTTTTTCAATATCAGCAAGGCTGATGATACGCAGCAGCTGATTTTTGCCAGTAGCAGCCTGGTGGCTCGTCTGTTGCTTATCCAGGAGCTCGGGGGAGAAGAAAGCGGCGTGGAATGGTTGTTCCGTGGCAGCAGTTATCTGGCAGGCGTTGCTTGTCTCATTGAAAGTGGACAGGGGGACCTGTCGGCTTATCAGCGCAGCTGGCGCAAGGAGCTGCGCCGGCAGACACCATTGCCCGCGCTGGATAAGATGCTTACAGCAGATGCTGTGCGTGATATGGACAAGCAGTATGATAGCAATGAAGTGGCGCGGCTCAGCGAATATGGGACAGCAGAACTTGTGCAGCGTTATGGCTGGCAGAGTTTGTATATCTGGGCACAGGCAGCTCGAGCCAGCGGCGATGGCAAAAAAGCTTTTGCCAATGTCTTTGGTGTCAGCGTAACGGATTTTGCCGCTCAGGTACATCGGATGGTTTACTGAAAAGGCCGATTAAAATTCCCTTGAACAGTAGCAGGCAGTTGTGCTATAATTGTATCGTTATATTGAAATTGAACCGCTTAGAAAAGCATTCAAATTTATTGGAGGGCGTAAGTTAATGATTAATAGTACTGATTTTCGCACGGGTTTGACCATTGAAATCGATGGCAACGTATGGCAGATTGTGGACTTCCAGCATGTAAAGCCGGGTAAGGGCGCTGCTTTTGTGCGCACGAAAATCAAGAACGTTGAGACTGGTGCAGTGGTAGAACGTACGTTCAACCCGAATGAAAAGATGCCGGCTGCTCACCTCGAGACCCGCACGATGCAGTATCTCTATGAAGCGGATGGCATGTATACGTTCATGGATACGGAAACCTATGAACAGAGCGAACTCAACACCGAGACGCTCGGCGATGCTCTGAACTACCTGAAAGAAAACATGGAAGTGAATCTCCAGACTTTCAAGGGTCGCATCATCGGCATCAGCCTGCCGAACTCCGTTAACCTCGAAGTTACGGAATGCGAACCCAGCGTAAAGGGTAACACGGCTACGGGCGCAACGAAGATGGCTAAGCTCGAGACTGGCTACGAAGTTCGCGTACCGCTCTTCATCAACGAGGGCGATGTGCTGCGCATCGATACCCGCACGGGTAACTACATCGAACGTGCATAATTAAGTTCAAGATGTTCGGTTACTGCCGCATCATTTCAATGGTGCGGCAGTTTTTAGCGTTGCATGTAATTTCCCATAAACTTGCATAAATTTGCAGGATTTTGCCTATTTATTCGCGAAAGATATGATATAATAGACACAGATATTATTTTGTGAGTCAGATGGTATGGAGGGATTTGTAATGGAACAGGCAAAAGAAATGGTAAAAAAAGACAATTCTCTGGGCTCGATTCGCATTGCTGATGAAGTTGTCAGCATTATTGCTGGCCTTGCTGCTACGGAAGTGGAAGGCATTGCCGGCATGAGCGGTGGCATTGCCGGCGGTATTGCTGAGATGCTGGGGCGCAAGAACTTCGCCAAAGGTGTAAAGGTTGAAGTCGGAGAGAAGGAAGCTGCCGTTGACCTCTATATCATCGTAAAATACGGTGTGCGCATACCGGATGTGGCATTGGCTGCGCAGGAAAATGTCAAACAGGCCATTGAGAATATGACGGGCCTTTCCGTAGTGGAAGTCAATGTCCATGTGCAGGGCGTAGGTTTCCCCGATGAAGAGGAAAAGGCGGAAGAGGTGCGCGTCCGCTAAGGGCCGTATGGCGGAAGAGGCGTAATCTATGAGCGTAATCAATCGGTTTTTGTTGTTGCTGCTTTCGTTGGCAGGGCTTGCGTTGTCGGGAGCAGTGTTGGCGGCATTTGTGCAGATCTTGCCGGAGAATGTATGGCTCAAGCAGCTTCATTATGTTTTGGCTCAGCAGGAGACACTGGCAGTCTGTATGGTGTTTTTGCTGATTTCGGTGAAACTGTTGTTGGCAGTTTTTTCGCGCAAGCCAGGTGACACATCAATCAGCAAAGGTGAGTATGTCATTGATGCGGGCCCGCGTGGTGAGGTCCGGGTGGCACTGGAGGCTATGCGCAGCCTGGCTGACCGCATGGCGCGGGAAGTCCATGGCGTGCGTGATGCCCGGGTGAAGATCAAGGCTAAGACTCAGAAGGGAGGAGCGGCCAGCCTGTCCTTGGATGTGGATCTATCCGTGGGCCGGGAGGCGGACGTTTCTCAAGTGGCTAAGACGCTTACAGACCGGGTACAGGAACATTTCCGTCGTACTATGGCATTGGAAGATGTTCCTGTGAATGTGGTGGTATCGGAAGTTTCTGATGCGGAGCCAGAAAAGAAACATCGTGTGGTTTAAGGCGGTGAGGCATAGTGAAGGAAGAATTTGAGCATATGCTGACCCGGTTATGGCAGGATCACCGCGGAAAGACCTTAGGTTTTGGGATTGGCATGCTTCTGGGTACAGCCGTTCTGATCTTTGGTTTTTGGCATACCTTTTTCGTAATCTGTTGCGGCCTGATTGGCCTGTTTATCGGGTGTCAGCTGGATAACGGAGAAGATGCCGTAGAACGTGTACGTGAAAAGGCATGGCAGTTGTTTGAACGTTTTCAGCGATGAAGACGTGTTTGTGAAAAGTAAGGATTTAAGGAAGGTAAGTAATGAGTCGTAGACAAGCAAGGGAAGCAGCCCTGCAGGCGCTTTTCCAATTAGATTTGAATCCGGGCGAGGCAGATCAGCAGGAGCAGTATGAAACGCTCGCTATCGATACGGTTTTGGGCGAGGCCGAAAAAATGAGTGCTCATGACCGGGAGTTTGTAAAGGCGCTGGTACATGGAACCAGAGCACATATAGCAGACATCGACAGCCTGATTGCCACCAGTTCCAAGGATTGGAAAATTGAGCGTATGGCAACGGTGGACCGCAATATCACGCGATTGGCAACCTTTGAGATTCGTTTCGCGGAGGAAAAGCTCACACCGAATATTGCGATTAATGAAGCTGTGGAACTGGCGAAAAAGTATGGTACGGATGATTCCAGCCGTTATGTCAACGGCATACTCGGAGCCATGATGAAGGCTCAGTGATTGACCAATACTGGAGCTGTGAAAAGAGCCGCCCCCTATGGGGGGAGGGGGACCGCGTAAGCGGTGGAAGGGGCTTTTGAGGACAGATGTGCCTTATGCCCTTTCCGTCAGCCGATAGCTGACACCTTCCCCAGGGTGCAGGCTGTTCATAGCTCCAGTTTCGTGCGTATGGGGGGCTTGCGTGTTGTGACTGTTCATTCCGTCAGCGATGTGAATCGCTATATAAAAGATCTGCTGGCTGGAGAACCGGTGCTTAGGGGCATTGCCGTGCGGGGAGAGATTTCCAATTTCAAGAGATATCCTTCCGGCCATTGCTATTTCACGCTGAAGGATGCAAATTCCGCGCTGAAATGCGTGATGTTCCGCAGTTATGCGGGAGCCTTGCGCTTCGTGCCTCAGAACGGCATGCAGGCAGTGGCAGGTGGCAGCATCTCGGTCTATGAGCGGGACGGCGTTTATCAGCTCTATGTCGAAAGCCTCCTGCCTGAAGGGACGGGAGATCTGGCTCTGGCCTTTGAACAGCTCAAGGAAAAGTTGGCCGCGGAGGGTCTGTTTGACGCGTCAAGAAAACGAGTCCTGCCGGCATTTCCCAAAAAGATCGGCGTCGTGACCAGCTCCGCTGGCGCGGTGCTTCGAGATATCTACCGGGTATCCAAGCGGCGCTGGCCACAGGTGCAGTTGGTGCTTTATCCTGTGCAGGTACAGGGGGAAGGCGCCGCAGGACAGATTGCCGCCGGCATTGGCTTTTTCTCCCGCAAATATCCCGTGGATGTGATCATTGCGGGACGTGGCGGCGGTTCGATGGAGGATTTATGGGCCTTCAATGAGGAAGTGGTGGTCAGGGCCATTGCGGCGGCGAAGGTGCCGCTGATTTCCGCCGTAGGCCATGAGACGGACTTCACGTTGGCAGATTTTGCCGCTGATGTGCGGGCAGCCACACCGTCGCAGGCTGCGGAGCTGGCCGTGCCTGACCGGGCAGAAGTCAGACGTCAGGTGGAGAACCTGACCGGGCAACTGACCCGTCAGATGCAGGGGGCCATCGCCGCCCGCCGGGCAAGGCTCGAAAATATCCTGCAAAGCCGTGTGCTGCGGGAGCCGCAGGCCATGCTGGCAGAACGGCGCCAGCGGCTGGACTTCCTGCTGGCCGGTTTGCAGAAATCGGCGCAGGCGGATATGCAGGCCAAACGGCACCGTCTGGGCCTGCTTCTGAACCGTCTGGCGGCCATCAATCCGGCCGCCGTGATGGGCCGGGGCTATGGCCTCCTGACTAGGCAGGATAAACTCATCACGAGTGTAAGGGATGTGGCGGTGAATGATGAACTGAAGGTGACGCTCAGGGACGGTAGTATCTTCGTGCGGACACTTGCAATAAAGGAAAAGGGTGACAGGTAATGCCAAGAAAAAAAGAACTTTCCTTTGAGGAATCGCTGGACAAGCTGGAAGCCATCGTGGAAGCGATGGAACAGAGCGATACCAGCCTCAAGGAGCTGATGGCCAATTACACGGAGGGCATGAAGCTTGGCGAAGCCTGCCTGCAGGAACTGGCCAAGGCCGAAGCGGCCATGGATCTGGTAATCAAAAAAGACGGCAATAAGATTGCGGAAGCAGAATTGAACATAGAAGGGGAATGACCATGGAATTGAAGAAAATCTGGCAGGAACGCAGTGCTTTGGTAGAGGCGCAGCTGGTAAAAGAATTGAATGAAGAAAATCCTTTGGACAAGACGCTCTGTGAGTCCATGAAATACAGCCTGATGGCTGGCGGCAAACGCCTGCGCCCGGTGATGCTGATGGCCGCAGCCGATGCAGTGGGGGCAAAGGGGACGGACTATCTGACCACAGCCTGCGCTCTGGAGATGATTCATACCTATTCGCTGATTCATGATGACCTGCCGGCCATGGATGATGATGATTACCGCCGGGGCAAACTCACCAACCATAAGGTCTATGGTGCAGGCATGGCCACTTTGGCCGGGGATGCCTTGCTGACTCTGGCCTTTGAAGTCATGTTGCGCCAGCAGGGAGTCAAGGCTGAAACGCTGGTACAGGTGGTACGGGAAATCAGCATTGCTGCCGGTCCCGATGGCATGGGCGGTGGACAGGCACTTGACCTGGAGTCGGAAAATAAGCAGATTTCCATGGAGACCATGAAAAAAATCCATTTGGGCAAGACCGGGGCGCTGTTCCGGGCCGCTATCCGCAGCGGCGCTATCCTGGGCGGTGCCAGCGAGGAAGCTTTGCAGGCTCTGACGGTATATGCGGATAACTTCGGCCTGGCTTTCCAGATTACCGACGATATCCTGGATGTCATCGGTGATGAAGCCGTGATTGGCAAGCCGGTGGGCAGTGATGAGAAGAACCATAAGTCCACTTATGTGACGCTGACTTCGCTGGAAGAAGCACAGAAACTGGCGCAGGAGGCTGTGGATACGGCTGTGAATGCCTTGCAGATGTTTGGGGATGAGGCAGATTTCCTGCGGGAACTGGTGGCCTATCTGGTAAAACGCAATAAATAATGGGGAAGTGCGGATGATCATGTATCCACTTTTAGAAAAAATCAAGGAAGCAGCTGACGTCAAACGTTACAGCGTCAGCGAATTGGAGCGGCTCGCTAAGGAATTGCGGGAGTTTATCGTGGAGACGGTGGCCGATAATGGGGGACATCTGGCACCGAGTCTGGGGACGGTGGAGCTGACATTGGCTCTTTACAGCGTCTTCAACTTTCCTAAGGATAAGCTGATTTGGGATGTGGGGCATCAGGCTTACAGCCACAAGATACTCACAGGCCGCCGGGACAGGTTCCATACCCTGCGCCAGAAGGGTGGGATCACCGGTTTTCCCAACCGCTTTGAATCGAATTATGATGCTTTCGGTGTCGGCCATGCCAGCACGTCGATTTCTGCCGCTCTGGGGATGGCGATATCGCGGGACTTGAGCGGCCGGAACAATGAAGTGATTGCCGTAATCGGCGATGGCGCCCTGACTGGCGGAGAAGCTTTTGAAGCACTGAATCAGGCGGGCGATTTGGGCAAGAAACTGATTGTCATCCTGAATGACAATGAAATGTCCATTGACAAGAATGTCGGCGGTCTCAGCGAATACTTGTCCCGCATCCGCATCACGCCGCAATACAATAAGGCCAAAAAGGACATGGGCAGCCTGCTCATGAGCATTCCTCATATCGGGGACAAGGCATTCCGCACGGCGCAGGTGGTCAAGGACAGTGTCCGGGCTGCGCTGGTGCCCGGCGGCATTTTTGAGGAATTGGGCTTTCACTACATCGGGCCGGTAGATGGGCACAATATCAGCCTGTTGCAGGAAATCCTGCAAAGTGCCCGGGAAATGAATGGCCCGGTACTGATCCATATCCATACGACAAAGGGCAAGGGATATGTGCCTGCAGAAATGGAACCGGATAAGTTCCATGGCATCGGCAGATTCAATAAGGAAACAGGCAAATGCCTGCCGAAAGAGGGTGCGCCGTCTTATACTTCGGTCTTCAGCAAGGCGCTGATTGAACTGGCGGACAAGGACAGCAATATCACGGCTATCACAGCGGCTATGCCCAGCGGCACAGGCCTCAAGGCCTTCGGCCAGGAATATCCCGCCCGCTTCTTTGATGTGGGAATCGCCGAGGAACATGCAGTGACGTTGGCGGCTGGCATGGCTGCGGATGGCAAGCATCCGGTGGTGGCACTCTATTCCACCTTTGCCCAGCGGGCTTATGACCAGCTCATGCACGATGTGTGCCTGCAGAACCTACCGGTGACGTTGTGCCTGGACCGGGCCGGGTTGGTCGGTGCCGACGGGCCCACTCATCATGGCGCCTTTGACCTGTCCTACCTGCGGCATATGCCCAACATGACAATCTTCGTGCCTAAAGATGAGGCAGAGCTACGGGATATGCTGGCTACGGCGGTCAAAATGGAGAGACCCACAGCAGTACGTTATCCCCGTGGCAATGGCAAAGGTGTGGAACTGCAGGCTGGGTTCCGTGATGTCCCGGTGGGGAAGGCTGAGATCTTGCGGGATGGCAGTGATGTGGCGATCCTGGCGTTAGGGCCGATTACGTATAAGGCTATGGAAACAGCGCAGCTTCTGCAGCAACAAGGGATTTCCGCTGCTGTCGTGAACATGCGCTTTGCCAAGCCTTTGGATACGGAGATGATTCAGCGGCTGCGCCATGTGAACCTTTTGGTAACCGTGGAAGAAAACTCGTTGGTAGGCGGTTTTGGCTCTGGCGTGGCCGAATACCTGACAGACAGTGGCCTGGCGCGCAGCGTGGATTTATTGCGCCTGGGCTTGCCGGATCGGTTTGTGGAGCAGGGCACACAGGAAGAGCTCTTAACGCTCTGCGGCTTGCAGCCGGAACAGATGGCAGAACGAATAAAGGAAAGATTGAAGTAATGGCAAAACAGAGATTAGATATACTTTTGGTCGAACGCGGACTGGCTGGCAGCCGGGAACGGGCCAAGCGCATGATTATGGCAGGCGAGGTCCTCGTGGATAATCAGAAAGTGGATAAGGCCGGTGCTACGGTCAAAGCCGAGGCGGAAATCCGCCTGCTGGGCAATGACATTCCCTATGTGAGCCGCGGCGGCCTGAAACTGGCCAAGGCTATGGCTGAATTCGGCGTGGAAATCACAGGCAAGCGCTGTGCGGATATCGGCGCTTCCACCGGCGGCTTTACCGACTGCATGTTGCAGAATGGCGCCGTGCAGGTCTTCGCCATCGATGTGGGCTATGGTCAGCTGGCATGGAAACTGCGTACCGATGAACGCGTGGTCAATATGGAACGCACGAATATCCGTAATGTGACACCGGATGATATCGGTACTTTGTTGGATTTTGCCTCGATTGATGTGGCGTTTATCTCCCTGACTAAGGTATTACCTGTCACCCATACCTTGCTGAATGATAATGGTGAAGTCGTGGCACTTATCAAGCCCCAATTTGAAGCTGGCAGAGAAAATGTCGGCAAGAAGGGTGTGGTACGCGATCCCAAGGTGCATGAGGATGTTATCCGCAAGGTCACGGCTTTTGCCCGCGAAATCGGTTTTTGTACGATGGCGCTGACATTCTCGCCAGTCAAAGGGCCGGAGGGCAACATTGAATATCTCGTCCGCTTGTCAAAAGACCAGACGAAAGAGGACACGGTCACTGAAGAGCGCATTCTTCAGGTAGTGGCCGAAGCCCACGGCGAACTGGATAAATAAACGAAAAAGGGCCAATTAAGGAGCGATGTGTTATGCCAATCAAGACCATTGCCATATTTCCCAATGTGAGCAAACCGCAGTCACCGGAAGTGCTGCGGCGGATCTTGCAGTTTTATCAGGATAAAGATGTGCGCTTGATGCTTCCTGTAGATGAGTCGCGATACTTTGAACTGGAATATTTAGGGGTGCCGGATATCGAAAAACAGCAGGCGGATATTGCCCTGTCCATTGGCGGTGATGGCACATTGCTGGGGGTCTGCCGCCGCTATGGTGCCAGCGCGGTACCTGTCTGCGGCATCAACATCGGCACACTGGGCTTTATGGCCGATATCGAGCTGGGCGAGCTGGAAACGAAACTGCAAAAGCTGCTGGATGGCGATTACCGCATTGAACATCGCCTGCTTTTGGCTGGCTTTGCCAAGTCCGATGGGGAGGAGCGCTTCCTTGGCCATGCCATCAATGATGTGGTGGTGACCAAGGGCGGTGTGGCGCGCATGCTGCATCTGGGACTGTCCATCAATGAATCCCATCTGATGGATTACAAGGCAGATGGCGTTATCATATCCTCGCCCACCGGCTCCACGGCCTATTCCCTGTCCGCAGGCGGCCCTATCATGAGTCCGTCCATTCAGGCATTGCTGGTAACGCCGATTTGTGCGCATACGTTTAATATGCGTCCGCTGGTGGTGGGGGAAGATGATGTGGTGCATATCAAGATTGCAGCCATCCATCAGGATATCCTCGTGACCTTTGATGGGCAGGAGAGTTTTCGGCTGCTTCCAGGAGATGAAGTGACGGTAATGAAGTCTACGGCCCGGGCCGGGATTATCAAATTTGAGGATAAAGACTATTATCAGATTCTAAGAACCAAACTATGGAAAAATTATGGGGTGGAATCATGAGTCGGATAAAGATGAACAGACGGGAGGGTGAAAGCGTGAAAAGTGTGCGTCAGGCGGTGATAAAAAATATCATCGAGACTCAGATCATCGAAACACAGGAGGAACTGGCCGATGCTCTGCGTCAGCAGCGCATCAAGGTAACTCAGGCCACGGTGTCACGGGATATCAAGGAAATGATGCTGATAAAGGTTCCCAGTGGTGATGGGCGGTATCGTTATGCCTATCCCATGAAAAATACAGTTATCTTTACGGAAGAACGCATGCAGCGGCTCTTTCAGGATACAGTAGTGAATTGTGATTACAGTGAGAATATCGTGGTGGTCAAGACATTGCCCGGTGGAGCCAATACGGTGGCTTCTGCTCTGGATCATGCCAACTGGCCGGAAGTACTGGGAACGGTGGCTGGAGATGACAATATTTTCATTATCGTCAAACCGAAAAGTGCCGCTGCTATTGTTACCGAAAGGCTCTTATCTTTTTTGCAGTAAAGGAGCAGCTGAGCAATGCTGAAAACATTAACGGTTTGGAATTTTGCACTATTGGAACATGTGCAGGTGGAATTCGGTGAAGGGCTTAACATCCTCACGGGAGAAACCGGTGCTGGCAAATCTATCCTGATTGATGCGCTGGGAGCAATCCTGGGACAGCGGGTGTCTTCGGATGCAATCCGTACTGGCTGTGATTGGCTGCGGGTGGAAGCGGTTTTTACGCTGGATGATGAATCCTTGGGTCTCCATGAATTGCTTTCCGGGCAGGCTATTGATGATTCGGAGGGCATGCTGATCATCACCCGCCAGGTGACCCGAGGGGGGCGCAGCATGGTATTGGTCAATGGCTGTCACGTGACCCTGACCATACTGAAACAGATCGGCGCGTTCCTGGTCGATATTCATGGACAGAATGAGAATCTGGCCTTGTTGAAGGAAGAAAGCCAGTTTGCCCTGCTGGATGAATATGATCCGGACCTGACCGAAGCACTGGCAGGTTATAAGCAAATCTATACCGCTTGGCGGGACAAGCAGCAGGAACACAGGGAAAAGGAGCAGGCCGCCCGGGAATATGCTCAGCGGCTCGATATGCTGCGCTGGCAGGACAAGGAAATCAGTGAAGCGGAACTCAGGGAAAATGAGGATGAGGAGTTGGATGCTGAAATCCGTAAGCTTTCCCATGCTGAAAAGATTGCCGGTTTCGTGGAGGAATCCTATAATCTTCTGGATGTGGGAGCGGGCGGAGGACAGGCCGTTCTGGCGGCAGTAGCCAGGGTCAAGAAAAATCTTGAGGATATGAGCCGCTATGATGATTCCTTGGAAAATACTTACTCGATGGTGGAAGAAGCGTATATTTCCTTGCAGGAAGCAGCTTCGGATTTACGGGATTATGGCGAGTCGCTGGAATTCCAGCCGGCCAAACTCGACCGTCTGCAGAATCGTATGGACGTGATTGACCGGCTCTGCCGGAAATATGGTGCTACGATAGCTGACGTGCTGGATCACCAGCAGAAAGTACAGCAGGAATTGCTCGACATCGAAAATTATGATGACGATATGGCCAGACTGGAAAAAGAGATTGCGGCTTTGGAAGAAAAACTGCGGGCCAAGGCGGACAATCTGACCAAGATGCGCCAGCGGGCGGCAGGAGAACTGGCTGCTGCTATTGGCAGCCAGCTGACAGCGCTGGGCATGCTGCAGGCGGCTTTCCATATAAGGGTTACACCTGCGGAAAGGTACCTGGCTAACGGTGCTGATAATGTGGCGATGTATTTCTCAGCCAACCCGGGTGAGGAAGAAAAGCTTTTATCCAAGGTAGCCTCCGGCGGTGAACTTTCCCGTATTGCGCTGGCTATCAAGACGGTGGCGGCTTCGCGGGATTCTTCTGTTCCCAGTATGGTCTTTGACGAGATCGATACAGGCATCGGTGGCCGTACGGCTCAGATGGTGGCTGAGCGCATTGCGTTGGTGGCGCAGTATAAGCAGGTGCTTTGTATCACGCACTTGCCGCAGATTGCCTGCATGGCCGACAATCATCTTTATATTGCTAAGACCAGCGCTGGCGAATCAACCGTCACACAGGTGCGCCCGCTGACGGAACGCGAACGCATCAGCGAGATTGCCCGCATGGCCTCAGGCGTGGACGTAACCACGGCATCTTTGGATAATGCCAAGGAAATGGTCAGCCATGCGAAATTGATCAAAAAGAACTTTGTGGCAGAGACGAAGGGACAATAATAGCATAGCCGATGGGCCTTACATAACTCGTGAGAGGAATGTAAGGCCCTTTTTGGCGAAAGGTTCCGGATGATCACAGATATGATGCAGGGAAGCACGTATTTTGGCAGAAAAATCTTTAATATTTTTCAAAAATGCAGGATAATTTTGGCTCACGTAGAAAAGCTTAATAAAAAGATACACAAAATGACTAGTTAAGGAGGTATTTGTATGCGTATCAATGGACAATCAGGTTTTTCGCTTTTAGGCATGTTGATTGCCGTGATGATTGTAGGTGTGATGGCCTCTATGGCTGTACCGAGGTTTGCATCGACTATGATTACGGCTAATACGGCTAAAGTGCAGAGCGATCTGTCAACACTGGACGCAGCGATTGCAGTTTATCAATTGGAAATGGGAAGAAATCCACAGACTGTATCGGATTTGAAAGAATATATCAATGATGCTGATAAGCTGAAACCTCCTCATGGTAAATGCAAGCTGTCCGATGGTACGGAATTGACCGTGAACAGCACTTCCTATATATTGAAATCCGTGAATGAAGAAGGGATTGCGCTGAGCAGTATGCGGGCAACTTGTGAAGGGCATACTGCAGGAGAGTTTGGCTATGGGAGTGCTAAAAATGGACAATCAAGCCAGCCATGATCTTCATGAAGTTCCCGAGGTCTTTTCCTGGTCCTTGTGCCGGGGGATGCAATGGCCCTGGTTAGCGGGAATGCTGATTTCTGGCGGATTATTATACGGATTCAATCGTCAGGAAATACTGTTAGGGCTTTTGTTCGCTGCCTGGCTGCTGCTGCTGGCCATCCTGGATTTCCGTTATCTGCTTATTTATGACAGATTGCTGGCTGGTCTATTGATCTTAGGAGGGATTCCGTTGCTGACAGGCAGGCTGAGCTGGATGGATGCTGGTCTGGGAGTGGTGCTGGGAGGCGGGGTATTGGGATTTTTGCGCTGGTTGGTTCCCAAAGGCATGGGATGGGGCGATATAAAGCTGGCCATGCTTCTCGGCTGGTGGCTGGGGGGCATGGGTGTATGCGTAGCGCTTTATGTTGCTTTTATGAGTGGCGGGCTTTGCAGTGTATATTTGCTTCTACGGCACAGACTCAGCAAAGAGTCTGTAGTACCCTTTGGACCGTTCCTGGCCCTTGGCGCGATTGTTGCGTTTGCACTGGCTGATCGCTGCGGGGAAGTCGTAAGGTTGTGGTTATGGTGGTAAGAGAAAAGCAGAAAGGCTTTATCATGCTGGAATTATTGCTTTTCCTCGCATTGATCCTGCTGTTTTCCGCACAGGCATTGCCTGCTATGTTCAAATTCTATCGGCAGGTGGCGGTGGAATTTGAGGCGGAATACCTGTTGACGGATATTCGCCGTTGCCAGTCACTTAGTCGGACGATTGCAGAACCGGCATGGGGGTATGGTGCTAAGGACCTTCGGCGCAGGTATGCCCGGCTGGACCTTTTTCCTGGGGGCAATAGGATCACGGCAGGCGGGGCCTATATCATTGAGCGTCATCTATATTTGCCTGGCATACAGGTGGCAAAATTAGATGAGCAGCAGGATTATATTGCAGGTGATGATAAGATACAGGTTGGTTTCAGGGCTGATGGCAGTCCGCAGCTTACGGAAGGTATGATCACGCTGTTGATTTTTTTTGGCGGTTATGAACAGGAAGGATGCAGGATCATGGTCAGTAAAGGGGGGCGTATCAGAATGGAGCGTGACAATCATGAAAAAAAGTAGCCAGGCTCAGGAAGGCTATTTTATGTTGGAGACTCTGCTGACGGGCGTGTTTCTGTTGCTGATGGCCAGTTCCTTGGGACTCTATGCCAAAGCGGTGTCGGTAAAGAATACTGCAGCAGAGCAGACGGCTGCTGTGTTTTTGGCTCGGGCACAGATTTCGTATGCTCAGTGCAGGCTGGACCGGGATGGAATATTGCCGCCGGATTTGCCTTATCTGGGGAATGAGCAGGATTTGAGGCAGAACAATCGTACCTATCAAATCGAGAGCCATATCTCACAGAAAGGCAGGCATTATGAATTGCAGGTGACTGTCAGATGGGAGGTGCAAGGCTGTGACAAGAACGTGGCGTTTAAGCGAGTTTTGTCAAGACATGAAGTCCAAGCGGGAACGGGGAACCGTCCTGCTTGAGGCAGCGGTATCCATTCCCTTGCTGGCTTTGCTTATGATGACAGCTGTGACCATATTTTCCTGGACGGTGCATTTCTATTTTGTCCAGCTGGCAGATATGGAGATGGAGCAGGAAGTGCAGATGGCCTTTCAGCGGATCATGGAAGAGGCATTGGAGTCTGAGAGAATCCGGAAACTGATCTATTGGCAGGGGTATGCCTTCGTGAAAAAACAGGATCCATTGAAAAGATCCAAAGAGGATAAACCTACTTTTGAGAGCAGTTATTGGCTGCATTCCATGTATGGTCTGGATAAGCTGGTGGCTGGCACGGATGATGCACCTATGACCGGAGATCATGCATTAGCTGGCGTGAAAATCATAGCGTTTGACATTGATGAGGATATAGAAAATCCTGGGATCTATCATTTGGAGATAGCAGCGCAAAGTATGGTGACTCAACATGAATACAGATTATCCAGCTGCGTTTACCTGCCGGCAGGTTGCAGTGAAACAGGTGAAAAGCGTGAATAGGCAGAGGGGCACGGTGTCTGTCATCATGTTATGCCTGCTTATGGCACTGCTGTTTATGGGGCGGGGATTATGTAATTTTGGCTGGCAGGAAGGGGAAAACCTTCGGCAATATAGGGAAGAAATGCGCTTGCGGCTTGCAGCGGAGAGTGCCGTAGAGACGGTATGGGGAGATATAACGGATTATGAAAGCAGGTTTGATTCTTTGTCAGATGGGCAGAAGATTGATCTGTCTGAGCAAGTCGCTGTCCGTGATGCCGATATCGAAACGCGGGTATACGCTTTGCGGAAAGTGAAAAAGGTGTATCTGATAGCTTGTGCGTTTCAGCGCGGCACAGAAGAAAACGATATCTTGGAATCACATCGTTTTGCTAAGGGAGTTATAGAAAAAGTAAATGACAAGGAACATTATAAGTGGCTGGGGTGGACGGATTAAGACATTTTTTTATCCACAGGATAGAGAATATACGGTGATTGAACAAGAAGGAGATGGTCCTTGGCGCTTGCTGCATTTTATTTGGCAGGAGAACAGCTGGCAGCAGATGGATGAAGCTTGCAGCCTGACAGGGAGTGAGGCAGAGATTTCCAGGGCGCAGCTGGCAGATCTGGCAGCGTTGGAACTGGCAAAAAGAGGCTGGCAGGATGTACCACTCCTATATGTGATACCGGAAGATGATTTGCTGGGCTATGTGTTTAATCTGCCGCCACATTTGAATGCAGAACAGCAGACTGAGGCGGCTTTTTGGGAATTGGATGACAGGTTGGCGGACAAAGGGCTCAGCGCAACAGATTTTGCTTGTATATGTATGCCATTGGCGGAACTGGCAGAGGGAACGCGCTGTGTGATTTGGGGAGTGCGTCGGGAATATCTGCAGGAGATAAAGAATGACTTTGCTTCAGTGGAACTGACCATTGCAGATGTGATTGCCGGAGGAACTGCTGCTGGCGAAAAGACGGGTGGTGCAGGACAGGGGGTGGCTGCGTATTTAGCAGATCCTCAACGGCAGCAGGGCTTTTGTCATCATCCGGCAAGGTCATTAGCTGCAGGACGTCTGGTGAGCGGTTGCTTATTGTTGTTGTTTTTCCCTTTGCTGCTATGGCTGGCTTTTGATGTTTATGATTATGAACAGGCGCAAAATGCAGCGTGTATGCAGAGGGAGGAACTCAACCGCTTGAGACCGGAAAAACAGGAGATGGAAGAGGCGGTAGCGCAGCGCCGTTGTGTGGAAGAGCGGGAGCAATTATGGCGAAGCTTGCAGGACACATCGACATCCTGGTATAGTCTGTTGGTGCATTTGGGAATGGATACTTGCGAAGGCGTGTTCCTTACGGGATTTACGGTTACGGATGATGGCAGGTGCCTGCGGCTTAATGGGCAGGCTGTCACGTATGATGCTCTGGCTGAGTTTATCGGATGTATTGAAAAAGATCCGGATATTTTTCCGCATGGGGTGAGATTGGAAGATTCGGCTTTGCGCAAGGGGACAGATGAGAAGAGGGAAAGGATAGATTTTTCTTTGGTAGCCAATGAGGGGCAGGAAAACGATGGGGCAGACGATAATCGCGAAACTAAGAGCCTGTAATGGCAGGATGAAGATGTGGCAACTGGCTGCGGCAGGAGCGGCCGGATGTGGCTTTTTGTACCTGCTGTTTGTGGTGACCGTTCATATTCCCTTACAGCGGGCGGCTGATGGATATCGCAGGGAAGCTGAGCAGGCAAGAAGCGAGATCAATGATGTGGTTAATTTTCATAATGCCCATCTCGATCAGAAATCGTTTCGCAAGGAAATGGATGAGCGTAAGGAGAGAGTATTCCGCGCACTGCCGGAAACAATGGGGCAGGCCTCTTTTTTGCTGGAATTGGAACGGTTGGCCAGACAGTCTCAGTTGCAGCTGAAACAGATAAAGCCGGGAGCTTTGGTACAACATGAGGGGTGGCAGTCGTTGACGATTCATATCCGCGTGCAGGGAAGTTACTTCGCGTTGTTGAAATTCATGCGGGAATTGCAAGCGGGGGAACGGCTGGCATCTGTGCGGGAGCTGGGCGTTAAAGTGGAAAACGACCAATTGTCGACGGATTTAGCGCTGAATATTTATGCTGTACCCGAAAAATAGACAAAAATACGTATTTGGAGGCTTGATTTATACACTATGATAATCTAAACTAGTAATAACGGTTTAAATTTGATACTAATTGAGGTGTGTTTATGAGTGAATTGCGTTTTATGACGGCAGGAGAATCCCACGGTCCCAGACTTACAGCTATTTTGGAAGGGATACCTGCAGGCTTGCGATTGGAAAAAGCTGCGATAGATAAAGAATTGGCTAGGAGACAGCAGGGGTATGGCCGTGGCGGACGCATGAAGATTGAAACGGATAAAATAGAAGTCTTGTCCGGCGTACGCTTTAATGAGACCTTGGGCGGCCCCATCACCTTGCAGGTCATCAACAAGGATTTTGCCAATTGGAATGGGCGTATGGCTGCCTTTGGCAATCCGGAGGGAGAAAAAGTAACGGCGGCTCGTCCCGGCCATGCGGATCTGACTGGTGTGATGAAATATGACCGGCAGGATGTGCGGGATATATTGGAACGCTCCAGTGCCCGGGAAACGACCATGAGAGTGGCTGTAGGCGCTGTCTGCAAGTCTTTCCTGCGGGAGCTGGGGATAGAGGTGGTCTCTCATGTGACCAATATTGGCGGTATAAAGGTTGATCCAGCCAATATTGACCGGTCAAAAATCGGTACGCCCACAGATTCAGAACTCAATTGTTATGATGCAGATGCAGAATGTCAAATGAAGCAACGTATTGACGAGGCCAAAAAAGCAGGTGATACGTTGGGCGGGATCTTCGAAGTGCTGGTGCGGGGCCTGCCAATTGGTTTGGGCAGCCATATCCAGTGGGATAAGCGGCTGGATGCCCGTCTGTCTGCTGCTATGATGTCCATACAGGCAATCAAGGGGGTGGAAATCGGCGCAGGTTTTGCCTGCGCACACTTGCCTGGCAGCCAGATCCATGATGAAGTTTTTACGGATGATGATGGCAGGATCTACCGTACAACCAATCGGGCTGGTGGACTGGAAGGTGGTATGACGAATGGGGAAGAATTGGTCGTGCGGGCCGCGATGAAACCTATTCCCACCTTGATGACACCACTGAAATCCATTGATATTGCCAGCCGGGAAGCCGTTTTGGCCTGCAAGGAGCGCAGTGATACCTGTGCCGTTTCAGCAGCTTCTGTTGTGGGAGAGGCGATGACGGCGTTTGTCATCGCGCAGGCGTTGTGTGAGAAATTCGGTGCTGATGCTTTGACGGATGTCAAGGCATCATTGCAGGCATATAATGAACGCTTGGGGAAGGTTTGGTGGCTCCATGCGTAATGTGGTATTGATTGGTTTCATGGGCACGGGTAAAACCAGCACGGGCAAGATGCTGGCGCAAAGATTAGGCTGTGCTTTTATTGATATGGATGCGAAGATTGAGGAAGATACGGGATTGACCATACCCCAGATTTTTGCTCGATTTGGTGAAGAGCACTTCCGCAGATTAGAACATGAATGGGCAGTGCGTCTGGGAAAGCGCCGCAATGCAGTGATTGCCACGGGGGGCGGCACGGTGAAGAATCCTGCCAATATCGAAGCGCTTAAGACTGGTGGCACGGTGGTGTGCCTGAAGGCTGACGTTGATACAGTGCTGGAACGTACGAGCTGCAGGGGAACCCGTCCTGTGCTGGATAAAGAGGATAAGGGAGACCGGCGGCAGGCTGTGGCTAAGTTATTGGCTGAACGGGAGCAATTTTATGCTCAGGCGGATTTTGCCGTGGATACTAGTGATCTGTCGCCACTGCAGGTGGTGGAAATCATCGTGAAGGCGCTTAAGACAAGGGGAGTATTGCATGCGTAAGGTACGGGTGGATTTAGGATCGGATAGTTATGATATTGTGATCGGTTATAATATTGAACAGGAAATCATCGATTTTATCCAACAAAAGGATTATTCAGCTAAAGGGTTGTTGGTTACGGATACCAATGTGGGGCCTTTGTATAGCAGGAAGATGCAGGATATATTGACCCAGGCTGGGCTGGATATTGCCGTTGTGCAGATAAAAGCCGGAGAACAGTCGAAGACTCTGGAAGTAGCCAATGAGGCTTTCACCAAGGCTATTGAGTGGGGACTTGACCGAAAGTCGCCTGTTTTCGCCTTGGGGGGCGGTGTAGTTGGAGATCTGGCTGGTTTCGTGGCGGCAACTTATATGCGGGGAGTCCCCTTTGTGCAGATTCCGACCAGCCTGTTGGCGCAGGTGGATTCCAGCGTGGGCGGCAAGGTTGCGGTGAATCATGAACTGGGCAAGAATCTCATCGGTGCCTTCTATCAGCCACAGGCTGTTTTCATGGACCTTGATTGTATGCAGACCTTGCCCAAGCGGGAAATTTACACAGGCTTAGGGGAAATCATCAAATACGGTATTATCTATGATGCAGAATTCTTTGCGTTTTTGGAGGAGCATCAGGCAGATGTGCTGTCTTTGGAACCGGAAAAGCTGACGCATATGATTGCCCGCTCCTGTGAGATCAAGGCTGCTGTGGTCAGTCAGGATGAAAAAGAGGCTGGCCTGCGTCGAATCCTGAACTTCGGTCATACCATTGGGCACGCTATCGAAAAAGAAACCGCTTATATCCGGTATAATCATGGTGAAGCAGTAGCAACTGGCATGGTGGGGGCAGCGTATATCAGCAAGGCTTTGGGCTTGATTGATGAGGCTGCCTATGGCCGGGTGAAGGAACTGGTGGCAGCCTACAATCTGCCCTTGCAGGCTGCTGGCGTGACAGTGGATGCCATGTATGCGGATATCTTTCATGACAAAAAGACCATTGGCGGTAAAGTGAACTGGGTGCTGATGGAGAGCATCGGTGGAGTTTGCTGTAAAAATGATGTGCCGGAAGAGATCGTAAAACAGGCTATGCAGGCAATAAGCGTTTAGTCCCAATCAATACAAAATCCATACCCAAATTACTTCAGATACAGATTAATAATGCTTGTCAGTAAAAAGAACATATTGTATAATAAAATAAGATAATTTTTAGAAAAATTATAGGAAGATTAGATTTGGGGAGGATGAATGTAATGAAGAAAATTTGCAGGAAATTAACAGTGTGTTTGACTGTCTGCATGATGTTGCTGGCAATGACGGTATCCGTTTTTGCTGCGGAGAATGTGGACTGGGAAAACAAGGTCATTCGTGTGACTGGTACGGGGGTTCCACCTGCTACGGCCAGGACTCCGGTTCAGGGACGTATGCTGGCTCGCCGGGCTGCAATCGTCGATGGTTATCGTATGTTGGCCGAAACGATCAGCGGTGTAGATGTTACTGGTGAATCCAATGTTGGGATGCTGGAAGTCACTAGCGATGTGGTGAAGACGAAGGTAAGTGCTGTCGTCCGTGGTGCACGTGTCGTCAGCGAAAGAGAGATCCCCGGTGGCGGCTACGAAGTCGTTTTGGAGGCTCCGCTGTTTGGTATCAGCAATTCGCTGGCAGGTGCGGTAATCGAACCGCCTGCACAGCCGGTGGAATTCCCGCAGCCGGTTCCGGAAGTGATTCCATCCTTGCCGGCAGATAGTGCAGCATCTAATGTAGCAAGATTTTCAACTGTAGATAACAATATGTCGTCATCGATGTCTCCGATTGGTGGCTACACTGGTTTGATTGTTGACTGTCGTGGCTTGGGCTTAAAGTCTGTTATGTCACCGGTTATCAAGAATGAGCGTGGGATTTCCATTTATGGACATGAAAATCTCAATTATGATTTAGTGGTTCGTGATGGTATGGTGGATTATGCTTCTGATATGAGCCGTGCTGGTCGTGCTGGCGGCCATCCGCTGGTATTGAAGGCTGTTTCTCTTAGCGATAATGGTGCTAATCCGGTATTGTCCGTAGCTGATGCAAATCGCGTCCTGATTGAAAATGGCTCAACGGGCTTCCTGAATAAGACGAGTGTGGTATTTTTACGTTAAGGCCGAAAGGAGGATCTTGAAATGAAATATGATTTTAAATGGCGTAAACTCTTTTTGGCTGGTATCGTAGGCGCAGTGCTTACAGGGATGCCAATGACGGCTATGGCGGCAAATCAGGACTGGAACGCAGATGCTGTTATTCAGGAATATACCAATAGAATAGCTAATGATGCAAATAATGCTACGGCTTATCAGAATCGTGGTGCTGCGTACCTGCGCAAAGGGGAGTTGGATAAGGCAATCAGTGATTTGAGTCGAGCTATAGAGTTGCGTCCGGATTATGCAGATGCTTATAACAATCGTGGCAATGCTTATCAGCACAAGGGCGAAGATAAACAGGCTATGGCTGATTATAACAAGGCGATTCAATATGATCCTAACAATTTTGTGGCCTACAATAATCGTGGTCATATAGAAGCACATCTGGCAGATTATTATCATCATAGTGAGCAAAAAGCTTATGCTGATAAATATTATGCAGAGGCATTACGCGATTTCAGCAAGGCTATTGAATTAAAGCCGGATTATAAGGAAGCTTATCTTAATCGTGGTGGTTTACGTAGTATTTTCAACCATGAGCAAGAGGCAATTTCTGATTATACACGTACAATAGAGTTGGATCCGACAAATTATGATGCGTATGTCAGCCGCGGGACATCTTATGATGCTTTGGAGAAATATGATTTAGCAATGGCTGATTACAATAAAGCTATAGAGATAAATCCAAATGAGGGATTAGCCTATAATAATAGGGGACATATCTATCTGAATCAGGAAAAGTATGATTGGGCAATTCGCGATTTTAAAAAGGCCATAGATAACGGTGATGGCTCAATGTATACTTATACTAATTTGGGAACAGCGTATTATTCTGTGGGGCAGTATGATGAAGCGATAGATGCCTACACCTGTGCTTTGTCCATCAACCAGAATTTCCGCCCGGCATTGGAAGGCCTCCAGTCTGCTTATGCAGCCAAGGAACGCCGCCGCTGAGTCGAATTTGCTGGTGCAATATCGAATAGGAGAGATGACCAGTCCGTTTGGGGCTGGTCTTTTCCTATATTAAAAATTTGCATGAAAGGGATAGATTGAGTAAAATATAGACAGGGATTGTTGAGGAATGAGGAGGGATTGCCTTGATAGATGAGCATGAGTGGAAATATGTATTGCAGGCAGCCAGCGAAGGGACTTTTTCGGCGGCGGCAAAGCGGCTTTTTGTGTCGCAGCCGTCATTATCACAATCGATAAAGAAAATTGAAGGAGAAATCGGGCTGACTTTATTTGATCGCAGCCAGACACCTTTACAGCTTACGGCAGCAGGAGAAATCTATGTGCGCAAGGCCAGGGAATTGCAACGGATCTATCATGAATTGTTGCAGGAAACTGCTGACCTTACAGGGCTGAAGACGGGAACGCTGGTCATTGGCAGTTCCCGTACCCGCTCGTCCTGTTATCTGACGAAGCCCATCATTGAATTTCATCGCCGATATCCGGGAATCCGCCTGATAGTGAAGGAACATAGTGTCAATGAGCTCAAAATGGCGGTGGCGGCAGGCGAGGTGGATTTTGCTTTGCTTTACGAGCCATTGGAAGGTGCTTATGAACGGATTCCCTTGTTGCGGGAACGGACCTTGTTAGCGTTGCCAGCTCATCATCCCTTTGTGCAAAAATATGGCAATATCGATGGCGAACCATATCCAACCATGTCTTTTGCGCGGATGCATGGCCAGCCCTTTATCCGCTTGCAGGAAAGCCGGCGGATGTCGCAGCTGTATAACAATTTATGCATGGAAACCCAATGCAGTCCGGATGTGGTCTTCGAAGCTAATAGCATCATTGATGCAGCGGAACTCTGTGCAGCGGGAATGGGAGCTACTCTGGTTACGGACATGGTTGTGAATAATGGCCGTTGGTCAGAGCAGCCACGTTTCTTCTATCTGGAAGAAGAAGTGGAGGACCGGCAGCTGGTGGCAGCTTATGGAAAAAATAAGCATCTATCCCAGGCAGCACGAAAATTTATTGAGTTGTTGCAGGGAGAATGAGATATTTAACGAAATAACGTATTATAGAGGCTAGGGGGATTCTGGCTTAGTGTTTTGTATTTTTATGTGAAGAAATGGGGGAATAGGATATGTTTGATAATATCCGGGTGTCTATCAAGTTATTGCTGATTGTAGCAGTGGCGGCGGTGGCAATGATCGTTATCAGTCTGGTGGGCTATCGGTCTCTGGATAATGCGGATAAAGCCATGGAGAATATGTATAACCGGGAAATGCAAGGGGTACAGCATCTGGGGACTGCGGTGGAACAGAGCCGTGTCATGATGGTGAAGACCTTGCAGGCTGTGATGCTCAAGGATAATCCGGAACATCTGCAGCGGGTCAAGGAACAGCAACAGAAAGCCCAGCAGGATTTCGATAAGGCCATTAGCGATTATAAGACCGCAATGAAAGATTCGGAACTGGCTAATATACCGGAGATTGACAGCCAATGGCAGAAGTATCAAGGCGTTATGAATAAGGTTATAACGTTGTCGGCAGCAGGTAACTCTGAAGAAGCGATGGTCGTGTATGAAAAAGAAGGTTCTCCGGCGACTGTGGCATTACGGGATGCTTTACATGGACAGCAGGCTAAGATCAATGAAGCGGCTGCTGCCAAGAATGCAATCAGCACAGATGATAATAACACGGCTGCTATGACCATCCTGATTGTAACGATTGCGGCATTGCTGATCCAGGCGGTTTTCAGCCAGGTTATTGCCAACAGTGTCACGAACGCTTTGAAATTCATGGAATCTGGATGTGAAAAGCTGCGCGATGGTGATTTCCGGTCCAGCGGCGTGCGTTTTGAACGTCAGGATGAATTCGGTCATTTGGCCAGAACGCTTATGGAAATGCAGGATAATCTGGCATCTTATATGAAAGGGATTTATAAGACTGTCCAGAATATCAATGAGGCATCTGCTAATCTGAAGGAAGCTTCGCTTCAGTCGGCACAGGCAGCGGTCCAATCTGCAGAATCTGTAGGTGAATCCGCCCAGCTGGTCATGAATCAGGAGCAGGCGCTCAATGAGAACCAGGAACTGTTGGAGAAAATCAATGGCTCCATCCAGGAGATGCGTTCTCATGCTGGTGATGTGTCCCGGAATTCGAAACAGGCTGCCGAAGAGGCAGAGCGTGGGCATGATGTATTGGAGAAATCCGTAGCTGAAATCCGTGGCGTGGAAAAGACAGTCAGTGATACTTCAGAAATTGTGGGCAAGCTGGGGGCTCGTTCGGAAGAGATCGGTGCGATTGTGGATACCATCTCCAATATTGCTAGCCAGACGAATCTCTTGGCCTTGAATGCGGCCATAGAAGCTGCCCGGGCAGGAGAGCAGGGAAGAGGGTTCTCGGTTGTGGCTGAAGAAGTCCGGAAACTGGCCGAACAGTCGGAAGAAGCTGCAGAAAAGATTTCCCAGCTGATCATGACCATGCAAAAAGATACGGAAGAGGCAGTCAAGTCTATGAATCAGGGCTGCGAAGCTGTGGTGGCTGGTGCTCAATCTGTGGAAGATTTGCAGCGGGTCTTCGACCAGATCCGCGATTTGGTCGAAAATGGTGCAGAAAAGACGGTGCAGATGGATCGGGCTATCAGTGTTGTCGATGAAGACGCACAGAACATATCCCAATCGGTGTCTGATATCAATGCCAAGGGACAGGTTATTTCCCAGCATATGGAGTCGGTATCAGCTGCAACGGAAGAACAGTCTGCTTCCTCTGAGGAAATTGCTTCTGCCAGTGAGACTTTGTCTAACATGGCGCATGAACAGCAGCAGGCACTCAAACAATTCAAATTCTAAAAAACAGGGCGTGTTGAAATACTCAACACGCCCTGTTTTTAGAATTTATTTTTTGAACAAATCTTTATGCTGATTGATGATTTCGCCCATCAGCATCTTGCCGCGTACGTCCGGATGCAGGCCGTCGATACTGAAGCTGGTATCCATGACCTGATGGGTGGTATCATAGAAATAGGGTTCCAGATCGATATGGTAAGGCTGATTGCGTATCCAGGTATTGACCTGGTTCAGTTTTACATTCCACTGCTTGTCTGTGGGGGTATGGAAGGCAAATTGGATATTGGCAGGATTGATGGGCATCAGGGTAAGGAAAATGGGCCGGATATCGTTACTTTCACATTTTTGCCGGATTGCTTCCAAATCGTTGATGATGACTCCCGGTTGGATGTCTGAAGCACGCAGGCTGTTGGTGCCCGTAAGGATGATGAGGTTTAGTGGTTTGAAAGGCAGTACATCCTGTTCGAATCGCTGCAGGGTCATGGTGGAGGTGTCACCGCTGCGACCCAGATTCAGGCAGGGAAAATCAAAATAGGTGGTGTAGCTGTATTCGAGCGCAGCCGGAGAGTTGGATACGGCACCGCCACCATGTGTGATGCTGTCGCCCAGAACAGCTACTGGCACCCGTTCTGGTTGCTGCTTTACTGTAAAATGGGCGGTATCGGACCAGACGCCGATGGGATTACCGGTCTTGTCCACGCCGCGTACCCGCCAGTAATAATCGCCTGCATAGGGGCGGGGGTATTCATCATAACAGGCTGTAGCCGAATTCGTCACATTACGCCAGGCAGCATCAGCGGTGGGCTGATTGTCATTTTCCCTGGAAGGGGGATGAATCATCATTTCGACTTCATAGCGTTCCACATTATGCAAGGGAATCCACTGATAGACAGGATAAACGGGCATAGTAAAGTTTGGCATCTGATCGAATTCATTCAACAGAGGGTGGTCAGGCTGGGGCAAGGTTGGATCGATATAGAGTTCCTCTGCTGGAGAGAATTCACCAATGGGCTGATGGTGGATGTCCAAAGCCCGTACCCGCCAGTAGATGAACTTTCGATTCGCGTATTTTTTTAAATCAGCCTGCCATCCATTGGTGAAGATTTGTTGCGTACTTTCCAGGTGATTGTTCTTGTCCGGGGCTGTGCCGCCTTCCTGAGCCGGTTTGCCCGCTAACAGTTCCACCTCATAGCAGACGGCATTGGGGACAGAATGCCAGACCAGGAAAGGCATCAGGCTGGCCGGCTGATCCTCACGGTAATGATAGATTATGCTGGGGCTCAAGGGCTCCTTGTTATGCAAGGGATTCAGGATTGGTTCGGATGGTTCCGTCAACTGGCCGAACATACCATAGGCTGTTACCCGGTAATTCATGGGAATGGCTCCGCCAGGAACCGTATAAGAGGCGTTCATAGTATATTCACTGCCCCAGAAATGCTGGGCGGGTTCGCCCTCGACAAGTCCGGTGGTAGGACTATAGGTGTCTACTTTGTAGATACATGGGTAAGGAAGTGGGTCCCAAGAGAGGACAAGCTTGCCATCCTGTTCATCGAAGGAGGAAGAAAGCGTCATGGAGCGCAGGCCTAACACGTCTGTTTTTTCCGCTACAAAGGCTGATAATATGGTAAAGCTTAAAATAATAAGCGTGAATAACAAAAATTTCTTCATAAAATAACACCAACACTAACAGGATTTTTTTTAATTACCTATAATTATAATAATTAGTATAGCATATTTTTGAGGTGATGTGAAAATGAAAAAGCAAGGTTTAGTAATTGTGCACACGGGGAATGGCAAGGGTAAGACAACAGCTGCGTTAGGGCTGGCTGTTCGTGCATGGGGCGATGGTTTCCGGGTGCTGATCCTGCAGTTTATCAAAGGTGGCTGTACTTATGGTGAGCTCAAGACCATCGAAACGCTGAAAAACATCGATGACCGCATAGAGATCGACCAATGCGGCTTAGGTTTTACCAACAAGGGGCCAACGACCAAGGAGGAACATGAAGCGGCGGCGCAGGAAACTTTAAAGCGCGCTAAGGAAGAAATCCAGAGTGGCAAATGGGATTTGATCATTCTTGATGAAATCAACTATGCGGTAAAATATGAACTGGTCACGGAAGCGGATATGCTGGAACTTCTGGACTTGCGTCCGGAGGAACTGCATCTGGTCATGACGGGCCGGGATGCTTGTGAAGCTCTGATTGAGCGGGCGGATCTGGTCACGGAGATGAAGGAAATCAAGCATCCGTATCAAAAAGGCATTAAGGCACAAAAAGGTATCGAATTTTAACACATTACTTGCATTTTTGCTTGTAAAGTTGTAAACTTGTAACTATATTTAGATTCAATATCTTAGGAGAGTGGAAAGATGATTAGCGATAATGTAAAAAAAGGTGCCACCCGCTGCGCCCACCGTTCCCTGTTCCATGCCAATGGCTATGGTCCCGAGGATCTCAACAAGCCGCTTATTGGTATCTGTAATTCCTTCAATGAGATCATTCCTGGCCATATCCACCTGCGAGAAATCGCAGAGGCTGCGAAACTGGGAGTAGCTGCTGCCGGTGGTACGCCCATTGAATTTCCGGCTATTGGCGTCTGCGATGGCATTGCCATGGGGCATACGGGCATGAAGTATTCCCTGGCCAGCCGGGAACTTATCGCTGATTCTGTGGAAGCTGTGACCATGGCCTCCGGCTTCGACGCACTGATCCTGATCCCGAACTGCGACAAGGTCGTGCCCGGCATGCTGATGGCGGCGGCTCGCTTGAATATCCCGGCTGTTGTCGTGTCTGGCGGCCCGATGCTGCCCGGCCGTTACAAAGGCCGCGATGTCAGCGTCAGTCAGGCTTTTGAGGCAGCAGGCAAATTCGCTGCTGGCGATATGAGCGCAGAGGAAATGGAAGACCTGGAAGCAAAATGCTGTCCGGGCTGTGGTTCCTGTGCAGGCCTCTTCACGGCCAATACCATGAATTCCCTGTCGGAAGTGCTGGGCATGGCTCTGCCGGGCAATGGCACGATTCCCGCCGCTTACACGGGGGCACGCCGTCTGCTGGCCAAGCGGGCCGGTGCGGTGGTCATGGAACTGCTCAAAAACAATATCCGTCCCCGCGATATCCTGACCAAGAAGGCCTTTGAAAATGCCATTACGGTGGATATGGGTATTGGCGGTTCTTCTAATACGGTCCTGCATCTGACGGCAATTGCCCATGAAGCAGGCATTGAGATTCCGGCACCTCTCTTTGACGAGATTTCCCGCCGTACGCCGTATATCGCAAAACTAAGCCCTGCCGGCAAGCATCATATGGTGGACCTCAACGAAGCGGGTGGCATTTCGGCTGTCATGAACGAATTGGCGAAGAAGGATCTCATCCATCTGGATGCCCTGACGGTAACGGGCACCATGGGCGACCGCATCAAGAATACGCCGGTGGAGGACAACACGGTAATTCATTCTGTTGAGACGCCCTATCGTCCGGAAGGCGGCATTGCCGTGCTCAAGGGTAATCTAGCACCGGATTATGCTGTGGTCAAGGCTTCGGCTGTGGCTGAGGATATGCTGACCTATACGGGTAAGGCCAAGTGCTATGATTCGGAACCTGAAGCTTGCGATGCCATCATGAACGGTGAGATCCATGATGGTGATGTGGTGGTTATCCGCTACGAAGGTCCCAAGGGCGGCCCGGGCATGCAGGAAATGCTCAATCCGACGGCAGTCATCACGGGACGTGGTCTGAAAGTCGGCCTGATTACGGATGGTCGTTTCAGCGGTGCCAGCCAGGGAGCCTGCGTCGGCCACGTTTCTCCGGAAGCGATGGAGGGCGGTCCCATTGCCTTGATTGAGGACGGCGATGAAATCACCATCGATATTCCCAACCGCAAGCTGGAGCTTAATGTCAGTGATGAAGAATTGGCAGAGCGCCGCAAGAATTGGCAGAAGCCAGAACCGAAAATCAAGCATGGCTATCTGGCTCGTTATGCCCGCATGACTACATCCGCCAGCACAGGCGCTGTGGTGAAATAATCTTTTCCTTGACATTGGGAAAATAATTATGTAAAATTGAAGTATCAATCATAGCTGAATAGAAACTCATCCAGAGCAGTGGAGGGATAGGCCCGATGAAGCTGCGGCAACCATCATGAACGTGAAACGGTGCCAATTCCTTTAGGCAAAGTCCTAGAAGATGAGAGTAAAGATAAAAGCTCTCATGTTTATGAGGGCTTTTTCCTTTTGCCGATGGGGAGATTCAACGCAGCAGATAACGTAACCTTTAAGGAGGAAAGCTTATGAGTAAGAAACGCATGCTGTTCACGTCGGAATCTGTGACGGAAGGTCACCCGGATAAAATGGCTGACCAGATCTCCGACAGCATACTTGACGCCATCCTGACTGAGGATCCGATGGGCCGTGTTGCTTGCGAGACGATGGTAACGACGGGACAGGTTCATGTCGTTGGCGAGATTTCCACGCAGTGTTATGTCGATATTCCGAAGATTATCCGTGATACGGTAAAGGAAATCGGTTATACGCGTGCAAAATATGGTTTTGATGCCGCTACTTGTGGTATTCTCGTATCCCTTGACGAGCAGTCGCCGGATATTGCGCAGGGGGTCAATGAGGCCATTGAGTCGCGTGAAGGCGGGATGGATGCTGCTGAAGCTATCGGTGCTGGTGACCAGGGCATGATGTTCGGGTATGCAACGAACGAGACGCCGGAATTCATGCCCCTGCCCATTGCCTTGGCTCATCGTCTGGCACGCCGCCTGACAGAAGTCCGCAAGAATGGCACCCTGCCGTACCTTCGTCCGGATGGCAAGACTCAGGTTACCATTGCCTACGAAGATGGTAAGGCTGTGGCTGTGGATACCATTGTTATCTCCACCCAGCATGATGAAGAGGTGACGCTGGAACAGATTCGCAAAGACCTTATCGAGCATGTCATCAAGCCGGTTGTACCTGCTGACCTGCTCAAGGAAGAAACCCGTATCTTCGTCAACCCCACGGGCAAGTTCGTGATTGGCGGCCCGCAGGGTGACTCCGGTCTTACGGGCCGCAAGATCATCGTGGATACCTATGGCGGCTGGGCACGCCATGGCGGCGGTGCTTTCTCCGGCAAGGATCCCACGAAGGTTGACCGCAGTGCCGCTTATGCTGCCCGTTATGTGGCCAAGAATATCGTGGCTGCCGGTCTGGCCGATAAGTGCGAAATCCAGCTGGCTTATGCAATTGGCGTAGCTTATCCGGTTTCTGTCATGGTTGACACCTTTGGCACCCATAAGGTCGCTGAGGAAAAGATCGAGGAACTGGTAAGCAAGCACTTCGACCTGCGTCCTGCTGGCATCATCAAGATGCTCGACTTGCGTCGTCCTATCTACAAGCAGACGGCTGCCTATGGCCATTTTGGCCGTACCGATGTGGACCTGCCTTGGGAACACACGGACAAGGCAGATGTCCTGAAACAGGAAGCTGGCCTTTGATTTTCAAGCCTATAGGAAAAACCTCCCTGCGGGGAGGTTTTTTTGTACGCAAATGAAGGATATTCAGGGAAAATGTCTAATCATAATACATTGAGACGGGGACTATTTCATATATTCCGTAAATGAGAGGAGTTGATTGCTATGCTGGTTTGGATTGAGCGTTTAGGGCGCATGGGAGAAGAGGATTTGTTTGGCTTTGGTTTGTCTCCTGATGCGGTTAAAGGGGAGATATTGCTCGACCCATTGGGGAATACCAGAATATGCAAGGAAAACCCTGCTATGTCAAAGAGTCAGATGTTAGTCGTGCAGACCAGGCTTGACGAGTGGATTCGTGACCTGGGATACTGCCAGTTGTCCTGCATTTCTGCACCCCATTATGTAGAACAGGACGAAGCGCCCCTCCGAAAATGGCGGCCCAGAGAGTTGGATTTGCGTCCGTTGAATCTGCCATTGAAAGGTGACAGCTTTGTAGCTGTGCCGGAGGATGAGTGGGCTGTAGCGATATAAGAAAAAGGGACTGTCAAGATGCAGTCCCTTTTTTGGTGGCAGGATTCTTTTTGTGCTGCAGGTATAAAAAGGCGAGCAGGGCCAGCGTAAAGCCAAAAGCGCTGGTGGTCTGGCCGCTGGTCATAAAGCCCAGCACCTTTTCTGCATAATCCCCGCGTAGAAATTCCAAAGCGAAGCGGGCGGCACAGTATAGCATCACATAGAGGGCGAAGCATTGACCCTTGGCATGGTTCACGGTTCCGCGGAAAATCAGCAGTAGAGCGAAGATGACCATATCCAGCTGACCTTCCCAGATTTCTGCTGGCCACAGGGGCTGGGCACCATAGGTGTGGGCGGCCAGTGTTGTGGCAGGATAGACAATGCCGAAGCTGCTGCCAGTGGGAGCTCCAAAGGCATCGCCGTTTAAAAGGTTGGCACAGCGTCCTAAGGCCTGACCTAGGATGATTGCCGGTGCCAGCACATCCATCAGATGCAGGGTATCCAGTTTATGATAGCGGCAATAAGCGATACCGGTGAGCACGCCGAGTGATACACCGCCTTGAATGGCCATACCGCCCTGCCAGACATTTAAGATTTCGGTAAGGTGATGAGAGTAATAATTCCAGTCAAAAAAGAAAACATCCCATAGCCTGGCACCCAAAAGGCCAGCCAGCCCGCAGTAAATTCCTAAATCGACAATATGCTTTTCCTGGCCTGTATGCTCTTGCTTGACGAAGAAATAGCCTGCGCCAGTGGCCAGGATAATGGATAGGGAGATCACCAGTCCGTAAGAGCGGATAGGAAAATCCCCTAGGAAAAATAAATATTGATGCATATGATTCTACTCCTAATATCTAATCTGCTCTTCACATTATAGCGTAAGGGACTTTTTTTTTCCATTTTTTTCGGAAATAATCTAATTCTTTTTGATTGTACTAAAGGATTTTGGGAATAAGAGCACGAATATAGTTTAGGATACACAATTTAGAGACAAAAGGAAATGAGGAAGAAAGATGCGCCACAAATTTACAACCTTGACAAACAGGCAAAAATTGTTGGCTGGTGGAATGTGTTTCTGCCTGCTGGCAGTGGCTTTATACTTTTATATGGGACTGGGAAAAGATACTGGACAACAGGTGCGCCGCAGTATCCCGGAGGTGCGTGTGATGGAAGTAGAACGGCGTGATATGCTGCGCCATATTGTCTTGTCGGGGCAGACTGTAGCTAATGCCAGCATCAATCTGGCACCTAAGTATAGCGGCCGCATTACAGCAGTGAATGTGGATTTAGGTGATCAGGTGGAGGAAGGCCAGGTACTTATGGTACAGGATCTGGGAGACTTGGATATTTCCATTGCCCAGAACACCGCTGCGGCAGGTGCTGCCTGGGCAGATGCACGGGAAGCTTCGGCTTCTTATCATGCCAACATCATCAGCAAGAAAAATGCCTATGATCTGGCTAAGGGAAAGTATGAGCGGCAGCAATACTTGTTTTCCATTGGTGCCATTTCTCAGGATACATTAGATAGTGCGGAGAAGGAATATACAGCCAGCAAGGCTGCCTATGAAATCCTGGCCAATCAGGTGAGTGATGGGGCAGCAGCAGCGATTGAATCGAAGGAATTGACCGCTGCCAAGCAGGATTATGCAACAGAAGCCCTGAAAAAGCAGAGGGATGATATGGTATTGAGAGCCCCGCGCAGTGGCGTTATCACTTATCGTAATGCAGAAGTGGGGGCACTGGCTGCTGCGAACAGCAAAGTATTCACATTGGTGGATAACAGTCATATCAATATCGATTGCAACATTGCGGAAAATGATGCGGCTGTGCTGCAGCCCGGTATGGTGGTTAGTGTGGCAATCGATGCTCTGGGCAGGAATTTCAGTGGTCGGATCGTTTTTGTGAGCCCCGCTATGGGAGAGGATAGCAAGAGCTATCAGGTGCGTCTGGTCTTGGATGAAATGGATGATGCGATAAAAGCCGGGCTTTTTGCCCATACGGCGGTGGATATTTTGCAGCGGCCCCAAACGATCTTTGTCCCTCAGGAAGCAGTGGTTACCCGCAATGGCGAAACCTATGTTTTTGTATTGGGAAAAGAAGACAAGGTAGAACAGCGATTAGTAAAGATCGGCCTTATGAATGATGATAGTGAGGAGATCATAGAGGGATTAAACGAGGGTGAAACGGTTATTCTTAGCAATCAGGATAAATTGCAGAATGGCATGAAAGTCAAGGTGGCGGAATTATGAATATCACCCGTTTATCGATTCTGCGTCCCGTTGGGATTTCGATGATTGTGGCTTTTTTTGTGGTATTGGGGTTATACAGCTATTATCGTATCGGTGTAGAACTCTTGCCGGCGCTTAATACACCCTATGTGACGGTGACCGTCAAATATCCGGGGGCCAGTGCAGAATCTGTGGAGCAGGAAATCGTCAAGCCGGTGGAAGATGCGGTGTCCTCCGTGTCCAATGTCAAGACCATCACATCTATTGCTGGTTATGAGCGCGGCCGGGTGATGATGGAACTGAACTTTGATGCGGATGCGGATATGGCGGCCATTGAAGCGACTAAAAAAGTGGAGGCTATAAAAAACAGGCTGCCTGATGAAGCGGATGCGCCTGTGGTCATCAAGCGGGATATCAATGCCAAGCCCATCATGGAATTAGCGGTCATGAGCCAGCACAGCCTGGCGAGCACATATTCTATGACAGAAAATGTCTTTCAGGATGTGTTGCAGCAGGCGGGTGGTGTATCGGAAATCGAACTGCATGGCGGGCGGGATAAGGAAGTCGCCGTGGAAGTGGATCGGGAAAAACTTGCCGCCTATAAATTGACCCTGCCTAAAATAGCCAATGCCATTCGCAACGAAAATCAGCTGCTGCCATCTGGCCCCATCTACACAGAGACTACAAAGTCTGATGTGCGGGTGGTAGCAGAGTATAAGACAGCAGCTGATATCGAAAAGGTTCGGGTGACAAATGCCGCAGGGGAAATGATTCCCCTGATTGCGGTAGCTACAGTCAGGGAAAAAGATGCGAAACAGCTGCGTTACGGGCGTCTCAACGGTGAACCTGCCATCAATGTGCTGATTTACAAGAACAGCGACGCCAATGTAGTGGAAACCGCGGAGAATATCAAAGCCGCTGTAGAAAAGCTGCGTCGGGATTACCCGGAGTATCAGTTTATTGAAGTCTCGAATGATGCCGATTATGTGGAAACTTCACTGCATAATACTTTGGGGACATTAGTTGAAGGGCTGATTACCACCGGATTGGTGTTGTTCCTGTTCTTGCGGGGCTGGCGTTCCACGGCAGCGGTCATGATTGCCATTCCGACCTCTCTGATTTCCACATTCTTTGTCATGTATCTGGCGGGGTTTACGTTCAATATGATGTCCCTGATGGGGATGACCCTCTGTGTGGGGATACTGGTGGATGACAGTATTGTGGTACTGGAAAACATCATCCGCTATCTGAAAAATGGTGCTCCGCCGGAAGAGGCTGCAGAGAAGGGGCGCATGGAAATCGGGATGGCGGCCATTGCTATCACACTTTGCGATGCGGCCGTATTCATGCCCATTGCCTTTATGGAAGGCATGACAGGGCAGTTTTTCCGGCAGTTTGGTCTGACCATCGTTTTTGCGGGGGCTTTTTCCCTGTTTGTGTCATTTACACTGACTCCTATGCTGGCCTCGAAGTTCTACCGTAAAGGCTATCATGTGGAGAATCGTCCCTTGTGGGCATTTATGGACAACATGGAACAGCGGGCTATCGGATTATACCGTAAAACACTTTATTGGAGTTTGGGAAATCAGAAAAAACTTCTTTTGACCATTCTGGTTATTTTTGTGGGGACGATTGCGCTGGTTCCCTTAGGCGTTGTGGGCATGGAATATATGCCGCAGACGGATGAGTCCAGTTTCACCATCAACATTCAATGCCCGGTGCGTTCGGCTTCGGAGGAAACCAATAAGGTTGCTTTGCAGCTGGAACAGAAATTGGCAGAAATTCCTGAAGTGAAATATTATATGACGCAGGCAGGAGGAGCAAGCAATGCCAATGAAGGCCGCATCAAGGTGGAATTGGTAGGGCGGCGTGATCGCAGCCGTACAATCTGGGAGATTACCAAAGAAGTGCGGGATTTTGCCCGAGAGATCAAGAACGCAGATATTCGGGTGACGGAAACTCAGTCCAACGTAGCAGGGATTTCCGGGGGCGGCGGTGGCCGTGGCGGCAGTGGAGCCTTGCAGGTCGAGCTCCGAGGCAACAATATGCAGGAATTGATAGCAGCTGAGGGAAAAGTAGAACGGATTTTGCGACGGGATGTGAAAGGGGTAAGTGATGTCAACAGTTCCTATACAGAAGGCATGCCGGAACTGCAGCTGACTGTCAACCGGGATAAGCTCAAGGCCTTCAACACCAGCCTGGCCGATATCGATACCGCTTTTTCTTCGGCTATCTCTGGATTATCAGCGGGGCAGTTGAAAAATGATGCTCTGAATGGTGGACAGGATACCAATATCAAAGTCCGTTTGAAAGATGCTGATGCATATAAGGCTTCGGATGTAGCGCGCGTTCCTGTGTGGGCCAATGGAAAATTGGCATATCTGGGAGATGTGGCCGATATCAAAGACGGCCGGGGGCCGGTCAGTATCCGGCGGGTGGATAAGCAGCGTTCTATCCAGATCGGTGCCAATTTGCGGGGGCGCCCTGTCGGAGATGTCATGCGGGATGCCAGTAAGGCTTTGCAGGCAGAGAATTTGGGTGAAGGCATTACGTATCGTTTCAAAGGCCAAGCCAGCCGCATGAATGAAACCTTCAGTGAATTGCTGAGTGCGCTGTTCCTGGCGTTAGTGCTGATCTATATGTTATTGTCAGTGCTTTACGAATCCGTGCTGACGCCTTTCATCCGCATGTTCTCCCTGCCATTGGGGCTGATTGGCTCGGTACTGCTGTTATTGTTGACACATAATACCCTGAATCTTTATTCCATGATCGGCATATTGGTTATGGACGGTATCGTGGCCAAGAATGGCACTTTGCTGATTGATTATACGCTGACGTTGATGGACAGGGGGCATACCGCTTTGGAAGCCATTGTGGAAGCTGGCTGTGTGCGCTTGAAACCCATATTCATGACTACCATTACCATGATGGTCGGGATGATGCCTATGGCACTGGCGCTTACGGATGGCGCAGAGACGCGTGTATCGATGGCTTGGGTGATTATCGGCGGGCTCTTGACGTCTACCGTGTTTACTCTGTTGGTGATTCCGATAATCTTCCTGTATTTCTATCAGGGAAAGGAAAAACGACGCAGTATTGACCAGTCAAATGGCCCGTCCATAGCGGGTTCTTAAAATTTTTGCAAAAAAATAGCGCAGATTGAAAAAAAGTACTTGCATTATGTTTCAATCTGCGCTATACTATTATTCGTTGCCGGGATGTGGCACAGTTTGGTAGCGCGCTTCGTTCGGGACGAAGAGGCCGCAGGTTCGAATCCTGTCATCCCGACCATTATTAGAAAATGGCATTCCCCGCTGAGGATTTATCTTCAGCGGGGAATTTTTGTTGTATGGATATGAACCTTAGAATGTATCTTTGATTTTTTTATCACCAATAAAGCGGATAAACATATCTGGCGCGATGATTTCATCGTCTAATTGGATCAGAGCCTTGTGCATATGGATAGAAACAAAACGGCCATCGTGTTCGTTCTGGATTTCATCAGCGAATAATTCTTCATAATGCTCCTTGAAGGTTTCCGCTGTGCTTTTGCTGGAGGATACATTGAGGATACTGGAATAGACATTTTCCTGACCTTTGCCATATTCCAGTTTGAGGATGACATAGATGGTGATGTTCTTAATCATTCGTGACTCACACTCCCAACTGATTTAGCAAATCCCATTTACTTACGGCAGGATAATCCATTATTTATTGCAATACTTCGACAGGGGGAGTGAATATCCTTCCTGTGATCCAAATAAGTTCTCATCAGAAATTACAACTTTTTTAAAAAAGGTGTTGACAGGGACGTCTTTGTCGTGTAATATAATACAAGTCGCCGGGAGCGAGAGCAAAAAAACACAGTTCAGCAAGCCTTGATTGGCAAGGGATTGTAACAGGTTGCTTTCGAATCAAGACAAAAAAGAAAAATTAAAAAAGTTCTTGACAAGTCAGACCCGATGCGATATGATAAATGAGTCGCTTGAAGCGACAGGCACTTCTGAAGAGTGCGACAATGATTGTTCTTTGAAAACTAAACAATGCAAAATAATCATGCAACATGATTAAGCCAGATGTTTGAAGAAACTTTTAGTTTCTTAATAAACATCGATTGGTATGAACAACATAGCAATCGGCAATTTCTTTAATAGATAATTGAGAGCTTGATTAAGTTCTTCATAAATTTTATGGAGAGTTTGATCCTGGCTCAGGACGAACGCTGGCGGCGTGCTTAACACATGCAAGTCGAACGAGGTGGATTTTAACACTGAATGCTTGAAGGCGTAACTTCTAGCGTCGTGATGGCG
>NZ_FRBC01000024.1 GCF_900142515.1 Pseudoselenomonas ruminantium | reverse complement strand
CGCAGTGAGATATAACCGTAGGTCATGAATCCGAATAGCACTGTTTTCAGCATGCTGGCCGGGTTGTACCTGATACGCCCGGCAACATGAGCCGGAATCTGATTCAGATACTTCTCCAAGTCGATTTCCTCCATAAATCGGTCGAAAACCAGCACCGGATCACAGATATCCAGATAATCTGAAATAAATATTGGCAAAACAGCCTGTTTTGGTTTAGAATAATTGGTGGTTGAATTTTTCATAGCAAGTAAATTTTACCACAAAAGGCGGTTAGCTGACTTGGTTTTAGTCAGCTAACCGCCTTTGTTATAAGGGGGCGTGTTATTTCACAGCCCCTTTTTTGCCTTCTTCATGGCCTCTTTTCTTTTCGGATCAGAGATTTTCCAGCAGTTTGATCTCGTTCTTGAGGATATAGCTGTCTTTTTCCGGCTGACGGCCATGCACGAGATATTCGAAAGCTTTGTTGATAGCGGTATGGCCCTGCCGGTAGGGGTGCTGGTAGATGGTGGCTTTTATCAGGCCGAATTCCATCATTTCCACGGTGGTGGGCACGGTGTCGAAGGCAATGACCAAAGGCCGTTTTTCTTCTGGCAGCTGCATCACTGCGCGGCAGGTTCCGTAGACTCCTGCGGCCAGGATGCTGATGGCGTTGATCTCCGGATGCTCCTGCAGGAGTTTTCGGGTGCCGTCATAGGCTAAGATGTCATCATCTTCATGTTCCAGCACTTCGACAATCTGGAAGTCGTTGACGCGTTCCGTGCGATGCCGGAAGCCTTCCAGGCGCTGGCGGTGCCCCAGCACATTCTGGTTGCCCAGGACCAGGGCGATGCGGGCGGATTGCCCCAGCAGGGCTTCCAGGAGGGCACAGGCGGTTGTGCCGCCATTGTAGTAGTCGCTGCCTACATAACAATGGCGGTTGGTTCCCGCGATGTCGTTATTGACGGTGACGACGAAGATGCCCTGGGCAATCATGGCATTGAGCTGTTCGGCAATGACGGTTTCATTGATCGGATTGATGACCAAAGCCTGTATTTCCGGGGTGATTTCCTGCAGCAGGCTCAATTGCTGCTGCACATCATAGCCCTTGACTTTGTAGTATTTGATCTGCAGGCCATAGATCTCATATTCCTTGGCGGCATCTTCCATACCCCGCAGCACTTCGGTGAAAAAAGGATTGCCTTCGGAGGGAATGACTACGCCAATCACCGGTCTGGTTTTGCGGGCGGCCAGGGCCTTGCCCGCAGGGTTTGGCTCGTATCCCAGCTGGCGGGCGACGTTGCGGATGTTTTCCGCTGTTTCTTCGCTTACCCGGCCCCGGGCATTCAACGCTCTGTCCACTGTCCCGCGGGATACACCGCAGATTTCGGCAATCTTCTTCATCGTGACCATATTACCACCCGCATTCCCTCAATTTTTTCTGTTATTTTAACAGGTTATGCTGCAAACGTCAAAGGAGGCTGTATGTGCAGCCTCCCTTATGATTACGCCAAAGTTATGTTTTTGCCCTGCAGGCCAATCCAGGCGCCTTCTTTTTCCAGCCCGCTGTCTTTATGGGCAATCAGCCATTTGTTGACGGCAAAGAGCAGTTCATCTTCGCCTTTGGCTTCGGGCTGGGATTTCAGCTCTTCGTTGGTATGACGGGGCAGCACCACGCCACAGCGGAATTCCTGACCATCCACGCCGCAGGGGGCATAGTGCAGGGTGGTGGCATAGAGTTCCACAGCGGTTCCTGCAGGAACTTTGAAGCATTCTACTTTATCGGTATCGTAGGTGTAATTTTCCGGATCGATATCCTGCTGACGGCCCAGCATCAGTACCAGATCGGTAGCAGCGATGTCGATTTCGGAGCTGCGGTGGTATTCGAGCGCGTTCAGCGTCTTGTTCCAGCCGCTGCAATGGCCGAATTCCACGGGCATATCACCGTAAACGGATTCCGTCATCTCCTTGTAGAGCGGCAGTTTTTCAAATTCTGCTACGGAAGGTTCATAGACAACTTCGCCAGCGGGTACTTCTTTGTGAGCGTTGATGGCATCGACGAATTCCTGGGTATCCACATCCAGGACGCGGCCATAAGCGCGGAATTCTGCATCCATTACTGTTTTCATGATTAACACCTCAAATAATTCATAATACTTATATTATACGCCAATATTGCGCAATTTTTTACCGGAAAGGAGATTATGTTCGATTTTTTCCAAAGAAACATTTTTGGTTTCCGGTACATACATCATGGTCAGGGCGATGAAGAAGCCGTTAAGCAGGGCATAGAGCCAGAAGGTATGTGCCGAACCCAGCGTGTCCACGAGGGAAAGGAAGGTGGCACCGACAATGGCACAGGTGATCCAGTTGGTCATCGTGGAGCAGGCGATACCGAATTCGCGGCTCTTGAGGGGCTGGATCTCGGAGCAGAGCACCCAGACAATCGGACCGGCGCTCATGCCGAAACCGGCAATGCTGACCATAGTCATGATGGCGGCAAGATAGGATACCCAGGTGGCTGCCGCACCGCTTTCCAGCAGGGACATGCACCAGCCCACAACGGCCATGGAAGCAGCCATGACACCGAAGCCGACTTTCAGTGCCGGTTTACGGCCAGACTTATCGACCATCCAGATAGCGATAAAGGTGGACAAGGTGAATACGATACCGTTGATAACCGTACCAATCATTTGTTCTTCAGTAGTGGAGAAACCAGCCAGGCTCAGGATCTTCGGAGAATAATACATGATGACATTGAAACCGGTGAACTGCTGCATGGCCTGCAGGAGTACGCCTAAGAATACGGCTCTGCGAACATTGCTGTTGGTTTTGAAAAGCTGCCAGCCAGCCTGTTTCACCTTCAGGGATTCCTTGATATCGGCCATTTCTTCGTCAGCGGCCTTGGGGTCAGGATTCAGGCTCTTGATGACTTCGTCTGCTTCTTCGGTACGGCCAACTGCTGCCAGCCAGCGCGGGCTGTCCGGCAGTTTGATGACCGTCATGATCAGGACTACCGCCGGGATGGCAATGACCATGAGCATCATGCGCCAGTTGCCTGTATAACTGAAGGCTGTATCCGAGAGGAAGGCGGCCAGGATACCTACGGTGACCATCAGCTGATAGCCGGAAATCACCTTGCCGCGGGCATCTTTATCTGCCATTTCAGCCAGGTACAGCGGCGCCGTATAAGAGGCAATGCCGACGGATAAGCCCAATACCAGGCGGGAAATGATCAGCATATCCACATTGCCAGCCAGACCGGAGCCCAGGGAACCGGCAATGAAGAGGAAGGCCCCGATCATCAGGCTCTTCTTGCGCCCAATCTGTTTGGCCAGGAAGGAAGCTGCAATGGCACCAGCGGCAGCACCTACCATCATGGAACTTACAACCCATTCCTGTGCACTGCTGCTCAGATTCCATTCCTGACTGATGAATGGCAGTGCACCGGAAATGACGCCCTGGTCAAGACCGAACAACAGTCCGGCCATACCAGCGGCAAAGTAGATGAAAACCTTCAAACGTGACGCCCGTTTTTCCATATCCACGCTCGGGGCGTGTACTGACATGCTCTCCATAATAACACCAACATCCTTTCTTATTTCGAGATAAATATAGGGATACGGTTATAACAAAGACAATTCCTGATAGCAGTCTTTAAGCTGCTGATAGAGTTTCTGGTAAAGCTGATGGCCGCGTTCATAATATTGATGCGCTTCCGCTTCCGGCTGGCATACTGCCGTGGTACTGATGTATTTGCGGCAGGCGCTGGGGACATCGGTGAAGATGCCTGCTGCCACGCCGGCCAGGATAGCTACGCCCAATGCCGGGCCGCCGGCCTCGCTGCCGGTCTTTACGGGACAGTCATACATATCTGCCAGCATCTGACGCCAGATGGGGCTCTTGCTGCCACCGCCGCAGGCCATCATGTCCGTGACTTCCACGTCCATTTCCTTGAGGATATCCCAGCAATCGCGCAGGGAATAGCTGACGCCTTCCATCACAGCCCGCAGCATGTCAGCACGTTTGTGCATGGCAGACAGGCCGAAGAATGCGCCACGGCAATCGGGATCGAGATGCGGCGTGCGTTCGCCCATCAGATAGGGCAGGTAGAGGAGCCGGCGGCTGCCTCTGGGGACGCTGTTGATGGCTTCATTGATAGCGTTGTAATCCATATTCTCCGCCAGGTTTTCCCGGAACCATTTGAGGGAAAGTCCGGCGGCCTGGGTCACGCCCATCACATGCCAGCAGCCTGGTACGGCGCAGCAGAAGGTATGTACGCGCCCCTGTGGGTCGATGCGGGGGCTGCTCGTATGAGCGAAGACCACACCGCTGGTGCCGATCGTAGTAAAGGCTTTGCCGTCTTCCACGACGCCAGTGCCTACTGCGGCGGCTGCATTGTCGCCAGCCCCGCCTGCTACCACGCAGTCCGTAGTCAGGCCGGTCAGCTGGGCGAATTCAGCGCTGATATGCCCCGTTGCCTCAGGGGATTCATAGACCTTAGGCAACAGATCCTTGTCGATGTCGAGCTTTTCCAGGATCTCATCCGACCACTGACGCTTCGGCACATCGAGAAGCTGCATGCCGCTGGCATCCGAAACTTCCGTAGCATAATCGCCGGTCATGCAGAATCGTACATAATCCTTAGGCAGAAGGATATGGCGGCAGCGCCGGTAATTTTCCGGTTCATGATTGCGCACCCAGAGAATCTTGGAAGCGGTGAAGCCGGTCAGTGCCGGATTGGCGGTGATCTCAATCAGTCTCTCCCTGCCGATCTTGGCCGTTATCTCTGCACATTCCGCCGCCGTGCGCTGGTCGCACCAGATGATGGATGGGCGGATGACTTCGTTTGCCTCATCGAGCATCACCAGGCCGTGCATCTGGCCGGATAAGCCGACACCCTTGACATCAGTCGGATTGATCTGTGCTTTGGCCAGCACTTCACGGATCGTGCTGGCGGCAGCTGCCGACCAGTCTTTGGGATTTTGTTCTGCCCAGCCGTTCTGGGGCTGATACAGGGGATATTCTGCGGAAGCCTCGGTCACCACATGGCATTCTTCATCAAACAGTACCGTCTTGGTGGCTGAGGTGCCGATATCCACGCCGAGCAAATAGTTCATTTTTCAAGCCTCCCCTAAAACATTTGCGTGCTTATGTACGCAACTCACAGTAATCAATATAGCACAGGAGAAAACAATAAGCAATACCATTTGTATGACAATTTTTTATTTTCCTAATGCCCAAACAACAGCACACTAATAATATAAAATACGGCGTATTTTTTAGCATGACAATAAAAAACAAAATAAAACGATTGACAAACTGGCGGAGGAGTGTTATGCTTTGCATGTAATGAGCGTGCTTGAGCACGCAAATATGATGTAAAACAAAGGAGCGCTTTATCATGTCTATGAGCAACATTCCCAATGTCAAATGTGGTATTATCTCGGTCAGCCGTGACTGCTTCATCATTTCCCTGTCGGAAAATCGCCGTCATGCGATTGTCGAAGCTTATAATAAAAACTATGGCCAGCTGTACGAAGTGCAGAAGACTGTAGAGAATGAAAAAGATATGCTGGCAGCGGTGAAGGAAGCAAAAGACGCTGGCTGCAATGCGCTGGCTGTATTCCTGGGCAACTTCGGCCCGGAAACGCCGGAAACCCTGATTGCCAAAGAGTTTGACGGCCCGGTGATGTATGTGGCTGCTGCTGAGGAAACGGGCAAGAACCTCATCAATGGCCGTGGCGATGCTTATTGCGGCATGCTGAACTGTTCCTATAATCTGGGCCTGCGCCATCTGAAAGCCTTTATCCCCGAATATCCGGTAGGAACGGCGGATGGCCTCGCAAAGATGATTGCAGAATTCCAGCCGGTAGCCCGCACGCTGCTGGGCCTCAAGGATCTCAAGATCATCACCTTCGGCCCGCGCCCGCAGGACTTCTTTGCCTGCAACGCTCCGATCCAGCCGCTCTATGACCTCGGTGTGGAGATCGAGGAAAATTCCGAGCTGGATCTGCTGGTGGCTTACCGTGCGCATAAGGATGATCCGCGCATCAAGGAAGTTGCTGAGGATATGGCCAAAGAACTTGGCCAGGAAGGCAATCCTTATCCGGAAATGCTGCCCCGTATGGCACAGTTTGAACTGACTCTGCTGGATTGGGCAGAAGAACATAAAGGTGCCCGCAAATATGTGGCCTTTGCCGATAAATGCTGGCCGGCCTTCCCGAAAGAATTCGGCTTTGAACCCTGCTATGTCAACAGCCGCATGGTCAGCCGTGGCATCCCTGTATCCTGCGAAGTGGATATCTATGGTGCGCTCAGCGAATACATCGGCCTCTGCGTCAGCGGCGATGCGGTTACGCTCTTGGATATCAACAATTCCGTGCCGCAGGATATGTATGAGGAATCCATCCAGCCCGCTGGCAAGTATAAGCTCGAAGATACCTTCATGGGCTTCCATTGCGGTAATACGCCGCTCTGCAAACTGCGCAAAGGTGGCGTGAAATACCAGCTGATCCAGAATCGTCTGCTCGAAAATGGCGGTACGCCGGACTTCACCCGCGGCACGCTCGAAGGCGATATTGCCGATGGCGATATCACGTTCTTCCGTCTGCAGAGCACGTCCGATGGACAGCTCCGTGCTTATATTGCCCAGGGCGAGATCCTGCCGGCAGCTACGAACTCCTTCGGTGGAATCGGCATCTTCGCCATCCCGGAAATGGGCCGCTTCTATCGTCATGTGCTGATCGAGAAGCGCTTCCCGCATCATGGTGCAGTGGCATTCGGTCATTTCGGCAAGAGCCTGTATTCCATCTTCAACTATCTGGGCATTGGCGATATTTCCTTCAACCAGCCGAAAGGCATGCTCTATCCCACAGAAAATCCGTTCGCCTAAGAATCGATGATGAAGGGCGTTATTCCCTGACAGACAAAAAGTCCGCTGACAGAAAGTGTCAACGGACTTTTTCAAATTGCGGTTTGCTGATGAATTCGTGCTGAAGGTATCCCGTTCATACGCCGTAAGGGTTCACGGGGGAGTGCTTTTTCTGTTTCCGCTAAACGACCCTCCCTGTAAGGTTAGAGTTGTTTAGCTGGATTGCGCCGGGCAGGCCAGCGGCGCGTTTTTCAGCGTGCTCTTTAGCTGCTGCCTGCGTCGGGCCGGTCTTCGCTGCGCTCAGACGATCGCTCCCACAGAAAAAGCACTCCCCCGTTCGCCCTAAGGCACGATTTTGGCAATTGGCACGAACTCGGTTCTCCTGTGACAAGAACATCGATGTGTTTGCACCTTACAGCTGGAACATAGCAATATACACAAACGTAACGTTGGGTGGCGGTGGGGATGCTTTTTCGCCGACGGAACGACTGCCTGAACGAAGTGAAGGCTGGCCCGCAAACAGCATTGGCTGGAAGCTTCGTTGATTGGAGCGCCGTTGGCTTGCCCGGCGCAGGTAGCTGGAAGATGCGTACTCCTGCTGGCGGGTCATTTAGTGGAGCGGCGAAAAAGTATTCCCACCGCCGCCCCACTGCTTTTTGACGAATTGTGTTCCAGTTCGCATCAGCAAACTGCAATTTATTGTGTGAAGAAGCTGTGAACGTTTTTAGCGTGTGTTTTTAGGCAGGAAAAAGTCCAATCTGTGGCGAAATAATGATATAATATTGGATGAAAACCATAAGGGAGGCATATATATGATTATTCCAGAAAAAAATCTGATGAAACTGGCTAACGGCAGTGACGTGCGCGGTGTAGCCATTGAAGGTGTGCCCGATGAACCGGTGACGTTGAGCGTGGAAGCTGCCAATGTCATCACCAGCGGATTCCTGGATTTCCTGGCTGAAAAGCTTGGCAAGAAGAAAAAGGACCTGCGCATTGCGGTAGGCCATGATTCCCGCCTGTCCGCCGGCGACTTGAAGAAAGCCGTGCTGAACGCGTTGACGGCTGCTGGTGTTGTGGCTGTGGACTGCGGTCTGGCTTCTACACCGGCTATGTTCATGTCCATCGTGTTCCCGGAAACCAAGATGGATGGTTCCATCATGATTACAGCAAGCCACTTGCCCTATAATCGCAATGGCCTGAAATTCTTTACCAAAGATGGTGGTGTGGAACATGATGACGTTATCGCCATCCTGAAAAATGCCTCCCGCAACCCCGTTGTCGAAGGGGATTTGACGAAAGTACAGAAATACGACCTGATTGAGCGCTATGGCCATCATCTGCGCAAGAAGATCCGTCAGGCACTGGGCGGGGAGAATGAACCGCTCAAGGGTATGCATATTGTCGTAGACGCCGGTAACGGTGCAGGCGGCTTCTTCGCCTCCCAGGTTTTGGGCCGTCTGGGTGCTGATACTTCCGGCAGTGTTTTCCTGGAACCGGATGGCAACTTCCCCAACCATATTCCGAACCCTGAGAACAAGCAGGCCATGGCAGCCATCAAGAAGGCAGTGCTGGACAGCCGTGCCGACCTCGGCCTGATTTTCGATACGGACGTTGACCGCATGAGCGCTGTGCTCAAGAACGGCAAAGAAATCAGCCGCAACGCCCTGATTGCCATGATGGCCGCCATCCTGGCACCGGATTATCCGGGCAGCACCATCATCACAGACTCCGTGACCAGTGATGAGCTGACCGTTTTCCTTGAAAAGGAACTGGGCCTCAAGCATCTGCGTTATATGCGCGGCTACAAGAATGTCATCGACGAGTGCATCCGCCAGAACAAGGCTGGTACGGTTTCGCCGCTGGCCATCGAGACCTCCGGCCATGGCGCTCTGTCCGAGAACTATTACCTCGATGACGGCGCTTATCTGGCCGTGAAATTGCTGATTGCCGCTGCCAAGGCGCGTGCCAAGGGCAAAAAACTGTCTGATCTGGTCGCTAAGCTGGGTGAGCCTGTGGAAGGGCAGGAATTCCGCCTGAAAATCAAGGGCGAAGAGAACTTCCGTGCTTATGGCGAAGGCGTACTCAAGACCTTTGAGGAACGTGCTGTGGAAGCCGGCATCAAGATTGCCAAGCCGTCCTATGAAGGCGTGCGCCTGGTATTCCCGGATGGCTGGGCACTGCTGCGCATGTCCCTGCATGATCCCAACATGCCGTTGAACGTAGAAAGCCGCAAAGCTGGCGGGGTAAAAATCATCGCTGATAAAGTAAAGGAGTTGCTCGCCGGCTTCAATAGCCTGGACATGAGCGTATTTGAGAAATAATGAGCAAGGCAACACTGGCCGAGGAAACCGCTCAGGCCATCATCAACTACATCATCAAGAATGAATTACAGCCCGGAGATAAGCTGCCCACAGAACCCGTTTTCATGGAAAAACTGGGCGTGGGCCGGGGAACCCTGCGAGAGGGAATCAAGCTGCTGGCAGCCCGGAATATCCTCGATATCCGTCAAGGGGCGGGTTCCTTTGTCTCCCATCAGCGGGGCATTCCCGATGATCCGCTGGGACTGACCTTTATCGAAGAGGATGACAATCTGATCGTCGATATGCTGGACGTGCGCCTGCTGTTTGAGCCACATGTGGCAAGGTTGGCCGCAACCAAGGCCAGCCCGGAAGAAAAAGCAGCGATCGTGGCACAGGCAGATGAAGTGGAACGCTGCATCGCTGAAGGTGAATCCTATGTCGCGGCAGATGCACGTTTCCACCGCTTGATCGCTGAAGCCAGCGGCAACCGGGTTTTCGGCAATCTGACCTATATCCTCAATACATCCATTGCCAAAAACATTGAGATCACAAAGGATAGCCAGCGGGACAGCAATACGATCCGCTATCACCGCAAGATTGCCGAAGCCATAAAGGGTGGCCATCCCAATGATGCAGCCAGCTATATGAATATGCACTTGCAGCTCTTGCGGGAATTTGCCAGAGAAAAAATGCAATAAGATATCCTTCGTCGAAGGGGAAAGATGAGGCCGTTTCAGGCCTCATTTTTTTATCTTATATTGTGTATACCTATATTGAAAAGTTGACATTTTCAGAAAATAAATATATAATAGTCATATGATGAATTTATAGGTATTATAGGAGAGTGGTTTTATCTAGAAGGGGGAGCCTTTATGGAAAAAGTATGTGCAGATTGGCCGGCGAAAGCCTTTGATGAGCAGCTGGTCAGTGGTAAATACTGGGACGAATTCGCAGAGAATACCAAGGCGGCAGCGACAGAACTGATCCATGCCGGTACCTGGCAGGAGGCTGAACAGCTGTTGCAGGGACTGGTGCAGGATATGGATGCCAGAAAGATTCTGGCTGTAGGCGGGGAGGAAAATCCGCGCTTAGGTATGATGTATCATCACTTGCAAAGCGGCGGTCGCACGGTCTATACGGACAAGTTTGACATAGCTGAACATGCACCGCAGGCCGATTTGGGCATTTCGACGGCAGAATTCGGTGTAGGGGAGAGTGGCAGCGTCTGTGTGGATACAGCCTCCTACGAATCCCGGGTCACGGGGATGCTGCCCCCGACACATATTGTTTTCCTGCAGGCTGACCATATGGTGAAGAATATCGACACGGCCTTCCGAGTGATTGCCAAGGTTTACAAAAAAGGGTATATGGGCTTCATCACCGGCCCGTCCCGCACGGCAGACATTGAACGCGTATTGAGTCTGGGGGTACATGGACCCGGCAGATTTATCGTGATTGCCGTTGATGAACCGGCACAGAGGAGGGCTTGATCATGGCAGTAAAAGAAAAACGCAATATCCGCAAGGAAATCCATAATAAACTCGATGACAATGTCATGCAGGGGGCGCTGGCCAAATTCACCTCCGAATATCCCATGGCCCGTCTCAAGGCTTATGCCAATGTGGACAGTATTGATGACCTGCGCGATGATCTGCGCACCATGAAACGCTGGTCTGTAGACCATATCGATGCACTGGCTGATGAATTCCAGCATTCGGTCGAGGAACGCGGTGGCAAGGTCTTCCGGGCTGCCACCGGAGATGACGTGAAAAAGATCCTGTTGCAGATCTGCGAGGAAAACGGCGTACATCGCATCGTCAAATCCAAATCCATGGCCACCGAGGAAATCAAGCTCAATGGCGCCTTGGAAAATGCAGGCCTGCATGTCAGAGAGACGGATTTGGGCGAATGGATGCTGTCCGTTGCTGGCCAGAAACCCTCACATATGGTTATGCCAGCTATCCACCTCAACAAGGAGCAGTGCGCTGGTTTCTTTGAACAGGAATTGCACGAGGAAGTGCCCAGCGACATCTCCTATATGATCCATACGGCCCGCCGCGTGCTGCGCGAGGAATTCCTGCATGCAGATCTGGGCATCACGGGGGCTAACTTCGGCATTGCAGAAAACGGTGCTATCGGTCTGGTGACCAATGAAGGCAATGCCCGTCTGGTTACGACTACGCCGAAGATCCATGTGGTGCTGATCGGCTATGAAAAATTGATTCCGAAGGTCAAGGATGCAGCGAAGATCCTGCGCCTGCTGCCCCGCAACGGCACCTGCCAGCGCATGACCAGCTATATGACCATGGTTTCCGGCCCGACGCCCATCATCTACAAGAAAGATGGCAAATGGGTGGAAGAAAACCGCAAGCAGTATGTGATCCTTCTGGACAATGGACGTCTGGCAGCGGCCAAAGACCCCAAGATGAAACAGGTCTATCAGTGCGTGCGCTGTGCGTCCTGTCTGAATGTCTGCCCCATCTGGCGCATGGTCGGCGGCCATGTTTACGGACATATCTATTCCGGCGGCATCGGTGCCATCTTGACAGGCCTGCTGGGCAACATGGAGGCATTCTCCAAGTTCAGTGACCTCTGCATTGGCTGTCGTCAGTGCACCACTATCTGCCCGGGCGAAATCCCCATTCCGGATCTCATCGACGAACTCCGGGCACGTTATGTGAAGAAATATGGTCTTTCCATGCCGGAAAAAACCGCATTCCAGCATATCCTCACACACCGCAAGGTGTTCCATTCTCTCCTGCGCATCGGCTCCGTGGCTCAGAAGCCCGTGCAGTCCGGCAAGTTTATCCGCCATCTGCCCTTGTTCTTCTCCGGCATGACAGATGGCAGAAGCCTTCCGGCAATTGCGGCAGAACCTTTGCGTGACCGGACGGAAGATCTGTGCAAACATAATCCCAAGAATCCCGTGATGACGGCAGCCTTCTTCAGCGGTTGCAATATGGACTTCGTATTCCCGGATACAGGCGAATCCGTGGTCAAGGTCCTGCAGGATCTCAATATTGCCGTGGCTTATCCGCAGGAACAGACCTGCTGTGGCAAACCGGTACTGGGCATGGGTGACAGGGATACAGGCAAGGTCATTGCCAAGCAGAATATCGAAGCACTTGAAGCTACGGGGGCAGATGTGATCATCAGTGCCTGCCCGACCTGTGCAGAAACTCTGGAACATACCTACAGAGAACTCTTCAAGGATGATGTGCAGTGGCGGAACAGAGCAGAGGCAGTCGCCAGCAAGGTTCGTGAATTCACGAGCTTTGTGGCTGAGCAGTACAAAGCTCAGGGCCGCACTCTGCCGAAGGCTGAACGCGGCAGCCGCATCACCTACCACGATTCCTGCCATATGCGCCGCGGCTTAGGCGTATGGGAGCAGCCGCGTGAACTCATCAAGATGACGGGTGCTGACTTTGTGGAGATGAAGGACAGCGACCGCTGCTGCGGCATGGCTGGTGCCTTCGGTGTCAAGTACAGCGAAATTTCCAAACCGATACTCCATGACAAACTGGAGAATATCGAAAATACCAAAGCCGATACGGTGGCTGTGGCCTGCCCTGCCTGCATGATGCAGATAGGCGGCGGCCTTAACCAGCAGAACCCGCGTGTCAGAGTGAAACATGTAGCGGATCTTCTGGCTGAGTGCATAGCAGAACGCTGATTCAATCGCAAAAAGAAAAATAGGCATTTCGATTCAATACGAATCGGAATGCCTATTTTTTTTGTCCGCTATCGGAGACATAAGAAACGGTCGGGGCATCATAAGCATAAGTGGTAGAGGAAGGATTCCGCCTGACATCAAATGCCATATGGGCAATATACCACTCCTGGATGGTGGCAGGCAGCTGATTGAAGCTTTTGAGCAGCCGTAATGCCTGATTGCTTAACTGTATCTTGCCAGATGGTTGGGACGCATGAAGAGCTGATGCGAAAAAAGGATTGTACTGGAACCTATGGCAAAGTACACAATAAATGTAGTTTTCAATGACCACCGCTCTCCATTATAGGGGGCAGGCAGTTTTAAAGATTGTTTGTCGTAAAACAGAGTCAGGATATGGTGAATAAGACATTTCGTTTTCCACAGGAATTGATAGATAAGTTGGAACAGGTTGCGAAAGAGCAGAATGTTTCTGTCAATAATTTAGTTAAGCAGTGCTGTGAGTATGCACTGGGGCAGATGCCTCCGGAAGACAAATAAGTAAAAAATGACCGCAACGTCAATGTGTTGCGGTCATTTTTGCTTACGTTTTACTGTACGTTCATGGACAGTTCGATGAATTTGTTAGCCAGTTTAGCCTTCTGGAGGACTTCCTCGGTGATGTCCTGACCTGCTTCGACGATTACGATGCCGTTATCCATCTTAATGTCGCGAGCGGCTTTTTTACCCAGGAGAAATCGACGATGGCGTTCCTCCGATGCCTTGTCTGCAGCAGCCTGTTTTGCGGCATCGGCTTTCGGTGCCTCTTTTTTCGGCTCTACTTTGGGAGCCTGAGCTGCTTTGGGAGCTTCTTTCTTGGGTTCCGGTTTTGCTTCTTCTGCCTTCGGTTCCTCAGCTTTGACTTCTTCAGCCTTAGGAGCTTCTTCTGCTTTCGGAGTTTCTTCCGTCTTGGCAGCTTCTTCCTGAGGTGCCGGAGCCGGAGCTTCCTCAGCCTTTGGGGCTTCGGGTTCAGCTGGTTTTTCCGGAGCAGCTGGTGCTGCCGGAACGGTTCTGGTCATTACATTATTTTTTTTTTCCCCGGTGGGATCAATAACCGTTACCTGCTTACCGAAGATGGAAATCTGGTCGGTAGCGACATCGGAAGTTGTACCATCGGGTGCAGTGATTTCGCATTTTTCAATTTTGCCATCGTCGCCGATGTAGAGCTCGGTAACCTTGCCCTGAATCGTACCGGACTTGGTGATGGCCTTGGTGTCGATGATGCGGATGTTTTCATCCAGCAGCGCTTCGTAATCACCGGCAGCATCCAGCGTCAGGATGTTTTCGCTGTTGGTGATGGTGACGGCATCGTCACCGATGGCGATAACGGATTCGTAGGGAATCAGTTTGACACCACGGTACCAGTCAGCATCCTCGATGGTGATAGCTGCTACCGTGCCGTTCTTGGCATCGATGAGGAGCGTTTTGCTGACGCCCAGCTCGCGGCCTTCTGTGATGCTGATGATCGGAAGACCAAGGATTTCTACACTTTTCTTCATTAATAATTCCTCCAATTATTTTGCGCTGCCACTGTGAGCCTGGAATTCGTCTTCGATTTCCTGCATGATATTCCCCGGTATCTGCGGGAAGGGCGTTGAAAGCGCAGCATGTTTGGCAAGTATATCCTGAACGGTGCCAAGGTAGTGGATATTCTTGGTGAATTCCTGACACATGGCATCGTTTTGGGCAATGATAGGCATTTTAAGAGCCTGTTTGTAAGTAGCGATAGCACCGCTGTAGTTAGCCTGTTCTTTATAGAGGTTGCCGAGTTCAATGACGAGGAATGGTGTGTAATCATCGTCACTGTAACGGTCGATAGCCTCATGATAGGCAAAGATGGCATCTTTGGGTTGGGCATCCTTTGTTTCGTAGGCGAAATCCAGAATGGCATCCAGACTGTCCATAGAGGAAAGTTCCTGTTTGAGTTTCTGTTCGTGTGCCTGACGTTTTTTAGCCTGTTCCTGTTCGCGGCGTGCCTTCTTAGCAGCTGCTTTTGCCTCAGCTTCTGCTTTGGCCTTTGCCTTAGCCTCTGCTTCAGCCTTTGCCTTAGCTTCTGCTTCAGCCTTTGCCTTAGCTTCTGCTTCAGCCTTTGCCTTAGCTTCTGCTTCGGCCTTTGCTTTAGCTTCTGCTTCGGCCTTTGCTTTGGCTTCTGCTTTTTTGCGGGCTGCCTCCTGCCGTTTCTTCTGTGCGGCTTTTTCTTTGGCAGCTTTTTCGGCTTTAGCTTTGGCCATGGCCTCTGCTTCTGCTTCAGCCTTTTTGGCCTTGGCTTCTGCCTCTTGCCGTGCCATTTCCTGCGCGGCTTGCTGTGCTTCAGCTATCGCAGTTTGTGCATCATCTGCTGGAACGGGTTTTGCTTTTGCAGATGGTTTGTCGGCGGCTTTTGGTTTTGCTTCTACAGGACGTTCTTCCTTAGCGATGGCCTGTTCGGTAACAGGCTCTTTTTTCGCTGGAGGCGTAACGGCTGTTGCATCTGCCGTTTCTGTCTTTTTGCGTCGGGCCTCGAAGACGGTGTCTTCTGCAGGCGGTTCCGGCTGATCTTCGATAGGCAGGGCTTCGGTGTGCAAAAGTGTACAGCCATTGGCAACGACTTCCTCACGGCGCAGCATGCGTTCATTGAAGATAGTTACCACTGCCGCTGCCGTCACGACTAATATCCCCAGACGTAGATAGTGTCCTTTGTCCAGGAAGGGACTCATGGTGATAGCCATGCCATTGACGATAAAAGCCATCACGGCACAGAGCACCAACGAAGTCCACTTCATTTCGATATCAAAAAAGTGACATAGTCGATATATGAGGAAGATGCTGATGGTCATGATGGAGCCTGTTATCAGGATGAATGTCATGTTTCTCACCTCTTCCTGAAAGTGAGCATTATACTCACCATCTTATAAACTTTTCGACAATTATAGAAAATTTCCTGCCAGTATTTACACATTTGTGCAAAATTAGCAAACCTTCTCCCACAGTATATCATATTCTGACGGATTTGGGCAGATAAATTTTTGTATTCCTTTGGTTAATCACTGATTTTAGCAAGTCTTTGTAGTATAATGAAGAGCAGAAAGGATCGATGGAAAGTGATGTATGAACAGGAAGCCGTGGTGCATCATGACAGCGGCATACACGCCCGCATCGCAGCGATGATTGTCCAGCGGGCACAGGAACTCAGCGAGAAATATGCTACGCCGCTTTTTTTGCGCAATCAGCGCAGTGAGCGGTTTGAGATGCGCAGCCTGATGAAATTGGTGGCGCTCAAAATCGGCAAGGGGGATTCTCTTTTTGTGTCCGCCGAAGGTGATGCCGGGCGACAGGCCGTTTATGAGATGGTACGCTTCCTGGAAGGCGATTTTGAGATGCGGGAGCCAGGAAAAATCCATGAGATGGATAAGCTCCTGCATGAAAATGCCTTGATGCAGGAACGCCTGCAAATGATCCTGGAGGCAGTGCAGGATGGCATCTGTGTGGTGGATCGTACTGGTGAGATCACGTATGTCAATCCATCTTATTTGCGGATTGTCCATAAAACGCCGGAAATGGTCATGGGACAGAATGTCTTCAAGACGGCTCCGGAAGGGAATCGTTGTGCTGTCCTGCGTACTGGCGTGGCGCGCATTGGCAGTATCAGCCGGAAGAAAGATGGTACCACTGTTGTGGCCAATGTCAATCCGATATTCGTCAATGGTGAGATTGCAGGCGTGGTTTCGGTCATCAAGGACATTACGGAACTGCAGAATCTGATGGCGCGCCTGTCACAGGTATCGGCCAAGGCAGAATATCTGGAACAGGAACTTCTGCGCACGAAGAAGACCGCCAATGCTTTTGCTAACTATATCGGCAAGAGCGGCAAGGTCATTGATGTGCTGGCGCTGGCCTCAAAGGCGGCGAATTCCGGTGCTACGGTGCTGATCCGCGGCGAGAGCGGCACAGGCAAGGAGGTTATCGCCGAAGGAATCCATTATGCCAGTGAGCGGCGGCGGGGGCCGTTTATCCGGGTGAATTGCGGCGCCATCCCCGGGACGCTTTTGGAATCGGAACTCTTTGGCCATGAGAAGGGGGCCTTCACGGGCGCGGTCAAGCGAAAATTAGGCAAGTTTGAGCTGGCTGACCATGGCACGATCTTTCTCGATGAAATCGGGGAGATGGACAAGAAGATGCAGGTCAAGCTCCTGCGCGTCCTGCAGCAGAAGGAATTTGACCGCGTGGGCGGCGAGGAAACCGTCCATGTGGATGTGCGCATCATTGCGGCCACGAACCGCCATCTGGAAGATATGGTCAAGGATGGTACCTTCCGCGATGATCTCTATTACCGCCTCAATGTCATTCCCATCATCCTGCCGCCGTTGCGGGAGCGTATTGATGATATCCCATTGCTCGTCGAGCACTTCATTGAGAAGATCAGCGTGACTACCGGCAAGGCTGTCCGCAGCATCACTCCCGAGGCGATGGACATCCTGATGCGTTACAAGTGGCTGGGAAATGTGCGGGAGCTGGAAAATGTCATCGAGCGGGTGATCACCCTGATGGACAGCGATACCATAACGGTGGCAGCGCTGCCTTCCTATATAAAAGGAGAAGCTGCTGATCGGGAAGTCCGGCAGCTGGATGAGGAAAGTGCTGTTTTGCCTTGGGAGGAATATGAGAAGCGCATTATAGCCAAGGCGCTCAAACAGTGTGGCAGCTTCAACGCGGCGGCCAAGGAACTCAGGATTACCCATAAGACCGTTGCCGCTAAAGCACGGAAATATGGATTGTCCTGATGCTGGTAAAAAATACCATGTTTGGTAAATTTTACCAGTAAAACCAATAAAATTGGTAAAATTTACCAAAATAATAATTGTTCCCCTGCATAGTGAGGGGATTAAATATTATTTTTCATTTTGGCAGAACCCCTGAAAATAGGACACAGGACTTATTTTGGGGAATTTTTACCTAGATTTCAAAAGTTGGCACGCTGTTTGCATTTATATAGGGCAGTTAAATAAATTCATGTTCGCAGATCGCTGTAAGCGATTAGGATATGTTATGTGAAGAGGAGAGATTTTCAAATGACTCAGGAAGTTGTAACGATCGAAAACAAAACTGGTATCCATGCCCGCCCGGCATCCATCTTCGTACAGACGGCTACGAAGTTCAAGTCCAAGGTTCAGATCCAGGCTAAAGGCAAGACTGTAGATGCTAAGTCCATTCTCATGATCATGAGCATGGGTCTCGTACAGGGCACGGAAATCACGATTGTTGCTGACGGTCCGGATGAAGCAGATGCAGTTAAGGCTCTGAAGGAACTCGTTGATTCCAAGTTCGGCGAAGAATAATTTTTGACCTTCGGGTTAGGGCGCCTTCTTTCCAAGGAATGGAGACTTTGGAGGAAGGCGTTTTTTACGAATCAATAACATTTATGGTATCTATATCAGGGGGAAAGAAATAAAATGGCAGACGCAATCAGAGGTAAAGGCGTTATTTCCGGTATCGCCATCGGTAAAATCATGCTGGCAGGCCAGAATCTGGATGGTTATCTGGTGAACTATCAGCCCGAAAGCAAGGAAATAGAGAGCAAGAAGGCTCAGGACGCTTTGACGGCCGTAGCAGAAACCCTGCGTGAAAACATTGAACGCCTGCAGAAACAGGACATGGTAGAGCAGGCTGCCATCATGGAAGCTCATCGCATGATGGTGCAGGACCCGATGATGGCACAGAAAATCGAGGAGAAGCTGGATGAAGAGGCTAATGCTCCGCAGGCTGTGCTCAAAGCTGCTGAAGAACAGGCACAGATGTTCGAGATGATGGAAGATGAATACTTCGCAGCCCGTGCCGTTGACCTCCGTGACGTGGGTAAGCGCGTTGCTAAGTACATCCTGGGCGTAAAGGAACCGGAACTGGGTGATGAGAAGGTTATCCTCTGCGGCCGTGAAATCGAACCTTCTGTTATTGCAGGTATGCCGACGGACAAGATCGCTGGTGTTATCCTGGGTTCCGGCTCCACGACGGCTCATGCTGTTATCATCGCTAAAGCTCGTGCTATCCCCACCATTGTTGGCCTGAACAAGGAAGACCGTATCGATAAGATCGCTGATGGCGACCATGTCATCATGGACGGTGAAGAAGGCAAGATCATCGTGAACCCCAGCGAAGAAGAACTGGCTGGTTACAACGAAAAGATCAAGAAGCAGCAGGAACTGGCTGCTCACTATGCACAGCTCAAAGATCTGCCGGCTGTTACCACGGACGGCGTGAAAGTTGACCTGATGGCTAACATCGGTACGCATATGGACGTGGACAACGCCCTGAAATATGGTGCCAAGGGTGTAGGCCTGTTCCGTTCTGAGTTCGTGTTCATGGGCCGTCAGGACATCCCGAACGAAGAAGACCAGTTCAAGGCTTATAAAGAAGCTGTTGAAAAGTGCCAGGGCAACCTCTGCGTTATCCGTACGATGGATATCGGCGGTGACAAACCCCTGCCGTACCTCAACATTCCGGAAGAAGAAAACCCGTTCCTGGGCTATCGTGCAGTCCGCATCAGCCTGCAGCGCAAGGATCTCTTCCTGCCGCAGCTGAAAGCTATCCTGCGCGCTGGTGTATACGGCAAGGTGGGCATCATGGTACCGATGGTCATCAACGTGGCTGAATTCAAGAAGGTTAAAGAATTCATCGAAGAAGCTAAGCTCGAACTGACGCATGAAGGCAAGGCTTATGCGGAAGATGTTCAGGTTGGTATCATGGTTGAGACGCCGGCTGCTGCTGTCATGACGCCGGTTCTGGCTAAGTACGTGGACTTCTTCTCCATCGGTACGAACGATCTCGTTCAGTACACGCTGGCTTGCGACCGCGGTAATGCCAACATCGCTGAGCTCTACAACCACTTCAACCCGGCTGTACTGCAGCTGATCCAGCGCACGATCACCAGCGCCCGTGAGAACGGCATCTGGGCTGGTATGTGCGGCGAGATGGCCAGCGATCCGAACGCTGCTGTTATCCTGATGGCTATGGGCATCAGCGAGCTCTCCATGAGTGCTCCGTCCATTCCGCGCGTTAAGGAAAAAATCCGCAACATCAGCTCCACGAAGGCTAAGGAAATCCTCGCTGACGTGATGAAGATGGAAGACGGTGACGAAATCAAGGCTTACCTGAGCAAGGTGCTGTAAGAAATATCATGCCGCCCCCTTGAGGGGGAGGTGGTCGCGTAAGTGACCGAAGAGGGTAACTCTTTGACGGGCTGGTAGTAACCGGCTCTTCAGGAGCTACCCTCTTTGCGTCCTGCGGACTCACTTCCGTCTGAAGGGGGCCGCTGCTGTATCCACATAGTTATCCACAACATACAGAGGGATAAGTGATGATTTCGTGGCGATTTTTCAGTGTTTTTTCAGAAAAAACGGTACTTATCCACAGTTTCCACAGGAAAAACTGTGCACAATGTGGATAAGTGTAAGATTTTTGCTTGCTTGGATATTGATATTTTTCTGACGATTGTGGATAACGGGGAAAGATTTTTTGATTGAAATAGGAAAGAAATGTGTTATAATAACCCTTTATCGGAATGTTGACAGGAGGGTATAAATATATGGCAATGTCTAAGGGCAAACAACTTTGGCTGACGGTGTTTTTGGGCTTGATGTCGGCGATGGCACCCTTGGCCACGGATATGTATCTGCCGGCGCTGCCCACCATGCAGCAGGATTTGGGCATCACGGCTTCACTGGCCCAGCTGACGCTGACCATGACCATGCTGGGCATGGCTCTGGGGCAGATTTTTGCCGGGCCCATCAGTGACCGTTATGGGCGCAAGTGGCCGCTGGCTATCGGAATGTTGTTCTTTACCTTATCCACCATAGGGTGTGTCTGGGCGCAGGATATCATGGTATTCCTGTTCTTCCGCTTTGTATCGGGATTTGCAGGGGCCAGTGGCATCGTGATTTCCAAGGCCATTGCCCGTGATGTATGCGAGGGGCCGGAGCTCACGAAGTTCTTCGCCATGCTCATGATGGTCAATGGACTGGCCCCCATCATTGCCCCGGTGATTGGCGGGCAGATATTGTTGTTTGCCAGTTGGCGCGGCGTGTTTGTGCTTTTGGTGGCAGTGGGGCTTTTCCAGCTGCTGGCCACGCTTGTCTATAAGGAAACCCTGCCTGCGGATAAGCGCCTCAAGGGACTCGGGGATTCCTTCGCCAAGTTCCCTATGTTGCTCAGGAATCGTTATTTTCTCGGACATTGCCTGGTGCAGTGCTTTGTGTTTGGGGCGTTCTTTTCTTATCTGTCCGGTTCGTCTTTCGTGTTTCAGAATATCTTTCAGGTATCGCCGCAGATGTTCAGCCTGATCTTTGGCGGCATCGGTGCTGGCCTGATGGTTTCGGGCGCACTGCCTGCGCGGCTGGCCGGGCGCGTAGCCGATGTGGTGATGATGCGGGGGGCTCTGCTGGTACCTCTGGCTGGTTCCGTACTCCTCTTGCTGGCTTTTTCAATGGGGGCTGGCATGGCCGTTATCCTGCCGGTGCTCTTCCTGACGATTACGCCGTTGTCCGTGCTGGGGGCGTCCAGCTTTTCGTTGGCGCTTTCGCGTCAGGGGAAGAATGCGGGCAGTGCCAGCGCTTTGCTGGGCTTTTTCTCCATGATTTTAGGCGGCTGCATGATGCCGCTGGTGGGGATTGCCGGAGAAAATACGGCAATTCCCATGTGTGTGATGATGATCATCGGCTATGGGCTGGGCTATCTGGTCTTCCGGCTGATGATTGTCCCGGAACATGAATCTGCGTAACCTTGTTTCAAAAGGCCTGTCAGCGTATTGCTAGCTGACAGGCTTTGTGTTATATTGGTTTTGTTGTTTTTTGACGAAAGGAATGTAAATTATGGAATATAAGATGATTGCGTTGGATTTGGATGGTACGCTCAATAATGATGATAAGATTATTACCCCGCGTACCCGCGATGCCTTGATGGCGGTGCAGGAACAGGGCGTGATCGTGGCGCTGGTCTCGGGCCGTCAGGCACCAGGGCTGCAGCGGGAAGCCGATGCCCTGCGCCTGGAGGATTATCATGGCTTGCGGATTTCCTATAACGGCGGCCGCATTCAGGATGCCACCACGGGCAAGATCCTCTTTGACAGTGCCATCGATAATGAGACGGCCGTATCGTTCCTGCGCCATTTGGAAGCATGGCCGGAGCTTTCTCCCATCGTGGATGATGGGAAGTACATCTATACCACGGATGCCCGCCGTCATAAGGTCATGGATGAGTGCCGCAACAACAATATGCAGGTAAAGATCGTGGACAATATCGCCGATGCCGTGGATTTCTCCCCCGTGAAGATCCTGACGGCAGCCCCCAATGACATCCTCGTGCCGCATCTGGCTGATATCCGCAGGGGGTTCGAGGATAAGCTGTCCTTCGTGCAGTCGGCTCCCTGGTTCTATGAAGCCACGATGAAGGGCGTGAGCAAGTCCAGTGCTCTGGAGCAGGCCTGCGAGCGTTTGGGAATTGAACAGTCCGAGGTTATGGCCTTTGGTGATGCTCAGAACGATATGAGCATGCTGGACTTCGCTGGTTACGGCGTAGCCATGGGCAATGCCTGTGACGAGCTCAAGGCGATGGCTGATGAAATCACGGCTACGAATAATGAAGACGGCATTGCGATAACGCTGACCCGTCATTTTGACATTTAATATTGTTTTTTTAGGGAACATTTCCGGGAAAATCGGCGGAGATGTTCCCTATTATATTGTAATTGTCACTAATTTAATGCCAATTTAATAATTTTATTGTAGGGTAAATAATATAAATTATTACAGAAGGGTGTGGCAGATACATGGGGGAACGATTTACGCCAGCGGTACATGAGGCAGTGGAACTGATTTGGGGTCATGCGGATGCGGACAGTGCACGCCGGGGGCAGGATATGCTGCAGCAGGCGGCAGAAGCAGGCGACGCAGATGCCTGGGGGTTGCTGGCCCGTACCTATATGGGGCAGGGGGCCGTATGGGAAAACAGCGGCCTGCCGCAGGTCAATGATGAGGAAACGGTACATGCGTACATTCTGAAAAGCATTGCGGGCGGCAGCGCGGCAGGGGCAGTATGCGCGGTGGCGCAGCGCTGGTTTTACCCTACGGAGCAGGAGGCACTGCTGGCGCACTGGGAATCGGTAGAGGCCGCCTGGGAGGAGGCCAAGGCCTATACGGGCAAGGATGGGGAACCCATGATGTCTTTCCTCGTCGGGGCTGCTTATAAATATGGTGCCGAACCGCTCCTGTTGGGGCAGGATAGTCAAGAGGCTCCGCTGTTGCGGGCCCGGAAGGCCCTGCCATATCTGGAGGAAGCCCTGGAGGGCGGTTTGGCTTGGGCGCTTGACCTTTATAAGGACTGTGTGCGGATAATTGGGCAGGCAGAGTGCAATGAGGAGTTGGTGGCCAATTACCGGAAGCTGGAGGACAGATTCTGCAAGGCGGGCTTTGCCCATGTCCTTTGGAGCCGTGGGGAAGATCTGTATGACCAGCAGAACTATGAAGCGGCCCGGACTTATTATGAAAAGGCTGCAGCAGCAGGGCTGGACAATGCCCGTTTCAATCTGGGTTACATGTTGCGCCATGGGCAGGGCATCCCCGCGAATCCCCAGCGGGCTTTTGAGGAATATTTACTGCCGCTGGCGGAACAGGGGCATGTGAATTCCATGTATCAGGTGGCCGATATCTATTTCTGGGGCGATTTTTTCCCGCGGGATTTTGCAAAAGCTTATGAATGGTGTGAGCGGGCATTGGCCAGGGGGGCGGAATTCCATGGTTTTTATGTATATGATGTCCTGTTGCCCATGATGTGCTACTGCAAGCTTTATGGGCAGGGCACGCCGGCAGATGAGAAATTGGCGGCGTTGTCGATTCAGGAGGAAATGAGCCAGGAGGAAGCTGAGCCATTGCTGCCCGGTTATAAGCGGGCTTTGCTGCAATACCTGATGGCCGAGGTCTATGCAAATGGTTATGGCGGCATTCCCCGGGATGCGGAAATGGCGGAGAAATATCGGCAGGAGGCCACGGAATACGGGGGCTTCAAGGCCATGCTGGAGAAGATGTCCTGGGAGCGGAATCCCATCACGCTGTACAGCCAGACAAAAGAAGAGGATGGCCCCTTGAACGGGGAAACAATTCGCGGCTGGCAGGAGCGGCGCACGGCACAGGCAGATAAGCGGCGCCCCTGGAGGCTGGCCCTTGATTTGCCCAGTGGCCGGAGCATTGGCTTTGTCCATTACGGAGAAGAGGAGTTGCGGGCGGCATTGGAACTGCTGACGCGGGATTGCTATGGAACGGTGGTGCTGGACAAGGAAACCTCGGATAGCGAATATCTGGCTGTGGGTTACGGCCTGAGCGGCTATTATCTGCAGGCGTATCTGGGCGGCCACTATGTCTGCAAAGATGTGACCGAGCAGGCGGAGGCCCTGGCCTGCCTTGCAGGCTGGGCTGGAAACGAAGGTCTGCAGGGGCAGGATTGGCAGGCTGATGAAGATGCCGAAAAGAAGAGCCAGTGGAATCACTATCTGCGTCTGGCTGAGAAATGCAAGCAGCAGGATGACCGGCCGGGCCGGATTGCGGTGCTGGAACGGGCGGCAGAATTGGGCTGCGGGCATGCCATGAATCTGCTGGGCATCATCCATAGTGACGACATCAAGGAAGCGTCCATCTGGTTTCTGAATGCGACCCGGACAAAGGATGCGAGCGATGTGGTATCGGCTTGGTATTCTCTGGGCAAGCTCCACAAGGAAAATGCTCAGGGTGATGGCGCGCAGGCCCTGCATTATCTGGAAAAGGCTGCCCATATGGGCGATTCGGCCGCCTGGCTGGAACTGGGCATCTGTTATCTGAAAGGAATCGGCACGGAACCGGATTACGAAAAAGGCGTGGCCTGCTATGAGAAAAGCATCGCTATGGGGGATTATGAAGCCATGCTGGCCCGGGCGCATCTCTGCATTGATGAGGAAGGCGAGTGGCATGATCTGGAAGCGGCTATCCCTTGTCTGGAGCGGGTGGCCTATGAAGAATGCGTGGATAATGACTGGCAGAATGAAGGCCGGGTCATGCTGGCCAAAGCCTATATAGCCAAGGATGCCGCTGCTTATTATGAAAAAGCCCGCATGCTGGTGCGCGAAGCCGCTGGGGAAGGAAATCTGGAAGGGGCCTTTGCGCTGGCCCATTTTTACAAGGAAGATGGCGAGATGATTGCCTATCGCAAGGTGCTCAAGCGGGCGGCCGAGGCAGGCTACGAACCGGCGCAGGAAGAAGTGGAGCATATGTACGATACCAGTGAGTGGAGTGAATGTCTTTAAGAAGGGGCGATAAGGATGGAAGCATTTTCCGTTAAGGCAAAGTTTTTGGGCAAACAGGGATTTTTCAGCCGTTTATGGAGCCGGGGATATGAGGGCACCATTGAACTTCAGCCGGATGACAAGCTGACCATGACCGGTTATGATCAGGTCTATGAGTCCAATGATGTTCAGAGGTTCAATATCTATTATCGGGGCGAGGGGGTGGAGTACCTGGAGGTCAGCATGCAGGGAGACAAGGACTATCGTTTCCAGCTCTATCATGAGGAGGCATATCGCTTCTTTTCCTGGCTCATCTGGCAGGACGTCTACCAGTACGGCCTGAATACCCTGCGGGAGAAGGAGGACGATTTCCGTGCCCATCTGGAACGGCCGGTGCTGGCGCAGCTGCGCCAGTGGCAGGCAGAGGAGGATAAGCTTATCCGCCGTCCTCAGGATGACCTGACCTGGGAAGAGGTGGACGAGAATTTCCGCAAGTGGCTTTGCGCCGTCGCTGCCATCAACAATATGGCCAATGGCATGGATGTCCATGAATTCGGCGGCATGCCGCGTTTTGACCCTATGGGGCGGGAATATGGCCGGCAGATCCTGCGGGATTCCTGGGAAATTACCACGCGGGCGGAATTGATTGAGACGATTCAGGATATGGTTGGGGAAAATCTCCTTTGGCAGCTGTTGCGCACTTTGCAGAATGCCGGCTGGGGCTATCTTTCCGGGCTGCTTACCCTGCGGGAAGCGTTGAATGTGGCCTATACGGCCGGCAAGCGCCTGCAGAATGTGACCCGCAGCTGGGAAGGCATGGGAAAAGGCTACCTGCGTTCCTATAAGTCCTATCTGGGTTACGACGAGGGGTACATACGGCGGGAGGCCGCTTTCCAGCAGCTGATGGAAGACGAGGACAGTCTCTACAAGGAAGTTCCCTTCGATATGGAGCTGGTCAAGAGCTGGTAAATATTGTGAAGGCTGCCATCCTGTGTTATAGTTAGGGGCAGAAATATTTAAGCAGAGGAAAGGCAGCAACAAGATGGAAGAGAAACAGCATAAGCGCCGCATCCATTACAGCGGCAAATATCCCCGGCATTTTGCGGAGAAGTACAAGGAGCTGAACCCCGAAAAATATGGGGAGGAAGTGGCCCATGTCATCGCCAAGGGCAATACTCCTGCGGGGATGCACATTCCCATCATGGTGGAGGAGATTCTCGATGTCCTCGCCATTCAGCCCGGCGAGCAGGGCTTTGATGGCACCCTGGGCTATGGCGGTCATACCATGGCCATGCTGGCAAAGCTGGAAGGCCGCGGGCGGCTCTACAGCGGGGATATCGACCCCATTGAGTCGAAGAAGACCGAGGCACGGATTCGGGAGACGGGCTTTGGCGAAGAAATCTGGCAGCTGCGGAATATGAATTTCTGCGAGATTGACAAGCTGGCCTCAGAGGTGGGCGGCTTTGATTTCGTGCTGGCCGATTTAGGCGTGTCCTCCATGCAGATCGATAATCCTGAAAGAGGATTTACCTTCAAGAGTGACGGGCCGCTGGATCTGCGGCTTAATCCTGAAGCCGGGATTACGGCGGCAGAACGCCTGGCGGACATTTCCAAGGAAGAGTTGGAGGGCATGCTGCGGGAAAATGCGGATGAACCTTATGCCGCTGAGATTGCCCGCCAGATAACCCGCCGCCGCTGGCCCATCAAGACCACGAAAGAGCTTTATGAGGAAGTGGCCAAGGCGCTGGCTAAGGTCGAGCTGCCGCCTGAGGTCAAGGAAAAGGTAGGCTATAGCACGAAGAAGCAGGCTTTGGCCCGGGAAGAACTCACGAAAAAAAGCAGTGCCCGTGTATTCCAGGCACTGCGCATTGACATCAACCACGAATATGAAGTTCTCTACGAATTCATGGAAAAACTGCCAGCGGCATTGAAAGCTGGCGGCCGGGCGGCCATCCTGACCTTCCATTCCGGCGAGGACCGGATCGTGAAGAAGGCCTTCAAAGCTTTTCAGCAGCAGGGAATCTATCGGGAAATCTCTCAGGAGGTCATCCGCCCCACGCGGGAGGAGTGCTATCGCAACAGCCGCGCTCATTCCACCAAATTGCGCTGGGCCATCAAGGCTTGAGGCTGTTGTCCAGCTTGGCAAAGAACTGCTCGATGGGAACGGGATGGGCAAAGAGGAAGCCTTGGCCGATATGGCAGCCGGTGGCCTTGAGCAGTCGCTCCTGTGCTTCGGTTTCAATACCTTCGACCAGTACGCGCATGCTGAGGTTTTGCCCTAATTGGATGACCTGTTTCAGAATGGTCAGGGCGCGTTCATCCTGCTCGGCGGACAGCAGCATGCTGCGGTCGATTTTCATGATGTCCATGGGCAGGTTCCTGAGCATGGCAATCGAGGAATAACCAGTACAAAAATCATCCATACTGAGGGCAAAGCCCATGCTTTTCAAGCGCCTTGTGATCTGCAAGGCGTTTTCGTTTTCTGTTTTGGTGTTGAAATCAATGAAAGATGTTTCCGTCAGCTCCAGTTCCACCAGTTTCCGGGGGAGTTTGTAGCAATCGGCGATGGCTTGTATGCTGGCCAGATAGCCCCGTTCGGAGATATGGAGACCGGACTGATTGACTGAAATCGGAACGACAGGGAGTTTTTTCTTCAGGCGTTCCTGCAAGCATTTGCAGACCAGCTCCAATACATAATAATCCAGCCTGATGGCAAAGCCGTTGCGCTCAAAGAGAGGGATGAAGTGGTTGGGCATAAGGAAGCCCAGTTCCGGACTTTGCCAGCGCACCAAGGCTTCGGCACCGCAGATCTTCCGGGTGTTCAAATCGTATTTGGCTTGCAGGTGTATCTGGAATTCGCCTGTCTCCAGTGCTTTTTCCATATAGAGTTCCATCTGCTGATGCTTCAGCATTTCATCATGCATATTGGTGTTGAAGATGCCGATGGTATTGCTTTTGCCGATGATTTCATTGCGTGCCATCATGGCGTTGTCCATCAGCAGGCTGGCATCGATGTCGCCATTGCGGGGAACCGGGCAAAGGCCGATATGATACGTGACCGTTGTGGGAATGCCATTGACGGGAATGATACGGATGGCCTTTTCTATCTGCTCGGCAGATTGGCGCAGTGTCAGTCCCGGTGGTTTTTGGCAGAGCATATACACATGGGTGATTTCGGCAGAGAGCCCATAGCGGAGAATCCAGGGATGTTTTTTGGTCAATTCCTGCAAGCTGCGCTCGATGCAGTCCGCATAGGTCTGGGTGCCGTGAAGCTCCTTCAGGAAGGCCACGCGCTGAGCGGAAACGACCAGCACGAACAACTCGCCATTTTTCCGGGCTTCCTGGTAGTAGGCGATGGCGTTGGGGAGTTCCTGGGCAAACCAATGCAGGTTATAGATATCCGTGATTGTGACGACGTTGGCCTGCCGCCAGAGTTCAGCCGTATATTTGCGCCGCAGCTGCATGAAGTAGAGCAGTCCGATGATGATGATGGACAGTACCCCGCCCAACAGGCACAGGGACATAAAGGGATTGCGATAGATAAAGGCCTTCAAGGTATCCTGCGCTTGTACGCCGTAGACCTGGCTGTTGACAATGCTGGCAATATCCTGCGGGTCGATATGGGCAACTTCTTTGTTGAGGATCTTCAACAGCAGAGGGTCGGCCGTATCGCTGATGGCAATGGAGACCTTGTGGCTGAAGACCACGTTGCCGTTGGTGTAGAGGTTGTAGTAACTGCCGCGGTATATATCACTTTGAGCCGTTACGGATTTGACGAAGGTCATATCCGCCTCGCCGCGGTTGACAGCGGCCATGCAGTCGGGCACGTCAGCATAATAGCGCAGCTGTTCCGGAGGGAAGGTCCGTTCAATGAAATCGTGTGTGTAGAAATGGGTGCGGGCGCAGGCCACGGTAGGCGTTTCTGGCAAAGGTCTGTCTTTGCGCATAACGGACACATAATTCAGGGTCAGGTAAGGGAAGGTCAGGATCGCATTATGTGCTTTGGCCCAGTTATGGTCGGTGTAGAAATCCATGACCATGTCGATGTCCCCGTTTGTGAGGTGTTGCATCATGGTGTGCTGTGTCTCTTCGGGAATGATTTCCAGTGTGATGCCCAGATCAGCTTCCAACCGTTTGATGATGTCAGCAATAATGCCCTTGGCCTCGCCTTTTTCAAAATAGGTATAGGGAGGCTGACGGGGGGACACCATAGTGCGGATGACCGGATGGGCAGCGAGGTACGCCTTTTCTTCCGGGGTAAGGTTGAGGGCATGACCTTTTACATGGTATTTTTCCAGCAGGCTGTTGGGGAACAAGGGATTGACTTCTTTGATTTCTGCCATGGCCTGCAGGGCCCGTTCTTTTAGATCCGTCCGGTATTCATCTGCCAGCAGCCAGCCAAAACCCTGACCCAGGGGGACGAAAATCGTATTGGGAGGAAGGTCAGTGGGACCTTTGCTGGGGTTGGTCGGCTGACCGTTTTCAGGCAGATAGACAAAATCCAGGCTGCCGCTATGCAGGCGCAATAGATTATCGGCCAAGGTGCCGCGGGTGTAGTTGACATGTACACTCATGTAGGTGCCCATGTATTCCGTGAGTTCATAGGCTGCGCCATGGTAGAGCAACCTGCTTCCTTGCCAGAAATTGCCGGCGGTATCATCAAAGCCTACCCGCAGATTTTGGCGCAAGAATTCCGCCCCCAGACATGGGGGCAGAAAATTTATCGCTATGATGATGGTCAGTATGATTATCCGTGTGAGGTACCGCATGAAAGGCCCCCCTCCTCCTTGGAGAATTCTGCGAGATTATTCTTACACTTCCTATTCGTGATAAGGGGGGAAATTCCTGCAAGATTAAGGGGACGTGGTGTGACTTTTCTTTGGTGTCTCAGAACGGCGATAATGAATATCAATTATATGAATTGTTTATGCATGCGTGTAGTATCTATTGACTTTTTTTTAGCAACACTCTACAATAGGAATTGTTAATCCTGACAAAAATACTAAGGATTAAATGAGCGTAAGTTTTATCAGGTTTACCCTGTTGTTTTTAAAAGGAGAGTTTGTAAATGGCAGAGCAGCTGTTGGCAATCAAGGACCTCCATGCCGGTGTGGAGGATAAGGAGATTTTGAAGGGGCTTTCCCTGTCCGTGGGCAAGGGGGAAGTGCATGTTATCTTAGGGCCTAATGGTTCGGGCAAGTCCACACTGATGAATATCATCATGGGGCATCCCAAGTATACCGTGACCAGTGGTTCCATGGAGTTTGAGGGCGAGGATATGAAGGAGATGAAGACCTTCGAGCGCAGCCGCAAAGGGCTGTTCTTATCCTTCCAGACACCGGAGGAGATTCCGGGAATCACCGTGGAGAATATGCTGCGCACGGCCAAGCAGGTCATCACCGGCGAGAAAGTGAAGCTGCTGCCCTTCCGCAAGGAACTCAAGGCCACCATGCAGGAACTCAAGATGAATCCGGAATATGCCCAGCGTTACCTCAATGTGGGCTTTTCCGGCGGCGAGAAGAAGCGCACGGAAATCCTGCAGCTTTTGATGCTGAATCCGAAATTGGCCCTGCTGGACGAGACGGATTCCGGTCTGGATGTGGATGCGGTGCAGATCGTATCGGAAGGCGTGGCCAAGTTCCACAATAAGGATAACTCCTGCCTAATCATCACCCATAACACCCGCATCCTGGAACATCTCAAGGTGGATAAGGTGCATGTGCTCATGAATGGCCAGATTGTGGAAGAAGGCGGCCCGGAACTGATCGAAGACATCAATCGCCGCGGTTTCACGCATATCCTGGCAGAGCAGGAAGGTTGAGGCAGCTATGGCGGAAAAGAAGAAGACTTATGTGGAGGACATTGAACGTACCCTCTACGACATCAAGAACGAAGACCATTCGGTCTACAAATCCCATAGCGGCCTGACGCCGGAAATCGTACGGGATATCTCTCGGCGCAAGAACGACCCGGAGTGGATGACGGAATTCCGGTTGAAATCGCTGGAGGTCTACAATTCTCTGGCGTTGCCGACCTGGGGGCCGTCGCTTGAAGACCTCAATATGGACGATATCGTGACCTATGTGCAGCCCGATGCCAAGATGACCGGCAAATGGGAGGAAGTCCCTGAAGAGATCAAGGATACCTTCGACCGGCTGGGCATCCCCGAAGCGGAAAAGACCTCGCTGGGCGGTGTGGGGGCGCAGTATGATTCCGAAGTGGTCTATCACTCCATCCAGGAAGATATGGTCAAGCAGGGCGTTATCTACACCGATATGGAAACGGCCCTGCGGGAGCATGGCGACATGGTCAAGGAATATTTCATGACCCTGGTACCGCCCAAAGACCATAAGTTTGCGGCCCTGCATGGTGCGGTCTGGTCGGGCGGCTCCTTCGTCTATGTTCCGGAAGGCGTCCATGTGGAAATGCCCTTGCAGAGTTATTTCCGTCTGAATGCCGCCGGGGCTGGCCAGTTCGAGCACACGCTGATCATTGTAGAGAAAAATGCCAGCCTGCACTTCATTGAAGGCTGCTCGGCACCCAAATATAATGTAACCAACCTCCATGCGGGCTGCGTGGAACTCTTCGTCAAGGAGGGGGCGCGGCTGCGCTACTCGACTATTGAGAACTGGTCACGGAACATGATGAACCTCAACACCAAGCGGGCCTTGGTGGAGAAGGACGGCCTGATTGAATGGGTGTCCGGTTCCTTCGGTTCCCATATCTCCTGTCTGTACCCCTGCAGTGTGCTCCACGGGGAAAACGCCCGCTGTGAGTTCACGGGCGTGACCTTTGCCTCCAAGGGGCAGAATCTCGATACAGGGGCCAGCGTCATCCATGCGGCGCCCCATACATCGGCCAATATCAACACCCGCACCATTTCGAAGGCGGGCGGCAAGGCCACCTACCGCAGTGCGGTCAAGGTCACGAAAAATGCGCCGTATGCCAAGTGTTCCGTGAATTGCGAATCCTTGATGCTGGATAATCTGTCCCGCAGTGATACGCTGCCGGTCATGGATATCGAGGGGGATGAGGCGGATATCGGTCATGAGGCCAAGATTGGCCGCATCAGCGATGAAGCCATCTTCTATCTGACCAGCCGCGGCATTGATGAGGAAGAAGCGCGCGCCATGATTGTCCGTGGTTTCGTGGAGCCGATTGCCAAAGAACTGCCGTTGGAATATGCGCTCGAAATGAACAACCTCGTAAATATCGAACTCGAAGGTACCATGGGGTAAGGAGGATAAATATGATAAGTGAAGAAATTTTTTCCGCCATTCCCATGCGCACCTGGCGGTGGCTGAATGTCAATGAGGTCAAGGTTCCCGAAAACCTCAGTGCGGAGGTCAGAACGGAAAAGATTCTCGTGGAGTCTGGGGAAAACAAGCGCATCGTGCTGGATCGCCGGGAGGGCGGAGCCTTGGAAGTGCAGGCCCATATCGCCGATGGTGGTGAGCTGACGCTGATCTATGCCCAGCTGGTGGACGAGAAGGAAGCGGCCACCAGCCGCATCAAGGTCTATGTGGGCAAAGGGGCAAAATTCAGCTATACCACCGTGGAAGCCGGGGCGAAAGCTACGGCGGCAGAACTCACCGTGGATATGGCTGGCCCTGACAGTGTGGCCGATGTCTGGGGCCTGTACTTTGGCGACGGCGAACGAAAAATAGATTTGAACTATATCATCCGTCAGGGCGGCAAGCGCACCGATGCCAATATGCAGGTGCGGGGCGCACTCTTGGGCGGCGCGGCAAAGACTTTCCGGGGAACGTTGGATTTCCTCGAGGGTTCCAAGGGCTCCGTGGGGCGCGAGGACGAGGAAGTCATGGTGCTGTCCGACCATGTGCAGAACCGCAGCGTGCCCATCATGCTGTCCCATGAGGATGATGTGGACGGCCATCACGCCGTGAGCATCGGCAAGATGGACGAGGACAAGCTCTTCTATCTGATGAGCCGTGGCCTGGATTTGGCGGAAGCCCAGAAACTCGTGGTCGAAGCGAACTTCCAGCCTGTCCTTGACCGCATTGATGATGATGGATTGAAAGCAGAGATTGACGCTTATTTGCAGAGGAGGCTTTCCCATGGCTGATGCACAGGAATTTTTAAAGGATTTTCCCTTATTGAACCATAAAGTCAATGGCCGCAAGGTGGCCTATCTCGACAACGGCGCCACCACCCAGAAGCCGGAACAGATGATCCAATCCATCTGCGGCTACTATGGCGGCTGCAATGCCAACCCCCATCGGGGCGCTTATGCCCTGTCCATTAAGGCCACGGACATCTATGAGGGGGCCCGGGCGCGCACGGCGCAGTTCATCAAGGCCAAGCGGCCTGAGGAAATCATCTTTACGAAGAATGCCACGGAAGCCTTGAATCTGGTGGCTTACAGCTATGGCCTGCACAATGTGCAGGCCGGGGATGAGATCGTCATTTCCATCTCCGAGCATCATAGCAACTGCGTGCCCTGGCAGATGGTCGCTAAAGCTAAGGGAGCAACCCTTAAATATATCTATCTCGAAGAGGACGGCAACCTGTCGGCTGAGGATATCGAGACGAAGATTACCGAGCGCACGAAAATCGTGGCCGTGACGCAGGTGTCCAATGTGCTGGGGCTCAAGAATGACGTCAAGGCCATCGTCAGGAAGGCGCATAGCGTAGGGGCTGTCTGCGTGGTGGACGGTTCCCAGAGCGTGGCCCATATGGCCGTGGATGTGATGGAGCTGGACTGTGATTTCTTCGCTTTCTCGGGGCACAAGATGCTGTCCCCCATGGGCATTGGCGTGCTCTATGGCAAATATGAGCTGCTGGATGCCATGGAACCCTTCCTGCGGGGCGGCGATATGATTGAGTATGTGGAAGAGCAGGAATCCACCTGGGCGGAAGTGCCAGCCAAGTTTGAAGCCGGCACCCAGAATGTGGGTGGTGCTGCGGGCCTTGTGGCCGCCATCGACTATCTGGAAAAGATTTCCTTTGAGCGAATCGAAGCCATCGAAGCGGACTTGCTGAACTACGCACTGCCGCAGCTGCGGGAACTGCCGTTTATCGAGCTTTACGGCTGTGACAGTACGCGGGAGAACAAGACGGGCATCATCGCCTTCAACGTGAAGGATGTGCACCCGCATGATGTGGCGTCCATTCTGGATGCTGACGGTGTAGCCGTGCGGGCGGGCCATCATTGTGCCCAGCCCCTGCACCGCTATTTAGGGCAGAACGCCACCTGCCGGGCCAGCTTCTATCTTTACAACACCCGTGAAGATATCGACCGCTGGATTGAATCATTGAAGAAAGTAAGAGGTGTCCTAGGATATGGCGCTTGATGATGTGTATACGGAAGTTTTAGGAGAGCATAGCCGCAACCCTGACCACAAGCACAAGCTGAGCTGTGCGACCTGTCAGATGAAGGGGAAGAACCCCAGCTGCGGCGATGAAATCACCATTGAATTGCAGGTGGAAGGCGGCGTGGTCAAAGATGCGGCCTTCACTGGTGTTGGCTGTGCCATTTCTCAGGCCAGCACGGATATCATGGCGGAACTCATCCGCGGCAAGAGCGTGGCGGACGCGCGGCGGTTGGCGAATAAGTTCATCTCCATGATCAAGGGTGAACTGGTGGATGAAGATGAATTGGAGGAGCTGGACGAAGCGCTGGCCCTCAGGAATGTGTCCCATATGCCTGCCCGGGTAAAATGTGCCGTCCTGGCCTGGCATACCCTGGATGATGCCCTCAAAGGACAGAAATAAGCTAAATTGTATAAAAATGTAAGTTATCCACAAAATATGGTGGATATCCACGGCAAAACTGTGGATAACTCACCATTTTTGTGGATTTTTTGTGTAAAAGTGGATAGATGGGGCAGTTTCCGGGATAAAGGAAGGAAAAAAGCCTCTCCGGAGAGAAAATATGAATGTTGCTAAGTTGTGTTTGGCTCGTAGAAAGGAAGGATATCATGAAGAAAAAGATCTTATCAGGCCTTTTGGCTGGCGCGCTGGCTTTGGGGATTGCGGGCGGCAGCACTTATACGCAGGCTGCCAGCCGGGCGGAACTGGCGGCAATCCAGGTGACGACAGCCAGCGATTTCAAGTATTGGCAGCCCAATTCTCCGACGAAGGCGAAAATCGTCAAATTCGTGGAAGAGGCAACGAATCCTCAGAGCAAGAATTATATTCCGCCCGAGGCACGTATTGCCACTTTTGATTTAGATGGTACCCTTTACTGTGAGACGGCACCTTATTATTTCCAGGAAATGATGTTCCTGCACCGTGTATTGGAGGACAAGAACTATCAGCCTACACCGGAGATGGTGGAAGTAGCCAAGGCGGTACAGCCGCTGATCTTAGGCAAGCAGCCAATCCCGAAGGAACTCAATGCACGGATGGGCAAGGTACTGCATCAATCCTATGCAGGCATGACTGCCGATGAATATGCTGCGTATGTCAAGAAATTCATGGAAACCAAGGAAATCGGACTGACGAACCTCAAGCGGGGCGAAGCTTATTATCTGCCCATGGTGGAAGTGGTTTCCTATCTGCGGAACAATGGGTTCACGGTTTATATGGATTCTGCTTGTGAACGGGAAATCCTGCGCTGCCTCGTGGAAGGCGTGCTGGATGTGCCCCGGGATAAGATGATTGGCTCCAATGTACATTATGTGACCAGCAATCAGGGGACGGATGCGCCCGACCATCATTTCTTTGACCGTCATAAGGAAAAGGTAGTCCGTTCTGGTGTCTTTGCCGGGGAAAATGGCCAGAGCAACAAGATTTTCAGCATTTTCTATGAGATTGGCAAGCAGCCGGTGCTGGCTTTCGGCAATTCCACTGGCGATAGTGGCATGCTGGAATATACCCTGCAGAATAATCCTTACCCGAGTGCCTCGTTCTTCGTGCTTTGCGATGACACCGAGCGGGAACTGGGCAATCCGGCCAAGGCTGAAAAGCTCAAGAAGCTGGCAGAGGAACGCGGCTGGGATACCATTTCGATGAAAGATGAATTCAAGACCATCTATGGCGACAAGGTGAAGCTCGACAAAAAGGTCAAGTAAGGCTGGCTGGATTTTTACAGGCATATAGGGTAAAATTAGACGCAGAAGCAGATGATTTTACCCTATTTTGCAGAGAGGATGAACTAAATGGCAGTAAAAGAGATACGCCCGGATGATTTCAATGAAAGCGTATTCAAGGTAATCGGCAAGGAGTGGCTGCTGCTGACCGGCGAAGCCGATGGCAAGAGCAATGCGATGACCGCGTCCTGGGGCGGCATGGGAATCATGTGGGGCAAACCTGTGGCCTATGTCTTTATCCGTCCGTCGCGCTATACCAAGGAATTCGTGGATAAGGCTGATGGGCTGACCATCTCGGTGTTCGGTGAAGACCGCCGGCAGATGATGAACTATTTTGGTACGGTATCCGGCCGGGATGAGGACAAGATTGCCAAAGCAGGTCTGACCGTCAAACATGACAATGGCCGGACTTATTATGATGAAGCCCGTGTGACCATGCTCTGCCGCAAGCTTTATGCGCAGGAACTGAAGCAGGAGTGCTTCATCGACAAGGCTGCGGATGAGCGTTGGTATCAGGACGATTATCACACCATGTATATCGTCGAAATCGAAAAGATTCTCATGCAGGAGTAAGCTATGGCGAATGAAGCCAAAGAAAAACTCATGCCGCTGCTCAAGAAGTGCTCACTGGCGCAGGGCATGAGTGATGAAGAAGTACGGGAACTTTTGGCCTCGGCTCAGGTGAGCTTGCGGGAATATCCCAAGGGCGATATTGTCTTCCATGAGGGCGATATGCCGCATTCCCTCTATATCCTGCTTTCCGGGGAAGTGCATATCCTCAAGGATACATTCTCGGGACGGCGGATTTTCCTGTCGGAAATCAATGAGCCGGGGGATATGTTCGGGGAAGTCTATGAGGTCTTGAAGCAGCCTTATGATATGTATGTGGAGGCTGTCACCAAGGTGCTCCTGCTGGAAATATCCAGTGACCTGTTCACCTGGGATGCCGGCGGGGAGCTTAGCCGCAGTGCCTTGAAAATCCAGCGTAATCTCATGCGTATTTTTGCCCGTAAAGCCTATTTCATGCACAATAAGATCAAGGTTCTGGCTAGCGGCTCTTTGCGGGAAAAGATTGTCCGTTTCCTGTTCATTGAAATGCAGGGCCGGCGTGAGTTGGAACTGAGTGGCAGCCGGGAGTTTATGGCGGCTTATTTGGCGGTGACGCGTCCCTCGCTATCCAGAGAGCTGTCGGCCATGCAACGGGAGGGAATCCTCGCCGTGGATGGCAAGAGCATCAAAGTGCTGGATATGGAGCGCTTTGAAGAATATCTATGAACACAAAAAAAGCAGCCGTTGGCTGCTTTTTTTGTTGTATTCCTTAGTCCGTTATTGCCTTGTAATAGGTATAAGCCTGGAAATACGGGAGGATGTCTTCCTGCCATCTGATACCATTGGATTTTGGCACATAAATGATGTCACCATCCAGAAGATTGACGTTCTGTGTCAGGTCGTGACGGCGGATGAAGTTTTTCATATTCAGCTGACGATAGTACATGGTACCGTCTACTACACGGATAACCTGTACCCGCGTGCTGCGGCCGCGCTTGGTGAAACCGCCTGCGGATGTTATGGCAGCATAGGCATTGAGATTATCGATATTCATGTCCTGGATGCCGGGCTTTTCCACTTCGCCCATCACGTATACGCGGCGTGGGCCATAGTTTTTTACCGAAACGACCATGCTCGGGATCTTGATGTATTGTGACAGTTTTTCCTTGATGGCTTCACTGGCTTCATCCAGCGTCAGGCCAACCAGTTTGATACCACCTACATAAGGAAGTGTGGCTTTGCCGTCCGGGCCGATCGTTATGGTATTACCACTGCTGTCGGTGGAGCCTGTGCTATAGTCAAGCCCCTGAGGGAAACCCAGGATACTGAGCTGGATCACATCGTATTTAGCCAGCCGGTAATCTCCGGTCAGCTGGCCGCGCGTGAGACCGGCGGTTGTAAAGATTTCATTGGCTTCTACATAGCCATTGGCTACCGGCTGGGCCGTCTCATTGGATTGGACTTCCACCGCATTTGCACCAGCGTTGGTTGCAGCTGCGTCTGCAGGCACATTCGTGAGCAAAGCCAGGGCCGCCAACAGGCCACAGAGGAGGTTTTTTTTCACAATACAACACTTCCTTTGGTATTTATATCCTTGAGATAATAATTACAATTCAACCATTTAATTATAACGAAGCAATGATATATCGTCAACTGCAAGCGGGGAAAATTGCCTATGGAAAAAATCGGATATCAGGGTTATAATGGCGTTAGATTTTATAAGACTTGGCAGAAGAAAGGCGGAAATTTTAGGATATGGAACGGGGCGAGCGACTCTTTTGGGGCGTAATGGGGGCCTTAACCCTTTTTTTGACAGGGCTTATCATGTGGCAGATCCTGCAGACGGATTTTTCTTTGCGGCAGTTGGAACACCGGCGTAAGTTTGGGGCGGTGTATATGACATTGAATAATCCTTTCTACGAGATCGTGGATGAGGAAATCCGCATGGAGGTGGAAAAGCGGGGGGATGTCCTGCTTTCCCGGGACCCCGTCTTGTCGGTGGAGCGGCAGGAGGAGGCTGTACGAGAGCTGATTGACAGCGGCGTGGAGGTTATCTTCATCAATCCCGTGGATTGGCAGCGCATTGGCCCGGCTTTGCAATTGGCGAAGGAGGCACATGTGCTGGTGATTGCGATTGATACCAATGTGGAGGATGATGATTATGTAGCCACTACGGTGGTTTCGGATAATTATATGGCAGGGCAGCAGTGTGCCAGGCACTTGCTGGCAAATGCCAAGTCTGGTAATATTGCCTTGCTGAAACATTCAGAAACCCGGTCTTCGGTAGAGCGCATCCAGGGGTTTTTAGATGGAGTTGCCGTCAATCCGTCTTTCAAGGTCGTGGCACAGGCTGAGTGCCAAGGGCAGTTGGAACAGGCGATGCCGGCTATGCAGGAAATGCTGAGTCGTCATCCGGAAATCGATGTGGTGATGGCCTTGAATGACCCCACCGCGATGGGGGCGATGGCCGCCTTGCAGACCGTAGGGAGATTGGACAAGGTGCTGGTTTACGGTGTTGACGGTGTGCCGGAAACCAGGGAGATGATCCGGCAGGGCCATATGATGGCTACGGCGGGGCAATCTCCGCGGAACCTTGGCAAGCAGGCTGTGGCGCAGGCTTATAAGCTGTTGGCTGGGGAACCGGTGCCAAAGATCTTGCGCTTGCCTACGCAGTTGCTGGTGAAGGAAAATATCAACGCCGACATGGGAGGATGGGATTGATGACGGAAACCTATACACCAGAGGAACGGCGTCTGGAATGGCTTTATGGCCTGCTGGGGCTCTATAATGGTTTTGTCGTTCTGATGATGGCAGGGTTTATGAGCCTGACGCAGGAGAAGATAATCAACACCATGTCGGCGCATGCGTTCCTGACAACATTGCCGATCGTGCCCTTGCCGGCACTCAGGGGATTCCTGGCGGCAGTGGGGGCTTATGCTTTGCTGCTGCTGTTGGGAAAGCTCTATCGTCATGGTGGCATTACGAGCGGGCAGCGGCATTTGGTCTTTGCCGCAGAGATCGGTGTCTGCATGTTGCTGATGCGGAGCCTGAACCTGGCCTATGATGGTGTGGTCCTGCTGGCTGTAGCGGATCTCATGCATCGTTATCATGAAGAGAATCAGAGCTGGCTGCTTTTGGGGGCCATGCTGGGATTATATTTCATGGCCAATTATAATCTGGCGATATTCCAGCGGCATGTAGCTCCTTTCGATGTCTATGCCGCGTATTACCGCCCCGAGGTGCAGTCTGTTTTGTTGGCGATAAAGAACGGACTGATTTCCTTGAATATCGTGTTGTTTGTCCTGTACCTGGTGTTGCTGGTGCAGAACAAACATCATGAGAAGGAGCGGATCGCCAGCTTGAATAAACAGCTGGAAGAGGCGAATGTGCGCTTGCGTGCTTATGCCATCGAGGCAGAACGCAATGCGGAAACGCGGGAACGCAACCGTCTGGCCAGGGAAATCCATGATACTTTGGGGCATACCCTGACGGGAATCGTGGCGGGGCTGGATGCCTGCCTGGTTCTGGTGGATGCGGCTCCCGGCACCGTGAAAAAGCAGATGGAGAAGATTCGGGAAACGGCGCAGCATGGCATTGTGGATGTGCGCCGTTCCGTGAAGAAGCTGCGGCCGGATGATCTGGAAAAAATGCCTTTGCAACAGGCTATAAAAAAAGTTATCGCGGAATTTGCAGCTTCTTCGGGCGTGGAGATCCATCTGGTGGAATTGGGCTGGCCGGACAAACTGCGGGAAGATGAAGAAGAGGTCATCTATCGCATTGTACAGGAAGGGATCACCAATGCCCGCCGTCATGGGAAGGCAACTAAAGTCACGGTTACCTGCGGTTTGGAACCGGGAAGATTTTATATCATCATTGCCGACAATGGAGCAGGCTGTGTTGAGATACAGCAGGGCTTCGGGCTCAGGCATATGGAGGAACGGCTGGCGCTCTTGCATGGGCGGCTGCGCTATTGGAGCGACAATGGCTTTACTTTGGAAGCCACGATTCCTATGGGGAAAAATGCAATAGAGAATAATCGGGAGGCATGAGAATGACCAAGGTGTTTATTGCCGATGATCAGGAACTTATCCGGGAAAGCCTGAAAATTGTCCTGGATCAGAATGAGGATATCGAGGTAACAGGTGTGGCGGAAAATGGGCAGATCCTGATGGAGATGCTGACGCAGGACCTGCCGGATGTTATTTTGATGGATGTGCGCATGCCGGAATTGGATGGCGTGGAAGCAACCCGGGAAGTGAAGCGTCTTTATCCGAATGTGAAAATCATAATCCTGACCACGTTTGATGATGATGAATATGTGTTCAATGCGCTGAAATATGGTGCGAGCGGGTATTTGCTCAAAGGCGTATCGGTTCCTGAACTCACAGGGGCGATCCGGACCGTGGTATCCGGAGGGGCGATGATAAATCCCGGCATAGTCACGAAGGTGGTGAAGTTCTTCAACCAGATGGCACAGGGAAGCAGTGCCGTGGAGCCCAATCCGGCGACGGAAGGACTCAGCCGTACCGAACGCAATATCGCGCATCTGGTGGGGCATGGCTTATCCAATAAGGAAATCGCAGAAAAGCTCAATCTTTCGGAGGGCACTGTGCGTAACAGCCTGTCGAGTACGTTGTCGAAACTGGGGCTCAGGGACCGCACGCAATTGGCAATCTGGGCCGTGCAGACAGGACTGGCTGCTGCTGAGGTGGATGTATCGTGAAGCGTGGGTTTGCGCTATATTTAGCTTTCCTGGTCTTCATGACCTGTTTCCTGGGTTGGTATCTCACGCGGCCGAAGGTGTTGACGGTCGGTCTTTTTGCTGGCAGCAACTGGAATGTGCCAGAAGGGGATTCCTATGCCCTGCTGGAAGAAGGCATCAAGCGCTTTGAAGCAGAACACCCTGGTGTGCGGGTGAAGTATGTCAGCGGCATCCGCAAGGATGATTATTCCGAGTGGTTGGCAGAGCGCCTGCTGAAGGGGGAGGAGCCGGATATCTTTGTGGTTCCCAGTCAGGATTTTGATCTTTATGCCTCCATTGGTGCCTTGCTGCCTTTGGATCGGGTGATGAATAAAGATGCGGATTTTGATCCATCGGTTTATTATCCCAAGGCCTTGGAGGATGGACGCTGCAAGGGCATCAGTTATGCTTTGCCTGTAGGTTCCGTGACTACACTGATGTTCGTCAATAAGACCCTGCTGGCCAAAGAGGGGATACCCATCCCTGACAATACCTGGACCTGGCAGGATTTCCTGCGCATCTGCAAGGCGGTTACAAAGGACACGAATGGGGATGGCCGGCTGGATCAGTTCGGGGTGTATGATTATACCTGGCGCAAAGCGGCACTTACCAATGATGCCCGCATCTTTTCTGAAGATGGGAAGAGTGCTGATTTTTCCAGCCAGAACATGGAGGAAGTCATGCGCTTTATGGCCGAACTGCATGCTGTCAGTCAGGGGCAGGAAGTGACAGCCAAGGACTTTGATATGGGAAAGGTGGCTTTCCGCCCGTTTACTTTTGCGGAGTATCGGACGTATAAGCCTTATCCCTGGCGCATAAAGAAATACAGCTCTTTTGAATGGGACTGCATCAAACTGCCTGCGGGGCCTTCGGGTAGCAATTCTTCCATCATGCAGACCATGCTGGTGGGCATCAGTGCGCGCAGCGGTGAACAGCGTTTGGCCTGGGAGTTATTGAAGACGCTTTGCTATGATCCTGTGATCCAGGAAATGGTATTGACGAAATCCCAAGCCTTGCCAGTGCGGCGGGATGTAGTGGAATCCGATCGTGCCCAGGAATTATTAATGGAGACAACTCCGGGCAGCGAGAAGATGGACCTTAAAACCGTCAGTGAGGTCATGGTTGACTGTATGACGGAACCGAAGTTCCCTCGTTATAAAGAGGCGATGAATCTGGCTGATAACCGGTTGTACCATGTGCTGCAGGAGAATAGTTCGCTAAGCAATGCCCTGAGCCAGGTGCAGAAAGAAATCAACATGTATCTGCAACGTTAGGGCCGGGCCTTGATGTGCATAAAAAAACCGCCTTATAGGCGGCTTTTTCTTATATGGCTATGGCGTATTGCAATACTTCATCATTGCCGGCGGCAACTTCACAGCCGGCCGAACGGGGCTTCAATTCCGATACCTTATCGTAGTTGACAATCAATACAGGTGAGATCATATTGATGGAATTCTTCTTCAGCACATCCAGATCAAGTTTGATGATGGGAGTGCCGGCGGTTACACGGTCTCCGGATTTTTTCAGGGCCGTTAGCCCTTCACCGTTCAGGATGATGCTGTCCAGCCCCACATGCACCAGGATCTGGATGCCATCGTCTGTGGTGATGGCAAAAGCGTGTTTTGTGTCGAAAAACAGGGAAATCACGCCGTCACAGGGGGCTAGTACGGTATCACTGTTTAGTTCGATGGCCAAACCATCACCTGTGAGTTTTTCGGCAAATACAGGGTCGGGAACAGAGGCAAGTTCCATGGTTTTTCCGGAGAAGGGTGCCAGCAGAACCTGGCACAAAGTCTTTGCTGCAGTCATAGTATCGAGCCACCTTTCCTCATTGTATAATTGCATGGTTCATAAGTTAATTGATTGTATTTACGAATTTTCACACAAGTTCTTTAGTTACATTTTACTACGAAATACTAATAAGTCAAGCGAAACCATAAAGAACCATAGTAAATCATCAGGGCAGATTGGGGATATTCTTACTGATGGCCGTGTGGCGGATTATATCCTGTACCCGGAGATCGATGGCCAATTCCTGTTTGTGGAGGGTTTCCGCTGTGGCGAATTCGGCAGGATTGTCTTCCCGCAGGCCTTTTACATAATGCTGCCAGGCCTTGATGCTGGTTTCCGTGGCCTGTTGCCGCTGACGGGCCAGATATTGAGCTCCTGGCGGGACTTCTACAGTATCCAGCTGGGTCTGCCGTTCCTGCAGGCTGGGGATGATATCTCCCTCGATCAGGGATGCGATGTTCTGCTTTTGCTGAGAAGAGAGATGACCATTTTTGGAACTGTTCAGCCGTTTGAAGTGATTCTGATACACTTCAAAGGTTTCATTGCTGTCGTTGACGATTTTTTTGGTAGCTGCGATGTAGTCGGCAATGTCTTTGTTCTGCAAGGGGGATATCTGATCCAGATAGGCTTTATAATTCTTGATATAGGCTACCTGCCAATGTCCGTCCTCCGCTTGTTCCATAGCCAGCTGCAGCGTGAACTCGGTTTGGGTGTAATCCTCTCTTATCGTCAGTTCTGCTGTAGCACTGTGGCCGGAGTGTTCCACCTTGCCAATGCCTGTGATCGTTGTGTTGCGGATCTGGCTGCGTTCAATAAAGCGTTCGAAGTCTATGCCAAGCTGGCGTCCTTTCAGGATATCCGTGCCTTCGGGCAGGCTCCAGCTGCCGGTGCTGATACGCTGCAGGGCTGCATTTTCCATACCTTCGGCCAGCTGCGGCTTTATCAGGATATAGAACTTTTCGAACATGGACCTGGTTTTCGGTGTCAGCTCCGAGTCATAGGCAAAAAGGTCTATGGTCAGATCATCATACGCACGGGAGGAAAGGAGTTCCGCATTTACATAATGCTTGAACGTTTCTTCGTCATGTTCGGTGATGGCGGTTTGAATCTGTTGCAGAGCATATTCGGGGGTGCGTATATAGAAGAAGAAATACCACACCGTTGCTCCAATGATGGCGGCTAGCAGGAAAAAGCCGAAGTAAAGCCGCCGGTGTTCCCGGCTGCGTCGTGCCCTAAGCCGCTTTTGCCAAGTATAATCATCCATTTGCGTTATCTCCGTTCATTTAAGTACCCCCATTATACTATAAGAATGCAGTGGTAGCAATGTTAAGTCAGGGGTTGAAGCATATGGAATTTCAGCTTGTTGATATGTTAGAATAAGTAAAAATGGACCAATATTAAAGGAGTCAGGAAAGCTTAATGAAATGGGTTAATCATGAAATCGTAACGGGGGTTATCGTTTTTGGGGCCACGGGAGACCCGTTGGCAGCCGTTTTTTCGATGGCCGGTGCCATCTTGCCGGATAAAGTGGAAGGACGGCCAGGGGCGGATTATTGGAGCTGGCGGGCACGGCATCGCGGCTGGTCGCATTGGCCGGTCATCTATATTGCAATCTATGCAATCATGCAGCTGGGGCTGCTGCCACATGGTGCTGATGTGGAGCGGGGAATCAGCTTTTTGGCTATCGGCGCCCTGTTGCATATCGCTGAAGATGCTGTTTGCGGCAAAGTGCCGTTTCTTTTGCCCTGGCAAAAAGTAGGAGTCAGGCTTTTTAAGGTAGGTTCTGTAGCAGAATATTTATTTTCGATGGCTGTGGTCATTCTGACCTATATCATTCACGCCCAATCTATGGTAAAATAAAACTGAATAAATGTAAATAATAATACGGGGGCGGTCAAAGATGGTACGTGGTGCAGCAGCTAAGGGCAGGCCAAATAAGATTATGCGGTTATTGGCAGAGAAATATCCAACCAAAGAATCCGTGTATGAACAGTTGATTTATTTACAGTCACGGTTGTCACTGCCTAAGGGCATCGAACACTTTATGAGCGATCTGCATGGAGAGTATGCGTCATTTTTTCATATTCTCAACAATTGTTCCGGGGTTATCCGGGAAAAGGTGGACTATGTCTTTGGCGAACGTCTCAGCGAAGAGGAGAAGGCGGAGTTCTGCACCTTGATCTATTATCCCAAGGAAAAAATTGAGCAGATGGTGAGTGTTCATAAGAATACGCCAGAATGGTACCGGAAGAATCTTTCGCAGTTACTGGAACTGTCTAAGCTGATGAGCTATAAGTATCCAGTTTCCAAAGTCCACGGTTTTATCCCTAAGCGGTATGAGTCTGTCATCATGGAATTGATGAATACACGGCCTGAGGCGGATAATGCTCAGTTTGTCTATCATAAGCGGCTGTTGAATACCATCGTGCAGATCGACAGCGGCGCGGATTTTATCGAGGCCTTTACCGTGCTCATCAAACGGTTGGCGGTTGACAGGCTGCATATTGTCGGAGATTTCTTCGACCGGGGAAACCGGCCGGATGCCATCCTGAATCTGTTGATGAAACATCCTTCGGTCGATATCCAATGGGGCAATCATGATGTGCTCTGGATGGGGGCGGCACTGGGCAATGAATCCTGTATCGCGGCGGTAGTGCGCAATTCCCTGCGCTACAACAATACCGATGTGCTGGAACGTGGTTATGGCATCAGCTTGCGGCCTTTGACCACTTTTGCCTCCCGCAGCTATCCGGATGCCAATCCCATCAAGGCCGCGGAAAAGGCCATCACGATGATGATGTTCAAGCTGGAGGGGCAGCTTATCCGCCGTCATCCGGAATATCAGATGGACAGCCGGCTGCTTCTCGATAAGATCGATTTTCGCTCATCCCATGCTGTGTTGGGGGATGGCAGGCGTTATGAACTGGAAAGTGCGTACTTTCCCACGATTGATGAGGATACAGATGATCCTTATCGGCTGACTGAGAAAGAAGCGGCCATCATTGCGGATCTGAAATCTTATTTCCTGGAGAGTGCCGTGTTGCAGCAGCATGTGGATTACCTCTATCAGAAGGGGAGTCTCTATACCCGCTACAACGGCAATCTGCTGTTTCATGGCTGTGTGCTGCTCAATGAAGATGGCACGATGCGGTCTGTGTCCTATGACGGGCAGGAGCTGAAAGGCCGGGCCTGGTTTGATTATTGCGACCGCATGGCCCGGGAGGCTTATCTGCACCATACATCCGGTGCGGTGGATTTCATGTATTTCCTCTGGTGCGGACGGCTGTCGCCAGTATCGGGGCGGGAATTCAAGACCTTTGAACGCGCGCTGATTGCTGATGAAAGCACCTGGAAGGAGCCGTCTGATCCCTATTTCAAGTACATCAACAGCGAAAAGACTTGTGCTATGGTGCTCAAAGAGTTTGGTCTTGATCCAGCGAAAGGTCATATTATCAACGGGCATGTGCCGGTCAAGGTGAAGAAGGGGGAAACACCGGTAAAAGCGGGGGGCAAGGCCATCATCATTGACGGTGGTTTTTGCAAGGCGTACCACAGCAAGACGGGAATCTCCGGCTACACGCTGATTTCCAATTCCCGTGGCCTGCGTCTCCTGCAGCATCAGAAGATTGCGGATGTCCGGGAAGCTCTGAAGGAGAACCAGGATATTGAATCGGTATCAGAAACCGTGGAACTGCAGGCGTGTCGGACAACATTGGGGGACACAGATGAAGGGAAGATCATACAGGACGAGATTACGGATCTGTATAATCTGTTGCTGGCTTACCAGAATGGATTGATCAAGCCGCAGGAGTAATGCCGGACAAAACTTCTCAGAGTTGTCAAGGGCGGTAGTCACTATCTGGACGTGTTTTCCTGTGCTACAATATAAAGCAGGAAAGGTTACGTTTGGAGACAGGAGGTCTGCTTATGTGGTTGTTACTGGCGTTGTTATCGGCTGTATTTGCTGCGTTGACGGCAATATTGGCCAAAGTCGGCATCGAAGGCGTGAATTCTCATCTGGCGACAGCTATCCGCACGGTGGTGGTATTGGTGCTGGCCTGGGGAATGGTGTTCCTGACCAATGCTCAAAGCGGGATAGCGGACATCAGCCGCAAGTGTTGGATCTTCCTCGTTTTATCCGGTTTTGCTACTGGCGCCTCCTGGCTGTGTTATTTCAAGGCGTTGCAACTGGGGGAAACTTCAGCCGTAGTGGCGGTGGATAAATTGAGCGTTGTGTTGACGCTGATACTGGCCATCTTGTTCCTCCATGAAGAATTTACCATGAAATCTGCAATCGGGGCCGTACTGATCACGGCCGGGACGTGGATGATGATCAAGTGATTGAAGCAAAGCCCCCTTGCCATAAGGCAAGGGGGGCTTTGCTTCATCCTGTTGTCCGTTTAGAAGAACAAGCCATATACGAGTTTGCCGATCAGTATCGTTGTGATGGTGATGAACAAAGGGCGCACGTAACCTACGCCTTTTTTCAAGGCCATGTTAGCGCCGCAGTAAGCACCGGCAATCATGGCCAGTCCCATGGGAATGGCATGGGAAAAATCGATTTGTCCCAGAGCGCCGAAGAAGATCACGGCGGAGATATTACTGGCAAAGTTCAAGGTGCGGGCATTGGCGGCAGCACCTAAGAAGTCGAAGCCGACCATGAGCAGGCCGAAGAGCATGAACGAGCCGGCACCGGGACCGAAGAAGCCATCGTAGAAGCCCAGTGAGAAGGCGACGATGCCAGAAAGGAACAGGAGCCTTGTGGACATGCCGGCATATTTGTTTTCCTTGCCCCAATTTTTTTTGCCTATACTATAGATAAGAACAGCAATCAGCATTATGATGACCAGCGGGCGCAGGATATCCGGTGGCACCATCTGTACCACGAATACCCCCAGAGCCGAGCCAAGGAAGGAAAGGGGGAAGAGGCGCTTCATCAGATAGATATCGACTTTCCCGGAGCGTACAAAGGTAATGAAGCTGGTCAGGGAGCCCATCACGGCAGCGCACTTGTTGGTGCCCAGGGCCAATACTGGCGGCAGGCCTGTCCATAAGAGGGCAGGGACGGAAATCAGGCCGCCACCGCCAACCACCGAGTCTATGAAAGCGGCCATAAAGCCAAAGAATATCAAAAAGGCGGTTGTGCCGAGGTCTAAGAATTCCATATAATCAATCCTCCTTGGAATTAGGATACTACGGAGATGGAATGTTTGGCAACATATATATGCACATATGCCTGCGTATAGGCGTGTGAGAAATAAAATAGCATCTCGGCTCTCAATCCTGCCTTGCGGGGAAGGTGCCAGCTGCGGTTGACGAAAGGGGCTTGAAAGCCAATCCTTAAACTTTTTTCATGATTTTTAAAAAAAGGTGTTGACATATCCTTCCGACTCGTGTAATATAATACAAGTCGCTGACAGACACGGACACAAAACAGTGTAGCGAAGCCTTGATTGGCGAGGCACTGAAGAGTTCCGAAAAGCTTCAAAAAAGAATTTAAAAAAGTTCTTGACAAGCTGAACTGCTGGTGATAAGATAAATGAGTCGCTTGAAGCGACAGGCACTTCTGAAGAGTGCGACAATGATTGTTCTTTGAAAACTAAACAATGCAAAATAATCATGCAACATGATTAAGCCAGATGTTTGAAGAAACTTTTAGTTTCTTAATAAACATCGATTGGTATGAACAACATAGCAATCGGCAATTTCTTTAATAGATAATTGAGAGCTTGATTAAGTTCTTCATAAATTTTATGGAGAGTTTGATCCTGGCTCAGGACGAACGCTGGCGGCGTG